>NZ_JBHZOT010000002.1:0-917721 GCF_042787735.1 Priestia sp. YIM B13490
TCTTCTTCTGAAAATCTCTTCATAAAAACTGCGCCTCCAATTGGTTAGATTATGTCTAACAATTGGGGCGCAGTTCATCCGCCGAGGGTTCTTTTTCCGGAGTATGCAGCTTTTTATACATCCTTGATATGACTACGTTTTCTCGATACCCCAGTGGAAGGTGAATGCATAAAAAGTCTGCATTATATATATATGTTAGTCCCTATAAAAATAGTCCTTATGGAGAATCATGCTATATTTTTTTGAAAATAGATTCCACATTAAGTCTCCCTTATAAGAAAGGTCTAGACGAATCAATACTGTATTCTAATAGCATTTTTATAGCGTTTTCTGGTAATTGATTAGATTTCTCAAGTATTATTGGTGTCTGACCATTTCCGGTGGAATTATAGGAAACAAAAACTAATTTTTTTTCGTCTTCACCAGGAAAGTTTAACTTCGTAGGTAATCTAGATTCCTGGGGGCTAATGTTTTCCTTAAATGTTGTGGACTTCTGATTTATAAGTATCTCGTAAAATTCACCATTGTAAATGAATCCAATTGCCGGTGTATTACCATTGCTCATTAATAGACCCTCCTGATTTTCATATAAATACAAATGTACTTATATAGTATGATTTAGAAAGAGATATGGTATTCAATTTATAATCAAACAAATGTTATAGCAGCATTCCTTAATTTTCACGAAAAGGTTTATGTATTTTAGTTCACTCTAAAAGAAGGCCATTTTAGAAGGACTTTAGGTTTATAAGTTAAAATAATTAACATGAACTTATAAAGCGATTGAAGGTTGTAGAAAGGGAGGGGCAAAAAACGGAGGATAGAAAATACTAACTTTATAATCCTAATTATTCCTTTTTTGTAATTAACGAAGTCGTCATTCCACCTATAAAAATTGTTGAACATGAAAAAAGAAACGTTTTAGGTCCTAATAAAGGAAGAGCTGCTGTTATGATAAAACCATCTATAATTAAAATAACCATCCCTATGTTTAAGGAAAAAGCTTTTGATACAAGTTGTGCTAGTAAATCTGTTCCTCCAGTACTTGTCTCGTATCGAAGCATAAGACCAACCCCCGTCCCAATACATATTCCTCCAAAGATTACACTAGGAAAAACAGGAAGTTGAAACTGGTCTTTAATAGGCTCTAGCCAATCAATCAATAAAGAAGAAATAAGTAACCCATAAAAACTATTATAAAAATAAGTTCTTTCATAAACCCAAGCAAACCAACATAATGGTAAGCCCAAAATAATCATCGTTAAACCTGTAGAAAATTCAAAATAATAGTGAAGGATGAGAGCGATTCCAATTGTTCCTCCATCTAACAAATAATGAGGAACTAAAAATCCATTAATTCCTATACTTAATAATAAGCTTCCGACAAGAACAACCGGTATTTTTCGAAACATAATAATCACCTTTTTAATTAATTTATCTCTTACTATATGTATAAGCTTTAGCTACCTGTCATGAATGTTTTTTCTTTTTATATAAATGAATAAAAGTTTATCTTTTAAGCAAACTACTCAAGATGGATAAATCATAATACTATAGCAAACTCCTAAAAAGCAGAAAAACTCCCTTCCAACCGATGGGAGTTTTTCTGCTTTTTAAGCTGTGTATTGTATACATGTTTAGTTCACATAATCAGCATTATCAGAAATCCTATTAACAATTCTAAAATCTCCTCCTTTTTAGTCTGTATAGTCTCACTATAATAACCTCATAATAAATAATAAAAAGGATCTTTGATTTTAAACAATACAGAACAAATAGTTAATTATATGGAGTTAAATGTAAGATGAAAAAAGATCTTGGTTTTCATAAACTAGATTAACCTTAACTAAAGAGTAATTATTAATTGATTTTGGAGTGAGAAATAATCATGCCTTTTATCGAAATAGACACTAATAAATACTTGTATTATGAAGAGCGTGGACAGGGTATGCCAGTCATCTTTATTCATCCACCTGGCATGGGAAATAAAGTCTTCCATTATCAATACGATTTATCCAAGCATATGAGAGTCATCTTTCCGGATTTAAGTGGTCATGGACGAAGTCCTAGAGCTGAACAAACTGTATCAATTTCCTTCTATGCAAACGAAGTATTGCGTTTTATGGATGCGCTGCATTTAGACAAGGCTATTATATGTGGTTATTCTGCTGGTTGTCTAATTGCTCAAGAGCTGGCTATTTATCATCCCGATAGAGTCGAATTATTAGTTTTCTCAGGAACTTACCCTATAGTAAGAGATATACCTGGACAACTATTACATAAAATAGGAATGTATATGGTAAAAGAACACCTAAATATATTAATAAAAAGCCTTTCTATAAGTCATACTCAGGACAAGACACTAAGAAAGAGCCTAGTTAGTTATATGAAAAAAGCAGATCAAGAATCATGGTATCAGTATTATAATCATTCATTACACTATAACTGTTTAGACAAACTTCATCACTTAACTATGCCTTTGTTGTTTATATATGGTGGGAAAAAGGATTGGACTACCCACTATATGAAAGAGTATAAAAATAAATGTAAGCATGCTGAATTCTTTGTTTTACCACAACAGGGTCACCAACTGCCTACAAAAAAGTGGGTTCAATTTAATGAGCTAATTACAGGATTTGTCTTAAATAAATCCAGTGATAAAACAAAAAGAGACTTAAGTAATGAATAATTTTAAAATCTCATATGTATAAAGCTCAATGATAAACTACAGGAGATCGGTAAGATTGTTTAGCTCATCAGCCTAAATACAAATTTTACAACTAAAAATGAGGCGCTTAGGGAATTTTTCCCTTAAGAGCTTTATCTTGTCGTTATTAGTAGAAGCCTTCGCTATAGTAACTGCTTTAACTAATTATTAAAGCAAGTACAGAATCGAGACATTATTAGCTAGTGAAAATGCTTCATTTACGTATTTGGGCATAATACTTTTTTGATTTTCGATTCATTATTTTTAGAGAACCAAAAACTTTCTCAACAATAATACTTGTTAAGCTACCAATAAAGAGGCTTCGGACAATATCAGAGGGATAATGATGCCCTACCCAAATCCTTGAGAATCCTGTTAACAAGGACATTCCCCACATAACTGACCCGAGAACACGTTCACGTAGAAAAATAGAAGTGGCTACAGCAGTTGCAAGCAACGTATGTTTACTTAAGAATGCGGAATTCATCTTTGAAGGAATAAGGATGCCGACACGGTGCTTTATAAAAGGACGAGGCTTAAAATAAAAACATTGAATTAACATGTCAATCAACAACGTAAAGGCCGCAGATATTAAGGCATATCTTATCACTTTTCTGTACGAATGGCCTCGAAACCACATCGACATTAACACAAAAGCGAATAGATAACGTACCTTATTTGAAACCAATATCATCAGCATATCCAATATAGAATAACGCCCAGCCAGTTGATTAATTATCTTGAATATTTTATAATCCATCCTGATTTTCTCCTTCAATTTTAGATAGACTCTTCTCTCCTAATGAAGCATCCATTACATGATCAATGCTCCTATGATAGTAAAAAGGAACCAAAAATAACTATTAAGTCATTTCGTATAATAGAGAGAGAAGCATATATGAAACCTCCTTAATCTATAAGGAGGCCTCTCTTTCTAAAACATAAAAAATTACTTTTTTATATCTCATCATTTCTGTTTAACGATTATTAGGGAATACTCTTTTAACGGTTTCAGTAAAATCTTCAAATAGGCCATTTCTTGTCGAACCTTCATTAATTCGATTTCCGTACCCTTCCATACGATTCACAAAATCAGGATCGGATGACACATACACATTTCGAATATCTTTATCTGTAACTTTTACTTGATCTGAAATCTTCTTTTTTAAACGGTCGGTTACTTCCCCGTTTGCTTCATTCTTTAAAACAACAGCCACGTATGCATTTCGGTTTGTAACAATCACATTCGCAGTATCTACTTCATTTAATTTAGCAATACGATCCGCAGCTTTATCAGCTACCTCTAATCGTGTCTGATTATTATTATCTACATTGTTATTTTGAACACCGTCGGGTTGAAATCCCACGTCTCGTAGATCATTGTTATCACGATTATTTTGAGCTTTTTGTTCGGACGGTTCTTCAGTTGGATCAGGCTCAGCTTCATCTTTTTTATCATTACAACCAAAAAGAAATCCTACTGATAAAATAGCTGATAAGAGTCCCAGTACATATTTTTTTGTCTTCATTCTTTTTCCACTCCTTCTAATAGTCATATATGTATTAAGGTTTACATTGGTTTTTAAATAATTACAGGAAATAATTTGAAAACCCAAGTAACGATAGATCATTTTCCTAGTATATATATGTAGCGTCGGTAAAAAATAAAGATGTTGGAAGAGAGATTTCTTTCAAACACTTATCAAAGAGGGATTTGCATAATGAATAATGTACAGCAGCTAACTTCTTTATTTAATGTTAATGGCCTATTTGCAAAGAAAAATAATAACAGAGGCATGCTACTGTCACTTTTAAGCATAGGAATTGGGACTTTAGTGATTTGGATAATAAGAGGAAATGGAAATAAAACAGGGGCACCAACTATGCAAACAATGAGCAGTAGAAACCAGATGAAAAACGGTTTATCCAAGCAATAAAAACTGTATTTACAATAGTATGTTTTGTATAGCAATTGGGTTATCGTTGATTATTAAAAGCTTTATGCAGTAAAAACTGCATAAAGCTTTTAATAATCAAAAAAATAAACACCGATGACTTAATTACATAAAACTTTTCTTTTGGTTTTTCATTTTTCATTAGTAAATGAGGAATATAATATTATTAAATGACATAAAAAAATTACGGAGACACAGAGGTCGAATATGAAACAAGTTATTAAAAACATTAAAAATGATCAGCATTTTCGCTTTACATACGATTCACGCCCCATGAATGAAAACATGAAACGTTACAGTGAGTTTTACAATCTCCCAACAGAGAACATAATGTATCGTTACGGATTTGAATCGTTTGTCCATGAACGGCTGTTTATCCAATCTTTTCGTCCCTTACCGATAAAAGCTCATATTCTTCTTCTTCACGGTTATTATGATCATGCGGGAGTACTAAGTACTGTCATTCGTTTCTTGATTCAACAAGGGTTTCATGTGTTGACATTTGATTTACCAGGACATGGATTGTCAACAGGAGAACGGGGAGCCATTTCGGAGTTTTCTCTCTATACAGAAAGTATTCGAGAAGTCGTACGTAGACACCTGTCTTCAAGCTCTCTGCCCGTCTATATCGTGGCTCATAGTACGGGCGCTTCTGCTGCAGTCGATTATATATTGAATAACCCTGAAACGTCTCAGATTCGAAAAGCAGTGCTTGTCTCGCCCCTCGTTCGGCCTTATCGCTGGAATGCAATCACCATTTTAGTAAAGCCCTTAAAAGCGTTCACCAGGAATTTGAAGAGGATACTTCGAGACAATTCAACAGATGCAAAGTTTTTGCGTTTTGTGAAGAATGATCCGTTACAGTATGATCAGGTCCCTCTCAGTTGGGTAGAAGCATTGATAAGATGGAATGAATTGATTAAGAAGGGGAATCCCAGTTCTGTCCCTGTTCTCATCCTCCAGGGAAAAAAGGACACAACAGTGGATTGGAGATATAATGTTGATTTCTTACTAAAGAAGTTTCCAAATATAGATGTTGAACTTATAGAGAACGGAAAACATCATTTATTAAATGAAGAAGAGCTGATAAGAGATAATGTGTTTTCTTCTATCCATCGCTACTTAACAGATGATGTGTAAACGATGATTACGAGAACAATGAATGCGCTATCTGTATATCATTGGAAATAAAGGTTTTTTATTTTGTTACCGATAATAATTATTCTAAAATTTTCTAATAGATTTAAATATCTCGTCCGTAAAAGTATACTTTTACGGACTGTGTGTTTGTATAAAAAATTTATCATTCTCGACGTTCGTTTAAATTCAAAAAACAATTTACGAACGTCCTTTAAAATACATTCAGTTTTACGAACGTTTTTAACAAAGTAATAGATTGAAAAGTCTACTTCCTATAATCAAACTTATGGTAACTAAACTAGAAAATAAAAAGCCTGGATCTCCTTAGATACAGGCTTTTTCTCAACTCTGTTGTTTAAGTAGAAAAAAGTACTTACTTTAAATTCAAGGTTACTTCCTTATTTAGATATGGAGATGTAAAAGTTACTGTTTGTTCATTTCCCCATTGTGCATCATGAGCTCCTAAAACATTTAAATCGCTCATATCCGTATTTCGTGTCATGACATGAAGAGGTTCTTGATTTATTCGTTTTTTCACCAAAGGGAATTCTGTTTGTTTATAAAAATCATAGTAATGGTTAGTTTCTCCAAGACTCCAATTGGAATACCCAATAATAAGTTTTTGGGTATTCTTAGGGGAAGTTAGATCATAATAGTCAACTTTATTAGTATAAAAGAACGTGAACCACCCAACGATTGCTATAGGTACAATAAAAAACGGCCCAATTACTCCCCAAAAAACTTTAGACTCTTTTGTTTTGCTAACGGTTATAAAGACTATGTATAAATAGATAAAGTGTAGAACAAATATCAGAAAATATATCGAAACCTTTGAAGAGAAAACGTATAGGCTCTTTAGTGCTAAAAGATAAAAGAATAGATCTATAGAAAGAAGGATGATAGCTAACATTTTTAGTATACTCTTATTATTTTTATACTTCATTGACTGCAAACCCTCCTCCTTTTAATTTAGAAATGTTAAATATTGCTGCTATTAATATCAAGTGAGTAGCTACGAGGTATATAATTTTTGACTTTTCCAGGTGAGTTAAATAGATCACTCTTACTGAATATCGTAAATCCAACCTCTTCCACATCCACAAATGTATCGACTTTATCTATATCGACATTTTTAAATTCTATAGGTTTATTCCATTGTCTCGAAGGAATTAAATCCTGCTCTACAATACCTTCTCCGTAGAAAATGAATATACTCAGCCCATTATTAACTAATTCTTCTGCTAATCCACTAACATGGCTCAATTTTTCTTCAGAATCAACTTTAATAATAGCACCATCTGATGAATGCTCATAAAAAGGAGTTTTATTTTTAATCAATGTTTCTTTTTCATGTCCAGAGAGCATTGAGTCTAAAACAAAAAAAACAGGTAAACCAAACATTTTTCGAACTAAAGAGATGATCAGATCATGATTAATGTCCCTAATCCCTACAGTAATAGATACAAATTTATCTTCTGGAAAGTCAAAACTATCAATTATACTTTGGTCTGAATATTGCACAAAATATTCTTTTTTCAACATTTATCCCCCTTTAGGGTTTAGTCTTTTTGAACTCTTACCATTACGTTATGTAGTAGTTACTTCTGTTAATGTAACAATAAATTCTATGCAAGTGATAGCAATGATTGGGAAAAATGTAGAGTTTTTATTTTAGGAGTATTTTCAATGGAGGATGAACAGTTACCAAATCGAATCATTATATGTATCGACATGAAGGCGTTCTATGCGTCCGTTTCTTCTGTCATAAGAGGATTTAACCCGTTGAAAACAAAGCTTGCGGTAGTCGGACATATCAAACGGTCGGGATCCGTTGTATTAGCTACCACGCCATTATTAAAGAAAGAAGGGGTCAAAACAGGAAGTCGTCTTTTCGACATTCCTAAAAGGAAAGATATTCATGTGGTGAATCCATCTATGGAAAGATATATCAAGGCTTCGACCTATATTTCGAGCTTGGTGTTACAGTACGTGGCTCCTGAGGATTTTCATGCCTATAGTATTGATGAGCTGTTTATTGATGCGACAGCTTCGCTACATCTATTCGCTCATACACCAGAAGAATTAGCCCATAAGATTATTAATGAGATTTATCGTAAGACACGCCTGACAGCTACGGCAGGCATAGGCCCTAATCTCTTACTGGCCAAGGTAAGCTTAGACCATGAGGCAAAGAATAGCCCAACAGGAGTGGCGTATTGGCGATATGAGAATATTCCCTTTAAATTGTGGGCTATTCATCATCAATCGCACTCATTATAGCGTTGACTCCTTCATTTCCGTTAAGCTTATATGTACCAAAACCTATAGCAGGCTAGGTTACCCCGTCATTAAGGGTTATTTCAGGAATTACTTTACTCATTATTATCCACTCCTTTCGATCATGCTCTAAGATTGGCATATATTATCCAATACTTGAATAAATTTGCACCACTCATTTTCACAAAGGAGTGGTGCTTTCAAACAATCAAAAAAGTGATTACGGAGAAACCTCCGTTTTAAACTCATTAACTTCGCACTTTTCTGTTTCTTTCTTGTTTTTAGTTAACGTAAAGAAAGCTACAAAACCTAAAAGCGCCGTACTAAATAAAATAGCAGCCATCGGAATAGCTGTGGTTTCGTTAATACCCACTAAAGGAGAAACAATTGATCCTAAAGTTAGTGGAAGCATGCCTAACACGGCACTCGCACTTCCTGCTCTATGTCCTTGATTTTTCATTGCCAATGTCACCGAGCCTGTGATCGTCATTCCTATAGAGATCATGTAAATAAAAATGGGAATAACAATCGTAGCCAGCGGCCCTTTAAGCATGGTCATGATAAGAAGTACGCTAGTAGCACTTACAGCCGTAATCACGGCAATGCGAAGCAGGCTTCTTTCATGAAGAATTCCGCTAAAGCGCCCAATAATAAAGCTTCCAGTCACAATGGCTAAGCCGTTAATGCCAAACAAAATGCTAAAAACTTGCGGAGAAACATGGTAGATCCCTTGATAGACAAATGGAGTGCCTGATACATAAGCAAAGCTACCTCCGTGGACCAGTCCGACAATTAAGGCATACCCAATAAAAGAACGGTCTTGTAATAGACTGCCCATCGTGCGAATGGAATGACCAATTGAACTTGGCGTTCTATTTTCAATTGGCAAAGTTTCTTTTAAACGCATTGAAATTGTTAAAACAATTAAAAGGCCTATTAAACTTAAAAACAAGAAAATAGTATGCCAGCTTGCAAAAGGAAGAAGCAAAATAGCACCTCCGGCCATTGGTGCTATCATTGGCGCAAAGGCATTGATAACCATTAACAGAGCAAAAAACTTCGTAAGCTCTCTTCCACTAAAAACGTCTCTGACAATGGCTCGAGAAAGAACAACTCCTGCCGAAGCTGTAAACCCTTGTAAAAAGCGTGCGATGACTAAAGCTGTAATAGTAGGAGCCAAAGCACAGAGCAAGGACGATATCATAAATAAAGAGATGGAAATGAGTAAAGGTCGTTTTCGTCCCTTCGCATCACTGATTGGACCGATCACGATTTGACCAATGGCAAGGCCTAGTAAACACGATGTTAAACTAAGCTGAACAAGTGAAGCTCGCGCATCTAAATGATCAGCAATAGCAGGGAAACTTGGCAAATACATATCGATATTAAGCGGACCTAATATCGCAAGCGTGCTGAGAAGAAACGCCAATCCTAGACGTTTTTTTCCAGTTGGGTTATGAAGCATAATAGCAGAGCACCTTCCTTACCTAAATATTGTATTTTCACAGATAATCTTTAGTCTATTGAAAGGCATCTCTTCTGTCTAGGACATTTGTCTAAAGATGTAGGTAAAGTTCCGTTCGCAAAAAAGGATGTATGACTGATGACATACGGTTGATATTCAAAAAACAACGCTTGAAATATCCTTAAGATACTTCAAGCGTTGTTTGAGCGTTTGTTATATACTATCTAATGCCTGCTGTAAATCTCTCATAATATCTTCCCATGCTTCCAGTCCAACTGATAAACGAAGGAGTTCGTTTGAAATTCCCATTTCTTTCCGAGCTTCTTCCGGCACAACTGCATGCGTCATCGAGGCAGGATGCTGAATAAGTGTTTCAGCATCTCCAAGACTCACCGCAATGGAAATGAGCTTAAGCTGATTAACCACTTTTACGGTTTCTTCATAACCTCCTTTCACTTCAAAAGAGAGAAGCCCCCCTCCTTTTCTCATTTGCTTTTGCATGAGAGAATAAGCAGTGCTCTTTTTATCACCTGGATAATAAACGGCTTTCACCTTGGGATGGAGACTTAATTGTTTTGCAATATGTTCAGCATTTTCACAGTGACGATCCATTCGAACGGCCAGCGTTTTTAAGCCTCTGAGTAACAGCCAAGCATCAAACGGTGAAAGAATGCCTCCGATATCTTTTTGCGTCGTTTTGCGCAGTACGGAAATAACCTCTTTGTTCCCTACTACAATTCCTGCGACAACATCTCCGTGTCCACCAATAAATTTTGTTGCGCTATGAATGACTAAGTCGCACCCAAGCTTCAGCGGCTGTTGCAAATAAGGAGTTGAAAAGGTATTGTCTACTACCACAGGAATTCCTTTTTGTTTGGCGATAGAAGCAACTAACTCTAAATCTACTAAAGTCATAGTCGGGTTAATCGGTGTTTCAATATAAATACATGCTGTATCTTTTCTGATAGCAGCAAGAATTTCTTCCTCAGTTTCCAAGTTGGAGAAAGAATGATGGATTTGATATTTTTCCTCAAGCATTTCTAAGAGACCAAATGTGCATCCATACACTCCTTTAGAACATAAAATATGATCGCCTGCTTTTGTAAGTCCAATCAATACAGCCGATACTGCAGCCATTCCCGATCCAAATGCCAAAGCGGCT
Organism: Priestia sp. YIM B13490; assembly: GCF_042787735.1. NCBI lineage: Bacteria > Bacillati > Bacillota > Bacilli > Caryophanales > Bacillaceae > Priestia > Priestia sp. YIM B13490. Next base: position 10,707 of record NZ_JBHZOT010000002.1, read on the forward strand.
TCTCCTTCTTCAAGCTGTGCCATACGCTCTTCTAAAATGGTGACCGTTGGATTCGATAACCGGGAATATACATAACCATCTTCTGCTCCGCTAAACCGGTTTGCACCTTGTTCTATAGATGAAAATGTAAATGTAGACGTTTGATAAATAGGCGGAGCTAAGCTATCAAAATGATGTTTTGATTCATACCCTGCGTGAATGGCTTTTGTTTCAAACTGATATTTCTCTTTTTCGTTCATACGGCTTCCCCCTTATGCACACAAGCACTATGTCATTTTTTAAAAAAATGTAAGCGTTTTCCTTTATTATATTTCTCTTTTCTTTTTTCGTTCCCTGCCTCTCCATATAGATAATCCCACCGTAGAGAAAGAAGCGACATGCACCCTGCACCTCGCTTTACTTCGTCATTTGTTTAATTAGTGCTGAATTACGTTTTTTGAATACTTCATTATGAGAAGAAACCATAGCCGCCTTAGCAGCAGAGGGCTGAACGAATTGTTTTGCTTTGTTTACGGCATTAGCAGCGTCTTGAAAAGCACCTGTAATCAAATGGACTTTTCCTTCGTGCATGAGAATGTCTCCCGCTGCATACACGCCTTCTACCGACGTTTCGCTTGCTGCGTTACCTGCAACATAGCAGTCATCAATGGTTTTAATATATAATTCACTGTTTTTTAACAGCTCTGTATCTCTTTCATAACCGTGATTAATAATGACTTCGTCAATCGGTAAATAAGAAATTTCACCGGTTTGATGATTAGTTAGCTCAACTTTTTCAATTTTTTCAATAAATTCATGCGTCCCATCAGCCACTAATTTTGTAATAGATGTGTTAAGCAGACACCGAGCTGAACTGTTTATTAATTGTCTCACTTGTGCTTCATGACCGTTTAGTTCACTGTTTCGGTACGTAATATATACTTTTTTAGCAACGGACTCTAGCTCATTTGCCCAATCAATGGCTGAATTTCCTCCCCCGGAAACAATCACCGTTTTATTTTTAAAATGCTGCAAAGATTTAACCGTATAGTTTAAGTTTGATATTTCAAATCGTTCTGCCCCTTCAATTTTGAGCTTTTGCGGATTTAAAATACCTCCTCCGACAGCAAGGATAATGGTTTTAGAGTAATGATGTTCACCTGAAGAACTCGTCAGCTGGAAAATACCATCTTCTAAGCGAGAAATCGATTCAATCTTCTCATTTAAAACAACAGTTGGATCAAACGTCAGCCCTTGTTCAACAAGCTGTTCAATAAGCTTCGCACCAGAAATAGGCGTTTGCCCTCCTACATCCCAAATCATTTTTTCAGGATAAACGTGAAGTTTTCCGCCTAATTTTGGCTGATATTCAATCAGCTTTGTTTTCATTTCTCTTAGTCCACTATAAAAGGCAGAATAAAGGCCGGCCGGTCCCCCGCCTATAATCGTCACGTCAAACAGTTCGTTATGTGTCATGAACACCCGCTCCTTGCAATTAATTGTTATTGATTATCATTCTCATTTGAATATACATCTTCTTCACCGTTTTGACAATAAAAATAACTATTGACATCCGGAAACGTTCGAATTATAGTATGTAAAGTAAACGATATTGATAATCATTATCAAGTATTTGTTGTATTAAACGTAAACGGAGGGTCAGATATGGTTCGCCTATATACAGAGAAATTACATATTAGTTATGGTGAACGTCTAATAGTAAAGAATTTAAGCGTTAACATTCCAGACAAAAAGATTACCACGATTATTGGTTCAAACGGATGCGGCAAATCAACGCTTTTAAAAGCCGTCACCCGCATTATTTCTCATCAATCCGGTTCCGTCATTTTAGATGGCGAAAATATTTCAACAGAACATACAAAAGCACTCGCTAAAAAAATGGCCATTCTCCCTCAAACCCCTGAAAGTGCCAGCGGCTTAACTGTTGGAGAACTTGTATCTTATGGGCGATTTCCCTATCAAAAAGGGTTTGGGCGTCTGTCGAAACAAGACTATCAAACGATTGACTGGGCGCTTGAAGTAACCGGAACAAAAGATTACAAATTTCGTCTCGTTGACTCTCTTTCAGGCGGTCAGCGTCAGCGAGTGTGGATTGCAATGGCTTTAGCTCAAGAAACAGATATTATATTCCTCGATGAGCCGACTACCTACTTGGATATGGCTCATCAGTTAGAAGTGCTTGAGCTGCTTCAAAAGCTAAACAAAGAGCAAGAACGTACCGTCGTAATGGTACTTCACGATTTAAATCAAGCCGCTCGTTTTGCAGATTATATTATCGCTTTAAAAGATGGAGAAATTGTTAAAGCCGGAACGTGTGACGAAGTCATCACGCATGACGTTCTAAAAAAAGTGTTTCATATCGACGCTGAAATCGGACGAGACCCGAGAACCAATAAACCAATGTGCATCACGTATAACTTATTAAGAGGAGATAACTAAATGAAAAAATTACTGCTTCCATTCATGCTCATATTCGTACTACTTATTAGTGCCTGCAGCAGCGGTTCAACTGAAAGCAAAAATGATTCTAGCAAAAATGGCGAATCTAAGACAATCATATATCAATCTGAAGACGGCCCTGTAAAAGTTCCCGCTAACCCGAAACGTGTTGTAGTGTTAGGCTCCTACGCAGGTAACGTCATGTCGTTAGGTGTCAATATTGTCGGAGTTGATTCATGGTCTAAAATGAATCCCCGCTTTGAAAAGAAATTAAAAGGCGTTGAAGAAGTATCAGATGAAAATTTAGAAAAGATCATTAAATTAAAGCCTGACCTAATTATTGGCTTATCTACTACAAAAAACGTTGATAAATTGAAAAAAATTGCTCCTACCGTCACGTATACATACGATAAAGTAGACTACCTTACTCAGCATGTAGAAATCGGAAAACTATTAAATAAAGAAAAAGAAGCACAGTCATGGGTAAACGATTTTAAAAAGCGTGCGGCAAAAGCTGGTTCTGACATCAAAGCTAAAATTGGCGACGATACCACGGTTTCAGTTATTGAGAACTTTGACAAGCAGCTTTATGTATTTGGCGATAACTGGGGACGCGGAACGGAGATTCTTTATCAAGAAATGAAATTAAAAATGCCAGAGAAAGTAAAAGACATGGCTTTGAAAGATGGTTACTATGCAATTTCACCAGAAGTTCTTCCTGAATATGCCGGAGATTATTTAATCTTCAGTAAAAACCAAGATGGAGATACATCATTTGAGAAAACAGATACGTACAAAAATATTCCTGCTGTAAAGAATAATCACGTATTTGAAGCAAATGCAAAAGAATTTTATTTTAATGATCCAATCACATTAGATTATCAACTAGATTTCTTTACTCAAAAATTTCTTGGCAAGTAACTCATTCAAGAGGAATTCTTTTTAGAATTCCTCTTGCTTTGTTTTACTAAATTTATTCTTACATGAAAAGATGGGTGTTTTATGAAAATAGACAATCAGCGTTTCATTCCTTTTTTATATAAATTAATAGGTGCCTTGCTCGTATTCATCATAATGTTTGGTTATTCAATGATTTTTGGCGCTGCTGATATATCGATAAAAGATGTGTGGCTAGCACTTTCATCAAGCAGTGTAAACGAACAGATTTCGATCATCCGAGATATTCGTTTACCTCGTGAAATCGCCGCTGTTTTTGTTGGCGCTGCTTTATCAGTATCAGGGGCAATTATGCAAGGTATGACAAGAAATCCTCTTGCAGATCCAGGACTTTTAGGCTTAACTTCTGGCGCAAATGCAGCTTTAGCTGTAACCATTGCCTTTATCCCTTCTGTAAATTATTTAGGTATTACGATTGCTTGCTTTATCGGAGCTGCGGTTGGCGCAATTTTGGTATTTGGAATTGCTGCTATAAAAAGAGGCGGTTTTTCTCCGCTTCGAATTGTACTAGCCGGGGCTGCCGTTTCAGCGTTTCTTTATGCGATCGGAGAAGGCGTCGGTATTTATTTTAAAATTTCAAAAGATGTATCGATGTGGACTGCTGGCGGAATGGTAGGCACTTCTTGGGAACAGCTTCAAATCATTGTTCCTTTTATTGTGGGAGGTATATTCATTGCCCTTTTGCTTTCCCGGCAGCTTACTATTTTAAGCTTAAACGAAGAAGTCGCTGTGGGGTTAGGTCAGCAAACAACAAAGGTCAAAACCGTTTTATTTGTTGTCATGATTCTTCTTGCAGGTGCTTCTGTTGCGCTAGTCGGAAACATGGTGTTTATCGGCTTGATGATTCCTCATATTGTACGAGGAATTGTAGGAACCGACTATCGTTATATTATCCCTATGTCCGCTGTCACTGGCGCAGCGTTTATGCTGCTCGCTGATACGTTGGGCCGAACCGTAAGTGCGCCTTATGAAACACCGATAGCAGCAGTTGTATCCATGATTGGTTTACCTTTCTTTTTAGTCATTGTTCGTAAAGGAGGAAAAGCATTCTCATGATCCACCCAGCGCTTATTAGAAAACAACGAATAATTATGATGCTGCTCACTGTTTTGATTCTTGGAACGATTGTAATAGGGATGGGGCTTGGGGATGCCTCCCTTCCTTATAATAAAGTATTTCCTACTCTTTTTGGCAAAGGGGATTTTGCAGATGAGTTTGTTCTTTTTTCAATTCGACTTCCGCGAATTATCATTACTCTTTTAGCAGGAATGGCTCTAGCTTTATCAGGCGCTATCTTACAAGGTGTTACGCGCAATGACTTAGCGGAACCTGGAATTATAGGAATTAATTCGGGAGCAGGCGTCGCAATTGCCGTATTCTTTTTATTTTTTCCAATTGAAGCTGGCTCTTTCGTGTATGCTCTTCCGTTAGTAGGGTTCATCGGTGCCTTGTTTACAGCTTGTCTTATCTACCTTTGTGCATATAGTAAAAGCCAAGGACTGCAGCCTGTAAAACTTATTTTAACAGGCGTAGGTTTTTCGATGGCTCTTTCTGGAATGATGGTGGTGATTATGTCATCAGCTGATCGTGCTAAAGTTGATTTTATTGCTAAATGGATTGCAGGAAACATTTGGGGGACAGACTGGCCTTTTATATGGGCACTTCTACCTTGGCTGCTTGTCTTGATTCCTTTTATATTGTACAAAGCAAATTCATTAAACATTTTTAACTTAAATGAAGCTGCAGCTATTGGAGTCGGTATCGCTATGGAGAAAGAGCGTATCACATTGCTTCTAGCCGCGGTTGCATTAGCGGCAGCCGCAGTTTCAGTTACAGGCGGCGTGGCCTTTATTGGGCTTCTTGCTCCTCATATTGCCAAAGGCTTAGTCGGACCGAGAAACCAGCTTTTTATTCCCGTTGCCATTTTACTTGGCGGCTGGCTCTTGCTGATTGCAGATACAATAGGACATAACATTGCCGATCCTAACGGTGTACCAGCAGGAATTATTGCCGCCGTAATCGGTGCTCCTTACTTTGTTTATTTACTTTTGAAAAAATAATAAACGAGGCTGAGAAATAACGAACCACTAATCAAACATTTCGATTAGTGGTTCGTTTTTCACTTGGGCTAAAATACTTTTATCTCAGCTTTAGTTTTGCTTTTTTTGTCTTTCATCTGCAGCGTTCGCTCTAGCCTGAGCTTCTAAATCGTCTTGGTCTGCTAATTCACGAGAAAACTCTTCGTCTACTCCATCTGCTTTAGATGAAGGATAATCCGCTACCTTTTTTAATTGTTTTTTCAACTCTTTTTCATTCATTATAAACACTCCTTTATTTTAGGCTGTTACTAGTATGCGTTTGTCGTTTCTGCACTATGTGGAGAAAGAAGGAATTTTACCAATAAGAACGAAAGCATACGTAATAAGAAAAAGAAAGGACGTTTTATATGATCATCATTATTACGCTCTCTATTATCATTGTATTTGTTATTTTACTGCTATGCATAGTTACTACTTCGAAAGCTTACGATTACAAACATACGGTAGATCCGCTTACAAAAAAACAAGACGAAAAAAAGTAGGTGCGCTCGTTTCACACCTACTTTTTGTATTACCCTTGCAGTGTTTTTAAATCGTGATCGTTCAATTGAAATGCTTGCTTAATTTTGTCTTCCAAGTTTTTTGTTACTCTTCGCTTCCCCACTTCAACCAGTGCAATTAAAGAAAAACTGCAGTTTACTGCTTGAGCGAAGTTTCGCTGATTCATATTGTAGTTTTTTCGAATGTTTTTTACCGTTTCTTTATTCATTTACACTCACTCCGCTTAACTCAATATACTTTTTTCTACTCAAGTTCAAGTCACATGTTCATCTAGCTGTCGACAGAGCGTGAGAAATTGCTGCTGTTCTTCTTCTTTATAGCAAGCAAACAGTTTTTCAACCCCTTGCTGCATGTCTTTTTCAGCAGCTTGAATCACTTGCTTCCCTTTGTTTGTAAGCTCGACCATAACTTTACGCCGATCTCTTTTTGAATGGTAGCGCTCCACAAGATTCAGTTCATACAAACGTGTAATCGATGCTGTAATAACGCTTGGGCTCGCCTTTATCTCGTCTGCCACTTTGGTGACAGGCATTGTATCTGCACGTTCAACAATCAGTAAAATATGATATTGAAAAGGGGTAATTCCGTAATGCTGTAAAAGGCTTTTTACATTTGTCATTACTTTTTTGTTTAAAGATATTGAAATTCTTTGAATTTCTTCACCAAATATCAATGGATCCATCCGCCTCACTGCCCCTTTCTCTCCAACATTTTTATGATGAACTTTAGATTTCTATAGCTCCTTATGAATTTATACTTTTCGGAGCTGGAAGCATACGAATATCTTCCTCTTGAGCTTTTGATTTCTTTTCTTCGACTACTTTATCTTTACGTACGTCACGAAGGAAGAAACTTAAAATTAAACCAATAACAGAAATTGCTGTTGCCCAGTAAAAGGCATCGTTAATACCTTGGATCGTACCTTGCTGCGTCATTTTTCCAGATAAAACCTTCAGCGCTTGCTGCTGAGCCTGATCTTGTGATAAATGCAAAGTAGCAGCTACTTTTTGTACAAATAAATGAAAGCTGTTCATAAAGAATGGATCAGACGTATTCATGGAACTGCTGATTTCATTTACATGATACGTTGTACGGTTCGTAAAAATGGTCGTCATTAAACTAATACCAATTGAACCACTTACTTGACGAAGCGTATTAGACATTGACGTTCCGTGACTGCTTAGTCGCTGCGGAAGCTGATTCAAACCGGCTGTCATAATCGGCATCATTAAGAGTGACATACCGAACGAACGGATAATATAAATCGCTAAAATATGATTAAACGGTGTATCCATCGTCAGCTTCGTAAATTCAAACGTTGAAATAGATGTAATGAGCATACCAACGATTGCTAGCGGACGAGGTCCCACTTTATCAAACAATGTACCTGAAATCGGCGACATAACCAGCATAACAAGTGCGCCAGGAAGCAACAGCAGTCCTGAATCAAAAGCAGAATATCCGCGGATATTTTGCAAGTAAATTGGAAGCAAGAACATGCCTGCGTACATACTGATTGTAATCGCAATACTAATAATATTTGATAGTGAAAAAATATTATATTTGAATACACGCATATCCAATAGCGGCTTTTCAGATTTAATTTGTTGAAGAACAAATATAATTAAAAGAACTGCCCCGCCAATGATTGTAGAAAGAACAACTGAATCCGTCCAGCCGTCATTTCCAGCTTCACTGAATCCATAAAGCAATAATCCCATACCTGCAAGTGATGTCACAACAGAAGGCATGTGAACTTTTACATCCTTTGGAGGCTGAATGTCTTTTAATTGAAAGAAAGCAATAATTAATACAATAGCACCTAATGGCACCATGCCGTTAAAAAGGATGTGCCAATCATAGTTTTGAATAACCCATCCAGATAACGTTGGTCCAATAGCCGGTGCGAACATCATGGCTAAACCAAAAATCCCCATCCCTTTTCCTCGCATGTGAGGAGGGAAAATAAACACGATAATGGTCATAACAAGAGGCGATAAGACACCTCCGCCAATAGCTTGAATTAAACGGCCGGTAAGCATAATCGAAAACGTAGGTGCAATTCCGCAAATCAATGACCCTACTGTAAAACAAAACATTGCAAATAAGAACAAGCGACGCACACCAAATCGTTCAATTAAAAAAGCTGAAAGCGGAATTAATGCCCCGTTCACAAGCATATATCCAGTTAACAACCACTGAGCTGTATTTGCCGTTACGCCAAACTCAGTAATCAAATGCGGGATGGCTACGTTCAGTAACGTTTGGTTTAATATCGCAAGAAACAAACCAAGCATTAAAACAATCAATAGCGGAATATGCTTTTTGATGGATCCATCACTTGTGTTTTCTATACTGGCTGTCATCATATTTCCTCCCTTCTTGAACTGTTGTAGTAAGAATTAGTCTTTCGAAATTTTTACTTCTGCGTTCATACCTGGCAGTACATGCTCTGAATAATTAGAAATAGAAATTTTCACAGGAACCGTTTGAGACACTTTTGTGTAGTTTCCATCTGAGCTTGAGTTCGATGTTAAAGATGAAAGTGAATTGGTTGCATATCCAATTTCTTCGACTTTGCCGTCGATTTTTGCACTGCTGTCTCCGTCTACCGTTACATCTACATCGTCGCCTTCTTTAATATCCTTAAGCTGATCTTCTTTAATATTTGCTACGATAAATAGGTCTTTCATATCTACTTCCGTTGCAATTTGCTGTCCAGCTTGAACCATTTGATTTTCTTTTACGTTTGTTTGAATAATTTTTCCATCTGCTGGCACTTTAGCAGCTACAGACCCTTTTTCAGCTTGAATTTTAGCAATTTCAGCATCTTTTGATACATCATTTCCTTCTTCTACTGTCCAGCTTGCTACTTTACCTGCTGCAGGTGCAACTACATTGTATACATCTCCGGATACTTTAGCGTTATCCGTTGTAATATAGTTCGATTTTTGAACGTAATAATATCCTCCTCCAATTAATAAAGCTAAAATAACGATAATTCCAATAAAATTTGTTACCATTAAGCGACTTCTAGACATTCATTACTCCTCCTTAATACTTCACTAATAAAATTACTTTTTTATATAGCTTTTTCATAAAGATATTATCTCCATCTATTATGAGATATGTTTCTTTACAATCATCTATTTGGTTAACCACCTAAATAACTTTATCATAAAGATATTTTTTCGTAAAGATATTAATTTAAAAATAATAATGGTGGTTAAAGATAATCATTGCCATCCTTTACAATTGTTTCATTTTATTTTAGAGTTAGTTTATATACGTCCGTAGTGTACAAGGAGATGGAAGCTAGCATGGATAACAATTTAGATTCAAAAATTGAACACCTTTATCAAATTAACACATCTTTTTTTCAATATATGCGGCATTTAGTCGAAGAAACATTAAAAACACAGCCTTATCACTTAACACCCACTAAATTTTATATCTTAAACTACATTGCCAGCGGCACAAAGTATATGGTAGCAGATATTTCAAATAAACTTCACTTAACCTCGGGCGCTACAACTAGCTTATTAAATCAATTGGAAGAAGAATCTCTCATTCAGCGCGTGCGAGACGAAAAAGACCGGAGAGTCGTGTGGGTTTCACTGACCGATGAATCAAAGAAACTTGTTTCAATGATTACAGAGAAGCGAAATGGATTTTTAAAAGATATGCTAGCAGCTCTAAGTGTAGAAGAACAAGAAGAATATTTTCGCTTATTAAATAAAATGGACGCCCTTTTAAGTGATAAATATGGATTTTCATATTAGATTATCCAAAAGAGCTCCGCTTCGAATTGAAGCGGAGCTCTTCGCTATTTTAGAAAGCAGAACTCATTAACGCACCTGCTTTGTCAGGAAAATCGATAAAAGGATTTCGGTTGCCTTGCAACTCAAAGATTGCTGCATTGCGATGTTTTTCATAAAGTGAAACAGTAAATTCTTCATGCCATTTTAGTAAAAGAGGAAGATCTACTCGCGAAGAGTCAATTTTATTATGATAGCGAATTAAAAAATAAAGAGTTGATCGAGCCACAATTCCTTTTCCATATTCAGGTTCAAACTTACCTTTTTCTGCTTTGCCACATCCTTCTTTCACATCTGATTGCTTTACTTCCGGCGTATAATCCGCGAAGTCAATATAAGAAGAATTACCTCTTCGACTGTTACAAGAAGGCTCACACGCAAATAAATGATGCAAATCGCCTCTCATAGGCTCTTGTTTCCCAAACCAAGATTGTGGGACAACGTGCTCACAGTTTAGCAGTATATCATTGCTTGAAAGAGAGGAGTTACTAAGCGACTGAAGTTGATCAATATCTTGCTGTATAGTTTCTAACGGATCCATCCCTTTCCCTGAGTATAGACTTTTCAGCTCCCCATTCTCCTGTAGATCCACCCAGGGATATACATATTTATGCGGCGAATAACTTAGCAAATGCTGATGCGTTTCCTTTAACAACGTTTGCATGGCTTCTCTTTCAAAGAGCGTATCTTGATAATAAAGATTTTTATTTTCTTCATCTGTCTTTTCATCATAATAACTTCGATTGTTTGCGTATTCGTGATAAAGAGCTTTTGCCTGCTGCTTTTCCATCATTAGCATATCTAAACTACTTCTCATCCGATCACCTCTGAAGTCATTTGACGTTGAATTTCACGCAACAGCTTTTCAACAACGGTCAAGTGCACAAATCCGTTTCCTACTTCTCTTGGTGATTCATTTAATGGAAGGGTTCTTCTGATTAACTGTGCATAAAGCTCTGGTTCTGTAAGTTCTCTTCCAAACATTTCATTTGAAAGAACTTTTATCAATCCTAAGGCCCCTGCTACGTGAGGTGTTGCCATAGAGGTTCCGCTCAGTGCGGCATACTTTCCATTCAAGTAAGTTGATACGACCTTCTCTCCCGGAGCTACTACATCTACTTCGTTGTTTGAGTTGGAAAATACCGAAGATCGTTTCTCTAAATCAACAGCTCCTACGCTAATCACTTCATTATATGAGCCTGGGTACGCAAACTCATCTGTGGAGCCTTCTCCATCTCCTTCATTTCCCGCTGCGCAGACAACTAAAATATTCTGATCAACAGCATCTTGAATCGCTTCATGTAGCTCAGGCACATCCGACGGACCTCCAAGCGACATCGAAATGATATCTACTTTTTGCTCGATGGCGTAGTTAATACCTTGAATAATCCACTCGTATTGACCTGAACCATTTCCATCAAGTACTTTTAGGATAAGTAAGCCCACTTCAGGAGCCACTCCTACAACACCCGTTCCATTATGCGCTGCTGCAATTGTGCCTGCTACGTGAGTGCCGTGACCATTATAATCTTGAAAAATATCTGGATTTTGTTGATCATCTTGTGTAAAGTTTTTTCCTCCAATAATTCGCTCCTGCAAATCTGGATGTGTAACATCACAGCCGGTATCCAAAACCGCTATGGTTATTCCCCGTCCCTTTGTTTGCTTCCATACTTGCTCTGCTCCAATTAGAGCGACTCCTTCTGGGACTTCATTAAATTGATTCAATTGTTCAACTACTTGAAATGGGATAATGCGCACTTTGCTCTTCATTCAGATTCCCCCTGCAGGATTAAATGGAAGGTAGTTCATGGTGGGATCACTTTTAATCGCTTATTTTTGGAGCTTACTCATCGAGGTTTGTTGCTTCTAAACTTATTATAACACAAAACAGAACATATGTTTGTTTTTTTGTGAAGTTTTTTGCAAATAAATAAAAAGCAGAAGCGGAAATTCCGATTCTGCTTTTTATTTATTGTTGGTTTTTAGAGGAATCAGGAACGGCACATTGACCATCTGCACAAAAGGCATCATCTGCGCCTTCTGGAGAAAGGCTCTTCAAAGCGGGAGTCGGATTTTCTTCTTCCCATACTTGTTGGAGAGCTCCTACAAATGTTTCGACTGGCTGTGCACCTGAAATCGCATATTTTTGATTAACAACAAAATATGGAACACCGCTAATGCCATATTGCTGAGCCGTTGCTTCATCACTGCGCACTTCATTTGCGTATGCGTTTTTATCCGCAAGAATTTGACGTGCTTCTTCTCGGTCAAGACCTGCATCTTCTGCAACAGCAACCAGCGTCTCTTCTTCACCTAAATGTTTTGATTCAGTAAAGTATGCATATAAGAGTTTTTCTGTAATGGCTGCTTCTTTTCCTTGAGCTTTTGCAAATTTAGCTAAGCGGTGAGCATCAAATGTATTAGTTGGCTTCATATCGTCAAATTTAAAGGATAAGCCCACACTAGCTGCCTGCTGTCCGATTCCTTCATTTGCTTGCTTCGCTTGTTCAATCGTCATTCCATATTTAGCAGCAAGAGCTTCATTAATTGTTTTGCCAGTATTAACTGGGGCGTTTGGATCTAGCTCGAAACTTTTAAATTCAACCTGCACATCATCTTTGTGTGCAAATTGCTGAAGCGCTTGCTCTAATCGGCGCTTTCCAATATAACAAAAAGGACAGACAAAATCTGACCATACTTCTATTTTCATCGTGACACCTCTTCAATTCAAGATAATTCTTATCGTAGCATACCTTTGAAGAAACTCCATCATAACTTGCTCACACAAAGCAAAAAATAAGGTGTTGATTTACATACTAAGTATATTAAATCAACACCGTACTTTTATCTCACTTATTTTAAATTCATTGCTTTTAGAAGAGCATCATGTAAATACGTATTTTCGTATACTCCAGTAAATCTTTCTGAGCCGGCACCCATTGCATTTAAAGGAACGTCTGATGACGTATGCTCTTCAGTTGTCCAATCCGCAACGAACTGCTCTTTTGAATGAGCGATTGCAAATGGTCCATCTTCTTTTGATGCTTCATCTCCACCGTTATCTTTATTGTCTACTTTTTCAAGTGCTAAACCTCCGGTTGCATGGTCAGCTGTTACTAATACGAGAGTGTCTGGGTGTGTTTTAGCATAAGCTTTAGCCATCTTCACCGTATCATTAAGCTGCTTACCTGCTTTAATCATGAGTTCAGCATTATTATTATGAGCCATTTCATCAATCGCTTCCTCTTCTACTACAAGAAAGAACCCTTTTTTATTTTGTGATAGCGTATTGATTGCTTTTTTTGTCATGTCTTTTAGAGATACTTGAGGGTTGTACACATCACCTTGGCCTTCAGGAGCTTGTTGAAACATTTCTTCATTAGCAAACAGACCAAGCAATTTTGTTCCTCTAGCATATTTTAATTCATTTTCGTTATTAACGTATGTATACCCAAGTTTTTGTGCTTTGTTTACTAAGTTTCCTTGCGTTCCTTTGCTTCCTTCAGTTTTATCTTCTGGCGGGGCATCTGGATGTGCACCTTCATTTCCTTTTGTGTACCAATAATCTTCTCCGCCACCTAGAATCACATCTATCTTACTGTTTTCAAGATACTGCTTCGCGATGTCACTTTGAGCACTTCGATCTTTAACATGTGCGCCAAAAGCAGCTGGAGTTGCGTCTGTTACTTGACTTGTTGTCACAAGCCCCGTCGTTTTCCCAGCTAATTTTGCTTTTTCTAAAACTGTTTGAACAGACTTTCCTTTCATATTTACGCCAATAGCGCCATTATAACTTTTAACTCCTGAAGCCATGGCTGTAGCAGCTGCTGCAGAATCCGTAACAAATGAATTTCCTGAAGATGTATGGACTCTCCCTACTGCCGGCATATCATCCATTGCTAACTTTCCATTTGCTCCTACGGCGGCCAGTCGGATCGCATCACGATGATCGGTACCCATACCGTCTCCAACAAAAAGAATAACATTTTTAGCTTTTTGGTTATTTACGCCTTTAGCTGCTTTAGCATCTGTTGGTGAATTTGTTCCAAATGCCAGCGCTGCTACAGTTACCGCTGATAATACTGCCGCTCCAATTGCACGTTTTTTCATTGTTTACACCCTTTACTGTTTATTATTGACATAACTTAACTGTACACGCAGTCTGTTAAATCAACTTGAATAAAAGGTTAAAGGTGTGTAAAGATATATAAACTTCCATTTACAATGCATGAAAGAGGCTTTCCTTTTAGCTAATCAATACTTGGCGGAACTTCAAGCCAGCCTTTTTTAATCATAATTTCTGTTGCTTCGCTTGCATATTGAAACGCCTCTTCTCCTATCAGCATCATTTTAGCCACAATATCTCTTCGAAAACTAAATGCTGCTCCAAACGCCTGACTTCCGATACTGAAGTTACTTAGTAAAATATCGCATGTCAGCATCAAACGATCCGAAAAAGCAGGCGTTTCAGAAGTCGTTATGCTTCCTGTTGAGGCAACAGAAGGTGAAATATCGTCTTGTATAATTATTTCTTCAAGTCGCGTAATAATTTTTTTACTAAGCTCTTTTCCTTTCAAAAAATGCTTTTTCACTTCGGCATCTTTCGCCGTTTGAGAAAAAGCCTTCATTAACTTCATCCCGACAATGTTTGTTTCGACTCCATGATAAATCTGCGCTAGCTCCATCGTATTTAGTACTCTTTTGTCCGCAAATACATTTAAGCCGCTCAGATATTTTCTATCCGAAACAAACTCAACGGTAGTTGGCATCGGAATATAGGGTGGGCGGGATAAAATTCCTTTTCTCAATAAGTACTGCGTACAGGAATCGTAGCACTCTTGCGTAATTTTTGTTAAATCTTGATAAAATTTCACCACATCTTCTCTGTAGGCCTTGCCTAAACTTAATGTATACATCCCCATACTAATTTCTTTGATGACACGAAGAAACATAATATCAAATCCGTTAGTAAATAGTTTTGGAGCCTGTACATTTACGTCTTGAGATGAAAGCCCCGTTGGCACTACCGCTCCTTCTTTTTCAAATATTGTTTTTATTTTTCGTATGTATATAATAAGCTGCTCACGCAAGTCCGTCATAATTGTTTTAGCATCTTCATCATCCGCATGTTCAATCATATAATCTAACAAGCAAATAATTAACGTTTTCTGCTGATATGTCATCCACAGCGTCCCAATTTCGCTTGAGGTAATACTAGGTTTGTCAGGCACTGTTACTTCCCTCCGCTTCTTCAGCTTTGTTGAGTACGTCTGTTTCTTTGAAAATAGAGCATACTCATTGTACATTTCCTTATCATTATGCTATCCAACATTCTGTTTTTTATTTCCCCCCTGACCTATAGCTTTTAGGCAATAAAAAAACAGCTCTAATTACAGAACTGCTTCTTACGTTTGATTTGCACAGTTAAGATACTAATTAATATGAAAAGGCTCATTTTTCATTAGATCACCACTATAATAAAAATTAATTAAACAGAGAATTTGTATTCTTCAGATTGGGCGGGATCAATGAAAATTCCTCTTTTAATATTGTCCATTTTCTTTTAGCTATTACTCCAATGAAACTAAGCTGTATATTCTCATCTATTGCTATCTCTTTTTAAATATGTCTTTATTACAGATGAGGTATACAGGTGCACTGTGGACAATTACAGCATCCGTATCAAAACTAAAAGCTAACTGATTCACCTTTACCCTTTTTGTCGTTTAAAGATTGTCACGAAAAAATTTTACTTTGTCCATAAATCTTTTTACACGGTCAACATCCACATGGTTTTCAAATTTACCGTCGTATTTAAATGTTGTACCTACAACTGCCCCATCAGCAATAGATAACTGTTCTTTGAAATTAGTGAAATTAACTCCTGTATTAGCAAGTAAAATTGTATTAGGAACAGCCTCCTTTACGCGCATTAATAACTGCACATCCGTCTTGGCCCCTGCTGTTAATCCAGATACACATAGCGCATCTGGTCGATTGTTAAATACCGTAGATGCAGCAATACTTTCAATTTCCCGCTCAGCCAAATACGCAGCAGATTCAGGAACAACATTATATAATAATTTAACGTTTTTGGCCCCAATTCGATGCTGATGTCTAATTGTTTCTCCAACGTTGGTATTCCAAGTACCAAAATCACTTGCATATACGCCTGTAAAAATTTCTCTAACAAACTTAGCACCAGTAGCAGCCGCTAAATCCAAAGATTTCTTAGCATCCCACAATACATTTACTCCAAAGGGCACTTTAATTTCCGACATCAATTCACCTATAATTCGTGCCATCGCAGCTACAGTTTCCGTTTTAACATCCGTTAAATACGGCATGCTAAACTCATTTGAAAACATAATAGCATCTACTTCGCCTTCTTGAAGAGCATGCAAATCCTTTCTTGCCATTTCTACTACATAGTCCATACCTTTTTCACTATTAAAATATGGATCTCCAGGCAGCGGTAACAAGTGACACATAGCAATAATAGCTTTTTCTGTTCCAAGTATTTCTTTTAACCAGGTCATATACATTGCCTCCTTATTCTACAAATACTATATATCAAGTCAACTAGTAAACCTCCTTCCAAAATAATCAGAAGGAGGAAATTTTCAAATAAAAACATCAAATAATAGAACGCCTCCAAAAGCAATAAACGAAAGCAGTGTTTCTAGTACCGTCCATGTTTTAAACGTCTCTTTTACTGTTAGACCTAGATATTCTTTTACTAGCCAAAAG
The DNA here is from genome assembly GCF_042787735.1 of Priestia sp. YIM B13490. Classification (NCBI taxonomy): domain Bacteria; kingdom Bacillati; phylum Bacillota; class Bacilli; order Caryophanales; family Bacillaceae; genus Priestia; species Priestia sp. YIM B13490. The sequence continues at coordinate 27,274 of NZ_JBHZOT010000002.1, forward strand.
CCTGCATCATTTACATGAGAGAACATTAGTGATCCTGCTCCTGTCGCAATAACCAGCAGTTCCAGATTGACTCCAGACATATGCACAATGATTGGTGAAACAATGCCGGCAGCTGTTGTTAATGCAACGGTTGCCGATCCGGTAGCAATACGAATTAATCCTGCTACCATAAATGCTAAGACAATAGGAGAAAGCGATATTTGCTCAGACATTTGAGCAATTGATGTACCTACACCGCTATCAATTAAAATTTGTTTAAATCCCCCTCCAGCTCCAATAATTAAAATAATAGATCCAACCGGAAGCAATGATTCTTCTACTAATCTTTTAATTATATCTTTCTTCATTCCCTGACGCATGCCCAAAAGATAAAATGCGGCAAAGCAAGAAATTAAAAGTGCGATGACAGGGCTGCCTATAAATACAAAAAATTTAGTTAAAAAGCTAGAAAGCGGTATATACGGAGCCATAACAGATAACACCATTAATAACACAGGTAATAAGATAATGAAAAATGAAATACCTGTGTTAGGTAATTTTTCAGATGAAGTGCTGATACGAATTAATTCAGGTTCCCCTTCAGGAATCACACGTTTATGTACCCATTTTGCGAATACAGGCCCTGCTACTATTGCTGCTGGAAGAGCAATAATCAATGAATAGAGCAAAACTTTTCCTAAGTCTGCATTATATATTCCAATGGCTGTCATCGCTCCCGGGTGGGGGGGCACAAGACCATGTACAATCGATAGGCCTGCAATTACAGGCAGTGCAATTAATAGAATATTTTGTCTTGTTGTTTTATGAATAGAAATCACTAACGGCAGTAAAATAACAATTCCAACTTCAAAAAAAACTGGAATACCTATTATAAAACCAGCAAAGAGCATCGCCCATGGCAACTTTTTGATTCCAAAAAACCTAATGAAAAACTCCGCCACCTGCATGCCAGCCCCTGAGTCTGACATCATTTTCCCTAAAATCGTTCCAAGCGCCAAGATTCCAACAAGGTGACCTAAAACACTGCCGACTCCTGTTTCATAAGCCCCCACAATTTTGTCCATCGAAAGCCCTGACATAATAGCCAGAAATAAACTGGCAACGGTTAAGCTAATAAAAGCATGCCACTTCCACCAAGAGACTCCTAATACAACAATAACAATTGCTAGGCATGTCACAAGCAATAGATACATATCCATACTAAATTCCTCTTTTCCCCCATTTAGTAAACGCTCTCATTTTTCAGGCGAAAAGAATATGTATTCTTCTCGCACTTCTTAAATATCGTAATTCACAATGTATTGCTGCATCTCTGTATTATAATAGCCCTCACTGTATTCGATGATATTTCCTTCTTCATCATAGGAATACCGTGATCTCTTTAATAGCGCTTCTCCAGCCTGCACATTCAGTCTTTCGCCTACATAAGAATCAGCTTTTGCAACAGCAAACTGATCTCGAAATTTCTCCAATGTAATATCTTGTTCTTCAATCAAATCGTATAACGACTGTGCATTTAAGTGTGTTAATTCTATCCCTTCCATACGTTGCATGGTTAAATAATGCGTGTAATGAATATAAGGTTCATTATCTAAATAGTAAAGACGTTCTATTTGAATACATTGCTCACCAAACAGCGTATATAAAGTTGTTTCTGGTGCATTTTCAATTGTCTCCGCCCCAAGCAACTTTTTCTGAATGATATGCCCTTTTTCCACCAACACTTCGGTAAAGCGTTTTCCTTTTGAGAGCCTTGAAATAGATGTATTTCGAATAACTCTTGTTCCTTTACCGCTTTTTGTTTCTAAATATCCATCTTTCACAAGTTCTTTAATAGCATTTCGAACCGTAATTTTACTTACTTGAAATTCCTCTTCCAGCTGCGGCTCAGAAGGAATATTTGTTTGAATGGGATACACGCCATGCAAAATTCGATCTTTTAAGATATTTTTTATTTGTAAATACAGTGGTCCTTTTTTTCGAGATACGTTCACTATTACATCCTCTACCTTTCTACATCGCCTACTGATTCTGTCATCGCTTTTTGTATATCGTACTGGGATGACATAGGAGTATCGCCTACGATTGTATGAGCAAGCATTCCCGCTGTTACAGCGAATGCCACAGTCTTTTCTGCTGAAAAGCTCTCTAACTCGCCATATAAAATGCCGCTTGTATAGGCGTCTCCTGCGCCTATTCTATCATAGACAGAAAAAGTAATCGTATCAGAAAATGTAAATGTATGATTTTTATATATAAAACCGCATAAAGAGTGCTTATTGTTCTTATTAATAGATCGGTGCGTACCGGCTACGACAAAAAGACCGTACTTCTTTGCTACCTTTGGAATTAGTTTCATCAGCTGCTTTCTTCTGCTTATTTCTTCTGTTTCCATCTTAAGAATGTGCATAGCATCTTGTTCATTCATCATTACGATATCTGCAAGGTACAGCATATCTTCATAATGAGGCTTTGCGCTTTCATATCCTTCATCTCCCCATAGAGACGGGCGGTAGTTACAGTCAAATACGACCATACCACCGCGTTCTTTTACCGCTTTGGCAAATGATTTCATATAGGATCGGACGGAATCATTCATTGCTAGAGAGATTCCACAAAAATGCACCACATCTACTTTCTCCGCAATATTCTCAAAATCATATATGCCTTCAGGAGCTCTGTTGAAGCTGCTTTCTGAACGGTTGGTATATGTAACTCGGCTAGATCGGGACCCAAATCCATTTTCTAAAAAATACATACCGACATGTTTTCCGCTGCGTTTAATAAATGACTGCGAAATACCTAACTTTTTAAGATAAGATACAGCCGCATCTCCCACAGCGTTATCCGGTAAAGCAGTGATCAAATATCCCGTATATCCGAAGTTCGCCAACCCCGCCGCTACATTTACCCCTGTACCAGAAAACGAATAGCTTAATGTATGAGCTTGAGAGAGTAATTCATATCCTGGTACTTGTAAACGCATCATTACCTCTCCAAATGCTGCAAAGTTCTTAGCCATGCTGATCAACTAACTTTTTCATCTTTTCGAGGAGCTCACGTACATCATTTACTTTTGTTTTTCCTGTTTTCTGGTCAATGATTGACGAATAAACATGCGGAATAATTTTTGGGACGTCGGCTTCCAAAGCAATACGCAAAATTGTTTCAAAGTTTTCTTTATCAATTCCTCCAGTTGGCTCTAAAGCGAATTCTTCTTCCCCGCAAGCGTGTGCCACAGCTCGGAATTCCTCTTCATAGCTTAACCCTTTCATAGGAAAATACTTGAGCGCGTTTCCTCCCATATCACGTACTAGGGCAATAGCTGTTTTGACTGGTACAATAGCTTGTTCATTATGCGCTGCGCTAACTGGGCCAGTCGAAATATTTACGTAGCCGACTTTGCCGGTTGGGGATACTAAACTATTAATCCAGCTATCCTTTTCACCTAGATTAGCACGTGTTGCTCCAACAGCAGGAAATACTTGATTAATATGGCTGCCAGCATAATTCTTTGCAATTTCTGCTACTACAGCTGCTTGACGATTGTCTCCAGCACCTAAACCAATTGATACTGCTCCATCAATTTCCTTTCCGTATTCTTTCATTGCTTTTACTGCTTCTTCTACAGTAGAATAATCCTTAGATAACACGCCTACTAATACATGCCCTTCTGCAGCCTCAAATACTTCTTTGGCATTTTCGACACTGTTTGCTAATACGTTTAATGCTGCACGCTCTTTATAAAAACGTTTTGTAATGTTTGACATGTCAGTTTCCTCCTACAATTTCGCGTATTCTAGACTCAATTACATGTATATCATCGCCCTTTAAAGGTCTTGGGTCGATGTCAAAATATCCTTGTCTTATCCCGTAATCACGTGTATAAATAGCAATTTCACCTTCACTCAACTCTTTTACAACTTCTTCTGCAGTTATATTAGCCTGTTCTGGAATGATTTGAATTCTAGCTCGGAATATAGCTCGGCCTGCCTCATCTTGAACAATTGTTACGTTAACGCCTTCTATGTCTTTTAATGACAGTAGCGCTTGTAAACTCTCTTTTTCTTTTGCACTTTTATCTTTCTTTTCTCCATACTCATCAAGTGCTTGAAGTAACCCAAATATTGTTTCCTTTCCTACTTTCATACTTCTTCCAATACAATGTAGTTGAACTTTCAGCCATTCGATATATTTACGTTCACCTCCAACAATTCCAGAAGTTGGTCCTTCAATTGCTTTTGAGCCACTGTAGATTGCAAGGTCTGAGTACTTTACATATTTTTGAAGGTTTTCTTCTGCGGCAGCATCCACAATTAACGGAACATTGTTTTTCTGTGCAATTTCCCACGTTTCTTCCACAGAGATCATATTTTTTTGAACTGTATGATGAGATTTCACATAAAGAATGGCGGCTGTGTTTTCAGAAATCGCTTCTTCAATATGAGTTGCTCTTCCTTCATTAGCGTAGCCAACTTCAATAAGCTTTCCTCCACCTAAATAAACCATTGTTTCAACTGGTGCCCCGTATTGTACGTTATGACCTTTCAGAATAATAATTTCTCTTTTAGGAATTTCTTCTTGATGAAGACGCTCGCTCTTGCGGCGATTTCCCTGTGTAACAAGAGCAGCTACAGAGAGAGCAATTCCACTTGAAGCTGAGTTAACAACCACACCTGCTTCTGCTCCTAAGATCTCAGCAATATAATCGCCTGCTTTATCAACTAAATCAGCGATTTCAACGTAATTTTGTCCTCCTTTTTTCATTGCATCCATTACTGTATCAGTCGGTGCTGATACACCTAAAATACTCATTCGACCGCTCGCGTTAATTACTCGTTTCAAGCCATATTTAGCATTCAATGAACGTTCCATTTACAACTACTCCTTTTGCTTTAATTATTTGCTTACCTTCTCTCTTCTCTCCTTCGGAATCAACAAACAGAACAGGCTTGTCTTCTATAGTAAAAAGAGTTAAATTGGCACGGTCTCCAACTTGTATCCTTCCTAGCTCCGGTCTATTAAGCCACTTTGCCGCATTAACAGTAACGCCATTTACTACTTCTTCAAGGCTGTATCCTAAATAAAGAAATTTAGATAATACATGAGCTAAGCTGTATACAGGCCCATTTAGTCGATTCTTTCGATAAATATCTGTGCTAATTGTATTGAATTTAACATTATGTTTTTTGGCAGCTTCTGCTACTTGAAACGAAAAACTTGCATTTCCGTGCCCTACATCTAAATGAACACCTCGTTGGATGGCCTCCATTAGGAGTGGAAGCGGCTTTCCTTCATCATCAAATAGATTATTAGCTTTTCCATTCAAATAGTGAGTAATAATGTCTCCTTTTTCTAGAATCGAAACAACTTCCTCAATAGCAGGAGGACCAGACCCGACATGAACCATTAATGGAAGTGAAATTTTACTAGACATTTTTCGAGCAAAATATAAAGGCTCAATACCGCTTTTACCTACTACACTTTTGCTTATACGGGCTTTTAAACCTACAATATTGTTTCTATATGCCTTCATGGCTTCAAAAATGTTTTCCGCTTTTAGCCAGTCCATATTTGAAAGCTCATCTGTGCGTTTTAAACCAATATGTGAAATGTTTAAAAACGCTAACAAATTAGTTTTTGCTGCATATTGGCTTTGAATTAAATCTGCTATTTGATCAGCACCGCAGCTTCCTGCATCCACTAGTGTTGTTACTCCTTGCTTCACTCCTATCTCGTCTATCTCATCTCCATATGGTTCGAAATCTGGAAACGCATGAACATGTAAATCAATCCATCCGCTGGATATGTAGGTTCCTGAGTAATCATAAACAAGCGGTGCTTTTCCTTCACCAGCTTTTGCTATCTCAGAAATTTTTCCATTTTCTATAACAATATCAAACTCTTTTTCAGTGACCGATTTGACATTCCTTAATAGAAACCGATTCTTCATTTCGTTCACTCCTCTTATGGTAGCGCTTACACTAATATTAATTATTTTTCTGTTTTTACAAATGTAGAATAACATAAAGAAATAAATAAGTAAATATAACGTTATAATGTTTAAGTTTAAAAAAAATAAAAAGCGACCAATAGCCGCTGGTTTTTATCTTTTCTTGAATATATATGTCACTTTTGTTAATTCTTCCGATATGCTCCATAGCCTTTCAGCTACGTCCGGTTTAAATAAAACATCTCCCATCCTATCTTTTGAAGGATATCCTTTTTTAGCATCTTTTCCGTCTGGCCCAATATATGTACCGCCTTCTATTGATTCAGTGGCTGCATAAAGAGTAGGCAGCGCGCCCATTTCTGCAGATTGACTAAATAGCTTGACTAAAAATTTCAGCAAGCCGTTTGGCTCTTTACCTGAACCTCGTGATAATAGGTTAGTATTTGAAATACCCGGATGTACCGCAGCACTAATTGTCGTCGATCCAGCTGCTTCTAAGCGGTTTTGCAGTTCTTTAGCAAACAATAGGTTGGCGAGTTTACTTTGCCTATAGAACTTCATTGGACTGTAGCCTTTTTCCCCGTCTAGATTATCAAAATAGATTTTTCCAGAATTAGCAGCTATACTGCTTACCGTTACGACTCTTGAATGTGGAGTTGCCATTAGTAAAGGAAGCAGCAAACCCGTAAGCGCAAAATGTCCTAAATGATTACAGCCAAACTGCAGTTCAAATCCGTCTTTCGTTTTGCTGTGAGGCGGAACCATCACGCCTGCATTATTAATGAGAAGGTCCAAAGACGAGTATTGTTGAAGAAATTGATTAGCAAAATGCCGAATAGAGCTCAAGTCACTGAGATCTAATGACATAATAGTCACTTTAGCATTTCCGTTATCCGCTTTAATTCTCTTCTTAGCTTCTTTCCCTTTTTCCTCATTACGCACAGCAAGAATGATTTCTGCTCCGCGAGCTGCTAGAGCCCTTGCTGCTTCAAATCCAATACCGCTGTTTCCTCCCGTTATAAGGGCTGTTTTTCCCGTTACACCGGGCATTCGTTCAGCTGTCCATTTTGTTATCATATAGGTTCTCCCTTTCAGCTATAGCTGTTTTTCTAAAATTCACGCGTCTAAGTCACACTAAATTAACGTTTTTTTAAAATTAAGGTATGTATAAAGTATAATGTCTTCAAAACAAAAGGGACAAGCTTTTTCAAAGCTTGTCCCTTTTGTTTGTTTATGTGGTTCGCGGAGAATCGTAGCGTCCAAACCAGTCGTATCGGTTTGTGGAGACCCATTTGTATAGCGGACTAAACGCTTTGTTCATTAATGGTAAATGCAAAAGCACACCTATTGGGAATGTAAGAGGCAAAACAGCTAAAAGCCGTCTGACCGTTTCAAATCCTGCTAGAACTTCCCCTTTTTTGGTCACCATATGAATTTGATCATATAAGTCTCTTCCCTCTTCTTTTAAGTAACTATACTCCGTTCGTTCAATGTATTGAACTGGAATCCACTGAATTTGGTTCGTCCAGTCCAGCGCTTTAATTATTTTTTTTACGTTGTAACATAAAGGACATTGCGCATCAAAAAATACTTTGTGTTTCATTGTTTCCACCTTTCTTCTTTTGTTTCTTTTTCCTTAATTTATAAATACCCTTTTCTCCTTTTTAATAACCACTATTGGGAGGCACTTCTTGTGCATCCTGGCTTTAAAACAAACATTTTTTGTGGGGTTTCTTTTGTGAAGCCGCGAAAGAAGACAGGATTTTTTTATAAAATATCACTTTTTTGGTTTAAAGCGCTAAAAACATGTTAGAATAGATTTCATATTGATTTGAAGCAGTAGGTGCACGCATTTAGTCACATACTAAAAAGGACTAAATAAATATAATGATAAAAGGTAAAGGTAATGTCTTCATAAACTTATCATGGAAGTAGGTTTATAAATAACGAAGAAAAAAGGAGGAACGGGTGTTACTTTTATCCCTTTCATATAAGCTTTTTTACGTAAGGATGTGTAAACGATGAAAAATAAGTACATGCTGTCAGCTTCAGGTATGTATATTAACTACTTTCTACTGGGCATGGTCAATATCATGCTTGCATCAAATATGTCATTTTTGACAAAACAATTAAATACCGACGGTGCTGGAATCAGCTATATCATTTCTGCTATCGGAATTGGAAAATTGCTTTCGTATTCTCTATCAGGCGTCTTGTCTGATAAAGTCGGACGAAAGCCTTTGATTATTGTTTCGTCTCTGACGATGGCGATTTTTTTAATTGGCATTCCATTATCGCCAAATTATCAAACAGCCTTTATCTTTGCTATTATCGCTGGTATTGCAAACTCTGCTATGGATGCTGGAACGTACCCTGCTTTGATTGAGGTCTTTCCTAAATCTTCAGGTTCAGCCAGTGTTCTTGTAAAAGCATTTATTTCTGCAGGAGCGGCACTTCTGCCGTTTATGATTGCCTTTTTTGCAGATCGTGATTTGTTTTATGGGTATGCTTTTTTTCTTCCTGCTCTTATTTATTTACTAAATATGATCTTTATGTTCAAACTGCCTTTTCCCAATCATAAACGCGAACAGAGTACAGTTCAACAGCAAAATACAGCAGAGAATAAATTTATCTCTGCTCCTAAAATGAAACAAGAAGGAATTGCTCTTATTGTGATTGGATTTACTTCTACAGCGCTTTTTACGGTGGCTCAAATTTGGCTCCCTACTTACGGTCAACAAGTATTAGGTATGGCTGAAAGCAGCTCGGTCCGCCTTTTAAGCTACTACAGCATTGGAGCTTTAATCTCTGTTTTAGTATTAGCTGTATTATTAAGCAAAGTGCTTCGTCCTGTAACGGTTATTCTCGTTTACCCGATGATTACCCTTATAGCCGTACTTACGCTTCTTTTTGTTAAAGTACCTGCTATTGCAATTGCAGCTGCTTTTTTCATGGGATTTTCTACGGCTGGGGTCTTTCAATTAGCGATTACTGTTATGACCGAGCTTTTCTGGAACAAAAAAGGAACGGTTACTGGAATTGTAGCGACGGCTGCTGGACTAGCTGCTATTTTATTGCCTTTAGCAACAGGGCTTATGTCTAAAACGGGACATATTTCAATTATCTTTATTTTTGATGCGATGCTTTCAGTAGTAGGTATGGCAGCGGCAGCTTTTGTTAATTACCGCTACCGCAAAATTTTAAATAAAAATCGCAGCGAACAAATTCAAGAAACAGCCTCATAAAAAAGAGGCTGGGGCAAAAATATTTTAGAGAAAGTAAAAAAACGAACCATTAATCAATGGTTCGTTTTTTTGCTATGGTGAATGTATGTGTCATTTGTTTAGGTCCTTCTAACAGTTGATTGGGGAGCAAGGCGAAAATTCCTGCGGGAAAAGTGGAACAGATCAGACCCCGCAGGAGCGCAAAAGACGAGGAGGCTCATCGGCCACCCGCGGAAAGCGAAGACTTGTACGGAAATCAACTGCGGTGGCACAAGCAATCCATACGAGCTCATGTATACTATTTGTCCGCCTTTAGATTGAATTAATTGGGTAATGTCTCAACCTCTTCTTAACTTTTCTTTTTAACTCATTTTCTCAGCTGATTTTTGCTTCATAAACAGGAACATCACACCTGAAATAACCGCGAAAACAGCTAAAATGTAAAAAGTAGAAGGCAGCGGAATCACGCTGACTAGTGACCCCATAGCTAAGCTGCTGACAACTGCTGAAGTTTGTATAGCCGTCATATATGCCGTTGTGGCTAGTCCAATTTGACGCGGAGCCAGTGACTGAGCATATACCATTCCCACTCCCATTGTAGCGGACAGAATAAAAGCATAAAATACTTGAAGCACAATTAACCCACTCAGCGGTAAATGAAGGCTCGTTAAAATAAAATAAAGCACTTGGCAAGCAATTCCAATGATAAAGAATCGTTTAACTCCGATTTTATCAGAAAAATAGCCCCCTAACGGCATAAATACTAGCTCAAAAACAGATGTAACGGTAAAGAGAATCCCTACAATCGAAACGGATTGTTTTAACGTATCCGTTATGTAGAGCGGCAAATACATAGAACGCCCGGAATCACCCGCAAAAATGAAAAGAGCTGCTACGAATACAGCTATTAATACAGAAGGTATACCGGCTGGCGCTTTTGAAGATGCATGAGCCGAAGTTTGAGGCATACTGTCTTCTTTAAGCGCAAAAAGAACCCACCCTAAAGTTGCTAGCGATAACAACCCTGATAATAAAAATAAAAGAGTATACCCTCCGTGATCAATAATTAAAGCGCCAAGCATAGGTCCAAAAATATAGCCTTGTGAAAAAGCCATTCGCACGGTACCAGTAATCGTACCTGCCTGCGATTTGCTTTCTTGCTTTTTAACAATAAAATCATTCAGCAGGGCAAAGAAAAAAGAAAACGCATTAAACCCTCCTATAGCAAGTAAAATGAGTGCTATTGTATAAGAATGCGTAAACGCTAACGGCACTCTTGAAATGGTTCCAATCAGTAACGCCCAAATAATAAATGGCTTTCGTTTCCCCCATTTGTCTGATAACGAAGCTAAATAAAACGATACGATTAAACCAATAATGCTCATTGGCACAAATAAAAATCCTGCTTGAAAAGAAGTGGCATGCAATGTATTTGTTGCCCAAACCGTTAAATAAGGCATAAAGCCGCCAACGGATAATCCAATAATAAATAATGAAATAAAAATCGTTCGAAAATCCCGGTCTGTAAACACAATCTTTATGCCTGATACAAACGAATTTTCTATTTTCGACATAAACTCATTTCAACCCTTTCTATCCAGCTGTCAAACGTTCCATTTCCGCAAAAAAATGCACCTTTCTTCAAGAAAAAGTAGAAGAAAGGTGTGTAAATGAAGGTTATTTTCCAATTTGTACAGCAATTTTTTCTTTTTGTTCTTCTTTGCTGATAAGTTCTTTGAATTTGGTCAAAAGAGGTGCTTTTAATTCTTCATCTTTTAATGCAAAAGCAAGAGTCGTAAAAATAAAATCTAACTTTTCTCCTGCATCATAACGTTCGCCCTCGAATTCGTAAGCATAAATAGAACGGTCTATATTCATACGCTGAATAGCATCTGTTAGCTGAATTTCCCCGCCTTTTCCAGCTTCCTGCGTTTCAAGATACTCAAAAATGTCAGGTGTAAATACATAGCGTCCAATAATTCCTAAATTAGACGGAGCTTCTTCGACTGATGGTTTTTCTACAAAACCATTCACTTCGTATAACCGGTTTTTATTTGCTTTTGGATCTATAATCCCGTAACGGTGAACGGATTCTTCCTCTACGCGCTGTACGCCGATAACCGATGATCCCGTTTGGTTATACTGGTCAATCAGCTGTTTTAAACAAGGCTGATCTGGGTCTGTTAAGTCATCTCCAAGTAAAACTGCAAACGGTTCGTTTCCAATAAACTGTCGAGCACAGCCAATTGCATGGCCAAGGCCCTTCATTTCTTTTTGACGAACGTAATGAATATTCGCTAGTTCAGAGATATGCTCCATTTCTTCTAATAGTTCAGTTTTTCCCTTTTGATGAAGCAAGTGCTCCAGTTGAATATTGTGATCAAAATGATTTTCAATTGCTTGTTTCCCGTTTCCTGTAACAATTAAAATATCTTCGATTCCTGATTTTAAGGCTTCTTCTACAATAAATTGAATTACGGGCTTATTTACAATTGGAAGCATTTCTTTTGGGATAGATTTTGTAACGGGTAAAAAACGAGTACCTAACCCTGCTGCTGGTATAACTGCTTTTTTTATAGTCTGCATATTATATTTACTCCTCTCTGTTAGTTATCTAGCTGCCTTACATCTATTACGCTTTGACAGGCACCACATTGAAAATTTCTTTCACTCCTTGCTTGTATCCTCCCGCTGAGCGAAGTGATTCTCCAATTTGTTGTGCATGCTGTTTATATGTGTGAGTAGTTAAAACGTCGTTAACTGTCTTTTTGATTAGCTCAGCAGATACATTATTTTTATCTAATTTTACACCTGCTCCTAACTCCTGCACGCGATCGCCAACCATAAATTGATCCACTGCCATTGGAATAACGACAAGGGGCGTATCGTAGTATAAACCTTCACTGCTGCTGTTCATTCCGCCGTGAGTAATGAATAAATCCGCACGTTTTAAAATTTCTAGCTGCGGTACGTATTGTTTCACAACGAAGTTTTCTGGAATGTGTGCTAATTCTTCAGGTTTGGTATTTTTACCAATAGATAAAATAACTTTACCCTCAAAATCTTTTAATGCTTCTACACATAAGTTATAGATTTCTAGCTGCTGATTAAAAATAGTTCCCATAGAAACAAAAATAATTTTTTCATTTTCATTTTGTAAGTAAGAAGGATCTTCAATGTCTAATCGTTTAACAATTGAAGGACCAATAAACTTGTACTCACTCGTAAATTCAGATACGTTTGGCTGAAAGAATTCTGACGTAAATACTAGCGTAATATCCCCTGGATTCGACATAATGTCAATGGAATCTTTTAACTGAGTATTATATTGGTTGTTGAACTTATTTAATGATTTTTCGAATTGAGGATAAAAGGTAGATTGGTCAGGTTCTGTTTGACCACTTGGCATCATACAAGTTGCTAACTCCTTATTTAACGCAAATGTTGTACAAAGAGAAACCTTCGGAAGCTGAAGAAGGTCGGCCACAGCGGAACCTGCTAAAAGGTGATAATCATAAAGTACATAATCATATGTTTCATGTTTCGTTTCACTCATAATTTTAGTAATAATATTTTCAGATTCATTTAAAAACAAATTCATTATTTCATAGCGGTCATAAGACTCTTCGTTTGTCATCCGGTTGCTCATATCAAGACTTGGACGAAAATCTTCGTATTCACGAAATTCCGCGCCTGATTTCCGAATTTTTTCAGCATAGTCTTCAATGCCGTAATAGACGACCTTTTCCCCTTGAGCCATCAACTCTTTTACAATTCCTAAAGAAGGATTCACATGTCCTTCACCTGGAAAGCCTATTACTAATACTTTTCCCATAACATTCATTCCTTTCACTTAGTTAATAATTAAATTACTTAATTGTTCATTTGGTAAATTTATTGTATAGAAACTGAATTTACTATAAATTATCTTTATCGTAAAGTCATTAAGCGTTTTCAACTAAAAAAAGGTTAAATAGGCTCATTTTGGAATATAGTTATAAATTAACTCAAGAAAAACAAATATTGTAAAATTTATCTCGTTTGTAAATAGATGTATATGCTTCATTATGATGCAAATAAAAAACACACCTCACTAAATCAAGCAAGAGGTGTGTTTTTTATTTAAAAGTTGTATAACTCCCATATATCTGAGGTTTCTGAACCAATATACCAAGCTGCCGCCCCACCTAAATGATAGTCATTAATTAATTTAACCCGGCGCTGCATAGATGCTTTGTCTTCGAGCCATATTTGATGCTTCGTACCATCTTCCGTGTATTCTACATAGTACTGTGAGGCTTGGCTATCCCATTTTTTAGCTAACTTTTTAGAAGAGATAACAGCTTCGGCTTCTTTCATCGTTAAGTCTTTTGTGACAACTTTTTTGGTCGATAGGTCCGTTTTCCATTCTCGCGTATAAAAAGGAACTCCCAGAAGGATTTTGTGTGCAGGTACATCTTTCATAAGAAGTTGTGCGCCTTCTTTCACCCAAGGCAGTGAAGCAACAGATCCTGGAACCTGACTTCCTCCCCAGTGTTCTTCATATCCCATCATAATGACATAGTCTGCCACTTGACCAATCTGTTTCCTATCAAAGCTTCCCGACCAAAAAGGATCATTATTTTCTCTTGTTATGTCTACTGAAATAGTCATACCATGAGGTTTTAACGCTGCTTTTAATTCTTTAATAAATAAAACAAAATCTTGTTTGTTTTTGATATTAATGTTTTCAAAGTCAACATTGATCCCATCGCTGTTTGTTTTTACTAGCGAACTTTCTATTGATGATACAAGCTTTTTCCGCTTTGCTTTATTGCTTAGCACATCACTTGTAAGTACATCATCAAAATTGTTGCCAATAAGCGGCCAGACTTTTTTGCCGTTTTTATGAGCCGTTTGAACATATGATTCATTTATAGAAGATGAAACAACTTTGTCATTCGACGTTAGCGTAAACCAACGAGGTGAAACAACGTCTAAATTCTTTTGCTTCATCGATTCTGTATAGCCTGCTGTTTTTTCATTAAAGCTCCAACCCATAACTACAGGCTGATGCTTCTTTTGCACTAAATCAGATTTTTTGATCCAGCCTTTTTTCCCTTCCAAAAGCTGTACTTGTATATAGTAATCAGGAATAATAAGCGTTTGTCCGGGCTTAATATTTGTTGAGGATAGCTGATTTAACTTTGTTAATTCATTTGTTTTTACACCGTACTTTACGGAGACTTTCCAAAGCGTATCTCCTGATACTACTTTATGTAACAAGCCTTTTGGTGGTATTTTCAGCGTTTGCCCTGGAATCAGCTCCGTCTTTTTTAGCTGATTTTGTTTTATTAGATCACTGACTGTTACACCGTATTGCTTAGCTAGTAACCATAGTGTATTTCCCGGCACTACCGTATGAGTAGTAACCTGAGCTGCATCTCCAGCTTCAGATGAAATGACAGGAAATTCTTCTCCTTTTTTCACTGTCTGCATAACAGAAGAATGTAAGGAAGGAGAACGATATACGTTTACGTTGTCACCTTTGACAGTGCCCACTGAAGAAGCAGCGGCTCCTTTACTCATCGGGGCCAATCCTCCACTGAAAAGACAGAGAACGATCAGGCTCATACATATTTTCTTCATTTTATAATTTCGCCTCCCCACTTTTTGACATCACCTGTCTAGTTTACTACTCCTATAAGATAGAATCCTAGAGGTACATTGTGGTAAAGAAACGTCTGGGTATACGTGAAATACAAATAAAAAAGCTTACCGTCCGATGACGATAAGCTTTCGTTTCTTATGCATTTCCCACTACATTTTGATCCTTAATATCCATATCAATTGTATTAGCGGTACTGGAACTGCTTGTAATATTCATAAAATTCCCTGTGTTCCCGCTGCCAGAACCGACTGTTGTAAAAGCTGTACTTTTTGGCTTAATAGCCAGACAATCACCAAACTCCACTGAAGATGAAACCAATACATTCGAGATATTTACGGCTCCTACTACCGATGGCATCTGCCTCTCCTCCTGTTCATTATCTATCTGCTATATGATATGAGCAGAAGGTCAAAAAGTAGCTTTTTCATCTTTTTAATTTTATTAAGGATCAATTCGTTTATACCTTGATTCTGCAAACATATATACTCCGTATGCCATAAGCCCGATTGATACGATAGCCAGCAGTACAGACCCAAAAGGACGCTGTGCTACTTCAGCAAGGGCTCCATCTAACCCTTTCGTTTCGTCTGGATCCGCTTGAAGAGCCGTGCGAATAAGAAATAAACCAATAATGCCAAAGACGATACTTCGAGCAATAATACCTGCTTTTCCAATATGCCCGCTCCATCGCCACTCTTCTTTTGACATTTCGTTTTTCTTTAGTTTTTTTAAGAAGCGTCCTGAAAGAGCCCAATATACTTGTCCAATCCCAAAGATAATAACGCCGATACCTGTAAGCGCAATGATGGTTTGCCCAAAGGGATAAGATAACAGCTTGGCTGATACCGTTTGATAATGCTTACCTGAGGTATGAACGTGAGCATGAAGCAAAATTTTCACCGAACTCACACAAAGACTAATATAAAACGTCGCTACAACTAAATAGCCCAAACGAGTGAAAACGCCTTTTACCCCATGCCCAACGTGGTGAGGATCAAAAATAGCAGAAATGATTTGCCAAAACGCATATCCACTTAAACCTACTGCCAAGACAATTAAAATCAAAAATCCAAACGGCTGCTTTGCAATTGTGTGCAGGGCTCCTTGAGAAGTAACTAAATCGCCTTTTAATCCGAAAGCTGTCTGAATCGCTAATATACCGATGATAAAATAGACCACACCTTGAGCCACATGACCAAACCGTGAAAAACGTACGACAAATGGCTTAGTACGTTCTTTTAAGCGATGTAACTTTCGACCAAACGTATCTTTTTTAACAAATGGAGATTCACCCATACGTTTCCTCCTGCTTTTTGAAAACAAACTTTATTTTATAAAACACCTGAAAATAAGCGTGCAAATGACTCTTTCGAACGTTCTACTAAGCTTCGCTTGTAAAATGCTACTGGTTTGATCAAATGACTGTCTTCAATATCTTCTTCGTAATTTTTGATGAGCGTTTGAATCGTCTCTCCTTCAATTAAAAATGCATTAACTTCAAAGTTCAGATGAAAACTTCTCATATCCATATTTGCAGTACCGACCGAAGCCATATCTCCGTCTATAATCACAATTTTTTGATGCAAAAACCCTTTTCTATACGAATATACTTCAATTCCACATCGAAGAAGTTCAGCAAAATATGACCTAGTTCCATATTGAGTCAGAAAGCCATCATTAATTTCGGGTACCATAATCCGTACCTCTACACCTTTTCTAGCCGCAATACGAAGGGCGGTTCTTATGGCTTCATTTGGAACAAAATAAGGAGTTGAAATCCAGATTGATTTCGTCGCGCTTGTAATCATAGTATAGTAATAATCACTCATATTTTCCTGCGTATCGGGCCCTGTCGCCACCACTTGCACAAAGCCTTCTCCTTCGACAGGATGAGGCTTTGTATACGCTTCATCGTTAATTAAGCATTCTCCAGAAACGTATTCCCAATCGAACATAAAGATCGAATGCAAGGTTTGAACAGATTCTCCTTTTAGCATCAGATGAGTATCTCTCCAAAAACCAATTTTTTTGTTTTTTCCTAAATACTCATCCCCAACATTCAATCCCCCTACAAAACCTACTTCCCCGTCAATTACGACTATTTTACGGTGGTTTCGAAAGTTGAATTTTTGATTGAAAAATCCATACTTAATAGGTAAGAAAGGATGCACTTTAATATTCGCTTTTTTCATTCGTTTAATATCTGAACCCGATAGTGTAAAACTTCCCATTGTATCGAATGTAAAGCGCACTTCTATACCTTCGCTTGCTTTTTTTATTAAAATATCAATGATTTCTTTTCCTAGAGAATCTGAGTGAAACATATAGTATTCCATATGAATAAACTGTTTTGCTGATTGCAAATGCTTTTTGATTTCATTAAACGTTTCTTGCCCGTTCTTAAGGACGTAGGTTTTTGTATGAACATTCATCTTTGTCAAAGATACACATTGAAGATACTGAGCAAAGTAACGCTGATGCGATTGAAGCGGCGATAGATCAGGCGTCGTTTCTTTGTCTGCCATCTTTCTAAGCATTTCTCGGTTATGCATACGCTTTTTTTTAAACATATGCCCCTTTAAATAGAGCTGTCCTGAATACAAATAAAAGAAAAAACCTGCAACAGGGAAGAAAAAGAGGACATACATCCAAACCAACGTACTTTCAGGCGTTCGATTTTCAAGCATAAGTGAATACATACAAATGAAAATGATGACACCATATAATCCAACTAAGGCATACTTCCAATGAACATCAATAGAGGTAAAAAAGAAAGCATAAATGGAAAGTAAAATAATAAATAAAAAAATAAAGTCCAACCGGCGTTTTTTCATAAAAGCTCTCCTAAAAACAAACTGTATTGTATCACTTGTCTATCTTTCATATGAGGTAGTATATGGAATACACAGAATTCTTATCATGCATGCTACATAAATTGTACATATATTTGCACAAAAAGCAGTTTAGCCGCTTAAGCAACTAAACTGAACTACCTTAGACAAGCATCATTCATATACCTATACCCTGGATGGTAAAACAAAAAACCTCCTTACGGGGAGGTTTTTTGCTTCACACGCATGACGATGTCTTTTTATAAGTTGGTATAACCGGACTCTTTTTCTTTTTTAGGCCAAACGAAATTAGAAAGAGATAATAAGAAATCAATTCCTACAATAACTGTCCAAAATTCCACTACATTTTGCAGCACGTTGGTTTTTCCATTTGGTACTATATACATCATCGCCGCTAAAAGAGCTGCTCCAATAGCGTAAGCAACAAGATGCTGTAGCCATGACTTAAAATAATGCTTTGCATATTCTTTTCCATAGCGCCTACGGGGTTTTTCTCCGCTTTTCATCACATAATATTGAAAGCGTTCGTCTGCCCATTGAATCATACTTTTTCCAAAAGCGATCGAAATTCCAATATACACGGCTGCAATAGCGTGAGCATAGGTCGCTGTAGCACCTCCGTAAAGGTCTACGCTCGTCACAATCAGAAGAAAAAAATCAACAATAGGTGTTAGAGCTAAAATAAAAAAACTGAGCTTTTGTTTTTTAAACATATACCTTGCTGCTAATCCTAAAATGATGACTATCCAAAAAGCGATTTCACATGCAATAATCATCCAGGCTATTAAGTTCAAATAATCCCCTCTCTTCCTCTCGTTCAACGAATAGACAATTGGTTTTAAGTGAAAAATTTTTATGCATAAGTTTATTTTTATGTATATACATCCTGCTTCATAACCTTACGGCTTATTCCATCCTCAGCTGAGTTCTAAAATTCGTTGAATCGTATTTGCTAGGCGGATCTTTTAAATCGATATCTATAATATTCCCAGCTCATTCCTACCCCGACTCCAATCGAATAAGCCAGTATATCGCTCCATAAGAAGCCATACCCCAGAATGAGCCCTCCTAGCGCAGTCTTTCTTATGTCATCAATCCACCGAGCGTGATACAACTGTGTAAATTCAATGAAGTAACAAAACACTATAGCAAACATACCAGTCATTTTTATCCTCCATGCAGGAAACAAAAAACCCGCGCTGACAAAAATCATTAAGGCCCATAACGAATCTCCCGCATATATATTTACGATGTGAGGAAGATACGCGGTAAGTTTTCTTGATAAAAGGCCTGCTCCCATGATCACAAAAGCTAGAAGAAGATATACCCATCTATTTCTTTTATTCATTTCAAACTCCTTTTTTCTTCTTAAATACTCCGTAGCAATAAGCCTTCACTGTATAATTTTATCAGAACCGCAGACTGTTAAATACCGCTTTTTTTCATTTTTTACAGCTTCCCCCTACATATATATGACAACTGTCATGGTTTCTATATGACACGTATGTCTTAAATAGTCAGAAAAATCTCTTTATACTGAGGGTAATATACGGTGATGAAAGGAATTTCATATGACTATACAAAAACAAAAGAATTTACGAAAACAAGTTGCACCTTTTGAAAAAGCAGTAATGAAAGACAGCATAAGACAATTGATTAATACTTTTTTACCTTTTTTCACACTGTGGTTTCTCGCTTATGAGAGCCTTTCAATTTCTTATTTTTTAGCATTTCCGCTAACTGTTATCGCAGCAGGATTTTTAGTAAGAATATTCATTATTTTTCATGACTGTTGTCACTACTCTTTCTTTAAAAGTAGACAACACAATAAAATTCTCGGAACCATTACCGGTGTCTTAACGATGTTCCCTTACAGTCAATGGGGACATAGCCATGCAATTCACCATGCAACAAGCAGCAACTTAGATAAAAGAGGTACGGGTGACATTTGGGTGTTAACCGTAACAGAATATAAAGAAGCTTCTATTTGGAAAAAAATCGCTTACCGTATCTATCGCAATCCGTTCATTATGTTCGGCGTGGGACCTATATATGTATTTTTGATTACAAACCGATTCAATCAAAAAAATGCGAAGAAACAAGAAAGAATGAATACGTATCTTACAAATGTATTGATCGTTGCATTAGCAGCAGCGACCTGCTGGTTGGTAGGGTGGCAGGCGTTCCTATTAATTCAAGGACCGATTTTCTTCATTTCAGGTTCAATTGGAATTTGGCTGTTTTATGTACAGCATCAGTTTGAAGATTCTTATTTTGAAGAAGATGAGCACTGGGATTATGTAAAAGCTGCCGTTGAAGGAAGTTCATTTTACAAGCTTCCAAAACTATTGCAATGGCTAACAGGCAATATTGGGTTTCACCATGTACATCATTTAAGCCCAAGAGTGCCAAACTATAAGCTTGAAGCTGTTCATCAACACACGCAGCCTCTTCAAAATGTACCAACCATTACACTCGCAACAAGTCTTCGCTCTCTTCGATTCCGTCTATGGGATGAAGAAAACAAAATGTTTGTGAGCTTTAAAGAAATAAAAACACGCTCAGCTGCACCAAAAGCAAGCAGAATGTCATCTCAAACAAAAGCAGAACTTTAATAAAACAAAACAGTCAAGCTTTCAAAAGCTTGACTGTTTTATCTATCTCTCTAAACTTATTTCGTTCTACTTTGTGGTAAACTAATAGTGTATTTTAACAAGTAAACGAGGTTCTTTATGAAAAAATATACGTTTTTCCAAAAAATCACTGGGCTATCTCCCTACATATGGACGGTATTTGTCATTCTACCATTTTATTTTATTTTACAGTCTTCATCCATGAATCACATTATTGTTGGTTCGTTACTCACCATCTTATTTTTTATTTTCTATCGTTTTGCGTTTGTTTCAACAGGCAAGTCCGTTTACGTATGGACGGCTTTGTTAATCGTTATTTCCTTAGCCCTGACAACTATTTTCAATTATATTTACTTTGCCTTTTACTTTGCTTTTTTTATCGCTTATTTTATTGGAAATATCCAAAAACGACTCGCTTTCTTCACTTTGTATGCTGTTCATTTAATTAGCACCGTTATTTCGGTAAACTTTAACGTTGTTATGCAAGAAGAGATCTTTTTAAAACAGCTGCCTTTCATTTTTGTAATTTCCATCAGTGTGATTGTACTGCCATTTAGCATTTATAATCGGAAGAAGCGAGACCGGCTGGAAGAACAGCTTGAAGATGCAAATAAACGTATTTCTGAGCTTGTAAAACAGGAAGAACGCCAGCGGATAGCTCGCGATCTGCACGATACGTTAGGACAAAAGCTGTCTCTTATCGGTCTAAAAAGTGATTTAGCAAGAAAACTTATTACAAAAGATCCTGAAAAAGCAAAATCAGAATTAAAAGATGTCCAGCAAACAGCGCGCACGGCTCTTAATGAAGTGAGAAACATGGTTTCTCAAATGCGTGGAATCCGCCTTAGTGAAGAACTAAAACGCGTTCAAGAGCTTTTAGAAGCTGCCGAAATTAAGTTTGTAGGAGAAGAGGGCATTTCATTAGAGAATGTGTCGTTGCTAATTGAAAATATTCTTAGCATGTGCTTAAAAGAAGCAGTAACCAATGTGGTCAAACATAGTCAAGCCACCGTTTGCACGATTACTTTACATCAGTCTGCAAAAGAAGTAGGCATAACGGTAGAAGACAATGGAGTTGGTATTAATACGAAGAAAACCTGCTGGAAAGGAAACGGTCTTTTAGGAATGAAAGAACGGCTGGAGTTTGTAAACGGCCATCTTGATATCTCCAGTCAAGGGGGGACGATTATTCATATTACAGTTCCAAACATCGTTAAACATATTAAGGAGGAACAATTATGATTCGAATTGTTATTGCCGAAGATCAGCAAATGATGTTAGGGGCTTTAGGCTCTTTGTTAAATTTAGAAGATGACATGGAAGTTGTCGGAAAAGCTTCAAATGGGGAACAAGCGGTATCACTTGCTAAGCAGCACCAGCCAGATATATGCGTAATGGATATCGAGATGCCTCTTAAAACTGGGCTTGAAGCTGCAGAGGAACTGAAAGATTTAAACTGCAAAGTCATCATTTTGACAACGTTCGCTCGCTCCGGCTATTTTCAAAGAGCTTTGAAAGCAGGCGTAAGCGGATACTTGCTAAAAGATAGTCCGAGTGAAGAACTCGCAAATTCCATTCGAAGCGTGATGGCAGGCAGACGCCTCTATGCTCCAGAATTAGTGGATGACTTATATAGTGAATCTACCAGTCCTCTTACAGCTAGAGAGAAAGAAGTATTAGCTCTAGTAGCTGATGGAAAAAACACAAAAGAAATTGCTGACGAACTATCTATTAAGACTGGAACGGTGCGCAATTATATTTCTACCATTCTGGACAAACTCGAAGTAAAGAACCGCATTGAAGCCATTACTCGCTTTAAGGAAAAAGGCTGGTTCAAATGAAAAAAGCATGCATCAAACCGAGATGCATGCTTTTTAATCATTTGGCAATTTATCGTACCCTAATTTGTCGATGATCACAACATGCTCGGGGAATTCATCAAGCAGCTGCTGTTTTGTGAATAATTCAAAGTCACGGAAATCAAAACCTGGTGCGACCATGCATCCAACGAGAGAAAACGTATTCTCATTTGCCACAGAGGAACCAAAAATCGTATCTCTTGGAACTAAAAATTGAGGAACTTCTCCATTTTCTAAGTTTGTACCTAGTTTTACTTCTTGATAGGTTCCGTCGCGGTAAATAATATGAATGGTTAAAGGACTTCCCCCATGATAGTACCATAGTTCATCTGATTGCAGCCGGTGGAAATGCGATACATCTTGAGACCTTAATAAAAAGTAAATACTCGTGTATAGAAATCGTTTATCATCAAACTGCGATGACACTTCTTTATCAGAAATTTCATCATTGGAGCGATAGGTTTGTTTATAAAACCCTCCTTCTGGATGAGGCTGAAGCTCGAGCTTTGAAATCCAATATTCCCACTTATGTAAATCCATTACGTTCCTTCCCTTCCTTTTTCTTTTATCATTAACTACATCATAGTAAATCATTCTTTCTAACACAACAAACGGCTTCATTATTCCATCAGGAAAAATGAAGCCGCTACCACTGGTATTTTATCATTACATCCTACCCTTTCTGTTAGCACGGTTATATCTATACCTGCTAGAATGGCAGCGATGAAATAAATATGTCATATACAAATCTAACTGAAATCGATCTCCCTCAATGAAACATTGAAACGGCTGTTCTCTGCCTTGATCATTTTTTGCAGATGAACGCTGCTTAAACGGGACAATATTCATCTCTTTTCCCCCTCAGACAAATGTACTTTCTAGTGTAAATGCTGATGACAAACGTAATATTTTTTGATAAAAGTGAGGGCTGCCTGTGCATCTTGAATGCCAAGCTTTTTACAAACGCCAGCTAACATGAGCAGTTTGTACATAACCAGCTTTTGATTATTTGTTGCCAGTACGTAATAAACAATCGTATTAGCAACTGCCCGCGGTAATCTTATTTTTTTCAACTCATATAGCGCAGCAGACGAAGACATGCCTGCTTCAGTTAAAATCTGCTCAGTTGTGTACGTCTCCAAATAGCGAGCAAGCTTTCTTTCTTTATCGTTAAATATACCTTTAGAATCGTTCATTTTCTCTCCCTCTGTTATTTTAATAATCCATTAAATGCTGCATTAATTAGCCATAATGCAATAGCTCCCCCTGATAAATAAGTGCTGAGATAGAATAATAATTCCATATACCTCCCTCCCATTTCTATCTTACCCCTTCTTTTCCCTAGCTGCAGTGATATTCATCACAGGTAAAAAGTGTATTGTTGAGCTACTGAATAGCTCCGCAAAAGAGCTCGTGAGAAAGATCCCACGAGCTGCTTAGTTAGCATTTTCATTTTCGGATAAAGCGTTTAAAAATCATAATAATTAATAATACCACTACAATAACAAGCAAAAATTTCAACATGAGTTGTCCATCCCTTCAAATCAGTAAATCATCTTTCATTAGTAAGTAGTTACCCTGTTTCGTTTTTTATAAACTGCTTACCTACTTATTTCATGCCAAAAATTATATAATAGTAGAAAACCATCTAAAATAGCCCTACAAGTAAAACATAAATGGGAGTATAACCATGACTGACTATCTTCAAACATTTCTGCTTGAACATTTAGAAGCAGCTGGGTTTATCAGCATTCTCTTGAACATTCTTATTAGCATTACGGGCGTATTTCCAAGTGCACCCCTTACGTTCGCAAACGTAAAATTATTTGGTTTTTGGAACGGATTTTTACTTTCTTTTATTGGAGAAGTTTTAGGTGCAGCTCTCTCTTTTTGGCTGTATCGAAAAGGTTTCCGTACACTTGTTCATACAAAAACACTTTCTCACTCCAAGTCGCTGAAACTGCTGCGCGTACAAGGGAAAGAGAGTTTTGTATTGATTCTTTCTTTGCGTTTACTTCCCTTTGTTCCATCAGGCCTCATTACATTCTTCAGCGCTGTAGGAAAAGGCTCCTTTGCGGTATTCATTTCTGCTAGCGCACTTGGAAAAATTCCAGCGCTTTTTATTGAAGTTTATTCGGTTTATCATCTTTCACAAGGATCTATGCAAGGCAAAATCATTTTAATGGTTTTATCCATCATCTTACTTTTTTATATAAGTAAAAAATGGAAGAAAAAAGCTTAACGGATTATAAAAAGGGAAGACTATCTAAAGATAAGCAAAAACATTATCTTATGTAACTGTAATAAGATAACGTATTGGAGATGGTCCATTGATTTTTCTGTTAGTTTCTGGAAGTATCATTATTCCTATTATCATGCTCTTTTTCTCACTCAAATGGAAAGGAGCAGAGCTAGTTTTTAATACGCTAGCCCTTCTTTCAGCGCTAGTATTTGGAAATATAGCCGCTGCTTCTATCTATCGTATCTTAAAAAACCATACTGTTTTTATGACGAGCATCCATGCAATCTTTTTAAATTCAGCTTTTTTATTAACCGGGGCATACCTTGGAATCTATGTATTGTATAAACTGTTAGCTCTGACCTTAAATGTAAAACAGCGTACTATGCAAAAATAGTACGCTGTTTTAAAATGCAGTTTATTTTATGATTCCAGTTGGTATGCATAAAGGTGAACCATCAACCGGATTTTGAATGATAGTTGAAGATAAATTAAACACATCTCTTATCATTTCTTCTGTAAATACTTGAGCAGAAGAACCTTCTTTGTAAATCTGGCCGTTTGAAATACTGATTAAATGGTCTGCATAGCGAGCTGCTTGGTTTAGATCGTGTAAGACCATCACAATTGTACAATTTCTCTTTTGGTTTAAAGAACGAAGAAGTTCAAGCACTTCAATCTGATGAGCTAAATCTAAATATGTGGTAGGCTCATCCAAAAGTAGAAGCTCCGTACCCTGTGCTAATGCCATTGCAACCCAGGCCCTCTGACGCTGCCCTCCAGAGAGAGCATCCAGTGTACGATGACTTAAATCAGACAGTTTGGTTGCCTGTAAAGCCTCCTCTACAATTTGATGATCTTCAGCAGAATAGCGAGCAAATAAGCCCTTATGAGGGTGACGACCGTAATAGCAAAGCTCTTTTACTGTTAAATCTTCAGGAGCTTCAGGAGCTTGAGGCAAAATAGCCAGTTTTTTTGCTACTTCTTTTGATGAATGACGATGAATATCTTTTCCATTTAAATATATACTTCCTTCTGTAGGCTTTAATAAACGAGCCAATGAACGAAGGATTGTTGACTTTCCAGAGCCATTTGATCCAATGATTATACTTACCTTTCCTTCTGGAATGTGAAGGTCAATATTATGAATAACTGAAGTTGAATCATATGATAGTGAAAGCTTTTCAGCAGTTAATTTTGTCATTACTGTTCCTCCTTTCCTCTATTTTTTCTGTTCACGGCGCAGTAAATATAGAAAATAAGGGGCGCCAATAACAGCTGTTACAATTCCAGCTGGAATCTCAACGGGCGGCATAACCCCTCTTCCTAAACTGTCAGCAATTAGCAGGAATAAAGCACCTACTGCTGCTGAAACTGGTAACAAGAACTTCGAACGGCTTCCTACTAGCCTCCTACCAATATGAGGAGCAATTAAACCAATAAAACCAATTGACCCAACCACAGCTACAGATAACCCTGCCAATATCACAGCCATACTCAATAGTGTATAACGAACGTATGTTGTTCGCTCTCCTAAGCCAACTGCAATCTCATCCCCTAAGTTTAAAATGTCGAGCTTAGATGCAAATATAATAATAACAGGCACGAGTACAACACAAGGAATTAACATCCCAAGCTCACTCCAGCCTCTTCCCCATAAACTTCCTGTGAGCCAAAGAAGAGTTGTATTCACGTCATCTGGAAACTTAATCATAAAATACTGAATTCCAGCCTGACAAATAGCTCCTAACGCTACGCCAACTAAAGCCAGCGTATGAGGTTTAGCTCCTTGAGAGTAGGAAAACACCATAAGTATAACGGCTATAGCTGCTGCTCCTAAAAAAGCTGAAAGTGGCAGCAGAAGCACAGAAGCAGTTGGAAATACAATTAAGATAAAAACGGCGAATAGCCCCGCTCCTTTTGTGACACCGATAACATCGGGAGAAGCTAGTGGATTTTTTAATATCCCTTGCAAAATAGCTCCTGCTACTGCTAAAGCCGCACCTACAACAATAGCAATGAGGGTGCGTGGAATACGATAATTCGTTAAAATAAATGAACTCCCTTGAGAACTTCCAATTATTTGCTGAAAGATTTCTCCCGGGGAAATATAAACGGCTCCTATCCCTAAGCTAATTACAATCGTAATTATTAAACCTAACAATAAGATACTTAACATTTGATAAGGGTGTTTTCTTTTCATTGCTTAATATTCCTCCCCTTTCTAGCAAGGTATAAAAAGAAAGGCGCTCCAATAAGAGCTGTTACAATCCCTACTGGCGACTCAAAAGGATATGCAATGAAACGAGACAGTACATCAGCATAAACAAGCAAAATGGCTCCTAATATAGCTGAAAATGGCAGAATTCGCTGGTAGTCTCCTCCTACCAATTTTCTAGCTATATGAGGTACAATGAGACCTACAAATCCAATTGGCCCCGCAACGGCAACAGATGCACCGGCGAGCATAATGACTAGTATACCTGCAAAAAAGCGAATCCATTTTACCTTTTCTCCTAATCCTGTTGCCATATTTTCTCCTAATACTAGGATCGATATAGAGCGAGATGATCCAAAAGCTAGGAGAAGACCTAGAAACGACCAAGGTAAAAGAATTTTCACATGAGTCCAGTCTTTCCCGTTAATAGAACCTACAAGCCAATACAAAACGTCCGTAGCTTGTTCATTTAGCACAATTACTCCTTGAGTAAGTGACGATAAAAATAAATGCACAGCCATTCCGGCAAGTGCTAGTTTCACATGAGTTATCTTTCCGCCCGATGCGAACAAATAAACAGTTATTCCTCCTAAAGCTGCCCCTAAAAAGGCAATATAAACAGTTGATTGAGAGGTAAGGTCAGGAAATAAAATAAAAGCTATTACAATCGCTAATGAAGCACCAGCATTTACTCCAAACACTTGGGGTGAGGCAAGCGAATTTCGTGTAATAGCTTGCATCAATGCTCCAGCAACTGCCAAGCTGGCTCCAATAAGAGCTGCCAGCACAGCTCTTGGCAGTCTAAGCGTCTGTACGATTGTTGTCTGCTTAGAGTCATCAGGCGCAAAAATTGCCTTAATTACTTCTGTAAAGCTGACAGCAGAAGATCCCACAGCCACATGCAAAATCATTCCAATGATTAACAAACAAACGCTAGCTACCAACACAATGTATTTATTCATTTCTTGCTTTTGGACAAGATTTGTCATTTCCAACACACTTTCTACAGTTTTCTTTTCTAAACAAATAGAAGCAAGAATAGAATAACTATTCTCGCCTCTTTGTCAGACTCTGTTATGTTACTTCTGCTTATTGTTTAGTAACTTAACCGTATCTTTTCCAATTGCCTCAGCTGAAATCACTCCTCGGAATCTTGTCCATAAATCACGGTCTACTACAAAAACTTTATCATTTTTAACAGCTTTTAAATTTTTCCAAAGAGGATTTGTTTTCCATTCATCCGTTACAAGTTTACCTTCGTTATTTGCTAGGATTAAAATATCTGGATTAATGTCTGACAACTGTTCTAAATTCATCTCAGCATATGCTTCTTTGTCTTGTACAGCGTTCTTCAATCCTAGCTTTTCAAGGAACTCTCCGTCATAAGAAGAAGATGTATGCGCTTGGAAAGAAGTATCTCTGACAACTGCTGGTAAGACTGTCTGACCACTTTCTTCTTTTAACTCATTTTTTAATTTTGAAATTGTTTCTTCATGCTCATTTAAGCGCTGTTGTGCTTTTTTTTCTTTTCCTACTGCTTTCGCAATTGTTTTAAATGAATCTATATTTTCTTCATATGTAGATTCACGACTTTTCAATTCAATTGTAGGTGCAATTTTGTTTAATTCTTTATAGATTGCTTTATGACGCTGCACATCGGCAATAATTAAGTCCGGCTGCAGGGAACTAATTACTTCTAAATTTGGCTGTTGACGTGTTCCTACTGAAGTATAATTGATCTTCCCATCTACGAGTTTTTCAATCATATCTTTTTTGTTGTCGTCTGCAATTCCTACTGGCTTCATTCCTAAACCTTGCAAAGCATCTACAAAGGATAGTTCAAGCACAACTACTTTTTTTGGATTTTCAGGAACTTTTGTTTTTCCCAGCTCATGCTGCACAGATATCTTTTGACTATTATCTGAATTTTCTTTTGATGAATTTTGAGTTGACCCGCATCCTGCTAGAACAAATAAAATAGAAACAATAGCAGCTACACTGGCAAGTCTAATCTTTTTAACTTGCTTCATTTTAACGCTTCCTCCTATGTATATACTCTGTTTGACGCTGATAATCATTATCATCAATGTTATCTGTTAATTAAAGGTGCGTCAATAGTTTTCTCGTAATATGGGACATTTCTTGAATAAATAACAGAAGAATCCTTTTAATCCCTTTCTTGAAAAAGCTTTATTCCCTCCCTTTTTTACGATACACTATCTGTAAGTTGACCATATTCAACTTTATTGTACTAACGCACTTTTAAATAATCTTAATTTTGGAGTGAAGATAGTGAATTCGTCTCTATTACAAATGAATACTATATTTATTAGTATTCTCATCGAAGCCCTTCCCTTTGTATTACTGGGCGTGATCATTTCAGGAATTATTCAAATTTTTGTAACTGATGAAATGATGGCTCGAGTTATTCCTAAAAATAAAATAGGTGCTGTCCTATTAGCTAGTGTGATTGGAGCTCTTTTTCCAGCCTGCGAATGTGGAATTGTTCCTATTACTAGACGTTTAATGGCAAAAGGAGTTCCTCTTTATGCTGCTATTCCTTTTATGTTAACAGGTCCTATTATTAATCCAGTTGTTTTATTTTCTACCTTTGTAGCCTTCGGTAATGATTGGAAGATAGTATTGTATCGTGCAGGAGTGGCTTTTATTGTTTCCTTACTTGTAGGTTTCATTTTAAGTTTTCAGTTTAAAACACCTCAGACGAAACGTGAGGTTCACCTGCATACTTCCCCCAAAAAAATGAGTGCGAAGGTTTCAGAAGCTACCCGTCATACTATTGATGAGTTTTTTTCTGTTGGGAAATTTCTGATTATCGGAGGATTAATTGCAGCCGGGATGCAGACGTTTGTTAAGACATCTACTCTATTTTCATTAGGTCAAGGCGATGTTTCATCAAACGCGGTAATGATGGGACTTGCATATGTATTATCGCTTTGCTCTTCTGCAGATGCGTTTATCGCTTCCTCGTTTCGCAGTACGTTTACAGACAGTGCTATTGTTTCATTCTTGGTATTCGGCCCAATGTTTGACATTAAGAATACGCTGATGATGCTAGGCCAATTTAAGACTAAATTTGTCTTTACACTTTTGGCTTATGTCTTTATTTTAGTACTTATTGTTTCGATCTTAATTGTTCATTAATAAGGAGGGATTTAGCATGATTCGTATTTTAATTTTAATAGGGTTTACGTTCATCTTCATGCACCTTCATGCAACTGGGGATATCTCAAAATATATTAATATGAAATATTCTTGGATTTCATTTGGTACTATCTTTGTACTTTGGCTTTTAACTATCGCAGAATTAATCTTTTACATGATAGGCCCTAAAAAACATGATGATGATTGTAGCTGCGGATGCGCCCATAACCATCAAGAAAGCAAATGGAAACGAAGAGCATGGTACCCAATTTATATTTTACCTGTATTCACTGTCTTATTTTTACCTGTCGCAACTCTTGATTCTAACATTGTTGAAGCTAAAGGATTTCATTTTCCTATTTATGATAAAAAAGATCCTTATTCTTCTCATCAATTTTTACAGCCGGATACAAGTTCTTTTTACGGCGAAGAAGCCTATGACCAAATGATTCATCATGACCTTAAAAAATTTTCTAAAGGAGAGAATATCAACTTAGAAGATGAGGAATTTTTAAATGCAATGGAAACTATTTACCGATATCCTGGTCAATTCAGTGGCAAAACCATTTCATTTAAAGGATTTATGTATCAAACGAAGGAGCTAAAAAAGAATCAGTATTTTCTCTTTCGCTTTGGTATTATTCATTGTATTGCAGATTCAGGGGTGTTTGGAATGCTCATTGAGTTTCCAGATGACGCTGCTTTTAAAAATGATGACTGGGCAACTGTTACAGGTGAAGTCAGTACAATGTATTATCAGCCGTTCAAAAAAACCATTCCTGTTTTGAAAGTAACAAAAGTGAAGCGGGAGCAGGCTCCAAAGGACCCTTATGTATATCGAAATAACCAATAATTAAAAGCCGTTCTTTTAAATAAGAACGGCTTTTTACATTAATGAACAAATTCCATTTTTTCTTCGATTTTATGAAATTTCTCATAAAATTCCTCCGCTGAAATCGGTTTGGAGAAATAGTATCCCTGCACTTCATCACATTTTTCTTTATGAAGAAGTTCTACTTGTTCAACTTCTTCTACACCTTCTGCTACGACGGATAGCTGCAAACTTTTGGCTAGTGTAATAATGGCTCTGACAATCGATACTTCCGTTGTATTAGGATCTAAATCTTTAATAAAAGACCGGTCAATTTTCAGCGTATGAATAGGCAGCTTCTGAATATAGCTAAACGAGGAGTATCCTGAGCCAAAATCATCAATTGAAATAAATACTCCTGCATCTTTTAAGATTTGTAGCTTTTCGATTGTTTGCTCAACATGCTTCATCGTTACACTTTCTGTAATTTCAAGTTCTAAATATCTTGATTCTAACTCTACTTCACGCAAGACACCTAACACATAATCAACAAAATCAGTTGTGCCAAAATCCACGCTTGATATGTTCACACTCATTTTTAAGGGAGGAAGTCCTTGAAGCTGCCAATACTTATTTTGATGGCACGCTTTTTTTAATACCCATTTCGTCAGTGTAACAATAACGCCTGTTTCTTCAGCAATCGGAATAAATTCTGCGGGAGAAATGACGCCCATCTCGGCATGAGTCCACCGGATTAAAGCCTCCACTCCAACAATATGGCCACTTTGAATATTGACTTTCGGCTGATAGTGAAGCTCCATTTCGCCCAGCTCAAAAGCCTTGCGTAACCCATCTTCAATTCTCATTCGTCGCGTAGTATGAACCTGCATTTCTTTTTGATAAAACAGATAATGATTACGCCCTTGTTTTTTGACTTCGTACATCGCTAAATCAGCATGGCGAACTAGCACTTCAAGAAATTTTCCATCTTTAGGAAATAAACTAACTCCGATGCTTACCCCTAAATAAACATCTCTCGATAGCACTACAAAAGGAGTGGATAAGCAGTCATTTAATGATTGACAGATTTTTTTCACTTCTTCATCAGTCCTATCATGCAGTAAAACTAAAAACTCATCTCCTCCAAAACGCGAAAGCACATCTTGGTTTCTTATGCAGCTCTTCATTCGATCAACAACCTGAAGCATAAGCTGATCTCCAGCATGATGACCAAGCGTGTCATTTACCTGTTTGAAACGATCTAGGTCTAAAAATAAGAAATGAAGCTTTTTTCCTGAAGCAGCTGCTGAATCAATGGATTTCTCTACAATGCTTGAAAACATACTTCGATTTGGTAAATCTGTTAGCATATCGTGAAAAGCCATATATTGAAGCGATTCTTGAGCTTTTTTCTGTTCCGTTACATCTCTAGTTACTGTCTGAAAAAGCGTCTCTCCATTAATTTGAATGAGCGTAGATTTTACTTCTAAAAAGAGTTCCTTACCTAACGCATTAAACATTTTCAATTGAGCTAATGGAGATCTTGGCTCATCTTTTCTATCCTTTACTGCCTTCAATCCTTTTTTAATATCGGGAACTTGTTCAGATGAAAAGAAATCATATAACGATTTACCAACGAGCTGGTCTTCCGTTACTCCTAAAAGCTGAATCATAGCATCATTCACAGACACGACCTCTTCTTCTCGATGGACCATAATTGCCAATGGAGAGGAGTAAAACAAGTTTTCATAGCGATTTTTTGCTTCAATCAACGTTTTTTCCGCTTCACGCTCTTGCGTCATATTGCGGATATACAACATATACTCAACCGTCTCTTCAATTCCTACCGCCATCACCGTTATCTCAACCGTAACTTCTCTATTACTTATCAAAAGGGAGTGCTCAGTTCGTCCATCTTGTAGAGAAGAAAATTCGTAGAAGGGCAGCAGCTTAACAACATTACTCCCGATTACATCTGATGCTTTAAGAGAGAAAAGCGTTTCCGCTGCATAATTGAGCGATAAAACATGTCTTTTTTCATCGATCACCAAAATAGCATCCAGAGCGGATTCAAAAAAAGCCCATTTTAAAACTTCTTGTTTTTGTACGCGTCGATCCATAAAAATGGTTAAAAACACAGCCGTAAAGAGGCAGACAATAAAAAAAACAATAACGACGGATAAATATATTGGATTTAAGGCAAAACCGTTTGAGTGTTCAGACATTGACATTCCTGAAAAAGAAGCTGCCTGCATGCCCGTATAGTGCATACCTGCAATAGCAATGCCCATAATAGTAGAACAAATAACCTTAGCAAAAACGGTAAGCTTCCCTTCATTTAGCTTTGAATAAAAACCAAGCCACAAAGCTGTATTAGAAGCAGCAACAGCAATAAGAATAGAGAGAAAAACGATAAATGGATCATACGAAATCATAATTGGCTCCATAGCCATCATGCCCAAATAGTGCATAAAAACAATTCCCGCTCCCATAAAGCTCCCTGCAATGATAAGTGCTTTTATACTTTTCTTTTGTTTGTGAATGAGGTAGAGACCTATATAACATCCCGTTATCGCTCCCAAGATTGAGAGAAGAACAAACCATAAATTATATGAAACATCTACGGGCAGGTGAAAAGCAAGCATGGCGATAAAATGCATTGACCAAATGCCTATCCCCAATGTAAATGCCCCGCTGATTAACCAAAACTGAATAAATTTTGCCCGGGAAATTTTCACACGATTAGCTAACCCAAAAGAAGCGTACGCCGCAGTAATAGCGATAAGGAAAGAGAGTGTAACGAGTAACTCATTGTACGTCCCTTCTAGTAAATGTGTATGATGATTCATTCATGACCTTCCTTCAATTCGTTCTTTTCTTTGTTATCGGTTAAGGCCTAAAAATATTTACTATTTCAAAAGAACTTATGCTTGATTTACTTCTTACCTTTTGAACGTCCTGACAATATCGCGCTCACTTTTTCCTTGTTGACAGTGTATAAACAAGTACAATCATCTGACTCATACGCCTCTTCTAGTTGAAACGAAAATTTTTTTAAAAGAGTAATTGAATCTTTATTATTAGGATCAACTTTTGCTTCAATTTCTTGTATACGAAACTCTTCAAAAGCTTTTTCTAGCAAAAGGCAGAGCGCTTCTGTCATGAGACCTTTTTTCCAAAAAGGTCTGCCTAAATCATACCCAATCTCTGCTTGCTTTTTAACATAATCAATACGGTTTAGACCGCAGGTTCCAATGATCTCATCGGAAGTCTTTAATCGAATAGCATAGCGTGTTGCTTTCCCTTCTTTCGTCAAACTTTGGAGAAGTGCAATCATGCTTTCCGCTTGATAAAGCGTCGTAAAGGGCTCAATATTCATATATCTAGTAACCTCTTCATCCGACCAATATTCAAAAACTTTAGAAGCATCTTTTTTTTGAAGAGGAGATAAATATACCCTCATCTATGTTCTCCCTCCTTTTGGTGAATGATGAAACAAGACATTTTCATCTGCGCCTCTTTCACATCTTAAAAAATCTCACATGGTGCACGGAACATGTGAGATTTGACATTTAACTATTTTTTGATTGTGCATCGCGCAGCTGCGTATATAAACGATTAATTGCTACAGTCATTGACTGTTCATAGGAATGATGATCATAATAAACGGCTATATTTTTTAACATTTCATACGTTTGATGATCAAGCTGCACCTCAAGCGTAATTTTTTCGTCAATTGTTGCTGTTTGCAAATGATGAGGCAAGTCCTCTTTTGTAGACACTTGCTCTGCAATATGAATTGCTTCTTCTACTGTTTCAATTCGGCCGTACTGATGCACCCATCTTCTGCCCATTTCAATTGTATCTTTTACAAACTGACGATTGGTAATGGTATCTTTAATATTAAATTGATGATCTGCCACATATACAGATTGATACAAGATGACACTGATCACTTCGTCTTTTAAATTTAATTTTCTCAGCTCATCAATTAAATCCGCTATATATTTAGGTAATGGACTAAATGTCCCTCGCACTTCCTTAATTAAATCCATAGCAATGGATTCAGTTGAATTGCGTTTAAATGCTTTTATAATATCTATCATTACATGTTCGTTTGCCATACATACACCACCATTTATGAATCGAATAATTTCATGCTCCTTGCTGTTTTGCATAGACATTCACTATTCGTTTAAAATATATACTATTATTCTATTATATAAAAAATATGAATAAGTTGGTATAGGATGAATGATTTATCATTATTTTTTCATAAAATTTTATGAAAAAGAACATGTTTATCTATTACTAGCACAAATCCAGCACAGCAAACAACGATCTCGCCAAAATCTGAGAAGATAAGTATTTATTATTAGTAAATGTGAGTTTTTCTTTGATAGAAGACATTAAATAAAAGGGAGCAAACCAATTCCGCTTATTGAAGTATATGGTCAAAAGATTTTTAGATGTTAGATGACAGAAGATATCCAATATCAGCAATTAATCTCCTTCCCTGTTCATTGTCACTTAGTCCATCTATCAAAACAACGGCATAATATGTTTCGTTACCTCGCATGAGAATAGCACTATCATGTTCTGCTCCCTGTAGTTCTCCAGTCTTATTCGCAGCTTGAAACGCTGATCCTATACGTGCTGGAAGCTTATGCTGAAACTGCTGCATTTCTAACATTCTCATTATTTTTTCGCGACTAGATTTTTGCAAAAGGTTTCCTTCATATATTTCCCTTAGACACTTTACTACGTCAGAGGCACACGTATAATTATCAATCCCTTTTTCAACAGCGATTTCGTCCATCATATAGCGGTTTAAAACGGTTTTCTTTAATCCTAGATTTTTAGCACATTCGTTAATTTTTTCAAATCCTACTAAAGAAATGAGTTCATTTGTAGCTGTGTTGTCAGAAACAATTATCATAAGGGTAAGCAGCTCTTCTACTTTAATATGTGTTAACCGCGGAAGAGCTCTAAGTACGCCTGCTCCGCCAACCGTGTTTTTTTCCATTCTTTGAATGACAGATGTTAAAGCCAAGATGCCCGCATCAATTTGACGAAACGTTTCTATTGCAAGCAGCAGCTTGATTGTACTTGCTGCTCGTTGTTGGATAAAAGAATTAATCTGTATGGATTCTTTTCCTTCAATATGAATACGTATAAGTCCATTATTACTCCGCTTCCATGTAGTAACTGCATCTTCGATTTTCATTCTCGCTCTTTCCATCATTTTGTCGCAGCTGTTTCAATATAGTTGTTACTCATTATCTTTTGATTGTATAAGTGACAGGATACAAAGTGATTGTCTTCAACTTCCTGCCACTCTGGCTTTTGAGTCTTACAGGCTGCTACTGCAAGAGGACAGCGCGTATTAAACACGCAGCCAGAGGGCGGGTTAATTGGACTCGGTAATTCTCCTTTAAGAACAATCCGCTTCCGATTATCCTCAACGTCAGGATCAGGGAT
The DNA here is from genome assembly GCF_042787735.1 of Priestia sp. YIM B13490. NCBI lineage: Bacteria > Bacillati > Bacillota > Bacilli > Caryophanales > Bacillaceae > Priestia > Priestia sp. YIM B13490. The sequence continues at coordinate 63,356 of NZ_JBHZOT010000002.1, forward strand.
AGGAATAGCTGACAGTAGAGCTTGAGTGTAAGGGTGAAGCGGTTTTTGATACAGCTCCGAACTTGTTGTTAATTCCACTAAATGCCCTAAATACATAACTCCAATACGATTGCTTATATGCTTTACCATCGACAAGTCATGTGCAATAAATAAATAGGTTAACCCTTTTTCTTTTTGGAGTTTTTTTAATAAATTAACTACTTGAGCCTGTACAGACACATCTAAAGCAGAAATAGGTTCGTCTGCAATAATGCATTCTGGATTTAGTGCTAAAGCTCTCGCAATCCCTATACGCTGGCGCTGTCCGCCGCTGAATTCATGAGGATAGCGATTGGCATGATCACGGTTTAGCCCGACATCTTCTAGCAGCTCATACACGCGGTTCAGCATCTCTTTTTTATTCGAATAAAGTCCGTGAACCTCCATTGGTTCTGAGATAATCTCCTTCACGGTAGAACGAGGGTTTAGTGAAGCATATGGATCTTGAAAAATCATTTGCATATTACGATGAAAAGCAAATTTTTCTTTCTCTGATAGCTCATGCACGTTTTTCCCTTTATAAAGCACCTCTCCTGATGTACGGTTATACAACCCAATGATTGTTCGCCCCGCAGTTGATTTTCCGCAGCCGGATTCACCAACAAGTCCAAAGGTTTCTCCTTTTGAAATATGAAAAGACACGCCGTCTACTGCTTTCAAAACCTGCTTATTCGTAATCGAAAAATATTTGCTCAGCTGCTTTACTTCTAACAAATGCTTCGCTGTCATAACTGCCACCTCCTAATAATAGCGCCGGGCTGCGCACAGCTCTTCTTCATAAAGCGTTTCTTTTAATTCAATCAGTTCAACGGTTTTACCTGTTTTAGGTGAATGAAGCATTTTTCCTTCACCATAATAAATACCAACATGGTGGATAGACCCTTCACCTTTTTCATGAGCGAAAAACAGCAAATCTCCAGGTTGAATAGAGGCTAACCCCACTTCTTTTCCTTGCCTTGCTTGATCGGTTGCATCCCTTGGAATAAGATATCCGTTTGCTTTATGAGTAGCATAGGCAAACCCGGAACAATCATATCCCCAGGCACTCATGCCCCCCCATAAATATGGAAGATTCAAAAACTGTTCTCCTGCTGCAATAATCCTATCCCCAGTTCCTTTTACTTTACGGTTTCTATCCTCTATTACAACAGCATCTTGACGTTTTATTCTCCCACTGCCAACCGGCGTTTGAACTTCTAGCCATTCTTTATCTTCTTTTAAAAGAGGCAGCTGCGTTTGATAACTAATTTGCAAGGCTTCTTCCGCTAGGTGCAGGGTCGCAATCGTTGCTGATACCACCGCCGTTGGTTTATTCAACGGAAAATATTCAGTTTGAGAAATCAGTTGGTGAAAAGGAACCCACCCGGGATATCCTCTTTCATCTTTAGAAGAAAACTGAGAAGGAATAACGATTTTTGCCCATTTACCTTTCATTTCTGTTACATATACTTCTTCTCCTAGTAACAGCTGCGTTTGAACTAAATTTTTCTCACAAAGCTCCAACCGGCGTGTATACGTTAATTGTTCTAGCCATTTATCCAGTTTTACTGGGACACTTATTGCATTGTCATCTATTTCTCTGCTAGAGTCATAGGAAGTCCAAACAGTCGCCACAGCTACACAAACGTAATACGTTTTTTTATCCATCACTTATTTATCCTCCCCGCAGGTTTAACCTTCAGCGTTCGACTTTATCTTTTGGTAATGTAATACCGGATTCAAATTCCACCATTCGTTCATAAGTCGACATCGTGGCATAGCTTCCAATCGCCACAGCTGTTTGAGGCGAGCAATGCCCGATGTGAAACCCTCTCATCACAGGTTTTTTTAAAGAAGTCAGGTAACTTGTTAATGCCTCTTCTAAAGAAAGCGACTCCGTACGTTTTTTAGGATAGCAGTTATGAAAATCTCCCATAATAATTCCCGCTGCATCCTGCAGTTTATTGGCCATATACAGCTGTGTCATCATGCGGTCAATTTCATACGGCTCTTCATCAATATCTTCAATAAATAAAATTCGATTTTTTGTATCTAGCTCAAATGGTGTGCCAAGCGTGCTTACCAGCAAAGTCAGATTTCCTCCTATCAGCTGACCAGTTGCTTCTCCTTCACAAATGGTGTCGAGGGGACTAATTTGATCCGTATAGCACAAAGAACGGTGAGAAAATAATTGATAAAAAGCTTGCTTCGTCTCTATATGAACATCTTCTTTTCCGAGATCCGACGAAAGCATTGGCCCGTGAAAGGTAACCAAACCTGTGCGCTGATGAATAGCCGTATGTAAAAACGTAATATCGCTATATCCCCAAAAAACCTTTGGGTTTCGCTTAATTAAATCGTAGTTTAATTGCGAGGCAAGTCTAGCAGTCCCGTAACCTCCGCATGCACAAATAATTGCCTTTACTTTCTTATTGGCAAACATCGCATGTATATCGGCTGCTCGCTGTTCATCAGTCCCTGCCAAGTACCCCTTTTTTTTATATAAATGCGCGCCTGTTACTACGTTTAATCCTATTTCCTTTAAATATTCTATTCCTTTTTTTAGATTGTGCTGATTAGGCGGACTAGCAGGTGCAATAACAGCTACTGTATCACCTTTTTGTAATGGTTTTGGTTTTATCATTTGTTACACTCCTTTTGTGTAAAGAAATGAAGAAAGTGAAACTTGGGTCAGAAGGGTATTGAAATCCCCTCTGACGAAAAGTTCCACTTTACTGTTTATCTGCCCACTTCAAATCTAAATAGCCAACAGGATGACGAACAATTCCAGATACGTTATCTTTTATTAAAAACACATAGTTGTAGAAATGGATAGGAATGATTGGCATCTCATCAAATAAAATACCTTCTGCTTTATACATAAGCTCAAAACGTTTTTTATTATCCGTTTCGTTCATAGCTTGTTTAATTAACTCATCATATTCTTTATTGCTCCAAGCTGTACGGTTCATTGAATGACCCGTCTGGAAGCTCTCTAAAAAGTTAATTGGATCTGCATAATCAGCTAAAAATGAACTTCGTGACAGCTGAAACTTTAACGCTTTTTGTTCTTCTTGGAAAACATTCCATTCCATATTGGCAAGCTTCACATCTACGCCTAGATTTTCTTTGAACATTTGCTGCAGTGCTTCTGCTATTTTTTTATGCGTATCGTCTGTACTGTATGTTAGCGTAATAGCTGGCAGCTTTTTATATCCTTCTTCTTTCATTCCTTTTTTCAGAAGTGCTTTTGCTTCTTTGCTATCTGTTTTTAATAAATCGCCGCCCGTTTTACGGAAATCCTTTCCATCTGCATCTTTAAATCCGTAAGATACGAACCCACGAGCTGGTTTTTCTTTATTTTTTGTAACAAAATTAACAATTTGATCTTGATCTACAGCCATTGCAAATGCTTTACGGATATTTTTGTTTTGAAAGGGCTCTTTATCTAAGTTAAAGCGATAGAAGTAAGTTCCCGCTTGGTCTTCGATATGAACATCTCCATCTTTCAGCAGCTTTTCACTTAAATCCGATGGAATTTCAGAAACATCTAGTTCTCCATTTTGATACATTTGATATTCTGTGTTTGTATTTTCAACAATTGCCCATTTTACCTTGTCAAGCTTTACATTTTCAGCATCCCAATACTGATCGTTTCTTTCCATGACTAGATTACTGTTATGCTTCCATTGAGTTAATTTGAAGGGACCATTAGCAACAAACGAGTCTGCTTCTGCAAACCATTTCGGATTTTTTGTTGCTACTTTTTCATTAATTGGGAAGAACGCTGGATTGGAAACTACGCTTAAGAAATAGGCTTGAGGGCTCTTAAGCGTAACTTCAAAGGTTTTGTCATCTAGCGCTTTTACCCCTATTTGATCAGCACTACCTTTACCCGTATTAAATTCTTCTCCACCTTGGATGAAATAACCTAAAAATGCCGCTGGTGAACCCGTCTTAGGATCTAACAGCCTCTTCCAAGCAAATACGAAATCACTTGCTTTCACGTCATCTCCATTTGACCATTTAGCATCTTTTCGTAAATGAAACGTATAGACCTTTTTGTCCTCAGAGATATCCCATTTCTCGGCCATTGCTCCTTCAGGCTCATCGCTTTTTCCTAAACGAGTCAGCCCTTCCATTAAGTTATTAAGCATATTCCATGAATATGAATCAAATCCAATAGGCGGATCAAAAGACGTAGGTTCTGCGCCATTATTCATATAAAGGACCTTACCGTCTTCTTTTGCTGTACTGCTTTTCTTTTCTGGCTCCGCGCCTGAATCTTTTGTGGCCGTACAGGCAGCAAGTGCAAATATAAGTACACACATCATTAGTAAAGACCCTATTTTTTTCATCATTTCCCCCTCTTTCATAAGTTCTCTATTCATCTATAAATCTAGCTTATAGTTGTTACAAATTTTTGGGCTCTCTCATCTTGAAGCCAGCAGTGCACTTGGTGACTTTCTTTCAGCTTTGTTGACGTAGGATACATGCGGTCACATACTTCCATTACGTAAGGACAGCGAGGTGCGAACGAACATCCGGGTGAAGGTGCAAATAAATCGGGAGGTGATCCTGTAATAGGCACAAGTTCACTTTCGTATAAATCTAACCGAGGAACTGAACGCAGCAATCCTTTTGTATACGGATGCTGCGGCGTATAAAAGATGTCTCTTCTTGTTCCAATCTCTACAATCTTTCCTGCATACATTACGGCAACACGGTCAGCTACTTGAGCAACTACACCTAAATCATGGGTAATTAAAACAATAGAGACATCCGTTTTCTGCTGAATATCCTTAAACAATTCTAAAATCTGCGCTTGTATCGTAACGTCAAGAGCTGTGGTAGGTTCATCAGCAATTAGCACTTCGGGATTGCATACAAGAGCCATTGCAATGACAATACGCTGTCTCATTCCCCCGCTAAATTCATGAGGATATTGCTTTAGGCGTTCTTTAGGATTTGGAATTCCGACTAGCTCCAGCATTTCAAATGCTTTTTCTTTGGCTTTTTCTTTTGAAATGTTTTCATGTTGCATAATATTTTCTGCAATTTGCTCACCTACGCGAAGAGTTGGATTAAGCGCAGTCATGGGATCCTGAAAAATCATCGAAATATCAGCGCCTCGAACGTCTCGCATTTTCTTTTCTGATAGTTTCGTTAAATCCTGGCCTTTAAATAAAATAGATCCGCTTGTGATCCTGCCCGGAGGTGTCGGAATTAACCTCATAATACTTTGAGATGTCACGCTTTTTCCGCACCCTGACTCTCCGACAATCGCTAGTGTTTCTCCTTTATGTAAATCAAAACTAACGCCTCTTACAGCTTGAACTCGCCCTCCGTAAGTTGAAAACTGTACGTGTAAGTTTTTGATTTGGAGCATTTTTTCCATTTGCTTACCTCCTTAATTTCGGATCAAGTGCATCTTGCAGTCCGTCTCCAAGGACATTAAAAGCAAACATGGTAAGAGAAATAAAAAAAGCGGGAAAAAACAAACGCCACCAATAGCCTGATAGAATCGTTGATAAACCATCGTTTGCCATTACTCCCCAGCTGGCATAAGGAGCTTGTACACCCAGCCCTAAAAAGCTTAAAAAAGCTTCAGCAAAAATGGCAGTTGGTACGGTTAGTGTCATTTGAACGATAATCGGTCCCATCGTATTTGGAAGCAGGTTTCGCTTAATGATACGACTAGTTTTTGTTCCAAACGTTTTGGATGCAAGCACGTATTCATAGTTTTTTATTTGCAATACTTGCCCCCGTACAATTCTCGCCATCCCGATCCAACCTGTAACGGAAAGTGCCACAATAATCGTAGAAAGCCCGGGGCCCATGACTACCATTAGTAAAATCACGACTAATAAATAAGGAAGACCGTATAAAATTTCAATTACGCGCATCATGACATTATCTGTTTTTCCGCCTTTGTAGCCTGAGAATCCCCCGTAAATGACACCGATGATAAAATCAATAAGCGCTGCCATCAGTCCTACAAATAAAGAGATTCTAGCCCCGTACCATGTCCGGGTGTACATATCTCTGCCTAAGTCATCCGTTCCAAACCAATGACTAGCTGAAGGAGGAAGATTTTGCTCTGTAAAAGAAGCTTTCGTTACACTGTAGGGTGAAAACATAGGACCGAATATAGCCATCACAGCGAGAATGACTAAAAAAAAGAGACCCAGCATGGCCAACTTGTTTTTTACAAGCCTGCGCCAAGCATCATGCCAATAAGAAAGACTCGGCCTTACAACTGCTTCAGCTTCAGATTTCTTTTTTTTCTTTGGCACAAACCACTCATCAGGAATTTGCTTATACTCCTGTTTTTCCAGCACGTTATCCCTCCTTCTTATACAGTTTGATTCGTGGATCAAGTATTCCGTAAGCAATGTCTACTAAAAAAAGCATAATGATGAGAATCGAACTGTAAAAGACCGTCGTGCCCATAATTACCGGGTAGTCTCTCGTATTAATACTGTCCACAAAATATTTTCCCATGCCAGGAATAGCAAAGATTTGTTCAATAACAAATGTGCCGGTTAATACGCTGGCCGCAATCGTTCCAAGAACTGTTATAACGGGCATTAAAGCATTTCTAAGCGCATGCTTAAATACAATTTTTACTGGTGAAAGCCCTTTTGCACGCGCTGTTCGAATATAATCTTGAGTTAGTACTTCTATCATACTTGAGCGAGTCAAACGTGCAATAATAGCCATAGGACCTGTAGCAAGAGCTAGAGTCGGAAGAATCATATGTAAAGGGCTCGTCCACGTAGCGGCAGGTAAAATTTTCAAATTAACAGAAAGCTGTTGAATTAACAACGTGGCCATAACAAAATTTGGAACCGACAATCCGATAACTGCTATGCTCATCGCCATGTAATCAATTATTCCATTCCTTCTAAGAGCAGCGATAATGCCTAGTGTAATACCGGAAATTACCGCAAGAATTAACGTCACCATTCCAAGTTCAAATGACACGGGAAACCCTCTTCCTAGAAGGTCGTTAACCGTTTGAGACGGCTGTTTAATGGAAGGACCAAAGTCAAAGGTAACAATGGATTTTAAATAAAGAATATATTGCACAGCTAGCGGCTCATCTAAGTGATAAAATGATTCCAGGTTTTTTTGAACTGCATCGCTTGTCGCTCGTTCTTCATTAAATGGAGATCCAGGAATCGAATGCATTAAAAAGAAGGTTAAGGTCACAATTACCCACAGCGTAACAAGCATGGATAAAAATCGTTTCAGAATATAACTTTTCACCTTTATCCCACCTTCTAACAGAATGTTGTGCGCGTAGCTAATTCAGTCATAACAAGCATGGCCTGATAAGCTTCTAAAATATCTTTTGCTTGAAACCGAACGGTCGTCGTTCCAGGCTCAATTTCTGTTCCCGGCATTAAATGCGCCCACTCTGCTTGACCGTAATTTGCAAATTCTATTCGTAAGGTTGGATGTTTAGGTGGAATTAAAGGTTTAACAAGGTGTTTGTGTTGAATAGCTGCGGCTGTTTTTTCTTGAAGTAATTGTTCTGCTTTCTTAGGGGTTAATGTTTTGGCTGCAGAACGTGAAATGGCCTGTTTGACGATAGCAGTCGTCACGTTTGGAATAAGCTGCTGTGCTTCCAGCGCCGTTTGGTCATCACCGGCTACCATTAAAACTGGCACGCCGTAATAGCCTGCGACGTATGCATTGAAGCCTAACTCTCCAATATTCGTATCGTCTATGTACATATTGCGAGCACCAAATATCATCGAATGAGACATGACACCAGGCATGGATGCTTTAGCATGATATCCTAGAAACATAGCACCATCAAAAGTCTGATCTAATCCCTGTACCATTGAATATGGTTTTACGCTTCCTGAAATAAGCTGAGTTTCTGGATGAAGCCGTTCAACAAGGAGATTATTCATACTCGAATGACTGTCATTTACCACAACTTCTGAGCACTGTTCTCTAAATCCTGCATAAATTACTGCATTTGCTTCATCCGTCATTATTTTGCGGCTTCTCTCATAATTTTCTTTCTGTCGCAGAACATTTGTGTGATCGACGAGTCCCGTAATTCCTTCCATATCAACCGACAGATATAGTTTCATTTGTCTTATTCCTCCTCCTTCCTTGACTGTTAGTCAGTTCATTATAAATTATTCTTATGTTTATAATTTATAATTGTAAGAAAATTATAAATTATCTTTCTTCTTTTTACAACAATATATTGAATTTTTTGACACTTTATTCGTCTTCCTTTTAACAAGATATCGCTTACAAATTGGAAATCCCATGGTAAAATAATAGAGCAGCCTGTTGGTTCATTCAGCCGCTCGTCGGCATTAATTGAGGTGTTAAGAATGTTTCGAGTTTCCATTGCTTCACTACAATGGTTTTTATTTATGATTTCTAATAGTATGATTGTTCCTATTGTAATTGCTTCTCAGTTTCATTTAAACGCAGCGGATTCTATTCAATTTTTACAGCGAACGTTATTTATTTTAGCTTTATCCGGGCTCTTGCAGGTATTTATAGGGCATAAATATCCCATCATGGAAGGGCCAGCTGGTGTTTGGTGGGGCGTCTTTTCTCTGTATGCGAGTCTTGGAACGGTTCTGTTTGGTTCTCACTCTGAAACGCTCCGCGTACTGCAGTTCACCCTCCTTATAAGCGGGATAATCGCTATTTTGATGAGCCTGCTTGGTCTCATTGATAAACTAGCAAAATACTTTACCCCGACAGTTACCGGTACATATTTAATTTTATTAGTGACGCAGCTCAGCGGTTCCTTTTTAAAAGGAATGTTTGGTATTACAGAAACGAATTCAGCTATTAAACTTCCTATTGCGCTGGCTTCAGCTGCGATTTTGCTGCTGACTTTTTATTTATTATCACACAGGACGTTAAATAAGCTCAGCATTATTATTAGCATTGGTGTAGGCTGGGGAGTATTTGCAATACTAGGATTAGCTAAACCTATCGAGTTTCAGGCGCAGTTATTTTACATACCTAAAGTGTTTGTATTTGGAGCTCCTCGCATTGAATGGAATATGGTTGTCACTGCTTTTTTTGTGACGCTCATTTTAATTACAAACATGCTCGCTTCTATTCGTGTTGTTGAGTCTGTTTATAAACACAAAGGAGAAAAAATTGAAAAAGACAATATTAAGCGTTCCGGGATGGTTTCGGGTATAAGTCAGCTGCTTGGAGGATTGTTTTCAGGTGTCGGTGCCGTTCCTATTTCAGGTTCCGGTGGATTTATTTCAGCTACAAATCTTTATAGCCGAGTTCCTTTTATTGTAGCATCGTGTCTTTTGCTTTTTTTGAGTATCTTTACTCCTTTAACATCCATTATGTCCGCTCTTCCTCCTGCTGTCGGATACGCGGCAATCTTTCCTGTTTTTACAGGTATGATAGCTCTTGGAATTGGAGAATTCAAGCATGCCAAACAGCCCGAAAAAGCAATGAAAAAAGCCGGTATTGCGTTGCTGTCGGGGATAGGGGTTATGTTTTTGCCTTCTCAAGCTTTTTCAACACTGCCACCTTTAGTTACTACGTTTTTAAGCAACGGATTAGTTCTTGGCACAATTATCATTCTTGCACTGGAAATTTCTGAATCCATTTCTTTGAAAAGACAAGGTGCAAAAGAGGGATAAAAAAAGAAGCTGAAACCCAGCTTCTTTTTTTTACCTTCTTACCGTTAATCCTTTTAGTTCATCGTCTGCCATAGCCAGTTCATAGAATTCTCCCGTTTCATCATGTGCTAAAACATAATCCAACTCTTCCTGAGCAGAAGCAGTTTTTCCAAGAACAGCTAGATAGCATGCCAAGTTATAGCGAATAAAAAGATCTTCGTCTCCACTTTCTACTCTGGTTATCATAAGCGAAGCTGCTGCTTCCGTTTCACCTTCTAAATGATACGCGATACCTAAATCAGTATACATCCCTTCATACTCTTGACGCTGTTCAATCGCTTTTTGAAGAAGCTGAACAGTTTCATGATAACGTTCTGTTTTATTATACAGTTTTGCTAGTCCTGCATATATGTCAGGCTGATAAATCTCCTGTTGAAGTAATTCTTGAAAAGCTGTCTCCGATTTTTCTACCTCTTCAAGGCTACTCAAAATAAATGCCCGGTATATCTGCAAATCTATATGATACGGCTGCTGTTCAAGAAGTTTTTGAACTAAGTTTAGCGCTTCATGTGCAGCCTGTTCATTTTCATGGATATTAACGAGTATATTGGCTAAATGATAGGCAACATCAAAATCCCAGCTTTGATGCAGCGATTTTTTCAGCACGGTGATGCTATCTTCAATTAATCCTTTCTCTTCGTAAAAAGCCGCAAATGCATGCACAGCCTCTTTATTATTCGGATCCGTTTTTATAGCAAGTTCATACAGTTCAATCGTTAAGCCAAGCAGCGTAACCGTTTTTGCTTTTGCTTTGAACTTTGCTAAGCTTCGTTTGAAGATAGATCCTTGCTGCTCTTCTACGATCGAATCGGCATACTCATTTAAAGCCTCGGCTGCGTTTTTAAATAACAAGCTTTTGCTGTGTTTTTCCATTTTTATCTTTTTTAAATCTGCCGTAAGCCCGGACAGTTTTTTTCCATTTGGAAAGCTAGACATGAACGTTTGAAATAGAGCGTAATCTTCCGGATTCTCACTTAGTAGCTCTGTAAGAATTGTTCTAGCTTCTTCATATCTATGCTCCATGATGAGCCATTTTGCCTGATGGTGGCGAATAGCAGGATTCTGTGGGTCTAGTTCAAGCGCCTTCTCTAAATACGTTTCAGCCTGTGAAATGTCTCCTTTTAGGCGATACACATGAGCCTGGCTGTCAGCAAGCCACTGAGGCAAAACGATTTCCTTTACGCTTTTTAATACCTCTAACAGCTCTTCATACTCTTTCTCTGTTTCACAAAGTGAAGCTGCGTGCTCAACGTTTACTTCCATAGGATTCAGCTGTATCCATTGAAGCAGCCAATTCCTTTCAGCCGTTCGATTTTGTTCTTCACAAGCCATTTCAGCAAGCTTCATACAAGCGGCTTCAAATGTTTTATCAAGAGTTAAGCATTTTTGGAAGGCCTCTTTTGCTTCAGTGATGCGATTCATTGATTGATATATTTCACCTAACCGATAATATGGCAAAGCATCTTGCTTGATACGAAGCGCTTGTTGATAAAGTTTCTCACTTTTTGTTAGCTGCTTGGCTTGTTCGTATAATATGCCTAAGTAGCACATGTACAAAATCTCATTAGGGTGCTCTTGATGTTCTGCAGTTAAAAACTTAATTCCACGAGTCAGTAAGGCCGTGTCTTCTAAATAACTCGTATATGCTTCTAACACTTCAGCTAGCGCTGTTTGAGCAAAATGAATTCCTTCTTCATAAAGAGCAAATCCAAACTCTATCGTTTGGTCGTCTAGATTCTTCTCTTTTGCTGCATCCAAAAGCATGCTGCCTGCATCCAACAGGACGTCGCTGTTCGATGAAAACTTCTGCGCAATAAGCGTGAGCGTATCAACGGCCGTTAAATGTTCACCTGTTTCTAGATACGCATAAGATAAGCCCAAATACATAAGGGCATCTTCTTCTATTTTTAAGCCTTCTTTATACAGAGCAATAGCTTCTTCGTACCTTTGATTCGCGACGTATAAATCGCCTATTCTTCCTCGAATTGTCATGTCGCTTGGGAGATGCTTCATGCCTTCTTTGAGATAGCTTTCAGCTTCGTCTGTTTTTTCTAGTTGATATTGTAGCAAATCAGCTATCGAAAGATATGGATAAGGAACAGTCGGCAAAAGCTGTTTAGCTACTTGAAATCCCCGGTAAGCTTTACGAAACTTTTTTAAATGTTCATCACAACGGGCTCTTTCAAACCAGCTGTGCGCATCTTTTGGGTTTTCTTTTAATAACGCGTCGAAAAGATTTCTGGCTTCTGCATATCTTTCTTTCTCCATTAAAATAAGTCCGTGATTGATTTGTGTATAAGATTCATCGCCATACATATTTAAGGAAATGGTCGAGCATTCAAAAGCCTTTTCCAGGTTTCCTTTGTACATATATGCAAGTGCTAAATAGCTCCAGTTCAAATGCTGCTCTACGTCTAATTGCAGGGAGCTGCGCAGTGCTTCAACAGCCTCATCATACTTCTCTTCATCCAGCGCAATTCTTCCTTTAAGATAGTGATAAAAAGAGCTATGCTTTTTGTTATCTATGTGGTGTAACAAGGAAGATGCTCCCTTACTGTCGTCAAGTTTAAAAAAGGCATATGCAGCGTGAAGCTTAAGATAATCATGATTGCTATACTTCTCTAACACATGGTTAATACACGTACGAATATAGGCTTCATGCTCTTTTCTATACAAATGCTTCATACTGTAAATAGCGGCAAATGGAACATGCTCATTTGCTTTTAGTAAAGAAACGAGATCATTAATGTGTGCCTCTTCATTCGCTTCAACTAGTTCGATTAAGTCATACAGCTGACGAATAAACACATCTTGCTCTTTAGAAAGTGAAGCGAGATCCGCTGCCGCTTTAGAAGCAACAATTGATAAAAAACCCGAATTAGCGTAATGCTGATCAAAATTTTTATATTCTACATACGTTGGACTTAGAAAATTAGCATCTTGTACATGAAAAAGTTCAAGTTCATCATCATAGCCAAATACAACTTGAACATGGGAAGCTTGTTCAAATTCCAGACTGACCAAAATAGGCAGCCCTTTGTCTAATAGTTCTTTAAACTGTTCAACTGTGCCTGTAAAAAACATCGCTGCAAAGCCAAGAGATTCAAAGTAGCTCACCGCAGTTGATAATTTGGAGCCTAACCCTCCGTAAATACGCGTCCCAATCTCATCCTGTGTTTTTTCGGTATGTAAAAGCCTTAACATCATACTCATACTAGCTGGCACGCAATAATTATCTTTTTGAACAATCGGTACAATAGGAAGCTTGATTGTACTGCATTTATCGTCTGTATTCTTTCCAATTAATTTTTGATAAGGTGAATCTTTTAAACATCGCTTAGTCGAGAGCAGATGCGTAAGCTGAGATTGCTGCTTCTGTTCAAAATAAATGTCGGCGCGCAGCAGCGTAAAAAAATCTTGATAATCGTGATAGGGTAACTTTGAATCGATAAATTCAATCGTTTCAAGCAAGAGAGAATACTCTTTTAAATCTTTTAATCGCATCACTTTATCCATATATAAAGACGGAAGCTGTGGGTAGCGGACAATAGCCTCGTTAATTTTTTCAAGCGATTGTTTATGCTTCCCTTCATACGCATATAAGTCTGCGAGCATTGCATAGCAAAAATCTCCATTCTCCTTATATGTCGTTCCTTCTTTTAAGCAGGCTTCAGCTTTCATTCTGTCGTTGAGCTGCAAATGAAAATAGCCCCATCTGTCAGCCATACCCTTTTGATTATGGGACGTTACTTGTTTCATCCACTCAGAAGCTTCATCCACTTGTTTCATTTCTAAAAGAATTCTTACCTTTAAAAAATAGATTTTCTCAAGCTGTTCCTCTTTAACTGATTCCGTATCCAGCTGAGAAATTAATAAAGAAAGTCTATCATCAGCGTCGAGTATCTTGCCTTCTCGCAGGAGATCATCACAATAAAGAGTTACCATTCGAATCGAGCCAAATCGACGATATCCATATGTCGTTAACATTCGACTTAAACGATTTAATAAAGCTTCATCACAAAAGCGTATAAGCTCGTACAGCTCTTCTTCCGTTTGTAAGTTTGCTAACCATTCTTTCACAATACCCGTAAGGCTCTTTGGTTGAAGGCTTTGTACTTCTTCTGTTATATACGCTACAAGATCAAATATTTGATAATGATCCACCATGCTTTTTAATTTCTGATAATTTATACTCAATTCAAAACCACCTTATTCAATAAAATAAGAACTATTGCATCTGCTGTCTATAAATTGAAGTATAAGAAATTTCAAGGATTTTTTCTAGACACAATATAAATTTAAGTATATTGACGGGTCTTTAAATAGCAAAGAGCTGTCTTTTATCATAAGACAGCTCTATAAAATCACACTTCAGCTTTCTTCAGTTTTACGCCGCCTTCAGGCTTTGGTTTAATTGCTTTTAAAACTAAAATGGCACCTACCGCACTAACCCCTAGAGACGTTTGGAACACAGCCATGTCCGACCACTTCATAAGCAATGTATAAAGGGGAGGCCCAGCTGCTACTCCTACAAAGCGCATCGAACTGTAAAGAGACGTAATGGTTCCTCTCTCTTCCTTTTCAATTCCTTCTGTAATAAGCGCATCAAGACTGGGAAGAGCTGCTCCAATTCCAATTCCACCAAGCACTAAAGTGAGTAAAATACTAAAAAGAGACGTATTAAAAAATAAAATGATGAAAGAACATGTTAACAATAAGAAGCCAAAAAAAGCAGACCACTTCATAACGATTTTATTGTTTCCAACTTTTTTCCCCGCCACAAAAGAAGAAATAGATAAAGCGAGCAAAGGAATAGCCATCACTAAACCTTTTTTCGTATTCACAATATGATAACGCTCCTCTAGTATGGTCGATAGGTAAAATAAAACACCGAATAATACAAGCATAATAATGGCGCCTAAAATAAAAATAGCCATAAGCCATCCAATATTTTCTTTGAGCGTTTTCTTCAAATCCTTCAAAAACTGCTTAATACTTTTCTTTTTTTGTTCAGATTCAGAAGAACTATCATTTTTCGGAACTTTTACTAAAAAGATAACCAAAAGAATCGAAATAAGGCAAAGAATAGGAATGAACCAAAAAGGAAGAAACCAAATCATAGCCGCTAAAAAAGCTCCCAGTATTGGGCTTAGTACTTTCCCAAACGTATTAGCTGTTTCAATTAAACCTAGTCCTTTTGTAATTTCTTGCTCGTCTTTGAACATATCTCCTACACAAGGCATCACAACAGGCATAGCTCCTGCTGAACCTATTCCTTGAATCGCGCGGCCAATTAAAATAACCCAGAAAGGATTGGCCATTTGCCATGAAGCCCAGCCTGTTAAAGCCCCTCCTACTGCAGCAAGCAGCAAACTTGGAATAATAATTTTCTTGCGGCCAAATCGATCTGATAAATAACCAGCAATCGGGATTAAAAAAATAGCGAAAATTGAATAGACCGTGATAATCATGGATACCTGCAGCGAGCTTATCTGTAGACGTTTTTCAATCACCGGCAATACCGGAATTAACATTGAATTTCCGAGGGTCATGATAAGTGGCACAGAAGCAAGAGCAAGTAAATCCAATTTTTTTCTACTTTCCATAGCGTCCTCCAAACCTTACTTCTAATTAACGTCACAATCACACGTTTTTCAATTTAAGCTTTATAAAAACTCTCGTGTTCATTGATTTTAAAGCTTAACTATCTCATTACATAAGATGATGTGTATCTATATTTTTTAGCTAAAAAGGTGATTGCTATTCATGGTTTCACTGTTCTTCTTTAATTTATTAAACTTTGTTATTTATCCCTGTTAATACTTGTAAAATCGCATATTTTTAATCCTATATATGAAGAAGCGTACGAGTATCTCCGTACGCTTCTTCATATATAGGTGTCATCTTGTTACACTACTTCACCTCGATGCCCCTCTCCATCATACATAAACTGTTTATCAATGATATGTTCGATATATATGGTTGTCAAATCACTTTTTTTCACTTGAGCTACAATTAATCCTAACGGATCGCCAATGGTGAAGCTTGTTCCATTTTGAAACATTAGCAGCTGCTCATTTAAATGCAACACGCGCTTATAAATTTGCTCTTTCTCTAGGTTGCTGCGGCTCTTTGCTGCTTCGAGCGTTGAAAATAACAAAATGATTTCTTTTCCATTTACTTGTGTACGATACATACACGATCCACTCCTTATCACCGCTTTAAAATTATGCTGACTATACTTTTATTATAAACTAAATTTTCAGTTATTTTTCATCTCATAAGAAATTTTTTTAGTTATATTTGTACTACGCCTAAGTTAAATAAAAATTTAATTTTCAGAAAAGTTAAATTTTAATATTGAAATTTTATTTCTTCTTATTATATAATATAAACAATCATTTACCTCTATTGGAAATGATAATTCGAGTTTCAGCAGCATGAGGCTGCACAGTACTAGGGGGATTCAAGTTATGCAAAATGGTAAAGTAAAATGGTTCAACAATGAAAAAGGCTATGGCTTTATTGAAGTTGAAGGCGGCAGCGACGTATTTGTACATTTTTCTGCCATCCAAAGCGAAGGTTATAAATCCTTGGAAGAAGGACAAGAGGTATCTTTTGAAATTGTAGAAGGCAATAGAGGCCCGCAAGCCGCTAATGTCACTAAGCTATCATAAATAGATCTTTTTATTTTATAGTAAAAGAGACTCTTTTCCGAGTCTCTTTTTTGTTATACCTAGCGTTTGGCCTCAGTAAGCTGCTGTTCACATGTTTGAATAGACTGCATGCACTGCTGAAGAAATTGCTCGTCTACTCCTGTGCCATGAGCTTTGGCAGATTGAAGCTGTGCTTTTGCATCATTAAGCGCATTCGTTGCCTCTTCAAGCTGCTGAGGACTCATACTCATCGTAGCTGTCCCGATCATCTTTTGAGCAGATTGAATAGAAACTTCTACTTGCTTTAAATCATTATATCCTGTTGTTACTTCTTCATTTGAAAACTTATCCATTGAAAGAACACCTCCATATGGATAGAATGAAGCTGCTGCCGGCAAATTATACACGCTTACTTTTTAGTCAGCAAATCTCCATACTGCTTAATTTTTTCTCCTACGGTACACTCTTTAATACAAAACGTCTGAGCGTATGTTTTGCCCTTTTCTTTATTAAACGTTTTTTTTACAAAACAATCACTACAGTAGTAATCCAATAACTCCGTTACTTCTTCTAATAATTGTTTACGTTCCACTCTCGTTCATCTCCATTTCGTTCTGTGTGTTACACTTGCTTCCTGCTAGCAATTGGTATCCCTTGAAGAGCTTGAGTAGCAAGCTGATCAGCCTCTTCATTTTCCTTCCTTGAAATAGGCTCATATACCGGCCGGATACCAAGCTCCTGCATTTTATCTTCTATTCGATCTAAGTACCGATTAAACTCTTCTTCGAAACAGGGCCACTCCCCAGCCAGCTGATTTAATACAACCTGAGAGTCACCTCTAAACGTTACCGGTATATGATGAACACCAAGTTCCTCAAGCTCTTGTATTAAATAATAAAAAGCAGCATACTCTGCCTCATTATTTGATTCAATCTCTTGCAGCCTTGAGTTGCGTCGTATTCGGTAAGAGTTGTTGTTCTGTTTAAAATAAATCACAACCCCAAGCCCCGCTAAGAGCGTATCATGCTCATAGCCTCCGTCAAAATATGCCACAATATCGTGAGGCTCTGTCTGTACTTCCTGTAAGAGCTTTTTCGCTTCTTTTACAGTCCATTTTTGCTGCTGCTCATCAAGTAGAAAAATTTCCTTCGTTCGACCTGTTTTTTCTAAATCACCCACAATCATTAGCGCCTCATTCGCATCTGTGAAATCGGATGTGAAAATTAACTGTTTATGTTTCGAGGATTTATAATGCCATTCAATTTGGAAATTCATAACGAGCATTCCTTTCATCAGCAATTTTGAATTCAACACTTTTTCTGCTTTTTTGTATTTTATCTTCTATTATGTCTTTTCATGACAGTTTTCTTACCTAATAAGCGGATTTTAGCGTTTATACGTGCTAATATAAAATAGCTGAAGTACTTATGATACAATACTATTGATGAAAAAACATGGTTTAAGCTTATATTGTTTTAACAAGGAGGCTGTATGATGATTGAAGTTTATATAGACGGAGCCACTGCTGGTAACCCTGGTCCTTCTGGAGCTGGTATTTTAATTAAAGGAAATGGTGAACATCATCGTTACGCTATTGCTCTTGGGACAATGACGAATCATGAAGCAGAGTACCATGCACTTCTTCATGCATTAAAAATTTGTCTAGAAAAAAAGTATACGAGCGTATCTTTTCGAACGGACTCTCAGCTAGTAGACCGCGCAATGAACCAAGAATACGTTAAAAATAAAGCGTTTGCTCCTTTACTGGAAGAAGCCCTCAAATTGTCCAGTCAATTTGAGTTATTTTTTATAAAGTGGATCCCTAGCTCTCAAAACGCAGGTGCTGATCAGCTGGCCAGACAAGCCATTAATCAAAAAGAAGCAGGAATGTAATCCTGCTTAAATCATACCTGATGACTTTAAATATTGAATGGCTTGTTTTTGATTGCTAATACGATTTGATGTCAAATTCTCGAGGAGCGATACAAAAAAACTGCCGTCAAATTCTTTTTGTACTTTTAGTGTCCATTCAATTGTAAATATGACCATCTCGTCAGCTGCACGCGTATACTGCTGACCAAATGAAATAAATCCACGTGCATCTTCTGCTAAATGAAAGCCTTTTTCTTCAAGATAAAGAAGATACTCTTCAACGGTTTGAGCTGTTTTTGTCACTTTTTCGTCCCATCCTTTTGCAAAGGTTCTTCTTTATCTTAGCTTACTTTTGGCTATTTGACTATGATTTCCCTTCTAAAAAATAGCCAATCGCTCCAAGTGCTACTCCTAAAATGGCTCCGCCAATCACTTCTTCGGGCTGATGCCCAAGCATTTCTTTCAAGCGCTGTTCCGTCAAATCGTGAAAGCCTCCGTCTGGAAGACCCGCAAGCTTTTCAATTTCTTCATCTAACGTATTCACTTTAATAGTAATTTCGCCAGTCTGCCTTCGAATTCCTTGTGCATCGTACATCACAATAATTCCAAAAACAGATGCTAACGCAAAATCAATCGTAGAAACACCTCTTTTTAACGCTACATAGGTCGCTAAAGAAGATACGCCGGCTGAATGAGAGCTTGGCATTCCACCCGACGCAGCAATCATCCGCATATCCCATTTTCCTGTTTGATACTTTTTAATGGGGATTTTTAAGGCTTGGGCTAAACCGATTGATGAAAGAGCAATGACAATTCCTTTATTCATATTGCTTCACCTCATCTATAGTTTGCGATGGATTGACATCTCGTACCCAAGCAAATATTGCCCAACAAAAAACGCCGGGCTAATCTGCTGACAGAGCAGACTAATCCCGGCGCTTTTGGAAACAGTTCTGTTATTTTTTACGCTTTTTTTGTGCAGCATTATTCATTTTGGCAGATTCAACTTCAGCATAAGAGCCGAATTCTTGGCCATATTGATTATTTGCACTTTTATTAGCTTCTAACTTCTTGTTAACAGAATTGTTTTGGTTTTGTTGCACGTTGAACTCAGAAGCAAACTCCCCAGCATAAGTGTCATTTGCACTTTTTGCACGCTTTGCTTTTTGAGCCTGATTTGCTTTAAACTCAGAAGAGAACTCTTGGTTATAATTATGCTTTGCATTGTTATTCGCTTGCGCATTTTTATTACCTAATTTTTGACGACCCATCGCTATCTCCTCCTATTTGTACCTCGTTGGTACACTATTAGTATGGATCAAGCGGCACGTCATATCCTATTCAAATTAAGGTAAAAACACCAGAGCTTAGCACGTTTATATTCTTGCTACATACTCTTTAACCATTTCTTCTGTCACTACTTTACGGCCTGGAATGATGGTATATTTTTGAGACAGCTCATTAATTTCTGCTGTTACAGCATTAATACCGTCTACAGAAAAGGGTTTCCCTTCTTTGCAAAGAAGCACAGCTGCTTCAATAGCTTGCTCGCGTCGAGCTTCTAAGCTTGCAAAAGCACGTACTAATTCGTGTTGTTTTTTAGAATGGGCTGAAATTTCTTTATGTACACTCATGTTCGTTCCTCCATTATATTATGCTGAGTTAGTAAAAATAAGTTAATGTCCTCATAACTGATTTGCTTTTCCGGTAATTCTTTTAAGCTTTTTTCTATCGCTGCAGCTTCTTTCTTAATGCTGTCCAAAAAGTTTTTCATCTTTTCATTAAAAGCAACTTTCCCACTTATCTTGCACTGTACAAATTGCTCAATGATGGATTGCTGCCTATCGTCGAGATTTGCCTGCTTACATAAATCGGCAAATAAAATGACAGGGAAACTGCGCTGCTTTACTACTACTTTCAGTGATAAAAATGCACGAATCAGTTGAAGCATCACTTTTATATCCTCTATTGTAACAGAAGATGTCAGATTTCTTTTACTATTTATCGTTAAAATTTTAAAATAATGATACCCCAATGCTTTTAAGGAATATGATTGAGCCATCATTTGCCGCAGTGGCTCAGCAAACGATGGCTTCTGATAATAAACAAAAGGCGACCATAGCCACTCATAAAGCGAAGGGTTTGATTTTGTAAACAAATAAATGGTTTTGTACAAATCCCACCCTTGCATATCATAATTGCCTTCTGCTACATTAATGACCTCTTGAGGTCTATTGAGATGAAGATAGCGTGATGCTTTATACTTGTATATAAAGCGGACGTCAAAATCACTCGCTAACGTGTCGAGTCCGTAAGCACGGCTGCCTGATTCACATGCAAACAAAATTTCCACATTATATTCTTTTTCAATTTCCTGTAACCGTTTATTTATGTGTGTAGACATAAAAATTAATGACCCTTTCTTTCCTCCAATACATGTTCTAGCACCGTCATTGTACTTACCAATTCTTGAATTGGAAATTCTTCAGACACGGCCGCTTGCAGCTGTTTGTAATAATCATACCATTCTTCAGATACAGACTGTTTATGCGCTAGAACGTACTGATTCACTAAATGGGTATAGTGTGAATGAAGAGCGGCTTCTTCTTTCGCAATGTAGTGATTAACATCCGGCTTAATACGTTCTAGTAAAGCAGCGTGAAGCTTTACTTTCTCATTTTTTTCAAAAAAGCTTTTATTGTTTTTATACAGTGAAAGCTCTTTTTGGTACGATTCATTCTCATCAAATTGATGACTTGTCACAACTTCACTGCCATTTGGAGGCTCTAACGAGTTCAGCGTTGGAGTAAACGTCGGTTCATAGCGATGTAGCTTTGTAATGATCATTCGATGCCAGTCTTCGATTAATTTTACGATGTATTTTTCGATTCGCAAAGTGGTCGCACGCACTTCTTGCGTTGCATCGAAGGAAATAGACGTTAACAACTCCTGCAAACAAAGGCGCAGCTGCTTTTGCTTTTCACCTCGATCATCCCTTAAGTTCGCCGGACTGAAGGCTTCTTTAAAGAAGTCATCGTACCTCACAAACAGACGTTTTTTTACATAAAATAAGAGCTCTTCTAATTCTCGGTCAAACTGCTGTTGTTCATATTCAAAATGAATTTCATGCAGTTTTGCTGCTACCTGCTCATTTTTTATGTGAAGAGATTGAATATATCGCTTTTTATCCACTTCTGATTTTGTTTGCACCTGTTTCATTTCATTGGAAACTGCTAAAATTTGTTCGAAATCTGCATAGACACTTTGGATAGCAAGCTCTGGTAATTCATAATTTATGAAGCGGTAAAACGCATTTTTGAACGGCAGAAACATTTTATCCTCGTGGTTTTGCAAAGCCTGCAAGCTTGATACCGGGTATAAGCGCGGAAAACGTATACCATACTGTTCAAGCTGTTCTTTTACATAGGTCTGAACTAACTGCAGCTCTGTATCCGAGCTGGCTAGGTCCGCTGCATTTACTAAGAAAAACATTTTATCAAGCGCAAATACATCTTTTACACGGCCAAGCTGAATAAGAAATTCGCGGTCAGCTTTTGAAAACGCATGATTATAATATGTTACAAATAAAATGGCATCTGCATTTTTGATATACTCAAAAGCTACTCCAGTGTGTCTCGCATTGATTGAATCAGCTCCGGGTGTATCAACGAGCGTAATGCCTAAGCGAGTAAATTCACAGTCATAATACAGGTTAATAAATTGAACAAAACACGCTTTTTCTTCTTTGGCTACATAATCATGAAATCCTTCTGTATCCACCACTACTTCTGAACCGATATGCTGCTTGACTTCGCCGTAGCCTTTTTCTACTGCCTGTAAGAACGACAAATGCAGCTGCAGCTCTTCTGTTGCCTGCAGAGTTGGAATAATTGTTAACGCTTCGTCAATTGATTCTACTTCATGGTGAAACAGCTTAAGTGCACCATTTAAATCTTGGATCATCTGCTCGTTTGTTTTCATTTGCACAACAGCTGTTTTATGCGGCCGTTTTTCTGTTGGAGGCATAATTTTATTGATGGTTGCTGTTGTTGGGTTCGGAGATACTGGAAGTAATCTTTCTCCAATCAACGCATTAGCAAAAGATGACTTACCGGCACTGAATGCTCCGAATAAAGCTACAGTAAACGTTTGATTTGATAGCTTTTTACGCTTTTCTTGAAGCCTGGTAATAAAGCGGTCTAACTTTCCAAATGAACGGAGCTGTTCGAGAACAGCTGATACATCTTGAAGAACCTTTTCCGTTCCTGTTTCATGCACAGCTTCCTCAGGCTGTGAAACTAACTGCTGCTCACTCACAGCTTCTTGCTTTTCTTCAGCTTTCATGATGCCTGTTTCATATTCTTCTTGTAACATATATGACAACTCGTTTGTATCTTCTGCCGTTAGGTCGTCATCAGTTTGCTGTAAAGATTGAAGCAAAGCTTTTGTACGTACCAATTTTGATTTCATTTCCTGAAGAGATGTATATGCTTCTTCAAATACTTCACATTCCTGCAAGTGTTGATAAATTTTTTTACGCTTTACTTCATTTTGCTCGATTTTGCTCTGTTCAATTTGCGCATAAAGCTCGTATAATAATCGCGTCGCTTTTTTCTTAATATGATCGGCTACATCTTTTGCGTACGTTAAAACATAATCACCATTAATCGTAGCTCCTGCCTTTACGGTTTCAATTAAATCATGCGGCTCTAACGGAATTTCAAACTGCTGAACCTGGCGTATAAGATCCGGATCGGTAAGATTTTGATTTTTCACCAGCTCTTGCACATATTGCTGCAAGTGCCACTGCAGCTGAGAAGCTGCTCGTTCTTTCATATCATCAAAAAATAACATCAGCCGCTCTTTTTTTACTTGCTCGGTCTTTTTCTTAGCAAATAAAAGACCTACTTTAAAATCAGGCTTTGTCGTTTCTAAAAACAGCCTAGCTTTTTCTCTCATTTCATATGGTGTTAAATTGGCGTTGCTTAGTATCTTACCTGTTTCTTGTTGATACGTTTCTGCTAGCTGCTTTTCAGCACGCCTTATTTCCGCTTCTTTTTCGAGAAGCTGCTCTTTATGCTGCTTATTCATTTCATGATTCTCAAGCGTCAGCTTATGGCGCAGCTCGTCATGAATCGTTAACTTTTCTTCTTCTTGGTCTTCAATAAAGGCAAGGTGATCGTCAATTAACATTTGCATCGCATGTTGAATATGCTGATGTCGGTTTTCTTTTTCCGTCATCATAGCAAGTAATAGAGATTTTACGTACGAAAGGTCATTATGACGGTTGGTTGGCTCTTTTAACGACGTATAGAAGATTCCTTCTGGTCTCACATTCCACTTTAAAAATGACGTTTCTACAGATTCTTTAAATGCTTGGAATGTTAGCTGATCTTCTTGGTGTTTATCGATTTGATTTACAATTAAATAAAGCGTTTTATTAGCTTCTTGCAGCTGTTTTGCAAATTGAAGATTTAATTCTGCCTGCACATGATTATAATCCATTACGTAGAAAATAACGTCCGCTAAGTGAAGAGCTGACTCGGTCGATACACGATGTGCATCATCTGTTGAATCAATTCCTGGTGTGTCCATCACCACAACATTTTTAGGAATAGCATCTGTATCTATCGATAAATGAATGGACTCTACTTCATCTCCATCCACAGCAAACTGCTTAATTTGCTCATACTCATAAGGTGCTTCATAACGCACCGGCGGCTGTTTGCGATAATAAACGGTTGCATGCTCATCCCCTGCTTTTACTGATACTAAGTTTGCGCTTGTTGGAATAGGACTTGCAGGCAAAATTGCTTGCCCCATTAATTCGTTAATCATGCTCGATTTCCCAGCCGAAAAATGTCCGCAAAATGCTACAACAAATTCGCCGTTCACCCACTTTTTTAACAGCTGTATTGCTTTTACTGCCTGCTGTTCATCTCCAGCTGCTTGAAATTGCTTATGTAAATGAAAAAGAGATGCTTCCAATCGGAGATTTTCTTGATGTTTCACACTCACTTTACCCATTATTACTCTACCCCTTTTGCCTCATTCAAGACTGTATTTAAATGTGCTCTATCCATCTTCATTTCTGCTTATTCTTTCTCTATTTTACTTGATTCGCATGCGTTTTCCCATAAAAAACTGAATTTTTAGTTACAAAAACAATAAAAAAAGCTGTCAATAATTTGACAGCTTTTTTTATTCATCGCATGTATGTTACGCCTTTTGGGCTTTTTCAATATTTTTCATTACATACGTTGTGACGCCAACATATGTAGCAAGTGCTCCGATCACAAAAAGACTAACCATTACGTCCACCACCGTTTCTACTTGATGAAATTGATAATCTTTATCATTTGTTTCATCTTATCATGAAAGATAATCATTTTCAATTAGTTTTAAGATTTTTTTACAGGAAAGAAACGTCCCCTGTTTTGCATCACTTCGCCGTAATTTGTTTCATTCGTTAACGCTTGCTCTTCTAAGGGAATTCTGACGGCTAATATACACAAATTGAAAACAGAAAAAATAGCTAACGTCCAGTATGCCTGAAACATAAGCGGAACTAACACCAATTCTGCCGCTACTACTGTATAGTTAGGGTGCTTCATAAAACGATAAGGACCTCTTAGCACAACCTTCGCATTAGGCAAAACGATAATTTTTGTATTCCAATACTTTCCTAACGAAGAAATAGCCCATATTCTTGCAAGTTGCACAAGCACAAAAAAGCTAAACAACAAAAAAGAAAAGTGATACATTCCATCGTTTAACACATACACTTCCGTAAAAAGAGCAGCAAAAAAAGCGGCATGCATGCTTACCATCCATTTGTAGTGACTTTGACCAGCTTCGTATGCTCCCTGCTTCTTCATCCAAGCTTCATTTCTTTTGGCAATAACCAATTCACATAGACGCTGTAAGATAATAAATACAAAAAAGCTATAAAAAAACAATCGCTTTACCTCCACTCTAATAGAAGCATTTCAGAACTAAATCCAGGGCCAAGAGCTGTTAATAAACCATATTCTTTACTCGGAATTTCTTTCTTCATAAAGCGGTCTAATACATACAAAACGGTTGCCGAAGACATGTTTCCATGGTTTTTAAGTACATCTAGGGAATCAGCAATCATATTTTCGTTTAACGACAGCGTTGATACATATGCTTCAAGCACTTTTTTCCCTCCAGGATGAGCAACAAAATGCTTCAAATCGCGACTGGTCAAATGCTGAGTTTGTAAAAATGACTCAACTTCTCCGCCTAACCACGAATCGATAATCGTGGGAATGTCTTTTGAAAAGACAACAAATAGTCCATCATTTTTAATCTCCCACCCCATTACATCTTCTGAATTGGGCATGAGCGTCGATTGTGTATGTAAAATGTTAGGATAGCTTTTTGCAAGAGCAAAAGTGGTATCAGCTTCGTCACCTGCGACTAAAGCAGCCGCTACTCCATCTGCAAATAAAGACGTACCAATTAAGTTGCTTTTTGAACGATCATTTCGCTGAAAAGTTAAACTGCAAAGCTCAATGGATAAAACAAGGACTTTGGCACGCGGAAAGGCTTTGCAATACTCATAAGCTCTTGAAAGCCCAGACGCTCCTCCAGCACACCCTAATCCCCAAATAGGAATTCTTTTTGTATGGTCTGAGAACGCAAGCTTATTCATAATTCGCGCTTCAATGCTAGGCGTAGCTAAACCGCTTGTTGAAACATAAAAAACAGCCTCAATTTCTCCACACGGCAAAGGGGTACTTACATGGTTCTTATTTGTTAAGCAGTCTTCAATTGCTTTTGTACCTAATTCAACAGCAGATTCTATAAAAGCATCATTTTTTTCTTCGAATGTATGGTCTTCTTGAAACCAAGATAAGTCTTTGGCAAAATTACGTTTCTCAATTTGACCATTTTGAAAAACGGTTAGCAGACGATTAATATCTTTAAATGATTCGGAAAAAAGTTCTTTTGCAAATAGCAGCGTGTCTTGCTGAGTTAATTCGTAAGGGGGAACTCCAAATCCAACCGAGATAATCTTTGGCATACACTTCACCTCTTTGATTGCGTTACATTTAACATTTGTAATAGCTGGGGATTTATTCAATTCTTTTTTAGTGGAATGGAGGCGAAACATAAAAAAAACTTTCCTGTAACTCAGGAAAGTCTACGTTTTGAAGAAGTGTATGTTTGTTGTGCACTTTTATTATAGCGCAAATAATCTGAATGTACAGATACAATTTATGGATTGACGAAAATAAGTGCTTATTTTTTATGAAAAGAAAATGGACATATAGATTTCATCTACATATTC
The DNA here is from genome assembly GCF_042787735.1 of Priestia sp. YIM B13490. NCBI lineage: Bacteria > Bacillati > Bacillota > Bacilli > Caryophanales > Bacillaceae > Priestia > Priestia sp. YIM B13490. The sequence continues at coordinate 89,917 of NZ_JBHZOT010000002.1, forward strand.
ATTGTTGAAATAAGCTTGTTCTTTCATAACGCCTTCTTGTTCAAATCCTACCTTTTTATACAATTCGTATGCCACTTTATTCGAAGCAAACACAGTTAAAGAAAGTTTATGAAGATGATTTTCTTTGCACCAGTTTAGCGTATAATTCATAAACTGTTTTCCTATTCCCATTCCCTGTGCTTTTGAAATAAGCCATGTACGGAAGAGCCCCGTGTGGCGCTTCATTTTAATTTCGCCTCTAAGAACACGTGCAATTCCAAGCACTTTACCTTCGACTTCAGCTACAACGTACATGTGATTGTTCTTTTCTACTGATGCAATAAAATCTTGCTCTTCTTCGACTGTACGCGGCTCATCTTTTTGAATAAATTCCCCAGCCTCAATAATTTCTCTTACCGCTGTTGTAATATGCTCTGCATCGCTGGCCTGTGCAGGGCGAATAGTGACTTCACGTCCGTCTTTTGCTTTAAATTTCACTATGTTTTTCTCTGCTGTAATCATCTATATCAACTCCTATATTTTTCACCATTCAGTACTACTATTTTGGTTCTAGCTTGGGTGATTTATCAGTGGTAAAGTTCTGCTTTTTATTTCATCTAACAAGCAATCATGTGCATTTGTTGTATTACCCACGCTTTAAACAAAGCTAAACCATTTTTGAAATACTTATTCTTGCACAGACATTCTAGAAATGCAATTAATTGCGTTAAAGAACTATTATTCCAAATTTTCTTTACAAAAGTGCATAAAAAAGAGGGTGGGACACAACGAAACACATGAAAGCTACGTCCATCTCCACAACAAAAAAATACGAACTAACAACCAATAATTTTGATTATTAGTTGCTAGTTCGTATTTCACTTCGAATAAAATATTTTCGTCCCAGTCTCTACTTTTTATTAAAGTCCCATTGAGATATATTTTACTTCTAAATAATCTTCAATGCCGTAATGACTTCCTTCGCGTCCAAGACCACTTTCTTTAAAGCCGCCGAATGGAGCTTGAGCTGCAGATGGAGAGCCATCATTTACTCCTACAATGCCGTATTCTAGCTCTTCAGATACAAACGTTGCTTCTTTAATGTTTTCTGTAAATACGTAAGCGGCTAAACCATAAGGGCTATTGTTTGCTCGTTCTACGGCTTCTTCTACTGTTTTGAATGTTGCTACAGGTGCCAATGGTCCAAACGTTTCTTCAAACATGCAATTCATGTCATCAGTTACATTTGTAATAATTGTCGGCTCCATAAAGAAGCCTTTTTTAGTTGTTATAGCTTGTCCGCCAACCACAACTTTAGCTCCTTTACTTTTTGCATCCGCAATTTGTGCTTTTACTTTCTCAACCGCTTTGTCGTTAATTAACGGTCCAACTTGTGTACCTTCTTCTAATCCATTTCCTACTGTTAATTCCGCCGCTTTTGCTGCAAATTTTTCAACAAAAGCATCTGCAATGGATTCTTGTACATATACGCGGTTTGTGCAGATGCACGTTTGACCTGCGTTGACAAACTTAGAAGCAATTACGCCGTTTACAGCAGCGTCTAAATCTGCATTTTCTGTTACGATAAACGGTGCGTGACCGCCTAATTCCAGCGATAATTTTTTCACAGTATCCGCAGCACCGCGCATTAAATGTTTACCAACCGCTGTTGAACCAGTAAATGTTAATTTGCGAATGCGTCCGTCTTTTTGCCATGTGTCACCAATAGCTGCTGCATCTCCAGTAACAACATTGATCACACCTTTTGGAACTCCCGCTTCTTCTGCGAGCTCTACTAAACGATATGCTGTAAATGGTGTTTCTTCAGATGGTTTTAGAACAATTGTACATCCTGCTGCAAGAGCTGGGGCCACTTTACGCGTAATCATTGCTGCAGGGAAGTTCCATGGTGTAATAGCTGCTACAACGCCGACAGGCTGTTTTTTAACCGTAATACGTTTATGCGTATGATGAGCTGGAATCGTTTCACCGTATACACGCTTTCCTTCTTCAGCAAACCAAGCAATATAATCATTACCATACTGCACTTCACCTTTTGCTTCTGCAAATGGTTTGCCTTGTTCCGTTGTCATAATTTCTGCTAGTTCATCTTTATGATTTTCAATTAGTTGATGCCATCTCATTAAAATAGCACTGCGCTCTTGAGCGGTTCTTTTCGACCATGTTTTAAAAGCTGCAGCCGCTGCATCAGCGGCAAGTGCTGCTTCCTTTGCGCCTGCCTTTGGAATTTGTCCTATTACTTCTTTTGTTGCTGGATTAATCACATCAATTTTCTCTTCTGTTGTTGTCCATTCACCGTTAATATATAGTTTGTTTGGATACATCATTCATCCTCCTAGTTGTGTGAATTTCTTTGTGCTGTGTTAACTACACTATATACACTAGCATCTTCATTGATTTATGAGAACTTCCCTTCTATACTATGGGTATAACAAAAGGTTATAGGTGATAAATATGAAAACAGAATGGCTTGAGTCTTTTATTGAAACAGCCAAAACAAAAAGCTTAAGCAAAGCAAGCGAACAACTGCATATGACGCAGCCCGCGCTCAGTAAGCAAATGAGAAAACTAGAAGAAAATTTAGGAGTAACATTATTTATTCGCTCCGCTACAGGAGTAGAATTAACCTCAGCAGGTAAAATCCTTTTACAAGAAGGTGAATCCATACTATCAAGCGTTCATGCTCTTCAAAAAAAATTAGTGTCTACGCAAGAAGCCTGTGATTTAACTATTGGCACGTGGCAAAGTATGGCTGCTTTTTACTTACCTTATCAACTGGCTTCTGCTAAAGACCACAATCGCCATATTGATATAAAAATCTCGCATCACTATTATGATTTATTGGAGCAGTTAGAAAGCAATCAAATTGACGGGGCTTTATTTGATGATCGAGAGGTTCAACATACTTATTGGTCAAAACTATTGTTCAAAGAAGACTTTTATTTATTTGTGAATGATCAGCACCCGTTAGCCGAAAAAGAAAGCGTATCATTTGAAGATTTCAAAGAAGAACCCATTGTAGTCCTCCCCCCAGGGTGCGATGTTCGGACACTAGTAGAAAAAGCGTACAAGCGTCATAACTTAAAAATTTCCATTGCCAATGAAATTGAATTTGCGCAAAGTATTATGGGGTTTATTTCAGCTAATTTAGGTATTTCAATTCTCCCTGAAATTTTTATGCGCCATTTACAAAGCTCAAACATTAAAGCGTTACCCATTACAGACTTCAAATTCAAAAGAGAAATTTCATTAGTGGCAAAAAACCCTGACGTGGGGAAAATGCTTTATACACTGTTTTTCAAAACACGGTCTTAATAGGAAAGACGAACAAATTGGATGAATGATTTACTATGGATCGCTTGTCGCCCCATGACAATGAAAAGATCCGAACGATTAATCGTTCGGATCTTTTTAACTAAAATACTTTTGTTCTAGCCTCTTTTTATTTCGATACTACTTCGTTTGTTAACTTTGTTTCTGCAACTTGCGTACGTGGTGATTTCATCATATTAAAGACAATATTTAAAAAGATTGCTGTAAAACTCCCCATTACAATACCGCTTCCAGTAAGCACTTGAAGACTCTCTGGTAAGTTTTTGAAGAGTTCAGGCACAACCGTCACCCCTAGACCCATGCCAACCGAACATGCAATCACAAGAAGATTTTCTTGTTTGGCTAAATCAACTTGACTAAGGATTTTAATACCTGAAGAAATTACCATTCCAAACATAGCTACCATTGCTCCTCCAAGTACAGAGCTCGGGATAACTGTCGTCACGGCTGCGATTTTAGGTAGAAAACCCAAAACGATTAAAATTCCACTCGCTGCAAATACAACATTTCTTGTGCGAACACCTGACAACTGTAAAAGTCCTACATTTTGAGAGTACGCTGTATAAGGAAATGCGTTAAAAAATCCGCCTAATAAAATCGCCAATCCTTCTGCACGATAGCCTTTAGACAAATCTTTTTCATCCACTTCTTTTTTACAAATATCACTAACAGCAAAATAAACGCCTGTTGACTCGACAATGCCAACAAGTAAAACAAGAAACATTGTCAGAATGGCCATAATATTAAAAGTTGGCATCCCAAAGTACAGCACATGTGGCATATGAACCCACGCTTCTTCTTTTACGCCGGAAAAATCGACTTTTCCCATAAAAGACGCTGCAATTGTTCCAACAACTAATCCTAATAACACAGAGACGGATCGCATAAACCCTTTTGTAAATCGGTACAGAACAATAATTAATAGCAAAACGCCAAAACCTAAACCTAAATTGCTCAAGCTGCCAAAATCTTTACTTCCTTCTCCTCCGGCTAAATCTTTTATCGCTACGGGAATTAACGTAATTCCAATAATCGTTACAACCGAACCTGTAACTAAAGGAGGAAAAAACTTAACCAATTTACCTAAAAAAGCAGAAAGAAGGACGATGAGTAAACCAGCCACGATAATAGAACCATATATGGAGGAAACGCCGTAAGAACCTCCAATTGAAATCATAGGTCCTACGGCAGTAAACGTACACCCTAATACAACTGGAAGACCAATTCCAAAAAAACGATTTTTCCATACTTGCAGTAACGTTGCCACCCCGCACATAAATAAGTCAATCGCCACTAAATACGTAAGCTGCTGCTGAGTCAAGCCAATGGCTCCTCCAACAATAAGCGGAACAACAATCGCACCTCCGTACATAGCTAAAACATGCTGTAAACCAAGTGAAAAGACTTTTCCTTTATTCATATTAAACCTCCACTGTTGGTTTATCTTCAGCAAATGTCACTTTACCATTTGATAAAGACTGAATGCGTGCTAATGATTCTACTTTAACGCCTGATTTACGAATTTGTTTTCCTCCATCTTGGAACGCTTTTTCAATAACAATACCAATGCCGCCTACTTTAGCACCTGCTTTTTGCACGATATCCATCAAGCCGAATGCAGCTTGGCCGTTTGCTAAAAAGTCATCAATAATTAAAATCACGTCATCTTCTCGAATAAATTTATCAGCAACTGAAATTTCATTTTCTTCTTTTTTTGTAAATGAATATACTTTTGATGTAATGAGTCCGTCTTGAAGTGTTAAAGATTTTCTTTTTCTAGCAAACACCATCTCAACGTTTAGCTTCAATGCGGTCATAATCGCTGGAGCAATTCCTGATGATTCAATCGTTAAAATCTTCGTAATTCCTGCATTTTCAAAACGCGAAGCAAATTCTTCTCCAATTTCTTTCATTAATACAGGATCCATTTGGTGGTTTAAAAATGTGTCTACTTTTAAAACCGTGTCCGATAATACGATACCATCTGTTAAAATTTTGTTTTGCAAAGCTTTCATAGTTCGTTCCTCCAACGTTTGTATTAAAAAAGCTCAAAAACATAGCTGCACTCGTATATGAGTAGAGCAATGTCTTTGAGCTGTTACGCACAAAAGTGAAAAACAAACTTCATCGCTCACCCATAGTCAAACTATTTACGGTAGTTTGGTAGATACTTACGAGCCTTATTCTCGTCATTATATGAGTGCGTTATTGAGTTAATTGTATTATATCAGCAAATCTTTTATTTGAAAATATCTAAAACAGATATTTTCGAACATTTACTTGCGACACAAAACATAATATTCGGTTATAGCGCTTTTTATACGTGATAAATTTCTCCATATTTCTTTTCTAGATACTGAATTAAATAATCTACATTTAAGCCTTCTCCCGTTACATCGTTTAAAATTTCAAGAGGCTTTTTCATTTTTCCGTACTGATGAATATGTTCTGTTAGCCAATTTGTAATCGGCGAAATTTCTCCTTTTTCGAGAAGTTCATCATAATTAGGCAAGTCTTTTAACATGGTATGCTTAAACTGCGCTGCGTACATATAGCCAAGAGCGTAGGAAGGGAAATACCCAAAGCTTCCTCCAGCCCAGTGTACGTCCTGAAGCACGCCTTCTCCATCGTGACTTGGACGAACTCCTAAATATTCTTCGTATTTCTCATTCCAAATTTCCGGTAAATCTGCAACTTTATATTCTCCGTTTATTAATCCTTTTTCAATCTCATAGCGAATCATAATATGAAGAGGATACGTTAACTCATCTGCTTCAATACGAATAAGCGACGGTTTCGCCTCATTTACTCCTCGGTAAAAATCTTCTAAAACTACATCGTCAAATTGTCCCGGCGCATGCTTTTTTAGTACGTCGTAATGATGCTGCCAAAATGCTTTATTTTTCCCGACAAACTGCTCAAAAAACAGCGACTGTGATTCATGAATTCCCATTGAAGTACCTTCACATAGAACCGTACCGACAAGATTCTTTGAAATATTCTGTTCATATAAAGCATGGCCGCATTCGTGAATTGTTCCAAAAATAGCCGTTCGAAAATCGTTTTCGGCATATTTAGTCGTGATGCGCACATCTCCCGGGTTTAGGCCAGTAGCAAAAGGATGGACTGTTTCATCAAGTCGCCCCGCTTCAAAATCATAGCCAAGCGTTTTTAACACGTCTAGACTAAATTGCTTTTGCGCTTCTTTTGGGAAAGTACGGAATAAAAATTCCGTATTTGGCTTTGTATTCGACCCGGCGATTCGCTGAACAAGAGGCACAATATGCTCCCGTAGCTTTCCAAATACCTCGTCTAAGATTTCAACCGTCATCCCCGGTTCAAAAAGGTCCAATAAACGGTTATATTTGTTTCCTTCATAACCCCAATACTCCACAAACTTCTGATTGAACGCTACAATTTTTTCGAGGTACGGTTGAAATAAAGCAAAATCTGCTTTTTCTTTTGCGTCTTCCCAAACCGACTCCGCTTTTGAAGTTAACGTAACGTATTCTTTATATTCATGCGGAGGAATCTTTTTATTTAAGTCATATTCTTTTTTACATTCTTCCACTGCTTTTTTCGTAATATCGTTTATGTAAGGCTGTGACTCAGGGTTCGTTAATTTCTCAATAAAACCTGCCATGTCATCAGAAACAGAAAGATTGAACGCTTCTGATGACATCATGCCAATAACTTCAGAACGCTGATCTGCCCCTTTTTTTGGAGCACCCGTCCTCAAATCCCAGTACATCACTCCGATTGCCTCGTGATAACTTTTGATTTTATTCATGTATTCATAAAACTGTTTCTCAATTTTCTGTATGTCTTCTCTCATTGTTTTTCCTCCTTACTTTCCTTATTTCACCATAAATTATTTTATCATAATAGTAACGGCGTGTATATAACTGAATATTCAATCTATTATGCATATAAAAAAGCGCGGCTACAACCGCGCTTTTTTATATGTTTTCTATTTTCGTTGGGACATTTTGTTCAATGATTGAACGCACTTTTGAATCTGTGCTTTTTGGCATAAAGATCGTGATTAGACCCTTATCGTTATGAGAGCGAATCAGTCTTCCAACTCCTTGCTTTAAGCGAAGAAGCATATAAGGCATATCTGCATCCCAGAATGGATCGACTACTTGATTGCGCTTTGCTTCAAAGACCGGATCATTTGGTGGATACGGCAGAGACCAAATAATTACATTAGATAGCGAAGGTCCAGGAATATCCAATCCTTCCCACAAATGAACAGCGCATAAAATTGTTTCTTCTTCCCTTTGGAACTGAGATACTAATTTACTGATTTCTTGATCGCCTTCAAATAAAAATGTGTACTGATTTAACTCTTTGGAAACTTCTTTGAACATCTCTAGTTCTTCTTTGCTGTTAAACAGTAAAAGTGCCCGTCCGTTCGTTTTTTCGAGCTGTGCAACAGCAAAGGCGAATTTTTCAGCAAATGCTTCTTCTTGATCATCCGAAACATTTTTTACCGCAATTTTCATTTGCTCATCATAATCAAATGGCGATTCAACAGAAAAAGAAAGCGGCTTTGCAATTCCTAAGCTATATGCTAAATAATCGAACGATTGGTTATCTGAAAGAGTGGCAGAAGTGAAAATATATGGTATTTTCTTCGCAAATACTCGTTCTTTTAAGACGTCTTTTACTGCTTGCGGCATAATAACCAACGTCAGCTGCCAGTTATTTTCTTCTACCCAGTAGATGGCATTTTCGTTGTCCATAAATAAGCGCAGCGAATAATCAATTTGATCCAGGTACTCATCTACAATTCGCAGCGTATATTCGTCTACTGTATAGGTCTCACTCTCAAACACAAGCTCGTTTCCGATATGCTCAAGCAGCGATAAAAGTTCTTTTCCTACACTTTGTAATCCGTTTGTACGGGCTACTTCTTTACGGCTAGAACCAACGATTTCTGTACTTGCTTCACTTAAACGGTCAAAGAACATTGCATATACATCGATAGCATGCTCGATCTTCACAGCAAATTCTTCTCGCACGTCATTTTCTAATAGACGCGTTAACAAGTTTTCTAACGTATCTTCTTGAATGCGATATGTTAAAGCCTTTTGTGCAGCAAATTCCAGCAGGTGACCTTCATCAAATACAACACAGCTGCTTTCAGGAAGAAGGGGAAGCTGTCCTTCACGCTTGCGGGCTTCATATGTCCAAATGTGCTCCATGTAAAAATCGTGAGAGCAAATAATTAAGTCATGTGCTTTTCTATAGTGCTCACGTGAAAGCGTTAAGCCGCATCTATGACGCTGCTCACAGGAAGAGCAGTCTTGAAACGTATCCCAGTTAATTTGATTCCATTCCTCATCCGTTAAATGAGGATATTCTTTACGGTCTCCGTAGTGATAGAACGACTGCATACCGCTATGATCATGAACAAAATCAGGAAGCGTATCGTAAATTTCTTCAATGTTTTCATTATCTGTTCGTGCTGTCACAGCATCTAATTTCTTTAAACACAGATACTGATCTTGAGATTTTGCTAGGCGAACATCCATGTTAATATCTAAAATACCAGAGAGCTTTGCAATGTCTCCTTCGGCTTTTACTAACTGTTCAATTAATGTTTCATCCGCACAGGCAATAATAGCTGGCTTGCCAATATACCTTGCATAACAAATAGCGTACAGTAAATACACAATAGTTTTCCCTGTTCCTACACCTGCTTCTGCAAAGATTACATTTTTTTCTTTAAAAGCTCGTTCGATTTGAAAAGCCATAAAAATTTGTTCATCCCGAAGTTCTAACCCAGCGTCTGGAAGATGATCATAAAAAACATCACCTATCCATTCATTTAATTTGTCAAAAAAGTTTTCATCCCGCTCAATTGTAAAAGGCAACCGCTCTCTCATCATCGATACTGACTCCTTTATTTATGTAAATATCTATCAATAAAAATTAGCTTCACTTCTTTTTATCTAGTAAATTTCTCATGTAAGCAAAACTTAATTATTGACTACTTTATCTAAAATGTCAATAAAAAGAGCTGAACATAAAAAAGTTCTGCCTGTAATGACAGAACCTTTTTGTATAAAAGCTGAGTGTATAGAACGCAAACGGAATAAGTGCTATTAAAAATTAATTACAGCGGAATTTTGAGTCCGTGGACTGAGACAATAAAAAGGCCGCTTCATACTCGGCTTTTGCTTGTTCCAGCTGAGTAAGCGTCTCTCCGCTTACTTCTATTCCCTGCTGCATTAAATAATAGCTGTTTTCCAACGCTTGACGAATCATAGTGAACTCCGTGTTTCTATCCATTTATAAACATCCTCTCTCTGTAGTGCTTACTATAAAAGTGAATACTATCATTCTATACACCAGCTGTTTATTTTATTCTCAAAACCAGCATCTCTAGCTTAATAAGTGGCTTCTTTCATTTAAGAAAATAATCGAACTTATTAAAATATTTTAATTCTCACTTGACATATAGGAATAATATATTTTAAAATTACTTACAGATTCAATCACTCAAAACTACATAATACAGGCTTACCGGTCAACCGATAGCCTCTAATTGCCAGATACACGTACCATCCGTCTGTGCAATTAGAGGCTTTTATTTTTTTAAAAGCCTGCTGAAAGGAGAAAAAATGGCAGAACTGCAGTTACAGCATGTGTATAAAAAATACGGAAAAGTTAGTCTTGCAGTTGATAATTTCAATCTTCATATTCAAGACAAAGAATTTATTGTATTTGTAGGACCTTCAGGGTGCGGCAAATCCACTACCCTTCGAATGATCGCTGGCCTTGAATCGATAACAGAAGGAGAATTGCTTATTAATGGAGATCGTGCAAACGATTTACCTTCTAAGGACCGAGATATTGCAATGGTGTTTCAAAACTACGCGCTTTACCCTCATTTAACAGTTTACGACAACATGGCATTTGGCTTGCAGCTCCGCAAAGTCCCAAAACAAGAAATTGATGAGCGCGTTCGTGAAGCGGCTCGTATTTTGGACTTAGAACCCTATTTAAAACGCAAGCCAAAAGCGTTATCAGGAGGGCAGCGTCAGCGGGTGGCTTTAGGAAGAGCCATTGTACGGAATGCCCAAATTTTTTTAATGGATGAGCCTTTATCTAACCTTGATGCGAAGCTTCGCGTACAAATGCGAGCTGAAATTAGTAAGCTTCATCAGAAGCGGCAGACGACCATTATTTATGTAACCCACGATCAAACAGAAGCGATGACGATGGCAAGCAGAATTGTAGTTATGAAAGACGGAAAAATTCAGCAAATAGGTTCACCTATGCAAGTATATAATGCTCCAGAGAATACGTTTGTAGCTAGTTTTATAGGATCACCGGGAATGAACTTTTTCACAGGAAAAGTAGTGAACAGTAAACTGCACATCAGTGAACATGAGTTTCAACTGACAGAAAATCAAATGCATTCGTTACATGAAAAAGGCTACAACAATCAGTTCGTTACTATAGGAATTCGACCTGAGCATATTACGCGGGCCTCTTCTGATGCTCCTCATATTTCATTACCGGTAGATGTGTCTGAGTTATTAGGAGCAGAGTACATACTATACAGTAGTTTAGGAGACCAGCTCTTTGTGGCTAAAATCCCTGGGGATGAACATATTCAAGTTCATCAGCACTTTCCATTTCATTTTCAAATGAATCATGCTCATTTCTTTGATCAAGCATCTACCAACCGTATTAAAATTGACCAATAACTATCTAAAATGAATTCTATAAGTGGGGGAACTAAAATGAAAAAATTATTAATTCTGTTAGCAATGCTCACCGTGATCATCGCGGGCTGCGGCAAAAACAGTTCAACAAGCGGCGACAGCAGCGACTCTTCTAAAAAAGTAACCATTAACTTTACGCATTGGCGAGGAGAAGATTCGAAAGCTTTTGATTCTATCATTGAGCAATTTGAAAAGAAAAATCCAAACATTCATGTAGAAATGACCGTCTTTCCTTCTGATTCCTATCAATCACAAATTCAAGGATCTCTACTATCTGGAGAAGGTATCGATGTATTTGCTAGTTTTCCAGGAAGTCAATTTGAAACGATTCGCAAAGCAAACGGTTTTGCAAAGCTGGACGACCAAAACTTACTCAGCAAATTTGACGAAAAGCTAATCCAAGCGGGTAAAGCGGATAATACGCAATATGCTCTTCCTTATCAGCTAGTCTATAACATCCCTGTCTATAACAAAGGCATTTTTGAAAAATTAAATTTAGATGTTCCTAAAGATTGGAATAGCTTTTTAAAAACAGCTGAAACATTAAAGAAAAATGGATACACGCCGATCTTATTTTCAGGAGACGTAAGTCCTTCTCAATTTATTAATCCCATGATTATGAATAACGAACCTACAAACAACGCCCTTCATGAAGTAGAAACGGGCAAGCGCAAGCTAACTGATGAATGGTTTACCAAAACCCTATCTCAAATTAAAGAATTAAATGACAAAGGTTACTTCCAAAAAGATGCTCTTGGTACGAAAAAAGAAAGTGCTGCAGCACTTTTTGCTCAGGAAAAAGGAGCAATGCTTGCTCAAGGTTCTTATATGATGGCTACAGTCAAACAGCAAAATCCGAAGATTGATCAAGGTTTGCTTGCACCGATTACAGTGAATCAAGATAAAGCAAAATACGAAGGTGTTCATACCACGACATTCTTATTAGGTGTTGCTGAAAAATCAAAACACAAAGAAGCTGCTGAGAAATTTTTAACTTTCCTTGCAGATCCAAAGATTTCTTCTGAGTATGCGAATGCTACTGGCCAGTTATTAACGGTCAAAGACGTGAAATATGATTCACCTGAACTCAAAGAAAGCGCAAAATGGAAAGACAAAAAAACGGTCTTCCAACCTCGATTTACAATTTTAAATGAGCGCGTATCAAAAGCTGTTGAAACATCTGTACAGGACGTACTATCCGGTATGTCAGCGAAAAAAGCTGCTGAAAAAGCACAAGGAGAGGTAGAACGTGTCGCTAAAAACTAATACGTCTATTCAAGAAGAAGAAAAGAGAACCCCTTCGTTCTCTTTTCCTCTCTTTTCATTTAAAAGTATCTCTAAAAGCCGACATCTATGGTTGTTTTTACTTCCCGGCTTTATCATATATACTGTTTTCTTTGCCTTGCCAACGCTTTCTGCTTTATTTTTAAGCATAACTGATTGGAATGGATTGTCTTCTCAGTTCTCATTTGTAGGGCTTCAAAACTTCAAAGAAATTTTAACAAACGATGCTATTTTTACACAGTCTCTTACAAACAACTTAAAGTTCACAATTGGCGTGCTGATCTTTCAAACGTTATTGAGCTTGGGATTTGCACTTTTACTTTATAAAAATTCTGCATGGAATACATTTTATCGCTCACTCTTTTTTGTACCGACGATTATTTCGTCCGTGTCGATTGCCTTCACGTGGAACTTTATGTATGACCCCAACATTGGAGGAGTTAACCTATTTTTAAGTAAAATAGGCCTTGAGCATTGGACCCAGTCTTGGATTGGAAATGGACATATCGCAATTTACAGCTTGGCTTTTGTACAATTTTGGGCACATACTGGTCAAATGCTTATTATTTTTGTAGCTGGAATTCAAGCTATTCCCAGTGAGTTATATGAAGCTGCTAGTATTGATGGAGCAACACGATGGCAAAAATTCAAGCGCATTACGTGGCCTCTGTTAGCTCCAGCTACGACAATGGTTGTAGCTTATACGACCATACAAAGTTTTAAAGCATTTGATTTAATCATTGCAATGACAAATGGAGGTCCCTCCAACTCAACTGAAATTCTTTCGACACTTCTTTATCACGAAGCTTTTATTAATTTTCGTTTCGGCTATGCCTCTGCCATTTCAGTTGTATTTATGATTGTAATTGCTCTTTTAACGTTTCTTCAATTTCGCGTACTTCGCTTGACCAAAATGTAAAAGGAGATTCTTTTATGAAACAAAACCCATTCAGACAACTGATTTTAGGGATATACGGTTTGATCATTCTGTTGCCCTTAAGCTTGGTTTTATTAACAACCTTTAAAACAACGCCTGAACTTTACAGCAACCCAATCGGATTACCAGCAGGCTGGAATATTGAAAATTATAAACAGCTGCTCGTCAATGAACCCATCTTTGGCTATATTAAAAACAGCGTGATTGTTACCGTCTTTAGCACGTTTTTTATTCTATGGTTTTCAAGCATGATTGCTTATGCTATTATTCAGCTACCTCAAAAGCTTGGATGGATTGTATACGGCTTTTTTGTTTGCGGAATGATTGTCCCTACTCAAGTCAATATGATTCCTGTCTTTTTGCTGATGAATAAGCTTGGACTCGTCAATACGCTAACAGGCGTCATTATCGTCTCCATAAGTTTTTTGCTTCCCATCGGTGTGTTTATTATCACGGGCTTTATGAAAACTTTGCCAAGGGAACTATTCGAAGCTGCTCGCATGGACGGAGCGTCAGAGTGGAAAATATATTCAAAAATCGCTCTTCGACTCTCAATACCATCAATGGCTACAGTAGGAATTTTTTCGTTTGTGATTGTGTGGAATGATCTGTTATTCCCTTTGCTGTTGTTAAAATCTAAAGAAGTAAAAACGCTGCCTATTGCACTATTGGACTTTCAAGGGGAATTTCTGACTAATTACCCTATGCTGTTTTCAGCAGTCGTTCTTTCTTCTATCCCATTATTGATTGCGTACGTGTTTTTGCAAAAGCATTTCATTTCAGGAATGACATCTGGGGCATTAAAATAGCAGGCAAGAAAATCACGTTTCCCTGCCTGCCCCTTTATTCGATAGGATTTTTTTAAAAAGCACGCTGAGGTTTCGGTTTCTCTACTACTAGATGTTGGTAAACGTACATTAAAGCAGCTTTCAACAGAAAGATACCTAGCAAATGGTACTCTTTAAATGTGCCTACCCTAAAAAGCTTTGCACGGCTCATAGCTCGTTGAAAAGGATAAACAAAAAATGTATCTACGATTGCATTTAATAACATATACCTTCCAAAATGGCCATATGTGAACTTTTCAATCCATAAAGAACCTGCTAAAAATGGACCTAAAAGTAAAGCAGCTTCACCTGTTAGATATGGATGAGGAGGATTAGGAAATATCCACCACTTCTTTTTTTCAGCAATATAGCTTTCAACCATAATTAAAAAGGAAATAAACATAGTAGATGATAAATAGCGCTTAATATGCTGTCGTCCTATAAAAGGGATGGTTAACCATGAAAGAAGCATCAGCCCCCCAAAAATCCGTGCTGATCGATTTTTTCTCATTTTATCACCTCTTAGGTTTTAGTATGAGATTTCCCTTTCGTAAGTATGTTAGAAATAAGCTAATCATTTCTCGTTTTAGGCCTGCTATTGAAAAGAAATGAATACATATATTGCCCTGCTACTCGCTCATACTATAAAAAACATAATGGGGTGAGTATATGCATGATTATTATGACGGACTATATAAATACCTGCTTAATGCTACATTTTGGTTTATTTTATTAATTGTCGTGCTCGGTATAGGCATGTTTGGAATGCTAGCTTATCGAGGTTTGAAAAAGAAATAACGTACAAAAGCCAAGCTGGTTTTTACACCGCTTGGCTTTTGTATTTATTGATCGTTGCGTGGAGGACGAGGTCCCCAATATTGATAGTAGTCTGTTTTAATAAACCCGTTAAACAATTTGCGTTTTTTCGTTGCTTTTTTACCGTAGTATTGTTCAAATTGTTCATGAGATGTAAGCATATAAATCGACCACGTATCAAGCTTAGAAAACGCTTCGCCCATTTCAGCGTACATTTTTTCAACAGAAGGACGATCGCTTAAACGTTCGCCGTACGGAGGGTTACCAATAATAATTCCATATTCTTTCGGCGTCGTAAAATCGCGCACTTGCATTTGCTTAAATTGAATTAAATCTCCAAGTCCAGCTTCAAATGCATTTTGCTCCGCTACTTTTACCATACGATGGTCAATATCATGACCAGCAATATCTAGCACTTGGTCGTAGTTCGCTAAGTCTTCTGCTTCTTCGCGCGCTTTGTCCCAAATACTTGCTGACATCCATGGCCATTCTTCTGATAAGAAGTCACGGTTAAATCCTGGTGCAATATTTTGACCGATAAGCGCTGCTTCGATAGCAATTGTACCTGAACCGCAAAAAACATCGACAAACGGACGATCCGCATTCCACGGCGTTAGCATAATTAGAGCCGCTGCCAGCGTTTCTTTTAAAGGAGCTTCCCCTTGCCCAACGCGGTAACCGCGCTTATGAAGTCCTGCACCGCTTGCGTCAATTGTTAATGTAGCAACATCTTTTAATAGCGCTACTTCAATTTTAAACGTTGACCCTGTTTCTTCGAGCCAGCCTGTTGTTTTGTTATAATGTTTTTTCATGCTGTCAACAATTGCTTTTTTCACAATGCTTTGACAATCTGATACGCTGAACAATTTAGATTTAACTGATTTTCCCGATACAGGAAACTGTGCATCTACGGGCAAATAATCTCCCCAATTTAATGCTTTTGTTTGTTCAAAAAGCTCATCAAACGTACGAGCTTTGAACTGTCCAACCTGCACTTTAATTCGATCTGCTGTACGAAGCCATAAATTGCAGCGAGCAATTGCGAGCTCGTCCCCTTCAAAAATAACCTTGCCATTATCTACTTCACAGTCATATCCTAAAGCACGCACTTCTTTAGCGACCAGTGCTTCAATACCCATTGCTGCTGTTGCAATAATTTTATATTTCGCCATTTTTCAACCTCATTTTGTTTCTAATTATCTACACTAAGTGTAAAAGTACCATATACATGCGCCGTAGTCAAAGCTTTCTCCGTCTTTTTATTAAAATGCAAAAACTGCTGGCTTTGGATAGAGCCAGCAGTTTCTTCACCTATGTCGCCTATAAATGTGTTTTTAAAAGCTTTTCACTTTAAGATTGCGCAATCGGTTGCTCAACTTGTTTATGAAAGTAAGTATACACGTGTTTCATATGGGTGCAGCGTACATTTTTCAAGCGTTTCATTTTTATCCAACGGATAATTATGAATCAGCACTTCTCTGTTTGAAAACGAGCTCTCTGAAAGAAACTCGAACGTTTGATTTTTCGGTGACATATTACAAATAACAACAGCGGTTTTACCTTCTAATGTTCGCGTATACGCGTAAATAGCGGAATCTTCTTCTGCCAATAGCTTATAAGTTCCATATACTAACACATCATGCTGTTTTCTAATTTTAATGAGCTGTTTGTAAAAATTCAGCACCGAATTTTCATCAATTTTCTGCTCTTCTACGTTAATATCTACGTAATTTGGATTCACCTTCATCCAAGGGGTACCAGTAGAAAACCCTGCATTTCTTTCTGTATTCCACTGCATTGGCGTTCTTGAATTATCGCGGCCTGTTTCCCAAATCACTTTCATAATCTCGTCATGTGTATCGCCTTTTTCACGCTGGATACGGTAGTAGTTAATCATACCAACATCATCATAATCGTCAATAGAATCAAACTTAACATTGGTCATTCCAAGTTCTTGTCCTTGATAAATAAACGGTGTTCCTTTCATTAAAAAGTATAGTGCAGCTAAGCACTTTGCACTTTCTACTCGGTAAGCTACGCTGCCGAATTTATTTACAGAACGAATTTGGTCATGATTTTCTAAATATAAAGCGTTCCAGCCGTTGATTTTTTCTAAACCATTTTGCCAATTAGTTAAAATCGTTTTTAACTCGATTAAATCAAGCGGTTTTTCTTCTCCTTTATCCCATAGTCCCATATGCTCGAACTGAAAAATCATATTGAAGTTTCCGCCATCTTCAGCTACCCACTCATCTGCGCTGTCCGATGTTACACCATTTGCCTCTCCAACCGTCATAATATCATATTTGGCAAACGTATTTTCTTTTAGCTCTTTTAAATGTTCTTGAATTCCCGGTCGATTCATATGCCCTTCAAACGATGGCACATAATCTAGTTTTTCAGGGTTCGGTAGGTCTGGGAAGCCGGCCACTTTCTTAATATGCGAAATAGCATCTACACGAAAACCGTCAATTCCTTTATCTAACCACCAGTTAACCATTTCATAAAGCTCATGACGTACTTTTTCATTTTCCCAGTTTAAATCGGGCTGTTTTTTAGAAAATACGTGCATGTAATATTCTTTTGTCTTTTCGTCTAACTCCCAAGCTGATCCGCTAAAAATAGATTCCCAGTTGTTTGGCTCTTTGCCATCTTTACCTTCGTGCCAAATATAATAATCACGATATGGATTCTCTTTAGAAGACCTGGACTCTAAAAACCAAGGGTGTTCATCTGAAGTATGATTAATAACTAAATCCATAATCAGCTTCATTCCGCGATGGTGAACTTCATCTAGCAGCTCATCAAAGTCTTCCATTGTTCCGAAATCTTTCATAATATCTTTATAATCACTGATATCGTAGCCATTATCGTCGTTAGGAGACTGATAAATCGGGCAAATCCAAATGACATCAATTCCAAGATCAGATAAATAGTCTAATTTTGAAATAACCCCTTGAATGTCACCAATTCCGTCGCCGTTTGAATCCATGAAGCTTCGCGGGTAGATTTGATACGCAACAGCTTCTTTCCACCATTTCTTTTCCATGTGCTCAACCCCTCAAAATAGTGCTTTTACGTAAGCGTTTGCCTTTACGCATATCGCTATTTTATAATGAATACATGCAAAAAAATAGGTTTTTCACAAAAAAAATCGTTATTCTCTTTTGAATAACGATTCTCACTGCGCTAATTTGTGTTTAAAGGCGTAGATGACGGCTTGAGTCCGGTCCTGTACATCCAGCTTACTTAACAAATTGCTCACATGTGTTTTTACCGTCTTTAGCGCAATAAATAATTCGTCTGCAATCTCTTGATTTGTTTTGCCTTGTGTCATTAGCAGTAAAATTTCCATTTCACGAGCCGTCAGTTCTTCATGAGGTAAAGACGGTTTTCTCATTTTAGACATCATTTTACCGGTTACTTCGGGCTCTAATACAGATTGCCCCTCATATGTACGGCGAATAGCAGCTGCAATTTCTCCTGCTTTAGACGTTTTTAATAAGTAGCTTGTTGCCCCTGCCTCTAGAGCGGGATATACTTTTTCATCATCTAGAAAGCTAGTGACAATGATCACTTTCGCTTCTGGCCACTGCTTAATCAGTTGTTTTGTTGCTTCAATCCCGTCCATTTCTTCCATGACTAAATCCATTAAAATAATATCCGGGCGCAGCTGAAGCCCTAATTCAACGGCCTGTTGGCCGTTTGCTGCTTCAGCTATTACATGGATGTCTGCTTGAGCCGATAAATACGCTCCTACGCCAATACGAACCATTTCATGGTCATCCACTAACAGTACATTAATCATTTTGCTTCTCCTCTCTTTCTACTAACGGTACTTTTACTTCTAGCTTTGTTCCTTTGTCGGGCAAGCTAATAATTTTTAATAGGCCCCCAATTTCAACTGCGCGTTCGTACATATTTTGCAGACCGTACGATCCGACTTTTTCCTTTTCTACATCAAAACCAACTCCATTATCAACAATACGTAAAATAATGGAAAAGTCACGTTTAATCAGCAACACATCTAAAGCTGTTGCATTGGCATGACGCAGCGTATTTGATACGGATTCTTGCAAAATTCTAAACAAGTGGTCTTCAATGCCTTTATCAAGTTCAAATCCTTCTATTTTCCAATTTAATTCAAGCGGTACTTTTTGAGCAAGCTCATTCATCAGTTCTTTCATTCCAGCCTGTAGCGATTTTCCTTTTAATGCTGCAGGACGAAGATGAAGAAGCAAAGCCCTCATTTCAAGCTGTGATTGGTTAATCATTTTTTCAACCATCTTTAATTGCTTAGCTTCAGAGTCTTGCAGCCTAAGATTGGACTCCGTAATAGCAGACATAAGCATCGAAGCGGCAAATAGCTGCTGACTAACGGAGTCATGCAGTTCTCTAGCAAGCCGATTTCGTTCCTGAGAAACAATTTCTTGCACTTGCTTTTGCTGATTTTCCACTTTTTCCGTTGCCATCTTTTGAGATTGCTGTGCTTGAAGAATCATTTTATGATCTACTTTATTTAAACGGCTTATAATTCGAGACGTTTCTTGAATAAGCGGTTCATTTGCCGACATATGCCGGTGGCCATTTTCTATTTCATATAATCGGTTTTCAACATATGTCCACTGCTGTCTCCACATAAACCCCATGATTCCTCCAATCACGCTTCCAATCGTAAGGCTCAAACTGAAGGAAAACAGCACAAAAGGCATGCCAAATACGCTTGTTTTCCATAAGTCGCTAAGTTGAAAAACAGGATATGCAAAAAACACGGTAAGGAGCACGGATACAAATACAAAAAAACTTAGGAAAATCCCCCATAATAACTGCCGTTGAAGAATACTCATATCCTTTGCACCTCTAAATCTCCAATCACAACAGTTGTAACAATCTTCACCCTATGAGCAGATTGATCAAATTCCTCTGTTTTGATAGACAAATTTTCATTGAACGAAAAGCCGCGCTGATGTCCAAAAACCGTTACGTTTCCTGCTAGTTTAGAATGATTCACAGATACTTCCGTTTCGTAAGGAATAAGCACTTTAATATTTCCAAACACTTGACGAATAAAAATAACCGCATCGCCTTTTGGCAGAACGGTATTGCTTAAATCAACCACAATGTCGCCCCATACGCTTTGAATATTAATATCATCCCATTCGTATACGGAGTCTTCGGTTCTTTGACTACCAAGAAGTTTATTCGTCAAAACCGGCCGGACCTGCACCAAACTTTGGTTTGGCTGCTGGGTAAATTCGTCAGTTGGTCTGAATTCAACCGGATGCTTTCTTGATTGAATAAATCTAAGTAAAAAATACAGAAAAAGAGCAATAACTAAAAACTTAAAGGCAACCGTATTAAATATATTCAACACAAGCCCAATAACGCCAATCCAAAATAAAATGCGCCCTAGTTTTCTTCTCATTTTTTTTCGCCCAATATACATGAACGCACCGGCAATTAATACAGAAAAGATCAAGCCGCTGTGAAAAAACATAATTTCAATAAACAGGACAAATAAACTGCAAATAAAAATGAACATAAGAGATTCTGTTTTGTTTACGCTTTGCACAGCTCTCTCTCCCTTCTCCTCGTAGATGACATAGCGTTCTTTGGATGCCGCAGGTATCTATTCTCCCACCTTAAAAAGACGCAGAAACCTACGCCTTTTTTAGAATACCATGTTTTATGCAGAAACACTGATTTTTTACGATGATTTTACTCTTTTTTCTAATTCAGCAATCTTGCTGTCTACCGTTTGTCTATAGTAATTTGTATTAATTTGATTTTCAAGCTGGTCAATATAGGTTTCCATTTCGTCAAACTGGCTGTAAGACGTATAAGATGCTTCTGTTTTCATTACTGAATTCATACGATGATGCGCACGAGCAATATTTTCGCGCCCCATTAGTTCCATACGGCGAATATGCATATCTTTTACCTTATGCTTCATTTCTTCATACTTTTGTTCGAGCTCTTCTAACTGCTTGGATGCATCTTCATAAGATTCTTTTACGCGCTTTGCTCTCTCTTCGTAGTGAGCATGTTCTTTTAAAATAAATTCATGTAATTCCGCTTCTTCAGCTGCTTGTGCTACTTGTGCTTGTTCATGGCGCTTTTTCATCATGTCAAGGGCCAGATGATATTCGCGATTAAACTGTTCTTTTAACGTGTGCTGTCGCTCAACAAGCTGCCTTACCTTTTCGGTCTCCTGCTCGCATTGACGCAAATAGTGGTTTAGTGCAGCAATTGGATTTTTTTGTTCTTTGTGATCAAGCAATTGATGAAGGTCTGCAGAAATCGTTTCTTTCATTCGAGTAAATAAGTTTCTCATTTTGTTCATCTCCTTAGATAATAAAGTAAACTTTTATTATTTTTGATTTAAGTCAGCCCACTGACGTTCAAAATGCTTAAACGGATCTTCTTTTTCCGTTTTTATAGGGCTGCTGCTGTTCCACTTTTTATATACAATGTAAAGTACGACTGCTGCGATGATACCAGCAAGGGCCGGGAGGTTTGAAACAGTTGTTAAGAGTACGACAACACCAATAAACCCCCAGAGCCATTTTTTAAAGGGGGTCTCTGCTTTAACAAACCCTTTAAATGCTACGTACAAAATAACCAAGCCAAGTGCAAGCCCTACCATCGGACCGGCATTTGCAAGAAGAACGATAGCAGCTACCGCTCCAATCAAAAACAAACCAACTTTTTTCATTTTGTCTCCTCCTTTCGCTTATCTATATACTTAGTTTAAGGATTATGACGTTTTTTCAAAACGAGCTAAAGCTTTATTTTCTCCTAAGACCTGAGGCTGACAACAAGCTCAGTCTGACTGTACAAAAAAATGACAGCTTATGATAAGCTGTCATTTTGACATAAAAAAAGCTCTTCCATTATACGAAGAGCTGGGTTGGATTAAAATATAGTGTATAACAACAAGTGTCGATTGCTTTTCAATAACGTTCTGTAAGCCATGTTTTGTACCATTGTACTGCAAGCGGCTAGCTACCTCGTACTCCGGTGGCAATTATCTATCTACAAAATGTAACCATTTTGTCCTTCCTTCCGTTCAGTTCCTTCCAGAAAGTTCCCCTACCATTATTTGGGTTTCTCGCTCGAGGGGTTTACCTCGTTCCACTCTTACCATTTCTGATAAGACTTCGTCACTGTGGCACTTTCAGAGTAGTCAAGCCATATCTTAAAAAAGACTTAGGCTTTTTCCCCGCCGTTAGCTTTTAACAGCTACCCTAGCTTATGACTTCGCTAGGCACGAACACTACAGACATCGCAGTCTGTGCGAGCATGGACTTTCCTCTACATCCTCATATGTGATGCAGCAATTACCCGAACGTTATTGATAACGACTTTCCTTAGTATAATAAAAATAGGAGTTGAATGCAACTCCTATTTTTAGGTTATTCGTATAATTTACTTCCAAACACATGTTTTTCTAAGTTCGACAAACGTTTTAAAATATCAAAGTTTGTCGTACCCGCTTGCTGCTGCTGTTGAGCCGGCGGCGGGGTAAACGAAGGTTGTTGCGGCTTTTTAGATAACTCTTCTACTTGCTTTTTTAAGCGTAAATTTTCGGTTTGTAATGCTTCAATTTCTTCATGAAATGCTTCATAATCTTTAATAACAGAATCTAGATACTTATCTACTTCTTCTTGATTATAGCCTCTCATGCCTGTTTTAAATTCTTTTTCTAAAATTTCTTTGGCCGTTAAACGGATTTTATCAGCTAACATCTCTATCACCTCGAATACGATAAACCTTATCTTTATTATAATTCATTTTTTCAAAAATAGCTTCAAATGTCAATTTATCTTTTAAAATGTTTCGCCAAGTGGCGTTAAAAAGACGAAAATTTTTCTTCATCCACGATATCCTGTAAGTCGTGAGACGTCACCATTATAATAGGGTATTCTTCTCGTTCAGCACGTTTTTTAGCCGTTTCTAACATATACTGAGGACTTCCTTCGTGCTCTTCGTCGTAAACTAAACAAATACCTTCACTTTTTTCTACTAAAAATTGATTTTTCAACCGAAACTGTGCTGGACTTTCATATTTCTTTTTTGTGATGCTATCTACATAATCTGCTTGACTTAAGACGAATTCATACAATTCTTTATTGACGTCATTCCATTTTTCTTCTTGCTCCAAAAACGGTGTTAAAACAGCTAACTGAAGCTCGGGATAATCGAGCTGAAGATCAAATACCACTTCTGCTGCCCAAATTTCTACTCCTAGCTGGCCGCTAATCAATACCCATTCTAATCCATCTTCTACTAATTCCTGTAATTTTTTATAGAGCGCTTTTTTTATATATGTAATACCTTGATGTTTTTCATTAAAAATGCCAAGTTCGAATGGCTTATAACCGGTAACTGTTAGCACCTTCATTATATAACTCCTTTGTAACAAAATAGAATAGGAACTGATGTAATCAGCTCCTATTAGCGTACATTATCTAAAATACCCTGAATTTGGTCCTTGATGCGCGCCTTTTGTATGACAGCTTCCTTGGCCACAGCCTTTGTGTCCCGGATAACTAGCACCTGCTACTTGACCTGGGTAGCCTGCTCCTGCCACTTGACCTGGATAGCCTCCCATTTGACCTGGATAACCAGCACCTGCTACTTGGCCTGGATAGCCTCCCATTTGACCTGGATAACCAGCACCTGCTACTTGACCTGGATAACCAGCACCTGCTACTTGACTTGGATAGCCTCCCATTTGACCTGGATAGCCTGCTCCTCCTACTTGAGTTGGATATTGCTGCGCGCCGCCAAAAAACTGTTGGTTTGAAGTTTCATTTACAACAGATTGCGTTTGCGGGAAGTAATGTACGTGCTTCACATTTGTATGATTCACCAATGTATTATGACTTGGATGAATGTGAGGTACTACTACCTCCTGAGAAGTAAACTGCGTGCAGCATTTTGTTGGATGCACAATTGGTGGCATACATTTTGTTGGTCTTGGATACATATCCTTTTTCCCCTTTCACTGTTTAGTTATTACACTATTACAATATGTGAAGGGCAATGTACATGTACTAAGACAAACACCTATTTTTGACCTACATAAAGGAGTTATACGAATTTTTTAAACTGCTTAAGACAATTACTGTTAAACAAATTAATGCGAAAAATGATACTAAAATCACATTTTTCATGGGGCCTCTCTCCATCTCACCAAAGTTCTATTTTTAAGCTGTAAGAATAAGTCTTACATTGACTAATTTTATCAATGACTGAAAAATAGAACAATATAAAACATCTACAAAAACAAAAGAATAATAATTCTGAATTTTTTAAAATAAATCAGCTGAAGTCTATGCTTTAGCTGATTTATTTTTTAGTCTAAGAAGTCTTTTTTCAAGCGCTTCCTTCGACGTTTTTTTAGTCATTCCTCTGAGTTGATTCCACTTCTCCAAGGCTAGCTCAGTATATAGAAGTGCTTGATGAACATCTTTGAGACGATGCTCATAAATTTTAGCTAGCTCAACCAATGCTTCTATAGCGACGTCACCTTCACATGTTTGAACCAAGGGTTCAAACATGTCCACTGCCTCTTTCCAACTCTTCTCTTTTTTATAATGATAAGCCATCGCTAGCTGAGCTTTTTCATGCTCTTCTTTTTCTTTTTCTGCTACGCCCTGATAAAGAGAGAAAGCGTGCTTGTTCTCCCCTAACTGCTCGTACCACCTTGCTACTTCGTACGTTTCTTTTTCTGTAAACTCCTCACTAGTAAGGAGATGCTTTGATAAATGAATGTATAAGGTAATAAGCGATAAAATATCATGTTCATTATGTTTCATAATATCGAATAAGCCTCTTGGATTCTTCGTTTCAATAAAATCAAAATAAATCATGGGAGCTAAAAAACCTGGAATATCATCAACTCGTTCAATTCCAAGTATTTCTTTTTCGACATTCGCAAGCTTCACCGAACTCATTTTGTGTTTCCACAGCCTTCTTGACGCATGCAGCAAATCAAAGTGACCGAACTTAGGCAGCTTGGGCAAATGATCTCTCAATAGCGTATGGCGAGTCTTCACGTGAGGCCAATCGAAAGATTTCCCATTATAAGTCACAAGCGTCGTATAGTCTACTTCTTTTAAAAAACTTTCGTAAAATGCTACTTCTCCACTTGGCTCCGTTAATATATGCTGACGAAAAACGACGGAATCTTTTAGCACCCTTGCATATCCTAGCAAAAAGATAGTCGTTCCCGTACCTGTACTAAGCCCCGTCGTTTCCGTATCAAAGAAAAATAAATCTGAATATGTGTGGCCTTTCGATGAAAGCGGATGAGCAACTGTAGACCGATTCCATACTTCCACTACTTTTTTCAGCTCATTAAATTCATAATGTCCATGTTTGTAGTCGAGCGGGTAAACCACTTCTCTAATCATACAGTAGCTGTCTTCCGCAAAGTAAGGCACAGCATAATTCCCCTTCCATTCCTGCTCATAGGGAATAGATGCGCTCTTAGGTCGCTGCGGGTTACTTTCAACCGGCGGCTTTGCTTCTGTAACATGAAGATGCTTTTTCATACGGTTTAATTTATTTTTAAAAGACAAGAGTTCACCTACTTTGCAGTTGTTGTAGCAGCACGAGCGCATCGCTTTTTGCGCGTTCTCCCTGTGCTTCCATACCGATACAAGACGGACAGCCGCTTTCGCAAGAACAATTTACAATTAATTGATTGGTTTGACTTAGCACATCATTCATTTGTTCGTACACTTTGTCACTTAGCCCAATGCCTCCCGGGTATCGATCATATAAGAAGATAGTCGGCTGTTCGTTGTGCACCGCTTTTACCTGAGGCACTACATGTAAATCAGACGGATCGCACATCACCATAAGCGGTGCAATTGACTGAAGGGCATTTGCCACGGAAATGAGCGCTTGTTCCAATCGTTCTTCAGATTCGTAAAACTGTTCTTTTTCAAAGCTTAGCCACACGGCATTTGTATGAAGCTCTTCTTCTGGAAGTGAAATGGGACCTGACCCTATGTTTTCATGCGTCTCAAACTTTATTTTTTTAAATATCGTAGCCATAGCGCTGACCATTACATCGCCATAACCAATTGAATATGTTCTCTCCATCCGTTCTTTATCAGCTTCTAGCACCTTTAAGTTAACCGCTAAGTTTGCATCGGTGAAATAGTCTACATCGACTTCACGAACATACGCTTTTTTCTCATCCCAGTCCAAGTATTCTACCTGATACTGAATGCCTTGATGCAAGTAAATCGCCTCATCATGAAGAAGCGTCATGGCACTAAAGCGATCCATTTCTCCAATTACTTTCACATTTGCAACGTCCGATTGATCAATGATGACAACATTTTCTTGGGATGCAGAACGCAGACTGATATTATGAGCTGGGAACGAATCATTCATCCAGTACCATTTGTCTCCGCTAAAATGAATCACTCGCTCTTCTTGCAAAAACTCCAGCACATCTTCAATTTCTACCCCATCAAATGTTTCTCCCTGCTTAAACGGCAGCTCATAGGACGCACATTTTAAATGATCGACTAAAATAACAAGATTATCAGGATTAATTCGAGCTGTTTCTGGGTTTCTGCTAAAAAAGTAGTCCGGATGCTGAATCATATACTGATCAAGCGGACTTGAACTTGCGACCATCACAATGACGGCTTCTCCGTGACGTCTCCCTGCTCGTCCTGCTTGCTGCCAAGCACTTGCAACCGTGCCTGGATAACCTGTCATCACGCACACCTGCAGCTGCCCGATATCCACTCCTAGCTCTAAAGCATTCGTACTGACTACCCCGTAAATACTCCCCTCTCGAAGTCCTCTTTCTATTTCCCGTCGCTGCTTCGGCAAATATCCTCCGCGGTAACCTTGAATAGACTTATTTTGAAGCTGGTTTTTTACGAGCTCCTGCAGATACGTTAAAATAATTTCTACTCGTACTCGGCTTCGTGCAAATACAATCGTTTGAATTTTATTTTTCAAAAACTCTCCTGCAATATTTCGCACTTCAAGCGTAGCACTTCTTCTAATGTTTAACGGTTTATTAACAATAGGCGGGTTATAAAAAATAAAATGCTTGCGGCCGCTAGGCGCTCCGTTGTTATCTACTAACATAACATGAGCTCCCGTTAAATGTTCAGCGAGTTCTTTTGGGTTAGCGATGGTGGCTGATGTACAAATAAAGATAGGATTGCTTCCATAGTAGCGGCAAATTCGCTTTAACCGGCGTATAACGTTGGCTACGTGGCTTCCAAAAACACCGCGGTACGTATGAAGTTCATCAATCACAATGTACTGCAGGTTTTCAAACAGTGATACCCATTTAGTATGATGAGGTAAAATAGCTGAATGAAGCATATCTGGATTCGTAATAACAATATGACCTGCTTTTCTTACCTTTTGACGGATATTTGCCGGAGTATCTCCATCATACGTGTAGCTATTGATTGGTACTTCCATTTCTTCAATGATTTCATTTAATTCACTTTTTTGATCTTGGGCAAGGGCTTTTGTTGGAAACAAATAAAGAGCTCTAGCCTGATCATTCTCCATAATACTTTGGAGTACTGGCAAGTTGTAGCACAATGTTTTCCCCGATGCTGTCGGCGTCACAGCCACAACATTCTTCTTAGCTGTCGCCAAATCAAACGCTGTTTTTTGATGCGTATAAAGCGAACCAACTCCTCGGTTCTCAAGTGCTTGCCGCAGTTTCGTATGCAAAGGAGCCGGAAATGGCGCAGTTTTAGCTTCTTTCTCTTCGATTGTATGCCAATGAACAATATTTTTTTGATATGACGGATTCGTTTGCAAGATATCCATTACTTCTTGTAAGTTTTTTCGTATTCTCATTTTCATCACCTGCTTCTATTTTAACGAATGAACGTTCGATAGAAAACCATAAGTTTTTGTATGTTTTTGGGGGATTCGGACATGGTATTAATACAGTAAATTTTTCAAGGAGATGTTAAAAATGGGAAGCCCTTATCTTTGCCCTAGCTGCAAAACAAATCGAACGCGCTTTAATATTATTGAACAAAATGCAAAACCTGTAAAAATGGACCCAAGAAGCGGAGACGTCGTAGAAGAATACACAAACGATACGCTCGATGCCTTTCACGCTGCTTATAACGGACCGCAAAAACGTATTCAGTGCGGAGCTTGCGGCTTAGTAGAAGATGAGACCATGTTTGTACGACATGCTGAAACCAATAAACTTCAATAAAAAAGGTGAGGCTCTTTGGCCTCACCTTTAATCATGTAAATCTTTATGCTTTTTCTTGATCAAAAAGCAGACATTCTCATCTAAAAAATTCATGTCTTTTCTTATACAAACATGCTAAAATACCTAAAAAAAGATATGGAGATGATGGTCATGTCATTTCTTCTTTCGCTTTTACCTTTCTCCTTTCTGAAGAAATGTCATTTTCCTTCAGGAAGAGAAGTTAATGAAGATAAAATGTTCGATAAAACGAATGTAGAGATGCTTCAACAGAGAGTCAAGCTAGTTTCACTTGCTCTTGTAGTTTCCTATCCTATTTATATTTATATAGGGTTTTCTTTACTTCAACATGCGGGGACACCTCAGTTTAGACATACACTAATTGGTATTCATTTCACTAGTTTTGCTCTCTCCTCTCTTTATTTATTTTTCTATTATGTTAGTAAGAGAAAAGAACGGTTTGCTAACTACTTAAGCACCATTGTATATGGCTATATATTTTATTACGTATTTGCTGCAGCACTTTCTACTATTAACAGTCAGCTTTTCACAGGTCGCGTAGACGTGTATATGATGCTCTTGATTTCCACAGCTGTTTTATGTCCTATGAAATTAAAACATCTGTGCATCATTTTTATTCCTAACCATCTTTTTTTACTATACGGCTTATCACGATATGTACCAGATTCTTTTTCTCTTATTTCAAAGCAGATCAATACAACTGCAGCAGTTGCTATCGCTTTACTTATTTCGTACATTCTTTATACATACCGTCACAAAGAATATATGAATCATTTACAGCTAAAAGAAAGCGAACGTAATTTTTTTACGCTGTTCAAAATTAATCCCTATCCTTTACTATTAACGAGATTATCCGACCACAAAGTGCTGCTCATTAACAATAAAGCTATTCATTTTTACAATCTTGCTGCTCAAGATCTTGATCAAATAGACGGATTTATAATCTATCCTACTGATGAAGATCGAGAGGAGATTTTAAAACGTCTTCAACAAAAGAAATATGTAAAAAACCACATCCTAGAAGCACGTGAACATGGAGATTCTAAGTGGGTTATGATCAATTATGAATTACTAGAGTATCAAAGCGAAAGCTGCATACTCGCAGGTATTACCGATATAACCGATTTAAAAGCGGTTGAGCATGAATTGAGCTTACACGCTTCAACTGATATGCTAACCGGAATTTTAAATCGAAGAAGCGGAATGGAAAAACTGCAGCTGGAACTGCTGAGAGCTAAAACCAATCATACATCTTTTCTATTATGTTTTATCGATATTAATTCTTTAAAACTAGTAAATGATCAATACGGTCATAGAGAAGGCGACTGGCTTATTAAAACAATAGCAGAATCAATTAGTGGTTATATTAGCAAAGATGATACGCTCTTTCGCTACGGAGGCGATGAGTTTTTATTAATTGCTCCTGAACAAACGGAAGAATACGTACAAGAGCTATGGCAAAATATTAATGAACAGCTAGAAGATAAAAAGAAAGAATTTAATAAGCCATATGCACTGTCTGCGAGTTACGGATTTATTATATGTGCGCCTTCAGACAACACCAACCTAGATACATTAATTCAAAAAGCAGATGCTGCCATGTATAAGCAAAAACATACGCGCGTTTCTTCCGCCTTTAAGTAAATCATCGAAGTTCTTGCGCCATCGATTCGCTAAATAGAATGATCAAGGAATAAACCCGTGCATGGATTAAGCATGCACTTTCTTTCTTTGCAAAGAAAAACTATAATAGATGATGCAAGCATTTTACTGATATATGGAAAGGACGTACATATGTTTACAATTAAAGAATATACAGCTGAACAATTGCAGGATCCATTTGGTCTCCTTCTAGGTGAACGCTATGAATTTCATTTATACATTGAGGTAGAAGAAGATGATGAATTATATACGGGCAACGACCTAGCACTACGCTTAGTATATATTAAAGGCAAAGATAACACTTCTATTGCCCAAACTCATTTTTACGAAGTTTCAACAAATAAAGTATTAGACTTCGACCTTGAAGAAGAGGAAGAAGAAGCTGTAAAAGAGTTTTGCGGGAAGCACTTACCTTCAGAGGAAGGTACAAATAACGAGGAATAATTAAAAGAGACTGGGACAAACGTATTTTAGTTGAAGGAAAATCCGAACGATGAATCGAGATTCTTGGTGGAGAATCAAACTCGTTCGGATTTTTTCATTGGTAGAGTGAACATAGGTTTTATGTATGTAACTGCTTCTAGCTGTTGTGTAAAAAACGATCCCTACTAGCTCATTTATCTCATTTGTTCGTCTGTAGATTGAATTGATTGCGTTATGTCCAATCCTCATTTTTGATTTCGTTTTTCCATTAGCTTTTTAACTACTTCTTTTGGCTCCCAGCATGTAAACTGATAAGAAGGACGGGTTTCATAGCCCAGTCTTTTGCATCGATATTTCATTCCCTTATCCAATTTAATACTTTGAAAATGTTGACATGTGGCACAGCAATGAAATGAACTCATGCCTTCCCTTCTTCCCTACTTTAATCTATTTTCTTAATCATACAAATAAAACAAATTTGTATAAAAAAAGCTGCCTGTCGGCAGCTTTCATATGTAGCGTTGAATTATAATTTTACAACATTCTCCGCTTGAGGTCCACGTTGACCTTCAACGATTTCAAATTCAACTTTTTGGCCTTCTTCTAATGTTTTGAAGCCTTCAGATTGGATAGCTGAAAAATGAACGAATACGTCATTTTCGCCTGGTACTTCGATAAAACCGAAGCCCTTTTCACTGTTAAACCATTTTACTGTACCTGTAGTAGCCATGTAAAAAACCTCCAAAAAATGTAAAAAATTTAATATGTTACTCTATATTTACATTTATACCGTAAATAAAAAATTCACATATTATAAAAGAGACCTACGCGAAGTAGATCTCCTTTATAACAAGTGAATTTTCACTAAATCTAATTCGAGTGTATGGTCAAACGTAGTATTCATTACATTTATTAAATTTGGTTGCGTTTACATTATACTATACCTATATGTAAAATGCAAATATTTGGCCATTCTTAGCATATGGCTCAGCCGTTTTGCAAAATATTGATCTTCCTTACGTCAACATGTTATCAATATGGGCGTCGATAATTTCTTTTCGTTTATTTTGCAGGGTCTCAAATAATAACTTAGCTTCTTCTGAAGTTAGTGCAAACGTTGTTGTTTCTTCATGGTTTTCTTCTTTTGTATGAAGCACAAATATGCTTTGTTGAATTCCACTCATACATATTCCTCCTTTTTCGATAGTATAGGCTTTTTTATATTTTTCATGTATGCTTCACACGTTTTTAACAAATTATAAGAAAGGTTAAAACTTATAAGGAGTGATACTATGAAGAAATCGTTTTTGTTTGTTGTAGGCTGCATGACGACCCTTTCTTTATTCGGCTGCAGCACAGCAGATCAAGGTAAAGATGGCGTCATTGATGATGATACAGTCCGCAACGTCACATATGAAAATGGAAACAATAAAACGAAAATGAATGACGTGAACGATACGCAAGATGTACAGCGTAACGAAAAAGAACAATATAACCAGTCGGGCGGAATGAGAGTAGCCGATGTGGCGGCTGATCGTATCGTAGCATTAAAAAACGTTAAAGATGCTAACGTAATCGTAACCGATCATACAGCTTACGTAGCAGCTGTATTAGACGATAACAAAGAAGGTAATCTCACAAAAGATATGGAGCATAAGATCGCACATGAAGTGAGAAAAGCTGACGGCAGTGTTCATCGAGTGTTTGTATCAACAAACCCTGACTTTGTAAACCGTATGAACGGATATGTAGACAAGCTTCAAACCGGCAAACCAGTCTCTGGACTGTTTGATGAGTTTTCAGAAGTTGTTCGCCGCGTATTCCCGAACTCACGCTAATATACATGAATGTTAAAAGAGCATTTTATAAAATGCTCTTTTCATTTTACCTATTGCATAAAATATTGCATAAAAAATGCGCTTATAAGTTTCTGAATATTTTTATTTTATTTTATTTTGAAATCGATTTCATTTCTTTATTATAGAGGGATAGGGGATTTTCGCCTCATGTATTTTACGGTTTTGTGGGTTGATAGTAAGGGAAAAGTTTGTTAGCTTTAGAAACCATAAGATGTTTGCATGGCGAGTAGTGCTCGTTTCATGCATAAAAAATGCATAAAGGGGAGATTTGGTGGATATTGGCATTTATATTTCACTGGGCATTTATTTTGTAGGAATGCTTGGAATAGGATGGTACGCCTATAGAAAAACAACTCAAGACGTATCGGGTTACATGCTAGGAGGACGCGGACTAGGTCCAGCCGTTACCGCCCTTTCAGCAGGTGCTTCAGATATGAGTGGATGGATGCTTATGGGTCTTCCTGGATCCATGTATGTGACAGGTCTTTCAAGTTTATGGCTTGCAGTAGGTTTATCTATTGGTGCTTATTTAAATTATTTGATCCTCGCTCCGCGTCTTCGCACTTATACGGAAGTAGCGAATGACTCTATTACAATTCCAGACTTTTTTGAAAATCGCTTTGGCGACCACGCCAAGGTTCTTCGAACAGTATCAGCGATTGTTATCTTTATTTTCTTCACTCTTTACACTTCAGCTGGTATGGTATCAGGCGGACGATTATTCGAATCGGCATTTGGTGTGAATTATCAAATTGGCTTATTTGTAACAGCATCTGTTGTTATTGCCTACACCCTTTTCGGTGGATTTTTAGCCGTTAGTTTAACAGATTTTGTTCAAGGTGTTATTATGTTTCTTGCCTTAGTTTTAGTACCTATTGTAGCTTTCACCAATGTTGGAGGCGTTAACACAACAATAGATATTGTACAGGACATTAATCCAGCATACCTTGACATTTTTAAAGGTACGACCGTTTTAGGTATTATATCTTTCTTAGCCTGGGGACTTGGCTATTTCGGACAGCCTCATATTATCGTTCGCTTTATGGCTATCTCTTCTGTTAAGGAGTTAAAACCCGCACGTCGTATTGGAATGAGCTGGATGATTATTTCTATTATTGGTGCTATGCTGACAGGACTGGTTGGGATTGCATATGTAGAAAAAACAGGTATGAAATTAGCAGATCCTGAAACTATTTTTATTAAATTTGCGGATATACTCTTCAATCCGTTAATTACTGGATTCTTATATGCAGCTTTACTAGCGGCAATTATGAGTACCATTTCTTCTCAGCTGCTTGTAACGGCAAGCTCTGTTACAGAAGACTTTTATAAAACATTTTTCCGACGCAAGGCCTCTGACAAAGAGCTTGTAACGGTTGGAAGAGCTGCAGTTTTAGGTGTTGCAATTATTGGCATTTTGCTTTCTTTAAAACCTAGTGATACGATTTTAGGACTGGTTGGATATGCTTGGGCTGGATTTGGTTCAGCTTTTGGTCCTGCTATTTTACTAAGTCTTTACTGGAAACGTATGACTCGATGGGGAGCACTTGCAGGGATGATTGTAGGTGCTGCTACAGTATTAATTTGGGTAAATACTCCATTGAAGGATGCCCTTTACGAAATGATTCCTGGATTTTTCTTAAGCTTGCTGGCTGTTATTGTAGTAAGTCTGTTAACAAAAAAGCCTTCAAAAGCTGTAGAAGATCAATTTAGAAACATGGAAAGCGTATTAGAACAGCATACAAAATAGTAAAAAAAGTACACAAGTCGTAACTTGTGTACTTTTTGCTTTTAATGCAAGCCATGTTGTCATATATATGTACTAAAGACAGATTAAGGAGGGTTTTTACATGCAACATTCTTATTTCCCTTACGAACCTACACAGCAACTGCGCGTAGATACACAAAATAGAGAAATTAAAGTAATTGGTGAAGGAAGTGTTTCAGCAGTTCCAAATGAAATTTCCATGACGATTGGAACCCGCACGGAAAACCGAGACGTTCAAGAAGCCTTAAAAGAAAATTCAGCTGTTTCAAATACTTTGCTGCAAGAAATAAAAAAACTTGGAATCAATGACCAGCAAATTGAAACAGCTTCGTTCACCATAAATCCTAAATATGATTACAGTGATGGAAAATCGACTCTTACTGGATACGAAGTACAGCACTTATTTAGAGTAAGAGTACAAGATGTAAAACAAGCTGGCGATGTCTATAACGCTACTTTTTCAAGCGGCGCCAACGTAGCGCAAGATCTTCAATTCCACGTTACAAATGATGATAAATATGAACAAGAAGCGATAAGTAAAGCTTTGCTTAACGCTAAAGAAAAGGCCTTTACCATTGCCAACACGCTGCAGCTCCCTATTAACCAAATCCCCATTTTAATCGAAGAAGGCCCCGTCTATCAGTCATCTGGCTCCTCGCCTAAGTTATTAGCAGCCTCTCCCCCTATTCAAGCTCAGTCCTTGACTGTATCTGCTTCTGTAAAAGTTACGTACACGTATTAATACTTATGGTAAACTATAGATTATTATAATGAAGAAACTAATCTAAAGGAGCTCTTTGCACAATGACTTCTGAACATTTACTAGCAGCTTATCAAACCCTATGGTTGAACCGTTCGTTCGCTTCTAAACAAGCCATGACAAGTGAAGATCAGCTTCACGAAGCCATTATGAAGGATTTAAAAGATGAAATGACTCATCCACGCGTCCGGCAAACACCGTATGTAAAATATCACCTTGGCATAAAAAGAATTCTAAACAGCAGTCTTTCCTCTGATGAAAAAGTTGCGCTTACGTCCCTATACACAAACCTTTTAGATAGCTGTATATAACGGATATCAATCCAGTGTAAAGACGAACAAATGGGATAAAGGAGCTGAACCGCTAGAAGCAACGAAATAGATGAAACCTACGTTCACCGTGACAACAAAAAACAAGAACTATTAATCAGTAATTTTGATTAATAGTTCTTGTTTAACTTTAACTACAATACTTTTGTCCCAGTCTCTTTTCTTTATTTAATTAACGCCTTTTCTTCTAAGCTTTGAAAAACAGCGTTAAAGTCTTGCTTCAAATCCTCAAATTCCTCTAACCCTACTGAAAGGCGAAGAAGTGAATCAGTAATTCCTTTTTCTTCACGCACTTCTTTTGGGATACTCGCATGAGACATTGTTGCAGGATGCGTTAGAATGGATTCAACTGCACCTAGACTAACGCCAATTGAAGCCAATTTGACTCCTTGTAAAATATGTCGCGCTACTTTTTCATCCTGTACTTGGAAAGAAATCATAGCTCCGTATCCATTTGCTTGTTCTGAAATCAGTTTGTGGTCCGGGTGACTTTTTAAGCCCGGGTAGTATACACGGCTCACTAGAGATTGTTCTTCAAGCCACTTTGCAAACTGCAGCGCTGTTTTTAACTGCTGATCTAAACGAACTTTTAATGTCTTAATTCCTCGAAGCAGTAAAAAACAATCCTGCGGTCCTAAGATAGCACCAAAAGCATTTTGTACAAACTTTACTTCTTCTGCTAGCTTTTCATCGCTTACCACAACTAGACCGCCAATGACGTCACTGTGACCGCTGAGATATTTTGTAGCACTATGAATCACAATATTTACACCAAGGTCAATCGGCTGCTGTAGATAAGGTGTTAAAAACGTGTTATCCACAATTGTAAGGAGGTTGCGCTCCTTCGCCAAACTTGCTACTGCTTTAATATCCGTTACCTGTAAAAATGGATTTGAAGGGCTTTCGATATAAATAGCCTTCGTATCTTTTGTGATAGCTTCTTCTACTTTCTCAACCTTCGTTGTATCAACAAAAGTTGTTTTGATACCAAACTTTGAAAATAATCGTGTTAATACACGATATGTCCCGCCGTACGTATCATGTGAAACTAAAATTTCATCCCCTGATTCAAAAATAGATAACACCGATGAGATAGCAGCCATACCTGATGAAAAAGCAAAACCAGCGTATCCATTTTCTAGCTGAGCAATGGTGTTTTCTAAAGCCTCACGAGTTGGATTTCCTGAACGAGAATAGTCATAGCGGCCGTTGTTCGTCTCATCTTCTTGGTTAAATGTAGATACCTGATAAATAGGTACGTTAACCGCTCCAAAATGACCGTCAATTCCTGTATTTGCATGAATTAAGTTCGTACCAAATCTATGTTTATTATTGTTGGTATGCATCAAATGCCTCCTTCAAATCTTTAATTAAATCATCTGCGTGCTCAATTCCAACTGATAACCGCAGTAAACAGTTTGTTACTCCGACACGATTTCGAATTTCTTCCGGAATATCAGCATGTGTTTGACGAGCTGGGAATGTCATTAAACTTTCCACGCCTCCTAAGCTTTCTGCAAATGTAATAACTTTGACATTTTCTAAAAGTACTGACACGATGTCAGGGTGTGAGACAGCAAAAGAAATCATGCCTCCAAATCCAGTTGCTTGTTTCTTCATGATTTCATAGCCTGGATGTGTTTCAAGACCAGCGTAATACACTTTTTCCACGAGATCATGAGCAGTAAGCCAATTTGCAATTTTCAGTGCATTTTCATTATGCTTTTCCATACGAAGCGCTAGCGTTTTAACACCGCGTAATAACAGCCAGCTATCCTGTGGACCTAAGATTGCCCCAGCTGCATTTTGATAAAAACGAATTTTCTCTCCTAAGCTACTACATCGAGCGACTACAAGACCAGCAACTACATCATTATGACCCCCAATGTATTTGCTTGCACTATGTATCACAATATCTGCTCCAAGCTCTAAAGGACGCTGATAATAAGGGGACATGAAGGTATTGTCAACGATGGTAAGCAAATCATGCTGTTTAGCTAACGCAATTGCTTCTGGCAAATCAGTCACGTGCATCATTGGATTCGTAGGTGTTTCAATAAATAAAGCTTTCGTATTGGGACGAAGCGCATCTTTTACTTGTTCGAGATGGGCTGTGTTGACGTACGAAACAGTAATTCCTTGCTCTGAAAAAATTTCATTTAGTACTCGGTACGTTCCTCCGTATAAATCCTCTGATACAATTAAATGATCTCCGTTTTTAAATAGTGCTAAAACTGCCATTACACCCGCCATTCCTGAAGCGAATGCTACTCCTACTTCTCCTTTTTCCAAAGCAGCAATTGCTTCTTCCAATGCTGTACGAGTAGGATTTGCCGTACGTGCATAGTCAAATCCTGTACTTTGCCCTAAAGCAGGATGAGCAAATGTTGATGCTTGGTAAATGGGGGTTGTAATAGAACCTGTTGAAGGGTCACGACCTACTCCTGAACGAACTAATAAAGTTTCAATTTTCATCTATTTCTCTCCTTAACTCAAAATAAAAAACACTCTTCACAGATGGAAGAGTGTTCGTTTATACACGATTTCTCTCATCTGTTAGAACAATACTGATGTTCCACAGGAATTAGCACCGTTCAAATGAATGTTTCATTTGATGGTTGCCGGGCATCGCAGGGCCAGTCCCTCCGCCACTCTGGATAAGAGTTCTATATAATTGTTGGTGGTTAACGTTTGTTGTTAATAACTTTAATAAAGATTTTCTATATTGTCAACATAATTTTCTAAAAAATTTAAATCGTCTCATTTGTTTATTCAATATACTTGTCCTGATAAACACATAAAAAAAGAGACGAAAGCGAGGTCTCTTTTTTTAAGGCAAGTGTACAGATTTTACGTGAGCTAACTTCCAATACATACTTTCTCCATTTGCCGTAATTAGTTCAACAATATTATTAGAAACTTCTTTAAGTACGCCAATCTTTTCTGATTGATCCCCTAAATCTAATACGACCAGCTGATTTTCATATTTTTTAAGCTGCTCTTCAAAGTTTCTGACAAAAGGTGCAGAGGCGGGCCTTACGGGGAGCTCTTTGTCACTTAAAGAATAAGGGGTTAACTCATTACTGTAAGGGGTAAGCCATTTCAAATGATGCAGAGAAACAAAGACATTTTTATACACTGGAGAATAAAACACAAGATAATCATTCAGCACGCTTGTGATATAGCCATGCAATGATTTCCCTCCCGTTACATAAATTTCAATAAATTTCCCTTTTGCCTGCTGTAAAATATTACGATAAGAAATCCGCTGACTTTCTTCTATCAAATTCTCTTCTATTTCACGTAAAACCGTATAGTCTTCTTCGGATACTTCCCGCAAACGATGCATGTGTAAAAGAGGAATATACAAATAATCATGTCCATTATACAAAACCATAATATCTAATCCAAGATCAATAAGTCTGCCAACAAATCTCGTTTTACCTGAAATATCCAACTCCACAATTTTATTGATATAATGATTCATACTCATACTCATTCTCCTCCTTTTTCCTATATGTTAGAAAAGGTGCTTTATAAGCACCTTTTATGTTCCATTTCATCATGCTTTCCAACGATAATTTTTCGTTTTAATAACTTTCTCGGCCGGTGCTGAAGAGCGTGAACCCGTACGGCGTCCTCGAGAGCGATCGTCTGTGCGTCCACCCGTACGGCGTCCTCCCGAGCGATCGTCTGTGCGTCCACCCGTGCGGCGTCCTCCCGAGCGATCGTCTGTGCGTCCACCCGTGCGGCGTCCTGTACGTTCTCCCGTACGGCTTCCTGTACGTTCTTCTGTAGACTTCGCAGCTTCAGCCTCTCCATTTTCTTCTGTTTCTTCATTATTTTGATTGTTATCGTTTTGCTTAAAAGCCCCTTTTGCTCCCACACAAATGGTTTTAACGTGTCTTGGCTGTAAGCGTAATACTTGATTATTCTGCACAAGTGTAAATGTACCATTTCGGCTTTGTACTAACACGCCCTCTACAGCTTCAGGTCCTCCATTATTGATTGATACCCATTTATGAGAAAGGTGGGCAAAAAGATCGTTAAAGCTTTTGGATTTCATATATTCTGGTTCTTGGCTCACTAAGAGTTCATTTGCAGATTGACTAGTTTGATCTCCGTTGTTGTTTTGATATTCACTCACACTCTTAACGTGTTCAGTATTAATATAGACGACACCGTCGTCCTCTGTGAGTAATACTATATAAGCAGATTCAAATGAACCTAAGACATCAAGAAGCTGACCTGCTTTTTTCTCAGGTCCACCTTGGTTAACCTGCACATATTTAGTTTTCATCAATGATAAAGTTGTAGCAAAAGTTTTTCCTCGATATAATTCTAATTCTGCGCTAATTCCAGTAAACGTTTGTGCCGAATTTGACATAGTATCTTCAGTGATACTTTTTACATGCGCTAAGTGATAATATACAAGTGTATATTCTTGTTGATTATTATTTTGGTTGTTTTGGTTGTTTTGGTTGTTATTTTCACCATTATTGTTATTATTGTTATTGTTGCTTTCCACTGCTAAGATTAAATAATCTGATTGCACGTCAACCAAATAACCTGTTTTAGATTCAGGTCCTCCACGATAAACGGTCACCACTCTTCCTTTTAGGGGTTTGAAGTGAGAAGAATAGCCTTTATCAGGCATTTGTATATTTCGGCTGCGTTTTTGGCTTGATTTTTGGCGTGGATTTTGATTTTGCCCTTGTTCTTGGCCATAGTAATAGTTACTCATTGTTTTTCCTCCTTATTAGTTATCCTTATTGGTCATTCATACTGTATATATACGTATCATGTACAGCTATTGATTTCCTGCATTTGCCTATTATTAACAAAATCCACTGTTGCCTATAAATTGCCTATAAATCTACCTCTTTTTAAAGAGTCAAAAGGTTATTTTCAATATATGCTGTTCGTTCTTTTATAAAAGACAGCATAAATTCCGGTTCTTTGTGAAATTGTTCCAAGTTATCTTTTACGTAAGGATCTTTTAATACATAAGGAGCAATATACTCATGCAGTTGATAAATGATTGGTTTCATGTATTCTATTGTAAATTGATTATTTAGAACATTGTTCATTTTTTGAATATACCGCTTTTTAATGCTGTTCACGGCCAGTAAGCGAGCTGTAAGCGTATTAAATCCTTGTGCGCGGACATAGTCTCCTTCCATTACTTTTCCATTTACATCTCTTCCCCAAGTTGCATCATAATCCCATGGAATCAGTTCAAAGCGCCCGCTTTCATGATTTAGATAGAGGGCATAGTTATGGACAAAACCGTCGTAATTCTGCATACAAATAATACCGACTAACCAAGATAAGTAGCGGTCGACGTTCAGGTACTTCTCAATATTCTGTTCGAATTCCGTATTTGTCCACGTATTAAGATTAAATATAAACTTTTCTAATTTTTCCTCATCCCCTTCTTTCACTGCTTTATCTTCATATCCAGATAACAAAGTTGTTTTCGGCCTTTTATCCAAATCGCTCATCAAAGAAAAATTAGCATCTCCGTCCACTGCATAAAATATGGATCCATCCGCTAAATTTCTTTTTTTCAAAAATAGTTCATCTACCGATTCGAGTTGAAGATATATTCCTTCATTTTTCCCATTAATCTTAAGAGTGACAAACTGAGAATGAGGAGATAAAACGTCTAAAGAAGAGAAAAAATCGAGGGACAATTTGTTGCGCATAAGCGATGGATCTTTGTATTCAGCGTTTAGGTGTATTTCTTTGGCTCGCTGAAATATTTTTGGAGAATAAAATTCAATATAATATGACTTTTTTTTCATCTTCCGAATGTGGGAGCCTCTTAGCAGCAAATCAATATCGTAGCGTTTTTTGTTAAACTTCATCGTTGCCTGAACCGCTTCTTCTGACCAAATATCTCTTTGCATTTCCTTTAAATCTTTTACATTCACAAACAGAGCGTATTGAGGGATTTCTTTTTGCTTCATTATTCGACCACCTTTCTTCAATTATTAAAGTATATGAAGGGTAAATTCTCCATGATACCCCACCTCATCAACTATTTGCGCAAACTCCACTTTTGACTCATATCAAGGACAAGCATCAGTGCGTATTCTATTAATGCAAGACCTAGTCCAATTGACAAGGAGGTTTTTGTATTGCATATTACACCTGAAAAAATTAAAGAGGCTGCTGAAGCCCTGGAATGTACAGAACTGAAATCTTTTATGTTTCAAGAGCCAACTGCCGGTCCACTAACAAAGCCGCGTCGCTCTTCTCGTAGCACTGGCCGCTCTCGTCGTTCTACTCGTCGTTCTACTCGTCGTTCTACTCGTCGTTCTACTCGTCGTTCTACTCGCCGTTCTACTCGCCGTTCTACTCGCCGTTCTACTCGCCGTTCTACTCGCCGCTCTCGTCGTTCACGTCGTTCTT
The DNA here is from genome assembly GCF_042787735.1 of Priestia sp. YIM B13490. Classification (NCBI taxonomy): domain Bacteria; kingdom Bacillati; phylum Bacillota; class Bacilli; order Caryophanales; family Bacillaceae; genus Priestia; species Priestia sp. YIM B13490. The sequence continues at coordinate 131,329 of NZ_JBHZOT010000002.1, forward strand.
CTCGCCGCTCTCGTCGTTCTACTCGCCGCTCTCGTCGTTCTACTCGTCGTTCACGCCGTTCTACTCGCCGCTCTCGTCGTTCTACTCGTCGTTCACGTCGTTCTTCTCGTCGTTCACGTCGTGCTCGCCGTTCACGCCGCTCTTAATTTCTCTAAACACTCATCTTTATTGCAAAAAAAAGCCGAAGAACCATGAGTGTCTTCGGCGTTTTTTTCCACTTATAGTAGGGCACATTTGGAAATATACTAAGATGGGATGTTATTCATTTTACATAGAGAAGGAGAGGTTTTATGAAAAAAAGCAAGCATCAAATTTCAACTTCATCAACAACAGATGTCGAAGAAGTCAAACGTTTAAATGCTCAGTCTGGATTAACTTACAATGAAGTATTTACACTTCTTGGAGAAACCTATTTGAAAAATCAAAAGAAAAAATAATAAGCAGGGACTAGAAAACACCTTCTAGTCCTTATACTTTGAAAATCCCGGAAAACCCTTTAACTAGGGATGTTAATTGGTTCATGGCTCCCATCATCTGCCCCGCAGTATTCATCATCTTGTTCATATCGTAATTGCCATCACTCGATTTAAACTGAGACATTAATGACTGAAATTGAGAAGGCTGAGGCTTTTGTTGCTGAGCTTTAGGGTATGGATTAAAAGGCGCACCTGCATTATTGTACATGGGCTGCTGGTACATTCCGTTCATGTAGGGAATTTGCTGAGGACCAAAAGGCATTTGTTGCTGAGCGTACGGATGTTGCGGCATATAAGCTTCCGTCCATGGCTGCTGATGATACTGCGGAAATGGATGTACCTGACTTAAATCAAAACGTTCTGGTTGATGTTGCTCATAATACGGATAATGCTTACTTGTATACATGCAAAATCAATACCTCCTTTTTAATATTACATAATATATAGTATGTATGCAGAAATAAGAGGTGACGTTCGTCTACTTGTACTTTTGGAAAACACATTCAAAAATATGTAGGTTTCTGTCGAAAGTTTAAATTTTTCAAAAAAACGAGATTATTTAAATATATGGTACGATAAGAACAAGTGATACTACGATACGTAGTGGCACAAATGGGGATTAGGAGGGAATTTACATGTATGTGAACGAACTTCAAGAAGCTTTTATTGCGGTGAAACAGTATGAGCCGCAGTCAAGTAATGAATTACTCGATTTTGCTCAGCAGCAATATTTAAAAGGTTTTTTAACTCCTATGAATTACAAAGCCGCTGTACGTGAACTCGAACAAATTGGAGCTACTAAGCCCGATTTTAGTGCACAAGATGATTAATTTTTTTTACTACCACCGAGAAATCGGTGGTTTCTTTGTTTCCTATAAAGTGGACACATACTTCTTTTTTGACTTGTTTATACTATAAAAGCTTTAACGTAGTATTCAATAAAGGAGGTCTATCTCATGAGTCGTGGAAAACATTTTGATCATAAAAAGCAAGGCCAAAGTGCAGTAACTAAAACAAATAACGCCGTTGCTTCTAAACATACTGAAAAAGTTGATTATCATATCGATACAGTCGCTTCACAAGATCACCCAGCTGTTTCTATCCAATCTCAAAAAGATTTTGATTAACTTTTTTGATTGATATGATAAAAAGAGGCTGGGACATAACAAAATGAATCCAATCTTGAGACGAACAAATGGGATACATGAGCTGAACCGCTTATGACACCGCAGTTGATCTCCGTGCAAGGCTTCGCTTTCCGCGGGCGGCCGATGAGCCTCCTCGTCGCTTGCGCTCCTGCGGGGTCTCATCTGTTCCGCTTTTCCCGCAGGAGTAGGAGTCTTCGCCTTGCTCTCCAATCAACTGCTAGAAGGAACAAAACAAATGAAACCTATGCTTCTCATCAAAAAAAAAACGAACTACGAATCAAAAATTTTGATCGATAGTTCGTTTTTCATTTCGTGTAAAATACTTTTGTCACAATCTCATACATAGAAAATCCCCACCTTATAAGTCTCAACGGAAGGCCGGGATTAATTATTCAATATCGACTCGAGCACATACTTATTTGAGTGATACATCTTTTTAAATCGCTTTTCTCGCGTCTCGGGATAAAACGACTGTAGTACAACGTTTTGTAAATTTTCTTTTAACGTCTCTACTTGATTAACATGAATATATTTTGGTCGCTCTTTCTTCAGCCATTCCGTTACGAGACTAGCCCATTCATCAAGTTCTTTGAAGAAAATATCTCCATAAGGCTTTACTTCTTCAAAAAATTTCACTTCATAATTTTCTTCCTGTTGAATAGACGCTAATCGTTCTACAGCTACTTCATTATATTGAAACATGATCTCCGTACTTTTTTTCACATCTTCATTCATCGTTATTCGTCACCTCTACGATGACTATTGTAACATAAACAGTCTTTATACTGTATGAAGAACCATTTCTCTTCGGCTTCTATTCCATTCTGTTTCGGAAGGCATGCTTTCATACACAGCTACTTCAATTTCTTGCAGTGATTGGTCAATGCGATGAACTTGTTCCATATATGTTTCTTCACAATGTGTAAATGCTTCATTTATAGATGTAGACATCGTTTTATCCACTAAATCTACTTGCTCTAGTAAGCTATCTAATAAAGTCATCATTTCGCTTGTTTTAACCATACTTTGTTTCATCGCCATCCCTCCAAATTTTCCTTTGCATAACGTATTCTCTCTTTTCTTCATTGTCCCTTCACACATGACAAAACTAGTTTCTATTCGTCAAAGAAAGATGTTTTCGACATTTTCATTTATGGTGAATCGAAAGTGAACATATTGAAAACACTAGTATAGACATTTCAGCTAAGCAGATACATTCCGCTGCTGAACGTTTATTACAACATGATAGGAGGTGCCTAGATATGGCCAACAAACAGCAAAAATCACAGCCTAAAAATAAGCCTGAAACAAAAACCTACGGTGATCCTAAAAAGTTAAACGGTCCTAACCAGCCTTCTACTTAAGAACAAAACGGTCACTTGTGACCGTTTTTATTTACATTAAATACTTGCGCTACTTTCATTAATATATACAGCTGCTTTTGCTTTTGAAGATACCACTTTGTAAAATGAACTTTCTTTGGAAAAGACGGCTTTTTCATGAGCTTTTGTTCCTCTTTTTTCGTTAAAAACCACTCTTCTCTCTTCTTTTCATGATGTCTAATAGCCGGATACACCTTTCGAAGAGCAGGTGTACGGCAGCTGGTTTTATTCACAAAATACTGCTCATAATCGTATCTCGAACCCGTATGCTTTGTTTTCAAAGAAAATTCATAAAACAAGGGATAATACTTTTCATGAAATAATAAAGCCGCTAATTTCTTCCCCAAATCAATCCGATTATTTACTTTTGTAAAATCATGAACAGAACAACCGTATAATTCCCCTTTTGTAGTAGGAAAAAGGACGGAACTAAAGTGGAATATATCTTGAAAAAAAAACAGCGTACTTTTAAACACTCTATCTTGATAAAAAGGCTGTTCAATAACGGGCTGTTGAATAACATGCTGCTCATTCACAATTAACGCATGAATAAGCTGCAGTTCACAAGGTCTGTGCATAAATTGTCTCCACTTCTCTTCGATAAAAGATGAAACATTTAAATAGGGAAGTAAATGAACGTAAGAGACATGTTTTTTACGTGAAACAGCATACAATAGTAATTGCGGGAAGACATCTTTAAAAATAAGCCAATTTGCTCTTTCATACGTCAAAAATAATAAATCGCGCGTTTGCTTTGATAACGCTTTTTTCATGTTTTCCCCTTGCAAATCACACATATTCCATCCTGCGTTTCGTGACACCATACTTGCGAGAAATGCCCACTTTACTTCAGGATATCTATGATAAAAAGTTGCATAAGCCTGGGTTCTTGATATATTATCAATATTCAGCTTGTCTGTGGTTTTTTTAATCGCCGTCAACAGCGCTTGTTCCGAACTATTGAGTGACATCTCTTCATCTTCTTTCATCTATTTTTATTTGTAGGATTTGGTATAATAGAATTTGTTTGTTTAATAGATTTACACTAAAGGAGTGATGGTTATGATTCGCTATCCTAACGGAAAGGCCTATAAGCCATTGAATACCAGCAGTCCTTCCCCTAAAAAGCTAGAAGCTAGCTATAGCAATCGTGGTATGACGCTGGAGGACGATTTAAACGAAACAAACGAATACTATGTTTCAAAAGGAATAGCCATTGTTCACAAAAAACCAACCCCTGTTCAAATTGTAAAAGTAGACTATCCGAAGAGAAGTGCCGCTGTTATTAAAGAAGCTTATTTTAAACAGGCTTCTACTACAGACTATAATGGAGTCTATAAAGGAAAACACCTTGACTTTGAAGCAAAAGAAACGAGAAATAAAACCTCATTTCCGCTGCGTAATTTTCATGAACATCAAATTGAACATATGAAGCAAATTGTGAAACAAAACGGGATTTGTTTCGTTATATTAATGTTCTCTACTTTACAAGAAATATACTTGTTCGAAGCACAGTTCCTTTTTCCTTATTGGGATGCCATGAAAAAAGATGGACGAAAATCAATCCCTAAGGCAGATATTGAAAAAAAAGGACATTTCATCGAACTTGGTTACCATCCGAGAATCGATTACATAAAAACTATAGATAAATTATACTTTTAAGAGTATGATATATATGTTTACGGAAATCATTCTCTTACAATGCGTTGAAAGGTAGGAGTTTTTATGTCAGATAATTATCGCTCTCGTGAAGAACGACGAAGAGCTTTGAATGACAACAAACCAGAAGGTAAATCTCAAGGAAAACCGAAAAAGAAGAAAAAAGGAGGCCTATTTCGTAAAATTGTTGCCGCAGTTTTACTGATAGGAATCATAGGGCTCATTGCCGGAGTCGGAACTTTTTTTGCTATGATAAGCGATGCTCCAAAAGTTGATGACTCGGTATTAAAAAACTCTTTTTCATCTAAAGTATATGCAAACGATGGAAAGACAGTTGTAAAAGAAATTGGAGCTCAAAAACGTACATATGTGCAATACGATGAAATCCCTCAAGTCGTCAAAAACGCATTTATCGCTACGGAAGACGTTCGTTTTTATAAACATCATGGCGTCGACTTTTACCGAATTGGCGGAGCATTAATGGCGAACTTTAAAAACGGCTTCGGTGCTGAGGGCGGTAGTACGATTACTCAGCAAGTGGTAAAGAATTCGTTCTTATCACCAAAGAAGACGGTTAAACGTAAAGTACAAGAAATGTGGTTAGCTTACCAGCTTGAGCGTAAATATTCCAAGCAACAAATTCTTGAAATGTATTTAAACAAAATATATTTCGCATCAGGTGAAGTATACGGTATTGAACGAGCAGCTGAGAAATTTTACGGAGTTAAAAGCGTAAAAGATTTAACTCTTGATGAAGCTGCTATGTTGGCAGGCTTACCAAAAGCGCCAACTACTTATAACCCAGTTACAAACCCAGAGAATGCTACTAAACGCCGTAACACAGTATTAAACTTAATGGCTAAGAACGGCTTTATTACACAAGCCGAGGCAGACAAAGCAAAACAAGTAGATGTACAAGCTCACTTAGCTAAACAAACTGAATCAACATCTAAGTACGATGTATTTATTGATCAAGTAATCGAAGAAGTAAAAAAGAAAACAGACGCAGATCCATTTTCTGCGGGCTTAGAAATTTATACAACGCTTGACACTAATGCTCAGGACTATGTGGATGATGTGATGAATAACAAAGTAGTCAACTTCCCGAATGATAAATTCCAAGCAGGTCTTGTCGTTGTAGATAATGAAACAGGCGGTATTCAAGCAATTGGAGGCGGACGTAATCGTGTGTCAGGCGGCTTAAACTTTGCAACAAATATGAGACGCCAGCCCGGCTCAACCATTAAACCGATCTTAGATTACGGCCCAGCGATTGAGAACTTAAAGTGGTCCACTGGACAACCGATAAAAGATGAAGAATATCATTATTCAAACGGCACGCCAATCCGAAATTTCGGACGCAATTATAAAGGGTGGGTTTCAGCGCGTGAAGCTTTAGGACGCTCACTGAACATCCCTGCTTTAAAAGCGTTTCAAGCAACCGGGGCAGACAAAGCAAAAGAGTTTGCTACGGGCCTTGGGCTAAAATTAGACGAAGAAGACGGCGAAGCTTATTCTGAATCTTATTCTATCGGAGGCTTCCGTACAGGTGTTACACCGCTACAAATGGCTGGAGCCTATAGCGCTTTTGCAAATGAAGGTATGTACAATGCACCTCATACAGTGACAAAGGTAAAATTCCCAGATGGAACAGAAATTGATTTAACACCAAAATCAAAACGCGCAATGCAAGATTACACGGCATTTATGATGACGGACATGATGAAATCTGTTGTAAACGAATCATATGGTACAGCTCGTGCTGTTCGTACACCTGGATTAGAAATTGCGGGTAAAACCGGAACTTCAAACTTCAGTGCTGACGAGAAAAAACGATACAACATTCCAGACGCTGGTGAAAAAGACGTTTGGTTTAATGGGTTTACGCCAAACTATACGATTTCCGTATGGACAGGCTATGAAACTGCTAAAGACGGCTATATTTTAAGTCCTAATGAAACAGGCATGGCAAAAAATATCTTTAAGCATGTTATTACTCATATTTCTGAAGGCAAACCTAAAGGAAGTTTCAAGCAGCCGGACAGCGTAGTTGAACGTTCCGTGGAAAAACCAACGGGCAAAGACTTAAAACGCCCAAGCGGCTCTACTCCTTCGAGCTTAATTACTAAAGAATACTTTGTACGCGGTACTGCACCGACAAAAGTATCTCAAACGTTTGTGAAGAAAGAAAAAGAAGAAAAGAAAGAAGATAAAAAAGAGGACAAAAAAGAGAAAAAAGACAATAAAGATGTGAAGCCAAAAATTACTGCTTCGTATAGCGGAGGAGCAATTTCAGTTAACTGGTCAGCGTCAAACGCAGCCAGTGATACGACCTTTACAGTCACAATGTCATCTCCTAACGGTTCTGAACAACTCGCATCTGGCGCAGGAGCCGGTGGAAAAACAATTTCCAGCCCAGCACCAGGCGCAACGTATAGTTTCACCGTAACAACAAATACGGGCGAAAGCGCTAGTTCTTCTGTAAAAGTCCCTGATTCATCAGATCAAGCTACCGAAGATGATTCTACTAAGCCTGAAGATGACGGAACAACGGACGATAATCAAAATGAAGACAATAGCAACACTGATCAAAACAACGGCTCTGATCAAGGGGACGATTCATCTACTCAGCCGGATGATAACCAAAACAACAATAATGGCAGCAATAACGGCGGTAACAATAGCGGCAATACCGATAATAACAATAATAACAATAATGATAGCGGCAATGCTAACGATGGTAACAGCGGCAACAACAGTAATAACGGAGGCACAACAACTCCTCCAGCAGACAACGGTGGAAGTGACTCAGGAAGTCAGACACCACCAACAACCCCTGCTACACCATCGACGCCGTCAACACCTGCTACACCGCAGCAAGAGCCAACAACTGAAAATTAACGTAGCAGTAAAAAGCCCCTACACGTGTAGGGGCTTTATTTCTTGTGAAGAATAAGCATTTTTGCATACTGCTTACGTAGCTCATTAAATAACTCTGTCAGCTGAATATACGCTTGATAAGAAGAAACTCGCTGCAGCAAAAACATAAGTCTCTCAGCACAGTTAATAGGCTTATAGGTTAGGTCCGCTATATCTTCTTGCAGCCGATTTAAACGCCGAACGGGCTGTCCGTTAATCCAAAACAGTAAACTAATATACATAGCAGCAGCTTGTTTCATACAAGGGGCTGCTTCTTTTGCTTTTCGCAGAGAAAAAAGCGTATACAGTTCTTCCCTTTGAGTTTCCCACTTTTCAAAAAATGGCCGTATGTTCTTTTGAACATCCCTCCAAGGTGTTTTCGTTTCTTTATGTACATCGTATAAAATATCATAAGCAAAATAATTTTTTCCACCCACTTCAAGAATCCGGTCTTCTTTTGAATAGAATGGTTCGCATATGAAATGTGACGGCACTTCAATCGGTAACATCTGTCTTCTTCTCTCTTCCTTTCATTCGTTTCTTTCCTTCTCGGCAAAGATCAAGGAGCGGGCAGACATGACATTGAGGAGACTGTGCTTTACAGTGATAGCGTCCAAAAAAGATAAGTCGATGATGCGTGACTGACCATTCATCTTTCGGAACTTTTCTCATTAGCGTTTTTTCTACTTTCAAAACAGAATCTTTCCACCTGCAAATCCCAAGGCGTTTACTTACACGTTCTACATGCGTATCTACTGCTATTGACGGTACTCCAAAAGCTACGGATACAACAACATTAGCCGTCTTACGCCCTACTCCTGGAAGATTGGTCAGCTCATCACGATCTGTTGGAACTTCTCCTCCATACTCATCAATGAGCATACGGCAGAGCTTTTGAATATTTTTAGCTTTGTTTCTATATAAGCCGATTGATCTAATATCTTGCTGCAGCTCTTCTAACGAAACGGCTAAATAGTCTTCAGGCGTTTGATATTTTTTGAATAAATCCGCTGTTACGCGGTTGACTAGAGCATCTGTGCACTGAGCAGATAGCGCCACAGCAATGACTAAATCAAAGGGATTCCGATGATTTAACTCACAGTGGGCGTCAGGAAACATTTCCGCCATAGCATCTAGGCACTGTCTGATTTGTTTTAACGTTAACATACTAGTTCTCCTTCTCCTTACAGGTAGTTCCCTCCTATTTTACAATAGGGTTCCTGTCAAATGCTACTTTTGTCCATATTCTTTTAAAAAAGCTGCTTCAAGATTCAATTACTTGGATCTTGAAGCAGCTTTTTATCCTGTCATTGCTCTAGCCAGTTAAAAAAAGGAATGGCTGATGTAGACTGAGAAGGGTTAACAGAAGATAGTTTTTTGGGCTGTTGATTTTGACGAAATTTTTGGCTATGCTTGCGGGCTTGATCAATGGTCTGAATACCATTTTTCTTCCATTCAAATAAAATCCGATCAATATACCGGAAGTTTAATTTTCCAGACATCACCGACTCTCTTAGTGCCGCTTTAATAATAATGGGATCATGATGATCTTGATCAATCCACATCGCTAGCGTTTCGCATTCAAACGGAGACAATGCTCTGCCGAACTCTTTTTCAAACATTGTATATAAATTAAGCTCTTCTTGTTCTTCTTCACTTTTTTCTACTTCTCTTGTTTCTTGCATCATATGATGAATAAGCTTTTCCCAAAGCGGTTTTAATGAATAACGTTCACAAATAAGGGCGTTTTGCTGTTGATCTTGCTCAATAGATAAAAAGCCGCGCTGAATTAATGCTCGCAGCGTATCCATACAGACAGCACTTGAAATACTCATTTTTGCCGCCAATTCGTTAGGTGTCGGGAAACCTTCACCGCCTTCAATGGAAACATAAATATGCATTAACGTCATGAATTCCGTTTCGTTCATTCCCAAATCGCTATAGTGATTAAACAGCAGCTTCGGAATTGAAACTGTGCCTTGTTCAAACCATTCAATTAACGTTTCTTTTTTCATATCCGAACACCTCAGTAGTTAGTATATCATGAAGTTTATAGTCAAAGTAATAATTATTCGAAGCTAAAAAAGCTTCTATGTAAAACTTTCCGCTGAAACCGTACCATTGCTCTGCACATATAAAATATATACGAACGATGACTTCCTTCCAAGAATATTACACTAACTTATTTTTTCGAGAATTGCAACTCCCTTTTAAGTTAGGCTCTTTTCTATGTTTGCCTTTGTTTCCTTATGATATAAGTAAAAGCCTCGTTTTTCTTTTCTTTTTATAATTCATAAAAAAAGCTAAAAAAGTATCCTGACTACAAGAGTCAGAATACTTTTTTCACTTCCTTACGGGTATAGACGGTTTAATAAGCGTGGGAATGGAATCGTTTCACGAACGTGTTCTACGCCGCTAATCCATGCTACCGTACGCTCAAGGCCTAAACCAAATCCTGAATGTGGAACTGAGCCATACTTACGAAGCTCTAAATACCACTTATACGTTTCAGTATCTAATTTGTGCTCTTCTACACGCTGAGCTAAAAGCTCTTGATCATGAATACGTTCAGAGCCTCCAATGATTTCTCCGTAGCCTTCTGGTGCGATTAAATCTGCGCATAATACTACGTCTTCATTTGTTGGATCTGGCTGCATATAAAATGGTTTTAATGACGTTGGATAGTGTGTAATGAATACCGGCTTGTCATAGCTTTCTGCGATAGCCGTTTCATGCGGTGCTCCAAAGTCATCTCCCCACTGAATGTCTGTAAATCCTTTTTCATGTAAGAATTTAAGAGCGTCATCGTACGAAATACGAGGGAATGGCGCTTTAATTTGTTCTAACTTAGATGTATCACGGCCTAGTACATTTAACTCTAACTTACAGTTTGTTAAAACAGACTGTACGACATGAGACACATACTCTTCCTGTACTTTCAAGTTATCTTCGAATTGGTAGAAAGCCATCTCTGGTTCAATCATCCAAAACTCAATTAAATGACGGCGTGTTTTAGATTTTTCAGCACGGAACGTTGGACCGAATGAAAATACTTTTCCAAGCGCCATTGCCGCTGCTTCCATATAAAGCTGTCCACTTTGAGAAAGATATGCATCTTCGTCAAAATATTTCGTGTGGAATAATTCTGTTGTTCCTTCAGGAGCACTTCCTGTTAGGATTGGCGGATCTACTTTTGTAAACCCGTTTTCGTTAAAGAATTCATACGTTGCACGAATAATTTCGTTACGAACCTTCATAACAGCATGTTGACGTTTAGAACGCAGCCATAAATGACGGTTATCCATTAAGAACTCTGTTCCATGTTCTTTTGGCGTAATTGGATAATCAACAGCTTCATGAATAACTTCAAGGCTTGTAACTGTTAATTCATAGCCAAACGGTGAGCGCTCATCTTCACGTACTACACCTGTTACATATAGTGATGATTCTTGCGTCATAGATTTAGCTAATTTAAAAGTTTCTTCTTCTACTTCAGCTTTTACAACTACCCCTTGCATAAATCCTGATCCATCGCGCAGCTGTAAAAAGGCAATTTTACCACTTGAACGTTTATTCGCTAACCAAGCACCAATTGTTACTTCTTTTCCTACATGCTTGCTTGCTTCTGAAATCGTAATTTTCACGATTAATATCCCTCCAAAAAACTTACATTTCTTAATTATGTATGCCATCCTATTATACATTTCGACAAACATAATAACAAGTAACAAACCAAAAGAGCCTTCTAACACGTGTGATTTGTGCTAAAAGGCTCTTTTGTTTCTACCTATTGTTACTTTTTTATTTCATGTGACGAGTCATGAATGATTGAATTCGTTCCAATGCCTTTTCTAGCAAATCTAGTGATGTAGCATAAGAAAGACGTACGTTTTCTGGTGAACCGAATCCTGATCCAGGCACTAGCGCTACCTTCTCTTCTTCTAAAATAGCTTCTACCCATGCATCAACTGTATCAAAACCAGTTAACTTTGCAGCTTCAATTGCATTAGGGAATAAGTAGAAAGCACCCTGTGGTTTTAAGCATGAGAATCCTGGAATATTAATCAGCTTTTCATGAATTACGTTTAGACGCTCTTCAAAAGCTTGTCGCATCATTTCCACCGGCTCCTGAGTGCCGTTATAAGCAGCAATTGTTGCATATTGAGCAATAGATGTTGGATTTGACGTGCTGTGACTCGCTAGGTTTGTCATCGCTTTAATAACTGTAGCATCACCAGCTGCATATCCAATGCGCCAGCCCGTCATGGAATGTGACTTAGAAACACCGTTAATGATAATTGTTTTTTCTTTTAACGCTGGTGAAAGCTGTGCAATCGATACATGTTCATTTTGACCATATACAAGCTTTTCATAAATTTCATCTGATACGATAAAAATATCGTGCTTCAAGCAAACTTCTCCTAAAGCTTGAAGCTCTTCTCTTGTGTAAATCATACCTGTTGGGTTGCTTGGTGAATTGATAATAACAGCTTTGGTTTTAGCAGTAATAGCCGCTTCTAATTGTTCAGGTGTGATTTTAAATTCGTTATTTTCAGAACCTTCAACGAATACTGGTGTACCTTCTGCTAACTTTACTTGCTCAGGATAACTCACCCAGTAAGGAGTTGGGATAATCACTTCGTCACCTTCGTCTAACAGAACTTGAAATAACGTATACAGTGCGTGCTTAGCACCTGTACAAACAATAATTTCAGAAGGTGAATACGTCAGGCCTTGGTCGCGTTTGAATTTTTCAATTACCGCTTCTTTTAATGGTGCAAGGCCGCCTGCTGGCGTATATTTTGTCTGACCATCATTCATTGCTGTAACAGCCGCTTCTAAAATGTGCTGCGGCGTATTAAAATCAGGTTCCCCTGCTCCAAGTCCAATCACATCATGACCAGCCGCTTTCAATTCTTTCGCTTTTGCTGTAATCGCTAATGTTGATGATGGCGTTAATGCTGATACACGTTTTGCTAACTTCACTAAAATCTCCCCCTATGAACTAAAGCTATAATCAGCCCGCGAGCTGATTATAGATAAAAAATTGGCTTCATTTTCATAAAGCGCTGAAACCTTATATTATGACACATATGGTATTTCATATGGTATAAACGATTTATGATTGAGATAAGCTGTATCGTTTTATAAATTCACCGCTAGAGAAATCAAGATAATAGTATGTTAAATGTTTTTTATCTTTATCCACATATGTTACTTCCCACAGCGGCTTTTTATTTTCAATGCCTAGGCGCACCGACTTAATTTCCTGCGGGTTTTTATCATTTTTCACAATGGAAATGGCTTTCTCTTTTGTGATCCCGCTGCTTGCTTTCTTTAAAACAGCTGTTTGCTTTTTGCTTTTAGGCATCCAAGCAATTACCTTTTGATTGCTTCGGTTTGTACCTTCTACTACATAAAATGCATGATTGCCGAAATATGGCTGGGTGCTTGTGACAGATTTCAAATTAAATTCTTTTTTTGCTTGGGATGCTGCTTTTTCCTCAGCAGACTGAACATCCTTCACGGACGAGTGATAAATGCTAAAAGAAATGCCTCCGATAATTAAAAGCACAGCAGCTACCGCTACAATAATTAACTTTTTCATAAAATCCCTACTTATGTACGATAAATTGTAAATACAGCTTTGCTTTGATCTTCTTCATCTAACGCTAATCCGAACATCAAATCTTGCTTTTTCAACGTGCGATTCAAACTATCAACAATTTTATATAAATCCGAGGAATTTTCCACGCGGACAGTTGATAATACTTCAATCCTACTTTCCATTGTAAACCTCCTAGCTCGTCTATCACGACGCAAAAATGACGATATTCGTATTATAACAGGTATCAAAAACCATCGTCATCTTTTTCACTCATCAATCCCGTCTGTACGTTTTGCGTAAAAACCGAATAAATAAGTAAACATATATAATATTATAAGGAATTTACCTCTTTTTGCAAAAGGAAATTTGTTTATTTTGCAGAAAATTTCATCACATCATAGGATTTTAGCGACATTTTAATAGAGTAAGCGCTCCCCTCTCTTACGTCATACAATTCAATCCATTCAGCTGTTAAATTTGAAAGCAGTCGAGGGGAATAGGAACGGCCTGGTTTCGTAAAAGAAACGGCAAGCTGTGTATCTAATTGCTTCAAAAATGCATTCGAAAAAAACGTTCCCTCTCCAAAATCAGGAATTTTCAATACATCTACATGGGTAAGAGGAATGCGTAAAAACTTTTCTTCTACTTCATCTGAGCTGCTCATTGCATATAGGATCCGATGTTCTCCGATCGTAAATAATAGATCCATAGCCGCTATTTTTTGCTTCGATGCATGCAAGACATCAACGTGTATATTATTTGTTAACTGAAATAAATCATTTTCTTTCCACTTCTCTGTTTGAAATTCCGCCTGGTACTGAGCGGGGACAATAATACGCTCTATATGATAATCATTCACAGCTCGCTGAACATTTGAATCATAGTACTTTTGCTGTTTCGTAATCACTAATTGGTTGATTTTTTTCACTTTATATCGCTTCAACCACTTCTTCAGCTCGGGATAGGAAGATGCATTCCCGGTATTTATCAAAATAGTCTCACCGCTTCCGTCTTGAATCAGACTCGCTTCTCCAGCTGAAAGAGGTAAAAAGGTGATCACTACTTCATCAGCTTGTAAACCAAAATCTACGTTTTTAATGACGGCTGCTGAAACCGAGCAGTTCATAAAACTAAAAAACAGTACGGCGCTTATTAATATTTTAATCATACAATGTCCTCATTTGCTTATCATAGTATATTACTATCGTCTCTCAAGTGAAGAAACAGTATGCATAAAAAAAGACTTAAGCGTATGCTCAAGTCTTTTCATTCCACCATTCTTTGTAGTCCAGTAAGATATTCGAAAACGTTTTTTGAACAACCTGGACTTTTGGAAGTGAGTGAAGGAAATGGTACCCATATGCTGTTCGCGTAATACGATTATCAAAAATAAATATAGCTCCTCGGTCACTTTTCGAACGAATCAACCGTCCAAATCCTTGTTTAAAACGGATAACGGCCTGAGGAAGTGAATAATTCATAAAAGGACTTTTTCCTTCTTTTTTCATCTGCTCAAATTTAGCTGTCAGCAAAGGTTGATTTGGAGATGAAAAAGGAAGTCTGACAATTACGAGACATGATAATAAATCTCCTGGCAGATCAATTCCTTCCCAAAGGCTGTTTGTACCTAATAGAATGGAATGCTCAAACTGGCTGAAGTCCTTTAGCAGTCTATTACGATTTCTAGTTGTGACTCCTTGACCGAGCAGTACAAACTCTTCAAGATCGTTTAACTCTTTTAAATAACCATACGTAGCTTTCAGCATGTCATATGAAGTAAAAAGCACCAGCATACGACCATTTGTTACTTTAGCTACGTCAAGAATACTTTCTGCCATCATAGCGCTATACTCATATAATGATACTTCGTTAACAGCAGGCATATCTTGAGGAATATAGACTCTAGCTTGCTTCCTATAATCAAACTCAGAAGGGAGAATGAGTTGAGCAGGCTGAAAGTCATATAACCCTAGCTCTTGAATTAAATAATCAAATGTTCCATTCACCGTCAATGTAGCCGATGTTAAAATAACGCTTTGTTTCTTGGCGAAAAATTCATCAGCCAGCGTATCGGCAATGGAAGTAGGCTGACTATAGATATACGTAGCATTCGCTGCTCCTTTTGGTTCAATCTCAAACCACGTTACGTGATGACTCTGCTGTTTGAACAAAAGCTTTTCTATTTGCTGAGATATGTGTTCAAATCCTTTAACAGCCGTTTGAAATTCATGAAGAGACGACTGTTCATTTTTTGTGACTTTGTCATATAGTTCGTCAAAGGAATGTCTTGCCCCATCATTCCATGTAAAAAGATCGTGAATTAAAAAACGAATGCGCGACGCTGCTTCTTGAATAGCCGTCCAGTAATGCCCATGCTCTTTTTCCACTTTATATCGATAGCTGCTTCTTCCAATCTCGCCCTGCTGATTGCCGATTCTTTTTTGGACAAAAGAATGAATCAAACGAAATAAGTCATCGCACTCAGAATGGAGCTGCACAAACAGGTTTTGAAGAAATTCAGTGTTAAGCTCGATGCTATACTTTACAAACGTATGATGAATTTTTTTTAACAGCCCTTTGTCTTGAATGGTTCCGATTCGGTTTAATAGCGCATGAACCGCAAAATAATCTAAGCGCTCCCCCAGCTCTTCTCCAGCAATGTCTTCTAAGTGATGAGCCTCGTCAATAATAATCTGTTCATACTCAGGCAGCAGCTCATGATTACTCATCACATCCATCAACAGCAAGCGATGATTTGTCACTACTATATGGGCATTTTGCGCTCTGTTCTGCGCTCGTTCATAAAAAGAATAAAGTTTCCAAGGATGCTTAAAGTCACTCGGAGACGGATTGCTTTCATTTAGCTGTTCCCAAAAAAGTTTGCCGCCAGAAGGCAGGTTGATTTCATCGCTATCGCCCGTTTCCGTTTCCGTCAGCCAAATAAGCAGCTTCGCTTTTGTAAGAATTGCATCGTAATTATTATTGCGCTCTTTTAAGAGCTGAATAAATTTTCTTATACTAATGTAGTGTTCTCTTCCTTTTAAAACAGCTGCCGTAACAGGAAACGGAACAATCTTTTCTAGAATGGGCACATCTTTTTCGATGATTTGCTGCTGAAGCGTTACCGTGTTAGTTGAGATAATAACTGGGCGGTGATGAACAGAAGCATAAAACACGGCAGGAACTAAATAAGCGTAGGTTTTACCAATACCGGTCCCGGCTTCAATTAAAGCATGCTCATTACCTGCAAAGCACTCTTGTACAAAGTTCATCATCTCCCACTGCCCTTTTCGTTCTTCAAACAATGGCAGAGCCTGATGGAACAGCTTTTGCTTTTCAGTTTCAAATATTTCGTAAGTATGAGAGTGCTGCTTTTCATTAGCTGAATGCGGCTGATATTTGTTTAGCGCAATGCCATGTATAAATTCATAAGAATCATCCTCGGCATAGCTTTTATCATCTATAACTTGTTGAATCAGTTCTCCAATTTCACTTTTAAAGTGCAAGCTTAGCGCATACAGCTGCTTTAAGGTTGTTAGAGGTAGCTTCTTTAATTTTTCAATTAGTAACAGTAAAATGCGTGCCGTTACTTCTGCATCACTATCTGCTTGATGAGGGTTTTCATGTTCAATATGTAAATACTCAGCTAATTGGCTAAGTTTGTACCCATCAACTGTAGGCAGCAGAATCCGGGCCAGTTCGACGGTATCTACGGTTGAATTATAAAGCGTCTCCTCTCCGCACTGATAGAGTTCTTCTTGTAAAAAAGTTAAATCAAATGCCACATTATGCGCAACAAAATAAGCATCATCTAGCAATTCTATAATTTTAGGTGAAATTTCTTCAAATAAAGGCGCATCTTTCACCATATCATTTTGAATGTTAGTTAGTTGTGTAATAAAAGGCGGAATATCCATACCAGGATTTAAAAAACTAGAAAAACGTTCAACAATATTGCCGTCTTCTACTATGACAGCAGCAAATTGAATCATTTTATCTCCTTGTTTTGGAGAATGTCCCGTCGTTTCAAGATCTACCACAACAAAGCGTTTATTCACGGTCAACACCTCGCAAGTCTGTCTTTTTATAGTATAAAGTGAAAGCCTGCTCTATATGCTTTAAAAGCGCAACTCCTTCTCGTAAAAACAGAGAGGCTTTCATACATAGAGTTTTACTTTAGTGTGTATAGAGGTTTATACCGTTCACTTACTAGCGTATGTATTCAAATAAAAATCCCCCTCATAAAGGGGGACTGTTCTTATAGAATTGTACCAGCTGGTTCTTGTTTAAGCAATTGTTGGATTTTATTCTGCTCATTCATAATCGCTACGGTTGGATGATGGTGGGCTACTTCTTCATTTGCCACGAGCGCATAAGAGATAATAATGATAATATCTCCAGGCTGCACAAGTCTTGCAGCAGCTCCATTTAAACAAACTACGCCGCTCCCGCGTTCGCCGGGAATCACGTAAGTTTCCAAGCGAGCTCCGTTATTATTGTTTACAATTTGGACTTTTTCGTTTGCTGCTATTCCTACTGCGTCGATGATATCTTCATCAATGGTGATACTGCCAACATAATTTAAGTTGGCTTCAGTTACATGAGCTCTGTGTATTTTAGCGTTCATCATCGTGCGAAACATTTAGTTATCCCCCTGTACGTCTACAATTACATTATCAATCAAACGTGCTTTAGAGAATTGAACAGCTAAAGCAATAATGATTTTGCCAGCGGCTTGTTTAATCGGTTTTAGCTTTGGATACGTATAAACCTCGATATAATCCACTTTACCGCTCGTATATTGCTCAATTTCTTTTCGAATGGTCTGTTTAATAATTTCTACGTGCTTCTCTCCGCTTTCAAGCAGATGCAGAGCGCTTTGTAAACTCTTAAATAAAACAGGTGCCTCTTCTCTTTCTTTATCTGTTAAATATACGTTACGAGAACTTTTAGCTAAGCCATCTGCTTCTCTCACCGTATCTACTGCTCTAAGCTCCACTGGGAAATTAAAGTCTTCAATTAAGCTATCTACTACAGCAACTTGCTGTGCATCTTTTTTACCAAAGTATGCACGATCTGGTGTTACAATGTGAAAAAGCTTTGTTAGTACCGTGGCTACTCCGTCAAAATGGCCGGGACGCTTCTGTCCACACAATACGTCTACACGATCTGTCACGGTTATAGCAACTGAATGGCTTGACTTATACATTTCCTCTACTGAAGGATAAAATAAATAGTCGACGTTAGCTTCTTTTGCCACGCGCTCATCGCGCTCAAAATCTCTTGGATACGTATCAAAATCTTCATTCGGCCCAAATTGAGTCGGGTTCACAAAAATACTTAGCGCCACTACTTCATTTTCTGTGCGGGCTGCTCCAAGTAAAGTAGCATGGCCTTCATGCAAATAGCCCATCGTCGGGACAAATCCAATTGAACGTCCAAGCTGCTTTTCTTTTTTCATCTCCTGCTGCATGTCTTTAATTGTTGTAATGACTTTCATCTTATTTTCCTCCGTACAGTGCCGTTAACTGCTCTTCTTTCATTGAAAAAGTATGTGCTTCTTTCGGAAACTCTCTTTTTTTCACTTCACTTACATATTGAGAAAGCCCCTGTAAAATAGGCTCATTTATTTTCGCAAATGACTGAACGAATTTTGGCACACGCTCTACTCCGTACGTTAATACATCGTGGTATACAAGTACTTGACCATCCGTATCAGCTCCTGCTCCAATTCCGATTGTTGGAATGCTCAAGCGTTCAGCTACTTGTTTTGCTACTTGTTTAGGAACACATTCTAATACAACAGCAATAGCTCCCGCCTGCTCACACTTGATCGCGTCTTGGATTAGCTGTTTAGCTTCTTTTGCTTCTTTTCCCTGCACTTTATAACCGCCCAGGACACCGACAGACTGAGGAGTTAACCCGAGATGTGCCACAACCGGAATACCAGCTTGCGTCAATTCTGAAATTGTATAAAGAACATCCTTTGCACCTTCTACTTTTAAAGCATGAGCCCCGCTTTCCTGCATAATGCGAGCAGCATTTTTCATCGTGTCTTCTTTCGACACGTGATAGGACATAAATGGCATGTCGGTGACGATAAATGTATCAGCAGCTCCTCTTTTAACCGCTTTTGTATGATGAATCATATCATCTACCGTTACAGGAATCGTAGAGTCATATCCTAAAACGACCATTCCTAGAGAATCGCCTACTAAAATCATGTCTACGCCTGCTTCCTCAGCGTACTTAGCTGACGGATAATCGTAGGCAGTCAGCATCACAATTGGTTCATTGTGCTGTTTCATACGTAAAAAATCTAATTTTGTTTTCACTAACTTTCTCCTCCTTCTCAGAGGAGATGAGCGCACGTCTGCACACAAAAAGTCCTTCTACCTATAAAAGGAAGAAGGACTTTGACAGACTTCATCTATAAAAAGCACACTTTACCTAATGTGCTTACCTACGCGTCATCCCTCTGTCCTAGTCCTTAATGGATCAAGGCAGATTTATTATCGTATTTAAAATAAAAAAACGAGTATCAAGTGAAGTTCTTGCGATACTACCTTGATACTCGTATTATAATAAAAATTTCTTTATTTTTCTACTATTTTTTAGCAGAGAGCTCAATATCTGCAGAATGAATTCGGTGTATAACTCCTTCATCATCTTCAATTAATAGAACGCCTTCATCTGTTATACCTTTTGCAAAGCCTTCAATGTTGGCTGTCATCGTGCGTGCTATAATTCGCTTGCCAATACTGATCGCATACGTTTCCCAAAGAACTTTAATTAAACCAAAGCCATTTTTTAAGTATTCTTCGTAAAGGGTTTCTAACTTTAAGAAAAACGCTTGCATCAAAGCCGCACGATTAATTTCTTCACCTTTTTCAATACGTAAAGATGTGGCAATGTGTTTGATTTGTTCATTAAAATCCGTTTCCTGCTGATTCACATTGATGCCGATTCCAATGATGACTGAGTGAATCCGGTCAAAATCAGCCTGCATTTCTGTTAAAATCCCAACTAGCTTCTTCCCATTTAATAAAACGTCATTAGGCCATTTAATGTCTGGAGAAAGGTTCGTCACTTCTTGAATGGCCTGTACAACAGCCACTGCTGATAGTAGAGTCAGCTGAGGAGCCTGCTGCGGAGGGATAGAAGGACGCAGTATAATACTCATCCAGGCACCAGTATATTTTGGGGAATACCAAGCTCTATCAAGTCTTCCTCTCCCTGCCGTTTGCTCTTCAGCAACTACGACCGTTCCTTCTTTTGCTCCTTCTTGAGCAATTCGATGAGCAATTTTCTGAGTAGAATGCACGCTTTCCTCATAATGAATATACTGACCGATTTTTGTTGTTTGGAGCCCTAATAAAAGCTCGTTGCTGCTTACTTTGTTCGGCTTCCCTACAATGCGATAGCCTTTTTTACGAACAGCTTCAAGTTCATAGCCGTCTTTTCGCAGCTCTTCGATATGCTTCCATACAGCTGTTCTTGAACAGCCTAATAAATCGCTGATCTTTTGGCCGGAGACATAGTCCCCATCTGCGTTCGTAAACATTTCAAGCAGCGTTCTTCTTATATCTGACTGCAAGACTGCACCCACTTTCTTATTGAAGATTTCGTGTTCATTAACTCATTGTATAGAACTTTCTCCTCAATTTCTTTTAACAGTTGAGACACCCATGGACCACCCTTTTTACCTGTCCACACTAAAAGATCTTGACCATTTATATCTAAATCTTTTAAAGAATGAATAGGCAGCTCGCTATAGATGTAAAGAAGCTCATGTTCATTCATATGCTCATTGCTTCGAAGAAGTTGTAAAATACGATTCACGCTTACGCTGGCCTGCTCTCCAATTGTATACATGATGCGTTTTGACCATCCATTTTCCAAAACGTCTCGAAGGCCAATAGACTGAAGCTGAATATCTTTAATTTGCTTATTAGATAATTTCCAGCTTTTAAAAAATGCCTGCTTGTCTTGAATATCGAGTAGATGTACCAGAAGTGTCCATGACTCCGATACTCGCTGAAGCATCATCCAATCGTGTGCACAAACAGACCGGAATTTTTGCGGATCTACATTCAATTGGGGCAAGTAGCGATACAGCTCCGTATCTGCTACAAGTGCTAATGCTAAAGACGGACGCTTTCCGCTCAGCATTTTTTCGAATTCAACTGTAATGCGTTCAATAGAAACATGCCTCAGCAGTTCACCGTATTGCTGAATGGCTCTTTTAGTTTGATCAGACAGCGAAAACGCCAGCTGACTGACAAAGCGAACGGCTCTCATCATACGAAGAGCATCTTCATGAAAGCGTTCTTTAGCATTTCCGACAGTGCGAATCAGCTGATTTCGCAAATCTTCTCTTCCATTAAATGGATCAATGATTTCTCCTTTTGCATTCATAGCCATTGCATTGATTGTAAAATCGCGACGCTGCAAATCTTCTATCAGAGACGAAATAAACGTAACGGAAGAGGGACGACGAAAATCATCATATTCTCCCTCAGAGCGAAAAGTGGTTACCTCATAGGTCTCGTTCTCATGGACAACGACAACCGTACCATGCTCGATTCCTACATGAATCGTCTTAGGAAAGAGTTCCATCACTTGTTCAGGCCTAGCCGACGTAGCGATATCAATATCTCCAATCGTGCGATTTAAAATGAGATCCCTGACCGCTCCTCCAACAAAATACGCTTCGTAACCGGCTGTCTCCAGTTTTTCAATAATATAAAGCGGATGAATGAACGGTTCTTTCATAACTTCCTCCATTCTTCAACCCTGTACCAATTTATAATAAAGTTTTTCATATTGACTCACAATCTCTGTTGAATGAAATTTATGATTAACTGCGCTTAGAGACGCTTCCCTCATTTGGTGATGCAGCTGTTCATTTTGAAGTAGCTGAATTGCTTTGCTCGCTGCCTCTTCGACGTCTCCCACTTCGCAAATATATCCTGTTTTTTCGTGTTCAATTACTTCGGGAATTCCGCCTGTATTTGTTCCGATGCATGGAACACCACAGGCCATAGCTTCTAAAAGCACAAGCCCAAAGCTTTCTTTTTCAGATAATAACAGTTTTAAATCGCTAATCGAATATAGTTCTGCTACATTTTCTTGTTTCCCAAGAAATAACACAGAATCTTGAAGATTTAGCTCTCTTACTAATTGAGACACTACCGTCATTTCAGGGCCGTCTCCTACAAGGAGCAGCTTAGACTGAAGCTTTTTATTAATAATAGCAAATGTTTTGACTATATCTGTAACTCTTTTGACTTGACGAAAGTTTGAAATATGAATAACGACTTTTTCATTTTCTAATATGCCATACTCCGCTTTTAAATACTGCACTTCTTTTTTATGATAAACTCGTTCATCAATAAAATTATACATCGTTTCAATTTCTTTATCTGGACTAATCAAATGGTGAGTTTGATCAACAAGTGACTGAGATACAGCCGTCACTGCATCTGATTTCTCAATTCCAAATTTAATTAAATCTTTTAACGATGGATCCTCTCCTAGAACCGTAATGTCTGTCCCATGAAGAGTCGTCACAATTTTCACTTCGTGCTCCACCATTTGTTTAGCTAAAATCCCGCAAACTGCATGGGGGATTGCATAGTGCGTATGAATAATGTCAAGCTTTTCTCTTTTAGCCACTTCAGCCATTTTACTGGATAAAGCCAAATCATACGGAGGGTATTTAAAGACGGAGTACTGATTTACATCTACTTCGTGAAAATAAATATTTGGATATACTTTCGTCAATCTAAAAGGCATGCTAGAGGAAATAAAATGAATTTCGTGCCCTTTTTCAGCCAGCAGCTTCCCTAGCTCCGTTGCTACCACTCCTGAACCTCCAACGGAAGCATAACATGTAATACCAATTTTTAACTTCATTTATTTTCCACCTACTAAATCGTCGTACATCAAAATCGGTTTTTTAGATAAAAAACCTTCACCGTATGCTACCCCGACTTCTTTGCCAAATAATCGCTCTCTGCTCTCTACCGTTTCAATATATCCGTTTACCAGCGGCGTATCAAACGTATCTGCTGTTTTTATAAATTGACTTTCATAAGCCTCTAGACTAGCTACTTTCTTTTGAAACGTGCTTGATACATCTACGATAAAATCTGGCTTATGAAATCCATTTATCATATAGAAATAAAGAGACTCAGCACGATGAGCTTTTTGCTTTTTATAATCGATATAATTTTTAACGCCAGCGGAAAACATGGCCTCTTCTACAAGCTTTGCACAATTTCCATGATCAGGATGACGATCTTCAAAGTAAGGAGCAAATATAATCCTTGGTTGATACGTGCGAATGACTGATGCTATTTCAGCTATATACTCTGCCTTTAAAACCAAACCTCTGTCTGGCAAATGCAGATGAATTCGCTCATGAACACCTAAGACATCAGCAGCTTTGGACGCTTCTTGTTTTCGAATTTCAACCGTTCCATTTGAAGAAAGTTCAGCTTGCGTCAAATCGCAAATAACTACCTTCAAACCTTGTTCACTCATTCTTGCAATGGTTCCACCCATGCCGATTTCTACATCATCGGCATGAGCACCAAAGGCAAGGATATCTATTGTTTCTTTCATTATCTTCACCCTATTTTTTTATAATTGAACGCCAATGCAAATCGCCTCGTTCAAGTCCATGAATTAAAATCTCTGCTGTTCCCATATTCGTTGCAAGAGGAACCGCATAGACGTCACATAGGCGCATCAGAGCTGAAATATCAGGTTCATGAGGCTGAGCTGTTAACGGATCGCGGAAAAAAATAACCATATCCATTTCATTTTGAGCAATTAAAGCTCCTATCTCCTGATCTCCTCCAAGCGGTCCTGATTGAAAGCGGTGAACCTTCAAACCTGTTGCTTCTGAAATACGCGTTCCTGTTGTTCCTGTTGCGAACAGCGAATGTTCCTGTAAAATCGCTTGATAGGCTGTTGTGAATTGGACCATATCATTTTTCTTTTTATCATGTGCAATTAAGGCGATTTTCATTTTTCTCGCTCCTTAGTCAATAATATTTTCTAATCCATATACAAGTGTGTCTACGTTCATAACTGTATCAACAGCTAGCTTCACACCTGACATAAAAGAAGCACGGTTGTATGAATCATGACGGATTTTTAATGTTTGTCCAAATCCTCCGAACATCACTTCTTGGTGAGCAATCAGCCCTGGCAGGCGTACGCTATGTAGGCGGATTCCTTCATAATCTGCACCGCGCGCCCCTTCTAGCAATTCTTTTTCCTCAGGATGACCCTGTTTTTTTGCTTCACGAACTTCACTGATAAGCTCCGCTGTTTTTAAGCCTGTTCCTGATGGTGCATCTAACTTTTGATCGTGATGCATTTCAATAATTTCAACATCATCAAAGTATTTAGCTGCCATTTGTGAAAACTTCATCATTAAAATAGCGCCAATCGCAAAATTAGGTGCAATGATACAGCCAAGTTCCTTCTCTTCAGCAAGCTGCTTTAATTCTTTTAAATCTTCTTCTGAAAAGCCAGTTGTTCCTACAACAGGTCTTACTCCATATGTTAGGGCTGTTTTAGTATGAACGCGTCCAATTTCAGGTGTTGTCAAGTCAACTAAAACATCTGCCTTAACGTCTTGAAAACATTTCTCAATATCCGTGTAGATTGGTGCTTGTACATTTGGCATTCCTTCAATATCACTTATGTATTTTCCTTCATTGATACGATCTACCGCTGCTACTAATTCAAAATGCTCTGTTTCTTCTATTAATAATACAGCTTCTTTTCCCATACGACCTCTTGGTCCTGCAAGTACAATTCGAATTTTGTCCATTCTTTTTCTCTCCTTAGTCTTCTTTTTTCGTCCAGCGATCTTTGTCACGCGTATTAAATTTATTCATAACGCGATCATGCGCTTCTTGTAAATCGATATTTAATGAATTTGCAAAGCAAATTAATACAAATAAAATGTCGCCCATTTCTTCTTCGACCGTACGTTCTGCTTCAGTCGTTTTCTTCGGCTTTTCACCATAATAGTGGTTAATTTCGCGCGATAATTCGCCCACTTCTTCCGACATGCGCGCAAGCATAGCAAGAGGACTAAAATATCCTTCTTTAAATTGGCTAATATATGCATCAACTTCTTGCTGCATTTGCTCCATCGTTTTTTTTGACATCTTTTTATTTCACCTCTTTTAGAAGTACACTCAGCTTACTATTATAACATCTTTACTTCAAATTATTTAGTGTAATTACTTCTTCTTACCAAGCCTTTATCAGATGCTCTTTTACAATATTCCTCACGTTTCCCTTAATTCTCAAAAATCTGTCTATATTTTACGAATTGAGGATACTACTAATACATAGCACTAGAAGAAATATCATCACTTTTTACTATTTTCAAAAATCTTTTCGATAGTTATTTACGAAATGAAATATATTCCTTTATGATAAGGTAGTGCAAAAACGGTCATAGGAGGTTTGTAAGTATGAAAGGTCTCAGATTAAAAAATATTATTTTTATACTGCTTGGTGCTGCCATATTTGCGTTTGGACTTGTTAATTTTAACATGCAAAACAATTTAGCTGAAGGTGGATTCACAGGCATTACCCTGCTTTTATTTTTCTTATTTAACATTGATCCCTCTTATTCTAACTTAGTGTTAAATATTCCTTTGTTTTTTGTAGGGTGGAAACTATTAGGGAGAACAGCATTTATTTATACCATGCTCGGAGTCGTTAGCTTATCGCTATTTTTATGGATATTCCAGCGCTTCCCAGTGAATATGCCCCTGCGTCATGATATGACTCTAGCAGCTCTTTTTGCCGGTGTTTTTATTGGAGTGGGTCTTGGCATTATTTTCAGGTTTGGAGGAACAACAGGAGGAGTCGATATCATCGCACGTGTTGTTCAAAAATATATCGGGTGGAATATGGGGAAAACGATGTTTCTTTTTGACTTTATTGTGATTAGTGCGTCTCTCATTTATTTATCTTACAGAGAAGCTATGTACACACTTGTTGCAGTCTTTGTCGCTGCACGGGTTATTGACTTTATGCAAGACGGCGCGTATGCCGCAAAAGGAGCAACGATCATTTCAAATCATAACGAAGCCATATCGGATAAAATTATGAAAGAAATGGATCGAGGCGTGACGATTTTAAAAGGACAAGGTTCTTTTTCTAAGCAAGATACCAACGTGCTATACTGCGTGGTTAGTAAAAATGAAATTTTCCGTTTAAAGCAAGTTATTACTTCTGTAGATCCACACGCATTCGTTGCAGTTACGGATGTTCATGATGTCTTAGGCGAAGGATTTACCCTTGATGAAAATAAAAAACCGCTTGAAAGATAAAAAAAATACCGCTAATGCGGTATTTTTTTTAGTCGTCGTTATTCATTCCTGTATAAATCATGATTAAACGAACCAACTCAAGAACTGCTACTGCTGCAGCTGCTACGTATGTTAAAGCCGCTGCGTTAAGCACTTTACGCGTCTCGCGCTCTTCGTCATTTCGAATCGCTCCGACTGAGACGATTTGCGTCATCGCTCGGCTTGAAGCATTAAATTCAACAGGCAGTGTTACAACTTGGAATACGACCGCTGCTGCCATAAAAATAATACCTAACAATAGCAACGGCTTAATCGACGCAATAATTCCAATCATAATTAAAATCCAAGAAGCGTTTGATCCAAGGCTTGCCACCGGCACAAGCGAGTGGCGAAGACGTAAAAACGAATAGTTTTCTTTGTCTTGAATCGCGTGGCCCACTTCGTGAGCCGCAACGGCAGCGCCCGCGACAGACGTTCCGTAATAGTTGTCTTCTGATAAACGAATTACTTTTGAACGAGGATCGTAGTGATCCGATAAAAATCCGCCTACAGGCTCTACGTGAACGTTGTACAACCCGTTTTCATCCAAAATTTTTCTTGCCACTTCTGCGCCTGTCATTCCTGATGAGTTGCTTACTTGTGAATATTTTTTGTAAGCACTTCTCACCTTAAACTGTGCCCAAATTGGCACAAGGATAATAATGAGAAAATAAATCAAAAAGCTCATTTACCCACACCTTTCATTATGTGTTTGACTACTCTTTTATTTTAGACAATTCTGCGCTTTTACGTCAATCATTACGCCCTCTAGCTGACTTTCTTTTCTGGTCAGCAAAATATTTTCGCGCTCCTACATAAAAAAGTGTAGCAATAATAATACTTCCGGTGGTAATTGTAACCCAAATAAAAGACGGGTCTGTACGATTTTCTTTTACTTGTTCAAAAAAATCTTTTAAGTTTTGTTCCATTTGGTTAAACTGCTCATCGTTAATCTCACTTAGCGTTCCTTCAGTTTGTAAAAAGTGAACGTCCGCGCTCACACGCTGTACGTAGGGAGACGACACGTCTACCTGCGCGCTCGGTAAGATCATATCATATTCCTTCAAAAATTGCTTAAGCTGCGCTTCATAAGCCGATTGTTCTCCTTTTACCGCTTCATTTCGCATCTCTTTAAATGTAGCTAGCATACTGCCTTCGAGCTCAGTCCACATAGGCTGATGCTTGCTGTGCAGCGCATCGACTAACAATCGAAATTGAGTAGCTTTTTGAAGACGTTCTTCATCACTGGAATCAGAAGATAAAAGAGACCTTTCTACCTGTTCATAACAAAGAGTTAAAATACGTATATCTTCGGCCGATACGCCCAAAGAAGCTGTATTGAGACTGGTAAATTCATTCGAAAAGTTTCTGAACAAATGTTGGGCTGCTTTATACTCCTTTTGCTCTACAAGCGATAGCGTTTGATCAGATAAGTTATCAAGCTTTTCCCACTGCCCTTCAGCTGCATGTACAGTAGTCGTATATGCAAAGAAAAGTACGAGCAATATTCCTACTATTCTTCCTTTCATTCTCGTCCCTCCTCTAACCTCTACTAAAACTTATGAGAAAGAGGACAAGAGTAGACCTATTTTCAAAAGGAAGTTTTAAACTTACTATTCATCCATCGGAGTGATAAAGTTTTGCGTATAATATTTCTCATATACACCTACACCAAGACGCGTAAACTCTTTATTGAGTAAAGCCTTACGATGTCCCTCACTATTAAGCCACCCTTCAACCGCAGCGATTCCATCCTGATAATTCGAGGCAATATTTTCGCCCGCGATACGGTATACTACATCACCTTTTTGCAGACGGTTGCCTAAATCACCTTGTGCTGGTGAAACGTGAGAGAAATAGTTTAAGTCGCTCATTTCTTTGCTGTGTAAATAAGCTACTCCGGCAGTGGCTTCGTCCCAAGCTAAAGGTGACAGCTGAAACCGGTCTCGAATTACATTTGTAATATCGATAATTTGCTGCTCTTCTCCTTCTTGGACACTTTTCCACTCCTCCGATGTCAATGACGGAGCTGTGGGAAGTTCGCCGCGATAAACAATTTCGTACGGACGCTGTTTTAATAGCGTCTCCATGTCCATAATTCGAATACTTGAGATTGTATTAAGGAACTGATCAAAATATAGTTGGACGTATACATCTCCATATTTAATAATAGGACGCATTTTCATATCCTCTTCACTCAGGCGAAATCGGTATTCATTTCCGTCTTTTTGAAGCGTGAGTTCGGATGAAAGTGAAACTCTTTTTTCTACTTCCTCTCGCTTCTCACCAATCTCAAAAGGATCTGTATTTGTTTTTGAGCCAATGACGTATACAGATACGACTTGATTATTTTCTACTCCTACCTGCGCATACGTTTGACGATTCTTTTTGTAAATCCACCAGTCATAGCCATATGCAGAAGAATCAATACGATCCGGCTCTCCAAGCATTCCAATTAACTGTTCTGAATGATCTCCAATGAGCCTCATCATATTTTCACTTTGTTTTTCATAAGAAGCCACTTCTTGTGTGGGCTGACTTTTGGAATCCGTTTGGTTTTGCTCAATATTTTGACCCGTTAGATATTTTTCTAGCTGAGGTAAATAATCCTCCGCGTATACAAATGCCACTATTAATACGAGAATAAAAATAACTTTTTTCAGCTTTTCTTCCTCTCCTTACACCTGTTTTCTTTACCTGTTTAACTTATTTTTATCTCTATTATACATGCATTCAAAAAAAAATAGCTATCGGTATGAAGGAAACAAAAGAAAAAGCCAACTATTTACGAATATACTGCAAACAGTTGGCTTTCGCTTTTTAATGCGTTTGTTGTGAAATATCTGAGAGCGCTTCTCCTGCACGTTCATTTGCATAGCGAAACGTTGATAAATCACCTAGCGATACAATCCCTACTAGCTTTTGATTTTCCACAACGGGAAGACGACGGATTTGATGTTGAGCCATAAGCTTAGAAGCTTCTTCTACAGAGGCTTCCGCTGTAATAGTTATAAGCTCTTCACTCATAACATCCGTTACTTTACTTGAATTTGGCTTCTTTTCTGCAATGCCTTTGATAACTAAGTCTCGATCTGTAATCATTCCTACTAGCTGATCTTTATCGACAATTGGAATTGCTCCTACATTCCATTCCTTCATTTTCACTGCTACTTCATATACGTTATCAAGCGTGGTGCATGTTTCCGTATCAGCTGTCATTACCTCTTGTACAGTTTTCATTGTTTTATCCTCCTTTACATCGTGTGTTCGTTTTATAGTGTGACCAACTTTTTAGTAAACTTTCGTATTTAAAACGTTTAAATAAAAATAGATAACGTTTACATTTTTCCTTATTAGATATTGCAAGTTTTATCCATTCGGCTTATGATTTAGTTGGGGTATATCTGTTTTGGGAGGGAGTTCATATGAAATTTGAATATGCAAAATTTGATTCATTAAAGGTTGATTTAGATTTATTAGATGAGATTATGCATCAATTTGGTCTGGTCCGCGCCGGACAATGGGATTATGAACGCGTCACGTACGATCGAAAATTCGAGTTTCAGCGAGATACCTTCTATTTGCGAGTCCAAGGACATGCTATTTCAGGCGACGTAGGGGGCAGGCATGCTGTTATTCATCTTATGACACCTCTACTAGGCAAACATTATTATCCTCACGGTGTAGAATATGGTGACGGCGAATACTTTCCGCCATCCCTTGTAGAACAGTGTGAAAAGATATTAACACAAATCAAATCACAGCTTGAAACCGTTCAGCTATAGAATTGGAAAAAGCGCAGTAATCACACTGCGCTTTTTTTAATTCAAAGGAGGAGTAGACGGAAATTCCTTTGGTTTTATATCTTGAGGCTCAGTAAAATCGGGCATGTACGTATCTTTCTCTCGTTCTTTTCGAGCCCACTGAAAAAAAATAAAGCCTAAAACCGTTCCATACACAATTTCTTGAATGATCTTCATAATAACGCCGCCTAGCTGCTGATCTTCCACGGGCGGCAGCGTATTAAACATCTCGGGAGCAAGCTGCCCTAAACTTGCAATCATAGAAGGCGGTACACAAAGGGAAAGAGCTTGTACCCAAGCGCTTGAGTCTGTATACGTCGCATATAAAGAATGATTTGCAAAAATAATCAGCGCGCACGCTGGAGTAAGGAGTACGCCATCTGCAAAAATGTATCCAAGCTTTTTTAAAGAACTTAGCGTCTGTTCTTCTTCTAGCTGATTAACGAGTGGCCACCACATGCAAAATGCAGCGATAAATAATACAACACTCACGATTCCGTGGAGCATCATATCCGTTTTAATAAAATCAAAAAGCAGCGGAATATGATACAAAGAGAATAACCCATTGAATAACAGTAGCGCAATTAAGGGCTTTGTAAAGAATTTAAAAATAGGTTTAACCCCTCTTACATAAATAACAGAACGAGCTAACCACGCCGGAATTCCTAAAATAAAAAGCGGAGGAATCACCAAGTAAACGATTGCCATTTGCGTCATATGAGCACTAAACATAAAATGCCCTAGTAAATCTACAGGTCCTCCTTTACATATATATAAAAGAACCATGCTGATAACAAAATACGCTTTTGTTTTTCTGTTTACGGCCACCGCTCCTATAAAATTCCCTCTCCATCTAGCAACGATGAAAAAATATAAGACGGTCACCAGACAAATGGTTAAAAAATAGTAAGGACTCCAAAGTGCTTCAAAACCAAACATCTGCAAATTGTTAATCAACATCTATTCCTCCTTCTACAGATGATGAAAAGGACTGGCGCATGCCAGCCCTTTTCTTTACCACCAAATAATGGTTACAAAAGCTAAAATGGTTAAAAGAGCTACCAATACGCCTGAATACAAGAAAAATGCTGGTATGGTATGTCCTTTGTGGTTCATATGCATGAAATAATAAAGTTGAAAGATGACTTGAACAACGGCCAGGAGCACAATCACCGGCATAATGTACCATCCGCTAAACTCTTGATAAACCGCAAAAAAAGCAATTAGCGTTAGAAACAACATCATCCCAAAAGAGATAACTTGCATTTTCATATCTTCTGCGTTTCTTTTTTTACGATAATCTAAATTGAGCCTTGGGTTATCTGAGTTTGATTGATTTGTCGTCATCAGCTTATCCCACCATTCCCATTAAATATACAACCGTGAAAATAAAGACCCACACAACATCGATAAAGTGCCAGTATAAACTTGCGACATAATATTTAGGAGCGTTATATAAGTTTAACCCCCGCTTTGCATTTCGAATCATCAAAGAACCAATCCAAAGCAATCCGAACGTTACGTGAGCTCCGTGGGTCCCAACCAGCGCATAGAAAGAAGAACCGAATGCGCTGCTTGTAAACGTATGCCCTTCATGAACATAATGCCTGAACTCATAAATTTCTAGCCCTAAAAACGCTAAACCTAAAAGCCACGTAACGCCTAACCATAGCTGCATCTTTTTAAATTCAAAATTTTTCATATGATACATAGCATATACGCTTGTTAGTGAACTTGTTAATAAAATCATGGTGGCTGCAAAAACAAGCTTAATATCAAACAATTCTTCTGGCTTAGGTCCTGACATCGTTGAATTACGTAAAGCTAAATAAGTAGCAAAAAGTGAAGCAAACAAAACCGTCTCTCCGCCTAAAAAGAGCCAAAAGCCAGTAAATTTATTTTTCCCTTCAAGCGTTGCTTTTTCAGGCGAAGCAGGGAAAGTTTCAGCAGTTAGCTTTTGTTCAGTCTCCATTACATCTTCGCCTCCTTGTCATCATCAACTAAGTCCTCTTTGTGAATATGGAAGCCGTGATCATCAATCCATGAACGGAAGAACATTGATAAAAACATGACGATCATTCCGATAATCCCTACAATATCTCCCCACGCATGATCATTTCGATACAAAAAGCCCATCCCTGCAATAAACATTCCAAGCGATATCATAAATGGAATAAACGACGAGTTTGGCATATGAATATCACCAAGAGGTTCGGCTGGCGTCATTTCTTTATTTCCTGCCATTTTTTCAATCCAATATGCATCTAACCCCCGTACAAGCGGCGTTTGTTTAAAGTTATACTCTGGAGGCGGAGATGAAATAGCCCATTCTAATGTACGTCCGTCTCCCCAAGGGTCTCCTCCTACCCTTTGTCCTTTGGCAGTTGTTTTTATAATATTAACCAGTAAAATGAGCGTAGCAACCGCCATGAAAGCAGCTCCTGATGAACTGATTGCATTCCCAAGGTCGAGACCTTGATTAGGCAAGAACGTCCATACGCGGCGAGGCATCCCCATTAGGCCTAAGAAATGCTGAATAAAGAACGTTAAGTGGAAACCAATCAAAAAGAGCCAAAACGTTGCTTTGCTTAACTTTTCATCTAACATCTTCCCAAACATTTTTGGCCACCAGTATGTGACACCTGCTAATATAGCGTATACGACGCCGCCTACGATAACGTAATGGAAGTGAGCAACGATAAAATAAGAATCTTGAAATTGATAATCTGCAGGTGCTACAGCTGCCATAACTCCTGTTACTCCCCCGATAACAAATGATGGAATAAAGGCGACAGCATACAGCATTGGAGACGTAAACTCAATACTTCCTCCCCAAAGCGTAAACAGCCAGTTAAAAATTTTAATTCCAGTTGGAACAGCAATAGCCATCGTAGCGACAGCGAAAATGGCATTTGCAATCGGACCAAGTCCGGTTGTAAACATGTGGTGAGCCCACACCATGAACCCTAAAAATCCGATTAATACGGTAGCAAAAACCATCGACGAGTACCCGAATAATCTCTTTCTTGAAAAAGTAGGTAAAATTTCAGAGAAAACACCAAACGCTGGAAGAATTAAAATATATACTTCCGGATGACCGAATATCCAGAAAAGATGTTCCCAGATAATGGTGTTCCCACCCATTGTGGCGTCAAAAAAGTTTCCCCCGAATAAGCGGTCAAAAATCATTAAGAACAATCCAACCGTTAGCGCTGGAAACGCAAACAAAATAAGAGCTGATGCAACAAACGTCGTCCACGTAAACAGCGGCATACGCATATAAGTCATACCTGGCGCCCTCATGTTAATGATTGTCACGAGAAAGTTGATACCTGAAATCAATGTCCCGGCTCCGGAAATCTGCAAACCTATCGCATAAAAATCAATTCCGTGACCAGGTGATGCAATAGACAGCGAAGCATATGATGTCCACCCTGCATCAGGTGCTCCTCCTAAAAACCAGCTTAGATTTAAAAAGAGTCCCCCAAAGGCAAACAACCAAAAACCTAACAAATTTAAAAATGGAAATGCTACATCTCGAGCTCCAATTTGCAGCGGAACAACTGCATTCATCATGGCAAAAAGAAGCGGCATTGCGGCTAAGAAAATCATTGTTGTTCCATGCATTGTTAAAATTTCATTATACGTTCCTGCACTAACAAAGTCATTGCTTGGTATAGCCAGCTGAATACGTATAAATAGCGCTTCCACTCCTCCGACTAGAAAAAAGATACCGCCGGCGATTAAATAAAGAATGGCGATTTTCTTATGGTCAACGGTTGTCATAAAGTCCCAAATTGTTCCACCTACACCCTTCTTTTGACTGAGTGTACTCATCGCTAAACCTCCCCTTTTAAAAACGACTGGACGTTTATTTTTCTTTTAAACTCATTAAATAGTCTGCTAGCTCATTCACTTGTTCATCTGTTAAGTCAGGATATGTACCACTCATCTTATTACCCGGCTTAACTTTTTCAGGGTCTTTTAACCATTTTTTGATATTTTCCTTGTTGTGAGGAAGCACCCCAGCTACACGCTCACGTTCAGAAAAACCGGCTAAGTTTGGTGCTTGACGAGCTTGCTCTGGACGATTGTCTTTGACGTCAACAGCATGACATCCGATACAGCTTTCATTAAAGACCTCTTGACCAGCTTTTGCGGATGCTGTTTCTACATCAGGCTTTGCCTTTTTCAAATCTTTTGCCCACGTATCAAATTCATCGCTTGATACAGCCCGTACTTTAAAGTCCATAAGAGAATGAGATGGACCGCAAAGCTCAGCACATTTTCCGTAGAAAACCCCGTTAGCTTCCTTCGATTTCTTAGAATCAAACACTAGCCAGAATTTATTATCATTTTCTGTGTTAGCATCGAGCTTTCCTCCAACTGAAGGAATCCAGAATGAGTGCTTGACGTCAGAAGCTTTAATGTTAAAGTAGACTTTTTTATCCGTTGGAACAACTAGATCTTGCGATGTAATAATTTTTTGATTAGGATACTCAAATTCCCACCAGTACAAGTTAGCGCGCACATTTACTACGACAGCATCTTTGTCCTTCATTCCTTTTACATCCGCTAGCTTAAATGTTGAGATAACCGTTGGAACAGTCAAAATAATCAGCAGCAAGATAGGAATCACTGTCCATATAATTTCTAACTTTCTGCTTCCCTCTACTTGCTTTGGAATCACATTTTCTTCGCCTTTACGACGACGAAAGCGCAGAATAACAAATATAAAGATAATGGTGACAACAATAATAACTAAAACCATGATGGCTGTACTAAGCAGCATAAGCGAATATTGTTCTTCAGCTACCTCACCTGCAGGCTTAAGTGTCGACAAAAACGGTTTTCCACAGGCCGATAACACGAATGCAAGCAACGTAAATAACGACAAAACACGAAAGTTCAATCGCCATTTTTTCATACCATTCCCCAACCTCTCTTTCATTGACGTGATTTCATCTATGCCCTCTTGAGCATAAAACTTATTCCTTCTATAATGAATTCTACATGTAGAAGAAATCCCCCTTGTGCAGTGTCGCATTCAGTGAAAGATTTTATCTAGGCAAAAAGCGTTGCGACAATCATTGAGACAAATAAAATAGTTAAATAGTTTAGTGAGTAGACAAACATCATGCTAGCCCACTTTGTGTCTTCTTGTTTATTGTATTGAGCAAATCCTAAAAATAGCCATCCTATGTTTAAAACAGTGGCCAAAATTAGAAATGGAGTGCCTAATTGGTATAAATAAAGAGGTAATGGCAACAAACAAGCAATCCAAATGAGAATCTGTCGTTTTGTCAGCTCAAACCCGTGTACAACAGGCAACATAGGGATTCCCGCTGCCCGGTATTCTTCACATCTTCGCATAGCAAGAGCTAGAAAATGAGGGGGCTGCCAAATAAACATGATTAAAAATAATACCCAAGCCACTACATGTAAATTGGGATCGATAGCGGCCCATCCAATTAAAGGCGGGACAGCTCCTGATATACTTCCGATTACTGTATTAATTGTGTATAGTCTTTTGGACCACATGGTGTAAAGAACTACATATGTAAGTATTCCTGCTAATCCAATGAGAGCGGCTACTGAAGAAACAACTAGTAGCATAAGCAAGCCGGTTAACGTAAAACCGATTCCAATCCCAAGGACCGTCAAAGGTGTAAAACTCCCTGTCACTGTAGGTCGTCCCTTTGTTCGTTCCATTAGAGGGTCAATGTCACGATCTATGTAATTGTTCAAACTGCATGAACCGGCGATGATAAGTGAAGAACCTATTAAAGTAAAAAATGCTTTATCCAGGTTTTCTAAGAAGTGTTGTTCGTTGAAGAAAAGAGCTAGCCAAAAACCAGTAAAGGTGGTGATGAAATTCGAGTTGACTATTCCAATTTTAATCGTAGCTAAAAAATCTGACCAAACGGAACTATTTTCGCTTACATGAGCTGTGTTAGGCGATGCAGAAAGCGTTGAATCTTCCACCATTTTTGAATCTTCCATGGCGCTTCCTCCTTTACTCATCCACAGACTTTTATCTATCTAGTAAATAAAGAGTCTATAAATGAAGGCGTTTTCAACATATTTTTACAAAAATCTCCTCTTTGTTCAAAAAGAAGTCATATTCCTCTCACCAAAGCTACTTAAAAGCTTCACATGTAAACGGTAAAATAGTAGAGAAATATCTATTTCTCATGTTTATTAAACCATATTTTGCCGTTACTTTGTGAAGAATTCATGAAAAAAATATGGATTTTTTTTGTCATGAGCTAAATGCATGTCCCTGTCACTTGTTAAAAGATATTTGTGCAAGTAAAATAGTTTTCTGTACGGTACCTTTTACATATCTGCAGAGTCAAACTCATGAATAAACCTTACACTTTCTACCATTATAACAAATTCAATCAAGTTTATGGAGAATAAATGAAATTTATGTTTAATATACAAAAAGATTAGGATAAATTGTTTAGCTCGTTATATTACTTACTTTGCTTTTAGGATGGTGATTATTGTGCGACTTGGATTAAAATTTTTATCCGTTGTGACGAGCATGGCCATGTTACTTATTCTGCTTGGCGGTGCCCTTGTCACGAAAACTGGTTCAGCAGACGGGTGCGGAGATTCTTGGCCTCTGTGTAATGGACAGCTCATTCCTGACCCTTTAACATTTGAAACCGTTGTTGAATTAAGCCACCGCTTAGTTTCTGGCGTGTCGGGCTTTCTTGTGCTCGCT
Organism: Priestia sp. YIM B13490; assembly: GCF_042787735.1. Taxonomy (NCBI): domain Bacteria; kingdom Bacillati; phylum Bacillota; class Bacilli; order Caryophanales; family Bacillaceae; genus Priestia; species Priestia sp. YIM B13490. The sequence continues at coordinate 168,448 of NZ_JBHZOT010000002.1, forward strand.
TTATGCGTATGGGCATGGATTTCACTAGGGCATATAAAAGAAGTTAGACCTTTAGCGTTTATCTCTTTTTTCTTCCTAGTACTGCAAGCATTAATTGGGGCCGCTGCCGTTATGTGGGGACAATCAGATGCAGTGCTTGCTCTTCATTTTGGTATTTCTCTTATTTCGTTTGCTTCTGTGCTGCTGTTAACACTTATTATCTTTGAAGTGGATCAAAAGCTCGACGCAACTAATATGCAGCTAGGCTCTAAAATGAAAAAACATATTTACGGGGTTATCTTGTACACATATGCCGTTGTGTACACGGGCGCGCTTGTTCGCCATAAAGAAGCTAGCTTAGCTTGTCCAGACCTTCCATTTTGTTCAAACGGAAACGGTTGGCTGCCTGTTGATTTGAATCAGTGGATTCAAATGGGACATCGATTCGCTGCTGTTTTAACGTTTGTATGGATTTTAGCCGCCTTTATCCATGCAGTTAAATATTATCGCCATCAAAAAAATATTTTTTACGGATGGTTAGCTGCTCTCATTCTAGTTACTTTTCAGGCGGTTTCCGGTATGCTTGTTGTTGTCACACGTCTGCAGCTAGAGCTCGCGCTTGCTCATTCTTTAATTATCTCTTTCCTATTCGGTGTATTAAGCTATTTAACCTTACTTGCAACGCGTCATACACATAATTGATCAAAAAAGGTACGAGCTCTGAGCTCGTACCTTTTTTGATCAGCTTTCTAATTCAATTAATAAATCTCCCGGCTGAATGCCATCTCCACTCGACACGTGTACTTGTTTAATCACGCCGTCAAATGGTGCTTGCACGGTTGTTTCCATTTTCATTGCTTCTGTGATCATTAAGTGATCACCTTTTGAGACTTTATCGCCTTTTTCTACTACTACTCGAATAACGGTTCCAGGCATTGAAGCGCCGATGTGGGCCGGATTTGCTTGATCGGCTTTTTGTTTTGCCGTAACGGTTGTTTTAACACTTTCGTCTTTAATCACGACTTCACGAGGCTGACCGTTCAATTCAAAGTATACTGCTCGCGTACCGTCTGCCTGCGGTTCTCCAATGGATACAAGGCGAACAATTAAGGTTTTTCCTTTTTCAATCTCAATTTCAACCTCTTCTCCTAAACGCATGCCGTATAGGAAAGTCGGGGTATCAAGAACAGAAATGTCCCCGTATTGTTCGACTGCTTTGTGATAATCCATAAATACTTTTGGATACAGCGCATAAGCAATGGCATCAAAACTCGTTACTTGACGATTTAAGTCTTTAAACAGCTTTTCTTTCACTGCATCAAAGTCCACATCTTCTAACAGTTCTCCAGGACGAACTGTAATAGGTTTTCTGCCTTTTAGAATGATGCGCTGAAGCTCTTTAGGGAATCCCCCGTGAGGCTGTCCTAAATACCCTTCAAACAATTCAATAACTGAATCCGGGAAGTCAAGCGTTTCACCGCGCTCAAACAGCGTTTCTTCTGTCAAGTTGTTTTGAACCATAAACAATGCCATATCTCCAACTACTTTTGATGATGGCGTAACTTTTACAATATCACCAAATAACAAATTCACGCGTGAATACATATCTTTTACTTCATCCCAGCGGTTTCCTAAACCAACTGCTTTTGCTTGTTGCTGTAAGTTGCTATATTGACCGCCTGGCATTTCATGCACATATACTTCTGTATGAGGAGCGTTCATGCCGCTTTCGAAGTCTTGGTAATATTTTCGCACGTCTTCCCAATAGTAAGAAAGCTCTTCTAGATTTTTAATATCTAGATTTGGTCTGCGATCCGCACCTTCTAATGCGTAATAAAGAGAGTTAGCACTTGGCTGAGACGTTAAGCCTGCCATTGAGCTTACGGCTACGTCTACAATGTCTACACCTGCTTCAATTGCTTTTGCATACGTGTATACACCGTTTCCGCTTGTATCATGCGTATGAAGGTGGATTGGAATATCAACCGTTTCTTTTAGAGCCGATACTAAATCATAAGCTGCCTGTGGTTTTAAAAGACCCGCCATATCTTTAATGCCCAGGATATGTGCTCCAGACTGCTCAAGCTCTTTTGCTAAGTTCTTGTAGTAATCCAAATCATACTTACGGCGCGTCGGATCTAAAATATCACCTGTATAACACATTGCTGCTTCTGCAATCTTTCCTGTTTGACGAACGGAGTCAATTGCAAGAGTCATTCCTTGCACCCAGTTTAAGCTGTCAAAGATACGGAAAACATCAATACCTGCATAAGCTGATTTTTCAACAAATTCTTTAATTACATTATCAGGATAGTTTTTATATCCAACCGCATTTGACGCGCGAAGAAGCATTTGGAAAAGAACGTTTGGCGCTTGTTGACGTAAAGTAAGCAAGCGATCCCACGGATCTTCTTTTAAGAATCGATAAGCGACATCAAACGTTGCTCCCCCCCACATTTCCATAGAAAATAAATCTGGAAGCAAGCGTGCAGTTGGGTTAGCTACTTGTTTTAAGTCGTTTGTACGAATACGCGTTGCTAAAAGAGACTGATGGCCATCACGGAAGGTTGTATCCGTTAATAGCACTTCCTTGCGTTCTTTCACCCAATTTACTAGCCCTTCAGCGCCTTTTTCATCTAAAATCTGCTTTGTTCCGTTTTGAATTGGTTTGCTTATATCCACACTAGGAACGCGCGGTTTTGTAAAGATTGGCTTTTTCTTTTCCGATACACCTGGGAATCCGTTTACCGTAACATTCCCAATGTATGTAAGCATTTTAGTTCCGCGGTCTTTTCGCTTCGGGAAAACAAAAAGTTCAGGCGTTGTATCAATAAATGATGTATCATAAGCACCTGTTAAGAACTTATCATGCTTCACTACATTTTCAAGGAACGGAATATTGGTTTTAATTCCACGAATACGAAATTCTTTTAAGTTCCGTACCATTTTTGATGCGGCTTGATCGAATGTTAATGCCCATGTTGTTACTTTTACTAACAGTGAATCATAATAAGGCGTAATTACAGCACCTTGGAAACTGTTTCCTGTATCTAAACGTACGCCAAAACCGCCACCAGAACGATAAGCCATAATCTTACCCGTATCCGGCATAAAATTGTTTAACGGATCTTCTGTCGTTACACGAGATTGAATCGCATATCCATGTACGTGAATTTGATCTTGTACAGGAATGGATACTTCCTTGCTGTGAAGCGCGTAGCCGTCTGCAATTAAAATTTGCGATTGAACGATATCAATACCTGTAATCATTTCAGTAATTGTGTGCTCTACTTGAACACGTGGATTTACTTCAATAAAATAAAAATCGTTTCCTGATACTAAAAATTCTACTGTACCAGCATTTATGTACTGCACTTTTTCCATCAGCTGCACAGCTGCTTCACAAATGCGGAGACGTAAGTCTTCATCTATAGAAACACTTGGTGCTACTTCTACTACTTTTTGATGACGACGCTGCACAGAGCAGTCGCGTTCATAAAGATGCACAACATTTCCTTGTTCATCACCTAAAATTTGCACTTCAATATGTTTTGGATTTTCAACTAGTTTCTCGACATACACTTCATCATTACCAAAAGCAGCTTTTGCTTCTGATTTAGCACGATCATAAGATTCGTTCAGGCTGTCTGCATCGCGAACGATACGCATGCCTCGACCGCCTCCGCCCAAAGCAGCTTTGATCATTAGAGGATATCCATGCTGATTAGCAAATTCTTTTGCTTCGTCAATTGAATCAATAGGACCATCCGTACCAGGAATAACGGGAATATCTGCTTGAATAGCCTGATGACGTGCTTTTACTTTATCCCCAAACATATCAAGATGCTTGGATTTTGGACCAATAAAAATAATGCCTTCTTCTTCGCAACGTTTCGCAAATTGGATATTTTCTGACAAAAAACCATAGCCAGGATGAATAGCATCTACATCATGAGACTTAGCAATGTCGATGATGCCTTCTATATCTAAATAAGCATCAATCGGTTTTTTCTCCGCTCCTACTAAGTAGGCTTCATCCGCTTTGTAACGGTGATAAGAACCTGCGTCTTCCTTAGAATAAATTGCAACAGTCCGAATATTCAGTTCAGTACATGCTCGAAATACACGAATCGCAATTTCTCCTCGGTTTGCTACTAATACTTTTTTGATTTTTTTAGTTACAAAACTCATGTTGCTAATCTCCTCTCAATTTCGTATAAACTTCAATATATAGCAAAATTGGATAAAAGAAAAGCAAAAATCAATGGAAACTGATAAAATTCCAATAAATTTTTGCTTTTTTTACACAATTTTTTTACGAAAATCAATCGCTTGTTGTCGATGTATTGTTCGGATGTAGCACAATACTTTCCGTATTTTTCTGTTTTTTATTTTGATAATTTACGAAAAAAGAAATATTTACAATAATTCCCATAGATACCATCAGCGTTAGCAGGGAAGACCCTCCATAACTGATAAACGGAAGCGTGACGCCGGTAATCGGAATGAGTCCCGTAAGTCCTCCAAGGTTAATGCCTGTTTGAATACCTATCATACTGGCTACTCCAATACAAATCATGCTAGCAAACGGATCCTGAGATTTTTTAGCCAGCATTAAAATCCTGAAAATTAAGAAGCCTAAAAGGCCCAGCACGAGCATAACTCCAAAGAACCCTAATTCTTCTGCAATAATAGCCATAATGAAATCGGTATGGGGCTCCGGAAGATAACCATACTTTTGTACACTCTCTCCTAAACCAAGGCCTTTTAAGCCTCCTGTACCTATTGCTAAATATGAATTAACCAGCTGATAACCGGTTCCTTGAGCATTGGTAAACGGATCTGATGCACCGGTAAAACGGCCAATTCGATTGGCAGTAAACTGACCTGTAAAAAAACCAATCGTAATAATTACCGTAAGCAAAATGATACCTAGTGCTAGCATGCGGAAAAAGGTTTTTTTAGAGATTCCCGAACATAGCATAATGGTAACAGCAATAGCAAAAATAATTGATCCCGTTCCAAGGTCAGGCTGAATAGCTACAAAGCCTAATATTAGAAATACAAGACCCATAGGTCCAAAAAAAGCTTTTTTGATGTTGTCAATATACTCTTGCCTTTTAGACAAAACATACGATAAGTATAAAATGACAACGAGCTTGGCATACTCAGCCGGCTGCATGTTTGCCCCGCCAAGCTGCAGCCAACTTTGCGCATTGTTACTCGTATGTCCCATTACAAACACAAGCAAAAGCAGTACAAAAATGCCTAGAATCGCATAAGGCAGTATTTTAGGATACAGCTTGTAAGGTGTTAGCATTGTTAAAATGAACAATACAAGCGTAAAAGCAAGCCACATTTTTTGTCTGTTGTAAAAGAAATCGCTTGACGTATGATATCTTGTAATACTTACAATCATACTTGAACTGTAAACCATAACTAGTCCAACCGCACAAAGAAGCAGCACTGGAATTACAATTGAATAGTCAAAATGCCTAAATATTTTTTTTACCATAACCCTCTTCCTTTAAAAATGACGTGTTTCTGTTTCGTTTCATTTTTTATGTACAAATTTGAGTAAATTAGGAAATTCCAACCACCTGTAATAAAAAACTCAAACTACGTTTGTATATAGTTTGAGTTTCGATCGCGTGATTTTTATTTTTTTGTAAACGCTTCATGCAGTGCAGAAAGTTCACGCTCGAGGCGGTCTAGCAATGTTTTTCCAACACGTTCATCAATTAAACCAAGACGAACTGCAAAATCAATTTCTCTTGATAAACCAAACATTTGTGTATCTAAAACCTCTTCATAAAGAGGACATTGTGGCATTGTTAAGTTATCCATTTGAACTTGAATTAATTGCAAAATCTTATCTGCATCAGCTTTTAACAACGCATACGCTTTTTCACGATGATCTATCATTGTCTCAGGCGTCAAACTCAATCCCTCCGTTCGCGAGCGATTACCTAATCTATCTCTCAATTTTAAAGGCTATGCTCCAAAAAAGCAAGGATAAACATGTCCGTGAGGCTGGCCGTCTTTTTTATACTGTTACTTTCTCAAAACCGTTACCATAGATGTAGGAAATTTCGCACTTTCGTTGACCTTTACATTATATCATACGAGAATCACTCTCAACTAAATTTTTTCATCAAAGTGACAAATAAGTAGAAAGCGCTTATACTTTTAGCAAGGGGGCATTTATGATGAATTCAATTATTATGTTAAAAGGAAAAGTAAAATATACGCTGACACTCGACCCAAGCGTGTGGATTTTCGATGACCGCAAGCTCGATATGGAGGTTTTCTTTGAACATCCACCGGAGCAAAAAGACGAAACAGAAGCGTACACAAAGGCTGTTTCGAAGCATTGGGACCGTGAAATTCAAGAGGGAGCCGTCTTTCCTCCTACTTTAAAAACCGAAAAGAAATTCAAAAAACAGGAGCTAGTAAATGGAACATTCGGCATTTTATTTGCACCTTTTCTAGCTAACGCTTCACCTACTGAAGAAGCTACCAACGTTTCATTTAAAACAAAAGACGCACTGATTTCTTTTTCATTAGAAGAAGCACAAAAACTAATCTTTGGTTTCAGCCAAGATGGAAAGCCTCTTAGAGAAGATGGGCCTATCTATGTCTATTTACCTGACGGATCCAACCGAAATAACCCTATTAAATATGTGGAAGAAATCATCGTTACATAACAAAAGAAGCGGGGTTCCAAAAGGAACCCCGCTTCTTTTAAAGAATATCAGCTGCTAATTGTGCTAGCCCGGAGCGCTCTCCTTTGATTAACCGGACGTGGCCCGATACTTTTTGCTCTTTAAACTTTTCAACTACGTACGTTAATCCGTTGTTATACTCATCTAAATAAGGATGATCAATTTGAGCCGGATCTCCCATAAGGACAATTTTACTCTTTTCCCCTACCCTTGTTAAAATTGTTTTAATTTCATGCTTCGTTAAATTTTGCGCTTCATCAATAATAATGAACTGCTCCGGAATGCTTCGGCCTCTTATATACGTCAAGGCTTCCACTTCTATTGAACTGAGCCCCGCTAGAATCGCATCCAGTTCTCCAGGTTTTTTAGTGTTGAATAAGTACTCTAGGTTATCATAAATTGGTTGCATCCATGGACGAAGCTTCTCCTGCTTTTCTCCTGGCAAGAATCCAATATCTTTCCCTAAAGGAACAATTGGACGAGCTACAAGTAGCTTTTTAAAACATCCTAGATCTTCCGTCTGCATAAGTCCTGAAGCTAAAGCAAGCAGCGTTTTACCCGTACCTGCCTTTCCAATTAACGTGACCAGTTGAACGTCGTCTCTAAGAAGAAGTTCTAAAGCCATAATTTGCTGAACATTTCGAGGTTTGATTCCCCAGATATGATCATATTCAAATAAAAGCTTTTTTACTTTCGTTGTTGTTTGATCGACAATGCCGATGGCTGATCCGGATCCCCCAAATGCATCTTTCATCACTAAGAATTGATTTGCAAAAAAGGAGTGGTTCGCAATTTGAGACGTTAGCAGCTCTCCTTTTTCGTAAAATTGACTCAGCAGTTCTTTTGCAATATAGACTTCCGAAAAGCCAGTATAAATACTATTGAATTCCACTACTCGATCACTTAAAAAATCTTCTGCTCTTAAGCCGATTGCGTCAGCCTTCACACGTACCAACACATCTTTACTCACTAGTATCACTTCACGTCCATCTTCTTTTGTTTCCTCTTCAAGAGATAGATTTTTAGCAACAGCTAAAATTCGATTATCATTTGTTTTTTCCACAAAGATTTCTTGAAGCTGTTGAAAAGAGCGATGATTGAGTTCAATTCGCAAATGGCCCCCATTTTCTAAAGGGATTTTCTCATATAACTTTCCATGTTGTCTCAAGTTATCAATGAGTTTGGATACCTGCCTTGCATTTCGTCCGACTTCATCCATATTTCTTTTTTTCGAATCAACTTCTTCTAGCACAACGGCCGGAATCACTACTTCGTTATCATCAAATGAAAAAATTGAATGCGGATCTTGTAATAAAACATTCGTATCTAATACATAAATTTTTCCCAATAATTCAGCCTCCTACTCCGATTGTTTTTCCTGTAAGGAGTGAAACAAGGCACCCATCCATTTATATACTATGTAACGCACATGTGTGAAGTGACCTTAAATGGACGGACCATTTTCTTTAAATATATGAACACGTGTATAAAGATAGAAGAACTATTAGAAACTAAATACAAATTACTACAAAAAATGAGTCATTCATAAGGAGGAGTCTCCCACATGAACAAATTTTTTCTATCCATTAGCTTATGTTTTATTACACTAACCGGCTGCAACAATAACCAAGCAGACGTTGAAGAAGGGCAAAAAACAGATCGAATTGTACAGGTCAAAAATTCATCTCCTGAACGCTCTCACAAGCGTACTGCTAATGAAATATCAGCTCATTTAGTTGAACTGGCTTCAAGCGTTCCGAATGTAAATGATGCTACTGCCATTGTGCTCGGTAAGTATGCAATCGTAGGCATTGACGTCGGCAAAGATATTGATCGTTCAGAAGTAAGTTCAATCAAATATACAGTTGCCGAAGGTCTGAAAGCTGATCCGTACGGTGCTAATTCTGTTGTTATTGCAGATCCTGATACGGTCGCTCGGCTAAAACAAATTGGAAATGAAATTCGCAAAGGTCGGCCGGTTACAGGATTTTTAGATGAATTAGCAGCCATTGTAAACCGAGTGATGCCCGAATTTGCAGAAGAAATTCGCCGAAATCCTAGCTCAACAGATACAAACAATCAAAAATTAAATAATAAACAAGAGCAAAATTTAAAGAATGAGCAGGAAAAACAATCTAATAATCACCTTCAAAAAAATGAATAAGAAAGTCGCTTAGCGGCAGGCTGCTGCTAAGCTTTTTTTATCGCTTCAATTACTTGCTTATCGAGTTTAGCAGCTGCTACTGGATCATAGGTCTTTTCATATGAAGGGTTTACTGAAATCTTAGAACCATAGAACATGACATCTCTTACTTCATTAATATCTAGTTCAATTAGCGTCAGCTTTAAAGCTACTCCTTCTAATTTTTCTTGCACTACCTCAGCTATTCCGCTAATTGAGTAACATGATTCATTAGCAAGAATATTTACCACTGCTTTATTCGTATGTTTAATGTTTTCTACAATCCTCGATTTGACATCTACGGCAAATCGAATTTTTTGTTTAGTCGGAGCTACTAACCACGAAATGGCACTAACATTTGGACCGTTTGTTTCAAAATCAATAGTTGAAATGGTTGCAAATCTCTCTGTCTGTAGCTCATCGTATAATGCATCTACTAGTTGAGTCTCGACTTCGTTGGCCATTTTCATCCCTCCTACTGTTTATGTACTTACTAGTTACTATCTTCGAGCTAACAAGCAAAATTACCTGCTTCTTTAGGAATGTTTTCCTATCGTTCCTTTTCTACTGAGAGATAGCACCGCAAAAAAACTTTATAAAACAAGAATTTTCGGCTAGAATGATGTATAGAGAAGTTGAGGTGATAGAAATGAGAGTACAATGTGTCATGTGCGATAAAATTGAAACAATTGAGGATGAAACGCTCGTGGCAAAACGACTGCGCAACCGTCCTATCCATACATATATGTGCAATGAATGTTCTGAACGGATTGAAAAACGAACAAAAGAACGCATAGCTACTGGAAACTTTAAACTATATGAGTCGAAAAAGACAGAGGAGGATTGGTAAGGTGCTCCGATTAGGAATAAGTATTGGCATGTTAAGCGGGATTATCCTTGGGTTATGTTTAAAATGGCTAGAATGGCTAACCGGCAAACAAGTTTATACCCTTTTATTAAATGTTGATTTTATTCCTATCATTGGCCCTATTCAATGGCCTGAATGGGTAGAGTTTGTTTTTCATTTATTCATTGCCGCTGCAATTGGGATCGTTTTTGTTTACATAGTAGGTAAATTAAATAATATGTCTATTCGAAAAATCGTATTGTGTTCCTTTTTATTAACACTTCCAACCATTTCTTTGTATTTTCCATTGACGCTGCTTGCGCTCAAGCCTACGCCTGCGGTGGATGATGCAGTAGCGATTTTTTATTGGACAGCTGGCCATTTAATTTTCGCAGCCGCTCTTGTCTTCGGCTATATCATACTAAAAAGACGCTTGTAGCTACAAGCGTCTTTTCATGTAGTCTTTTATGAACCCAACGTGGAGTTTTGCTTCTTAGCCTGATACAGCCGTATTTTATAAATAATTAATACAAGCGCTGCAACCACAAGCCCTTCAGCTACAGGTAAAAAAATGCCTAAAAACGTTAAGATCGTACATCCAAAAGCTAAAAATAGATAAATAACCATAGATTTTAAAAGCGGTAGCTTCTTTGCAAACCCGAGTTTGTACACGAGAACAGATAGCCCTAAAATGGTAAAGTATAACAGCCACATTCCTATTTTTGCATGTTCATCTACTTGATACAGAGCTGCAAAAAATGAAAGGTGTTCTTTTACATCCATATTTCTTCCCCCTATTCCTTACTTTACATTATTCGATATAAGCCACCTTTTTCCTTTCCAAATCCCTCTTTTATAAAACGCTTTCAAAAAATAGAAAATTCTGATATAATAGATAAAAAACAAGCCGCTAGCAGATAGAGCTAACGACTTACTTTTTTTATTATTTCGTGTCAGCGTATTTTTTCTTTTTCGCTGCTTTTTCACGTTCATTTTTATCAAGAACTTTTTTACGTAGACGAATAGATTCTGGTGTGATTTCACAATATTCATCTTCGTTTAAATATTCAAGTGATTGCTCTAGAGACATAATACGAGGTTTTTTCATACCTGTTGTTTGATCTTTATTCGCAGAACGCATATTCGTCATTTGCTTCATTTTACAGATGTTAACAACGATATCATTTTCACGAGTGTGTTCTCCTACGATCATACCTTCGTATACTTCTGTACCTGGCTCAACGAAAATTGTACCGCGGTCTTCTACGCCTTGGATTCCATAAGTAGATGATTTACCGCTTTCCATAGAAACAAGCACACCTTGACGGCGACCTCCAACTTGACCTTGCTGCATTGGTTGGTAGCTATCAAATGAATGGTTAATGATACCGAATCCACGAGTTAACGATAAGAACTCAGTTGTATAACCGATTAAACCACGTGCAGGAACCATAAAGATCAGACGAACTTGACCGCTGCCGTTGTTAATCATATCAACCATTTCACCTTTACGAGCACCCATTGATTCCATAATAGAACCCGTATGTTCTTCAGGTACGTCGATTTGCACACGTTCAACTGGCTCACAGCGAACGCCATCAATTTCACGAACGATTACTTCAGGTTTTGATACCTGAATCTCATATCCTTCACGACGCATATTTTCAATTAAAATAGATAAATGAAGTTCTCCACGTCCTGAAACAACCCATACATCCGGTGAATCAGTATTTTCCACGCGTAAACTTACATCCGTCTCAAGTTCAGACATTAAGCGCTCTTCAATTTTACGAGATGTAACAAATTTACCTTCACGACCAGCAAACGGTGAATTGTTTACTAAGAACGTCATTTGTAAAGTAGGTTCATCAATACGTAAAATTGGCAGTGCATCTTGGTGGTCAAACGGACATACGGTTTCACCTACGTTGATGTCTTCCATTCCTGATACAGCGATCAGGTCTCCTGCTTTTGCTTCTTCGATTTCAACACGCTTTAAGCCTAGGAAACCGAATAATTTTGTTACACGGAATTGTTTTACCGTACCGTCAAGCTTCATTAATGCAACTTGCTGGCCTACTTTCATTGTTCCGCGGAATACGCGACCTACACCGATACGACCAAGATAGTCATTGTAGTCAAGCATTGCCACTTGGAATTGAAGTGGTTCGTCGCTGTTGTCTACCGGTGCTGGAATGTGCTCGATGATTGAGTCAAATAGAGATGACATGTTCTCATCTTGCTTTTCAGGATTCGTGCTAGCCGTTCCGTTGATTGCTGAAGCATAAACAACAGGGAACTCAATTTGTTCCTCGCTTGCACCTAGTTCAATAAATAAGTCAATTACTTCATCCACTACTTCAGTTGGACGAGCAAAGTCACGGTCAATTTTGTTAACAACAACAATCGGCGTTAAGTTTTGCTCTAATGCTTTTTTCAATACAAAGCGAGTTTGAGGCATACATCCTTCATATGCGTCTACTACAAGTAGAACACCGTCTACCATTTTCATAATACGCTCAACTTCTCCACCGAAGTCAGCATGTCCCGGCGTATCCATAATGTTGATACGCGTATCTTTATAATTAATAGCTGTGTTTTTCGCTAAAATTGTAATTCCACGCTCACGCTCAAGGTCATTTGAATCCATCGCACGTTCTTCAACATGCTCATTAGTACGGAATGTTCCGGACTGATGTAATAATTTATCTACTAACGTTGTTTTCCCATGGTCTACATGGGCAATAATGGCAATATTACGTAAATCTTTACGAATGTTCACGCATTTCACTCCTATGCTTGTAATAACTAAGCTATTATATCACACTAACTCTAGAATTGCAGAATGATTTTGTTGTACACTATAAATATCCGTTATAAATGGGAGGAATCAACATGAGAAACATTAAGTGGGTATTTGTTTTATATGCATTTATCGCAACTGCGGCAATTATGTCAATCGGCATATTTATCGGAGAAGGAAGCGCTCTCGGGGTCATTTTAGCTATCGCAGCTTTAATTGTTGTAATGGGCCTTGGCTTTACGACTAAGAAAAAAATGCGAGAAAAAGGGCAGCTGTAATTTTTTTGCGATGATTGAAAGCGTCATGGCCATTTGCAACATCAAAATGGTTCATGACGTTTTTTCATCACAAAATTCTTTGACTACACGTAAGTCTTCACTTCTATTTTATTTATTCCACTTTCCTTCAAGGTACGTACGAAAGATTTCGTCATGTAATGTTGGTTTGCTTACAAATACACTGCTTTTTTCAAGAATTTCTAACGGCTTTCCTTCTAAATCCGTCATAACTCCTCCAACTTCTTCAATCAATACTTTACCGGCAGCAAAGTCCCATGGAGCCAAACGTAGAGTAATGTATCCATCCAAGCGTCCAGCCGCTACGTAAGCAAGCTCAATAGCTGCGGATCCATATGAACGGGTCCCTCTTACTTTACGCACAAGCGGACTTAATACGGAAGGATCAATACGGCGGTTCTCAGTTACCCATGTTGCATTTAGGCTAATAATAGCTTGTTCAACTGGTACAGGTTCAAGTTTCGGCAATTGGATGTCATTCATAAACGCGCCCTGTCCTTTTAAAGCATGATACAGCTCATTATGAATAACATCATAAATATAACCTGCTTGTCCTACACCATTTTCAAATATACCGATAGAAATAGCAAAATTCCGCTGCTGATGAACAAAGTTCATCGTCCCGTCGATTGGATCGATAATCCAAATCGTTCCTTCTTCTGATTCAAGCTCTTCTCCATATCCTTCTTCTCCGAGAATATGATGTTCCGGAAAGGTTTCATTGATTTTTGAGATAAAAAACTGTTCGATTTCTTTATCCATATTTGTTACTAAATCATTTGGATTCGATTTCGTTTGAATGAGAAGTTCTTTACTAAACGACTGTTGAATTTTTTGTCCAGCTTCTTTTAGCCACTCTTTAACGTATGTATCGATTTCTTTCCAGCGTTGCGTCATCTCAATTCCCCCTCAAAAATACGTCTCTTATTTAAGCTTAAAAAAACCTCTGCAAGATGTCAATTAACAGAGCACGTGGGAGAAGAACTGCCGCTTCTTCTCCCACGTGCTCTGTTACCACTTATGAATCTGCTCATTCAGTTTAATCCTTTTTTACAGTTTACCCTTATTTGTTCTATTTTATTCCCGTATCTGCTACTGAAGAGATATCATTTCTTCACGAAGTTTCTCGAGCTTTCGCTTACATTTTTGTTTTTGTTCCTCATTATTCTCCATCATGGCTTCATATAACGTCGCTAACTCGTAATCTAACTCCAAACGAATTACACCTAATCTTTTTTGTCCATCATTCTTCTTATACATATTCACCACTTGTTTCATGTTTCAAACACCCCTCTCAAATTATTGAACCCGCTTATAGAAAACTAAATTTTCAGATATTTTGATTGATATAGTCTATGTCGAAACCTAATCTCATGTAACTAAATTGTGTGATTACCTATAAAAAAATGATAGACACGTTTTGACAAGCATATGCGAATTAATTGGTGTTTATGCTTTTCATGTGGTAGAATCTTCGCGTAAATCATACTTACTTGCATAGATGCACAGCAGCTATACATATTCACTAAAAAACGGAGGTTTCACATGGCATTCTCAGGATTTTCACAAGATGACTTTAACGTATTCCGTATCGAGGGACTTGATGCACGTATGGAAGCCATCAAGACAACGATACGCCCAAAATTCGAACAATTGAGCAATCATTTTGCTCCTACTCTTTCTTCACTGTGTGGAGATGAAATGTTCGTACACATTGCCAAACATGCACGAAGAACAGTTAACCCGCCAGCAGATACGTGGGTAGCCTTTGCTAACAGTAAACGCGGGTATAAAAAGCTCCCTCATTTTCAAATTGGCCTTTGGGAAACACATGTCTTTGTGTGGTTCGCCGTCATTTACGAATCACCTATTAAAGAACAATTTGGAAAGCTGCTAAAACAAAACATTGAGGAGATTCGTCAAAATATCCCAGCCTCGTTTGTTTGGTCAAAAGATCATACAAAACCTGATAGTGACAAAATGGGCGACTTATCTTCTGAAGACTTAGAGAGTTTGTTTAAACGTCTAGAGACGGTTAAAAAAGCTGAGATCCTATGCGGTATTACAATTCCAAAAGAAGAAGCGATTGCAATGAACGGCGAAGAATGGATAGCTCGTATTGAACAAACATTTCATACGGTAACTCCATTATATGAACTAACTAAAAAAGCATATGCATAATTTTAACGAATTGATATAAAAAAAATGGAGCCAAGCTTGGCTCCATTTTTTACATTTTTATGATGTCTCCAGAAGAAGCAGCCTTTGCTTTTTGAATCGTTCGATAAGAAGAGTATTTGCTTTGATCTTCAAAATCGTTACAGATTGTTTTTTCTTCTGCTTTACTTGGCACAATTTCTTTAAATCGGCGATAGACTGCCATTAGGTGATCACGCTCAATACCTTTTTCATAAGCTCGTTCAATGCTTTCAAAAAACTTTACTACATCAATAATTTCTTCTGTACTCCAATCAAGGGAGATAGGGTATTGATATTCCACTTCTCATCACTCCATTTATTTCTTCAATCTATGTATATCTATATTCTTAACTCTATCACAATCTATAATGTACACAAAATTTATTCTCTTTTCACACAAAAGAATTTCTCCTTTTTTTTCTTTTTATTTTCTCTTTAAAATATCTTTGCAAATGGGTTAATAAGTGCTATAATTCTTTTGTTTTATGGGGATTTTCAAAACATAAAGAACTATAAAATCATTAGTAATAAGCAGTTTACAATTACTTGTATTTTTTTAACTAAAAATTGTATTTATATTATCAAACAGTAGTAAACATACACGTTTCATTCATTTATATAATGGTTAAAATCAAGAAAACTGCCGAATAGCATTTCTGTTGAATTTCTTTTATAGAAAAAAGATGTGATATTTTAATATGTAGAATTCAACAGCCACTAGTTTTTGGTATATAAAATTGAATGCTGTAATTTGATAAAAAAACAATCAAAGTCCCTCTAAGCTTTGCTTAGAGGGACTGACAATTTATGATAAAAGAGGTGTATAGCAAAGTTGTCTTCTCAATTTTCAACTCCATTATTTACTGGATTGGTTAATCACGCTAAGAAAAACCCAACACAATTCCATATCCCTGGACATAAAAAAGGAAATGGAATGGATCCTGAATTCCGCTCATTTATTGGCGATGATGCTTTATCCATTGATTTAATTAATATCGGTCCTCTTGATGACCTTCACCAGCCAAAAGGCATTATCAAACAAGCGCAGGATTTAGCTGCAGAAGCATTCGGTGCTGACCATACTTTTTTCTCTGTTCAAGGAACGAGCGGAGCAATTATGGCAATGGTCATGGCGACATGTGGGCCTGGAGATAAAATTATCGTTCCTAGAAACGTGCATAAATCTGTTATGAGTGCGATTGTTTTTTCAGGAGCTACGCCTATTTTTATTCACCCTGAAATTGACGAAAATCTTGGCATTTCTCACGGTATTACATCGGACTCTGTAGAAAAAGCCTTAAAGCAGCACCCTGAAGCAAAAGCAGTGCTTGTTATCAATCCAACTTATTTTGGAATTTCCGGAGACCTTCGTAAAATCGTAGAAATTGCCCACTCGTATCAAGTTCCTGTACTTGTTGATGAAGCTCACGGCGTTCATATTCACTTCCATGATGATTTGCCTTTGTCTGCTATGCAGGCCGGCGCAGATATGGCAGCAACAAGCGTGCATAAATTAGGCGGCTCTATGACGCAAAGTTCAATTCTAAACATACGCGAAGGCTTAATTTCTCCAAAACGTGTACAGTCTATTTTAAGCATGCTGACAACAACATCAACATCTTATCTGCTGCTGGCTTCTTTAGATGTTGCACGAAAACGATTAGCTACAGAAGGAAAAGAGCTGGCTGAACGTGCAATTTCTCTTGCTGAAAAAGCACGAAGAGAAATTAATACCATTGAGCATATCCGATGTATAGGCAGAGAAATTTTAGGGACAAAAGCTACGTATGATTTAGACCCTACTAAATTAATTATTTCTGTTTCAGATTTAGGAATTACGGGCTATGACGTAGAAAAATGGATGCGTGAAGCTCATAATATCGAAGTTGAAATGTCTGACCTTTATAATATTCTATGTATTATCACGCCTGGAGATACAGAGGAAGACCTTTCACGTCTGATCATGGCTCTGCGTGAGTTATCTGCAAAATTCCATAATCTTTCTGAGACAACGGCAAAACCGGCTATTTTATTGCCTGATATTCCTGTATTGGCTTTAACACCTCGCGATGCTTTTTACGCTGAAACCGAAGTGGTACCTTTTCATGAATCGGCAGGCCGTATTATTGCGGAATTTGTGATGGTCTACCCTCCTGGTATTCCTATTTTTATTCCTGGGGAAATCATCACTGAGGAAAATTTAACCTACATTGAAACAAACTTAGAGGCAGGTTTACCTGTGCAGGGTCCGGAAGATTTTGAATTAAAAACATTTCGTGTCATTAAAGAACATAAAGCAATTCAATAAAAAAGGTGCGGAAATCCGCACCTTTTTTTATTGAATTAATCTAAATCTTCATCTGCCTTTTGACATTCTCCGCTTTTACATGTTGAGTATAATCGCGTCACTTTCTCATCTTCGAAATGATCAATTGTGCAGTTACATGTTTGACATACGATTGTTCCCATTTTGTAAACTCCCCTTTAACCGTCTTTTTTGTAAGCGTTTTACAACTCTTGATATTATATTATTATGTCACATTAAATATGTCAACAACTAATTAGTATGTCACATTAAAAATATTTTTCACATAAATGTTATATTTGTTTTCAAAAAGCTGAACGCTTAGCATCATCTCTATTTATATGAAAAAACAATGTCTAATTTCACATCTATTTCAGCACTTTAAAATAATTAAGAAAAATAAGAATTTGTTCTCTTTCCGCTTTTTCTTACTAATAGGGTAGACATTTCATACAAACTTCACTAAAATGTATAACCATGTGGTTTCATGTATAGCTGAAAAGGCTATATGAAACACTATGTTATGTAAAATAGAATAGGAAAGGAGTGTTAATCGATGAAAAAACTGACTCCCGTTTTTATCATTTCGGTTATTATTGCTGCAGTATTTATCGTATGGGGTGTTATTCCGGAATCTACGCTAGGAAGCGCAGCGCTCACACCTGTTACATCGGCAATACATAGTTTTATCATCGAGAAATTTGGCTGGTATTATTTATTAGCGGCTACATTATTCTTGGTTTTTACGCTGTACTTAATTTTTTCAAAGTACGGAAACATTAAATTAGGTAAACCTGACGAAAAGCCTCAGTATGGTTATGTCTCGTGGTTTGCCATGTTATTTAGTGCTGGTATGGGGATTGGACTTGTATTCTGGGGTGTTTCAGAACCAATCAATCATTTTCATACTCCACCTTCTGGTGAAGGCGGTACAGCAGAATCAGCTCGTGCAGCTCTACGTTATTCGTTTTTCCACTGGGGTTTACATCCTTGGGCTATTTATTCCGTTCTTGCACTGGCCCTTGCATATTTTCAATTTAGAAAAGGTTATCCATTCATCATCAGCAATATTTTACGTCCACTATTAGGAAAACGTGTTGATGGACCTCTTGGAACGATCATAAACGTCATCGCCGTATTTGCAACTATTTTTGGGGTGGCAACGTCTCTAGGACTGGGCGCTATTCAAATTACCGGTGGAGCCTCTTACTTGTCGCCAAGTATTGACAATAATTTCACGACTCAATTAATTGTTATTATTATCGTGACGTTCTTGTTCATGCTGTCAGCACAGACGGGGCTGAACAAAGGTATTAAGTATTTGAGTAACATTAATATTGTTTTAGCTATTCTGCTAATGCTGTTCTTGTTATTTGCAGGTCCAACCAACTTTATTATGGACTTATTCGTTACAACCATTGGCAGCTACATTCAAAACTTGCCGTCAATGAGTTTTCGATTGAGCCCGTTTGATAACAGCACCTGGGTTCAAGATTGGACAATTTTCTACTGGGCATGGTGGATCGCTTGGGCACCGTTCGTTGGTACGTTCATTGCTCGTATTTCACGAGGCAGAACCATTCGAGAATTTTTAATTGGTGTACTAGCTGTTCCGACCGTATTTGGTGGATTATGGTTTGCTGTATTCGGAGGTTCTGGGGTCTACTTAGACTTTTTTAAGGATCTTCCTGTTATGGATGTTATCAACAATAAAGGAACAGAAGTTGCTTTATTCTATGTACTTGAACAGTTTCCATTTGGTACGTTCATGTCCATTGTCGCTATTTGCTTAATTGCTACGTTCTTTATTACATCAGCTGACTCAGCTACATTTGTTTTAGGAATGCAGACAACAAATGGTGATCTAAATCCTTCAGGCTCTATTAAACTTACGTGGGGATTAATTCAATCGTTAACAGCAATCATTCTGCTTTGGACAGGTGGTTTGGACGCGCTCCAAACAGCTGCGATTATAGCAGCACTTCCATTCTCAATTGTGCTGGTGCTAACCGTCTTCTCATTAATGAAAGCATTTAAAGAAGAAGGCGCATTGAAAAGAGAAAAGAAATCTGTGTAAGACAAAAAAAGCGTTAGCTTATATAAGCTAACGCTTTTTTTATGCAATCTTACGCTGTGCAAAATAAAATTAGTTGATAACATGTCAAGCAGACAGCTGAAGTCGTACCCGTCATCATAAGCGCCAGTCTTTTAGATTTGACGTTCATTTCTGCTATGCCGTAAGCTAAATAAGCAAATACTAAAAATAAAATAATTTTAGATGTCAACTGATCACGTTTTGATAGCAATTCAACCAGTGAATAACCCACCCAAATAACAATGTGTAAGCTCCAAACGAAATACGTCTTCATAGCTCCTTCGCCGCCTTTTCATTCGTTATCCAAAAGAGCAATTCTTTTATCTACCTATAAGGAAAGCACGTCCCACTTCATATGTATGCATCTAGAGCTCATTTAAGACTGCCTCAGCGCTTTTTACACGTTTCCTCTAAAGGAGATACTCATCATCCACAAAAACTGTCTGACAAGCATCTGATACTTTATGAAAACCGTTTTCTTCAAAAAAAAAAGCTGATGCATACGCATCAGCTTTTTAAAAACATTATTTTACAATGTGAATTGGGCTTCCAATAGCTACTTCAGCAGCTTCCATTGTGATTTCACCTAATGTTGGGTGAGCGTGAATTGTTAATGCGATATCTTCAGCTGTTACGCCAGCTTCGATAGCAAGACCAAGCTCAGCGATCATATCAGATGCGCTAGGTCCAGCGATTTGAGCACCAACAACTACTCCGTCTTCTTTACGAGTGACAAGCTTTAAGAAGCCTTCTGCAGCGTTAAGTGCAAGCGCACGTCCGTTAGCAGCAAATGGGAATTTAGAAGCTTTAACAGCTAATCCTTCTTCTTTCGCTTGTGCTTCAGTATAACCTACAGATGCAAGCTCAGGCTCAGAGAATACAACTGCTGGAATTCCTAAGTAGTCAATTTCAGCAGGTTCGCCAGCGATTACTTCAGCTGCGATTTTACCTTCGTAAGAAGCTTTGTGTGCAAGTGGTGGTCCAGTTACGATATCACCAATTGCAAAGATATTGCTTACAGATGTACGAGTTTGGTTATCGATTTCGATAAGGCCACGGTCAGTCATTTTAACGCCAACTTGCTCAAGACCAAGCTCATCAGTATTAGGACGACGACCTACAGTAACTAATACGTAGTCAGCATCGATTACTTTTGACTCTCCGCCTACTTCAAACGTAACTTGTACGCCGTCAGCAGTTTCTTCAACACCTTTAGCCATTGCTTTTGTATAGATTTCAACGTTTCCTTTTTTCTTAAGGTTACGTTTAACAAGTGAACTCATTTGTTTTTCAAAACCAGCTAAGATTTCATCAGCAGCTTCTACAAATGTAACTTCTGTACCGAAGTTAGCAAAAGCAGTACCAAGCTCAGTACCGATGTAACCTCCACCGATTACAACTAATTTTTTAGGAACTTCTTTAAGCGCTAATGCACCTGTAGAGTTGATTACGCGCTCAGAGAATTTGAATCCAGGGATCTCGATTGGGCGAGAACCAGTTGCAAGGATAGCATTTTTGAATTTGTACGTTTGTGCAGAATTTTCATCCATTACACGTACAGTTTCGCTGTCAACGAAGTAAGCTTCACCTTTTACGATGTCAACTTTGTTACCTTTAAGAAGGCCTTCAACACCGCCAGTAAGTTTGTTTACAACGCCGTTTTTGAATTCTTGAACTTTAGAGAAATCAACTGTTACGTTCTCAGCGATAATCCCCATGTCTTCAGAATGTTTAGCGTGTTCAAAACGGTGACCTGCAGCGATTAATGCTTTTGAAGGAATACAACCAACGTTTAAGCATACGCCTCCAAGGTTACCTTTTTCTACGATTGTAACTTTTTGACCTAATTGAGCTGCACGAATTGCTGCAACGTAGCCACCAGGGCCAGCACCAATGACAAGAGTATCAGTTTCGATTGGGAAATCTCCTACTACCATTTATTACGCCTCCATTAATAATAATTCTGGATCATTTAATAAACGCTTGATTTGGTTAAGAGCGTTTTGAGCTGTTGCGCCATCGATAATACGGTGGTCAAAGCTTAGTGATAATGCTAATACTGGAGCAATTACAATTTCACCGTCGCGTACAACTGGTTTTTCAGCGATACGTCCGATACCTAGAATTGCAACTTCTGGGTGGTTGATAACAGGAGTAAACCATTGTCCACCAGCAGAACCGATATTTGTGATTGTACAAGAAGCGCCTTTCATTTCAGCAGGAGCTAATTTACCATCACGTGCTTTTCCAGCAAGGTCGTTAATTTGATCAGAAATTTCGAACACAGATTTACGATCAGCATTTTTCACAACTGGTACTAAAAGACCTTTTTCAGTGTCAGCAGCGATACCGATGTTGTAGTAATGTTTTTGAATTACTTCATCAGTAGAGTCATCGATTGAAGTGTTAAGAGCTGGGAACTTCTTAAGTGCTGAAGTTAACGCTTTTACCACGTAAGGTAAGAATGTTAATTTAATACCTTGATCTGCTGCAACTGTTTTGAATTTTTTACGATGAGCAACAAGAGCTGTTACATCGATTTCATCCATTAAGGTTACGTGTGGAGCAGTGTGTTTAGAGTTAACCATAGCTTTTGCGATTGCACGACGGATACCGCTCATTTTCTCGCGAGTTTCTGGTAGGTCGCCTTCAGGAATAGCTTGTGCTGCTGCTGCTTTTGGTTCAGCTGAAGCAGTTTCCTCTTTAGCTGGAGCTTCAGCAGTTGCTGTAGCTGTAGAACCACCAGATAGGAAGCCATCGATGTCATCTTTAACAATACGTCCGTTTTTACCTGAACCAGGAACAGCTTTAATGTCTACACCTTTTTCACGAGCATATTTGCGCACTGAAGGCATAGCAATTACTTTACGGTTAGGATCAACATCAGCTTGTGCTGCAGGAGCTGTTGCTTCTTCAGTCACTTCTTCAGTTGAAGCTTCTTCTTTAGCTTCTTCTGCTGGTGCATCATCATGATCGTCACCTTTGAATTTTAAGTCTTCGTATCCAGGAGCATCAAAAGTAACGATAACTTGTCCTACAGTAGCTACTGTACCTTCGTCAACTTTTACTTCTAATACTTTACCTTTTACAGGAGATGGGATTTCAACAACAGCTTTGTCATTTTGTACTTCTGCTAGTACATCATCCTCATCAATTTCATCTCCAGCTTTTACGAACCATTTTACAATTTCACCTTCGTGGATACCTTCACCGATATCCGGCAGTTTAAATTCAAATGCCACGTGTCTTCACCCTCCTAGTTAGTTGCGTTCAATTTGTTAGTGTTTATTTTATCTAAGACAGAAATCAGCACAAAGCTGATTTCTATCACAGTAAAATGCTAATTAAAATTCAAGTACTTTCTTAGCTGTTTCAACGATATCTTTGTGGTCTGGTAACCATACGCCCTCAGCTTGAGAGAATGGGAACACAGTATCCGGTGCTGTTACACGTAATACTGGTGCTTCTAAGCTTAAGATTGCACGATCGTTAATTTCAGCTACAACGTTAGCTGCGATACCAGCTTGTTTTTGAGCTTCTTGAACTACTACTACGCGACCAGTTTTTTCAACTGATGCAAGAATTGTATCGATATCTAAAGGTTGAACTGTACGTAAGTCCACTACTTCAGCAGAGATACCTTCTTTTTCTAGTTCTTCAGCTGCTTTTAATGATGAGTGTACCATTGCACCGTAAGCGATAAGCGTTACGTCTGTACCTTCACGTTTCACATCAGCTGTACCTAAATCAATTGTATATGATTCTTCAGGCACTTCTTGACGGAATGAACGGTAAAGCTTCATGTGCTCTAAGTATACAACCGGATCGTTATCACGAATTGATGAAATTAAAAGACCTTTTGCATCGTATGGAGTTGAAGGAATTACAACTTTTAAACCAGGTTGAGATGCTACGATACCTTCTAAGCTATCAGCGTGAAGTTCTGGTGTATGAACGCCTCCACCGAATGGTGAACGGAATGTGATTGGTGCATTCCAGCGACCGCCAGAACGGTAGCGCATACGTGCAGCTTGACCTGATACAGAATCAAGTACTTCGTATACGAAACCAAAGAATTGAATTTCAGGAACCGGACGGAAACCTTGAGTCGATAGACCCACAGCAAGACCACCGATACCAGATTCAGCTAATGGCGTATCGAATACGCGATCTTCGCCGAATTCTTGTTGAAGACCTTCAGTCGCACGGAATACTCCACCGTTTACGCCAACGTCTTCACCAAAAACTAATACGTTTTCGTCGTTTTTCATTTCTGTGCGTAACGCATCAGTAATCGCTTGAATCATTGTCATTTGCGCCATGGCTTACTTCGACTCCTTCTCTTTGTAGATTTCATATTGCTCTTGTAAGTTTGAAGGCATAGTTTCGTACATGATTTCCATTAAATCTGTAACTTTTTGTTTTGGATAATCGTCAGCCTTCTTAATAGCTTGCTTGATATCTTCTTTAGCTTGCTCGATTACTTTGTTTTCTTCTTCTTCATTCCAGATGCCTTTAGCTTCTAAGAATTTACGGAAGCGAACAAGTGGATCTTTCTTTTCCCACTCAGTGTCAAGCTCAGCTGTACGATAACGAGTTGGATCGTCACCAGCCATTGTATGTGGACCATAACGGTAAGTTAATGTTTCAATTAAAGTTGGACCTTCACCGTTTACTGCACGCTCACGAGCTTCGCTTACTGCAACGTATACTGCTAGTGCATCCATACCGTCTACTTGAACGCCTGGGATACCAACAGCCGCTGCTTTTTGAGCGATTGTACGTGCTGCAGATTGCTTTTCAACTGGTGTTGAAATTGCAAAGCGGTTGTTTTGTACAACAAAGATTGCCGGAGCTTTGAATGCACCTGCGAAGTTCATACCTTCGTAGAAGTCACCTTGTGAAGCTCCGCCGTCACCTGTATAAGTGATCGCTACTGCTTTTTTACCGCGCTTTTTAAGACCTAGTGCCACACCAGCAGTTTGCACGATTTGTGCACCGATGATGATTTGTGGAGAAAGTATATCTACACCTTCTGGCGCTTGGTTACCGTGGAAATGACCACGAGAGAATAAGAACGCTTGATATAGTGGAAGACCATGCCAAATTAACTGAGGCACATCACGGTACCCAGGTAAAATGAAGTCTTCTTTTTCTAATGCGAAATGTGAAGCGATTTGAGAAGCTTCTTGCCCAGCAGTTGGTGCATAGAAACCTAAACGACCTTGACGGTTCAATGAAATTGAACGTTGATCAAGAATACGAGTGTATACCATGCGAGTCATTAACTCTTTTAATTTTTCGTCAGATAAATCTGGCAACGCTGATTTATTTACTACTTCGCCCTCTTCATTAAGAAT
The DNA here is from genome assembly GCF_042787735.1 of Priestia sp. YIM B13490. NCBI lineage: Bacteria > Bacillati > Bacillota > Bacilli > Caryophanales > Bacillaceae > Priestia > Priestia sp. YIM B13490. Next base: position 193,239 of record NZ_JBHZOT010000002.1, read on the forward strand.
TTGGAACGTTTGGTACTGCTCAGCGATTTTATCAAGTTGCTTTGATACATCAATAATAGCCTTTTTAGTTTTAGCAGCCATCTAAGTCACCTCTTCCTTTCATTTAAGCCGTATAAATTCATTTTACTAATCAAACAAACATACACGCTTTTAGAATGTCCCAAATGGACAAGTAAAAGTCATATTTTGTCGAGTAGCTTTTTGAATTCGCTAATCCTTAACATTTCTATGTATTCCCCAGCGAATTCTGTGCAAACATTTACGTAAAAGGAAAGTTTAAGCGAAACGAGCGTTTCGTTAAACTGTATTAATTATTTTGCAAAAATGATTAATACAACACTTACTACGCTACCTAGTTTACAATACACTAAAACAGTTCGTCAATGCATTTACATCAAGAAATTACGCTTTTTTAGTTTGTGAAATAAAACACATAAAAAAGACATGCTGTACTATTACACAGATGCAAACTGTATTATATGTTTTATAATAACCTTTTCTTTTTTTACGTCTGCACATCTCCTATCTTGCCACAAATAAACGATTTTTTAAAACAATAACCTTTTGTAATTTTTACTTGAATCATGTCGAAACTCTTTCTTTATTTCAGAAAACCTTCCTTTTCAGCCAAAAAAAAAGACCTGTAAACTTCACAGGCCTTCTTATTTACCCTCGCTATTTTTCACCTTTAACTTCGTTTTGTTATAAAAATCCTCTTTGGCTTTGTTATAGTCAGCTGTTAATATGTTAAACGCTTCTTTTTTCTTTTCAACTTCTTTATAAGTAGCATTGATCGAAGCGATTTGTGTTTCAAGATTCTCTAATTTCACATTGTCTTTTTCAAAGAGCGTATATAGCTGACGATCTAATTCAATGGAATGAAGATAGGCATCATGTAAGGACTGGTACGCCTTATAACGCTTCTTCATTAACGAAGATAGTTCAAGCGCCTCTTCTTTTGCTTTGCCATCCTCTAGTTTTTGGATCTTCGGCTCTGTCGCTTCAAATTGTTTTTGCGAAGCGCTGATGCTTTTTTCTTCTTTTTGTAATTTACTTTCACGCTCATCTAATAACTGCTGCGCTTTTTGTGCTTTATTTTTTATTTTCTTTTTATCTTTAATCCCTAGCTCAATAATTTGGTCGTATATCGCATTTTCTTGCTGTTCTAAATCAGCTAACGGTTTTTGCTGATCAGCAAATTGCTTTTCTTGTGCTACCACTTTTTCTAATCCATTATATACCTCAAGCTCAGGCGATGAGCCCTCTGCACATCCTGCTAGTGACATAGCAGCAATGCCGATAACTATATATCTTCCGACGCACTTCATATCTGGTAAATCCTCCCTTATTCATGGGTCATTATACAATTTTTGTAGGAAATTAGCAATTTATCTACACCCTTTTTCCACCTTTTAATATATTATACTAACCCAATCGTGAAAAAAAGGGAGTTTATTACTTTTTACCTTGGGATTGATAACTACGGGAGGTTACATTATGTTGGGTTATGGTGGATATGGCTGTGGCGGTTCTAATAAAGGTTTTGTGTTATTAATCGTACTGTTCATTTTATTAGTTATTATCGGCTGCAGCTGTGGCGGCTGGTAATTATACAATAAAAGCGGCCAACGGTCGCTTTTATTTTTTCTTATGCATGTTTTTCCATATGTTTGATACATATAATTAGTAGAAACATTTATGTGATCAAGGTCGAGGTAATGACTTTTTTATACGGATTTGGTACACTTTATACCTATAAAATAGCCTAGGGAGATGTGAAAGTTGATTACAATGAACGATATTATTCAAGACGGACACCCAACGCTGCGAGAAGTAGCAAAAGAAGTACCGTTACCTGCTTCTGAAGAAGACAAAAAGATTTTACATAGCTTATTAGAATATGTAAAAAACAGCCAAGATCCTGAAATTGCTGCTAAATATGGACTGCGATCTGGTATCGGGCTTGCCGCTCCTCAAATTAATGTATCAAAACGAATGATTGGGGTACACGTTACGGATGAAAAAGGCAAGCTATACAGCTATGCATTATTTAACCCTAAGATCATTAGCCACTCAGTTGAAAAGACCTACCTTACAGGCGGTGAAGGCTGCTTGTCTGTCGATCAAGATATCCCAGGATTTGTTCCTCGATATGCACGTATCACAGTAAAAGGCACAACGCTTGAAGGCGAAGAAGTGAAAATTCGTTTGAAAGGTCTTCCTGCTGTTGTCTTTCAGCACGAAATTGATCATTTAGACGGAATTATGTTTTATGATTACATTAATAAAGAAAATCCATTTCAAGAACCTGAAAATGCTTTTCCATATGAACGCTGAAAAACGCGAGCTAGAGCTCGCGTTTTTCTTACTTTAATAATCCTACTAGCTCTAATCCGTGGAGAATACCATCTTCTCCTACATCTTTTGTAACAAGATTAGCAACTTCTTTCACGACTTCTTCCGCATTTCCCATCGCTACGCCATTTCCGACAAATTCCAGCATTTCGATATCGTTTAAGCCGTCTCCGAATGCATATACATCTTTTTTGTCAAAGCCAAGCTTTTCAATCATGGTCTCAATTCCTCGCGCTTTTGATCCACCTTTTGGCAAAACATCAGTTGAAAATTCATGCCAGCGAATAAAGTCAAATTTCTTAAATTTTTCTTCATAAGGAGCTTCTTCTCCCGCTGTACAGAATAAGAGGGATTGATAAATTTCACGCCCTTCGAAATAAGTAGGATCGTGGTGAGGGTGGGTAAATCCAATTTTCAGCGTGCTGATGCTGGATTCGATATAGTCATGAAACTCAATGTTTGATTTCATATCTTCATGATCCATGTATACGACAGGGTGATCATGCTCAACAGCAAAAGCTGTTAAATCTTGAAGCTCTTCTTTATTTAACGGGTTTTTGTAAAGAACTTCTCCATTTAAAACAATATACTGACCATTAAAGCTAATATATGTTTGAATATCCAACTCTTCACGCAGATCTTTAAACATGAAAGGAGCCCTTCCAGTTGCAATTGCCACTTCATGCCCCTGCTCTTTTAACAGCTGGACAGCTTTTTTTGTAGAAGCAGGCAGTTTTTTATCATGATCCAATAACGTTCCATCAATATCAAAAAAAATAATCTTTTGTTCCACGTTTATCACCTTATTTTTTATAATTTTTTATCTCTTTGTTAAGCCTTTCCAATTATATCAAACAAGCGCTAGTTTCTCTATAAATGGGCGGTCCTATTTACATTTTTTCCATATTTAACCACGAGAAACCTCTCCCTTTTCATCATATAATAGAAGTACAGAGAGAGACAGGCAGGTATTGCAAAAAACAAAGGAGCTGAAAAATCATGTTAAAAGATTTTCGAAAAAGGCTGCTAAAACGCTGGAATGAATTATTGCGTAAAAAAACGATGGCATAATCGATTTTTTTAGGGCTTTCTGTTGTAAAATTTGCAGAGTGTGTGTCTGCATCGTACAATGGAATAGCCCTTATTTTTTATACGCCCGGAAAATATAGTCTTGTATCCGTTTCCTATTAATATTATTCTATAATTAATTGACTTGTTATATTTAGATGACTAAAATGTAGTGAAAGCAAGTTTCTTTAGAAAATACATGAAATACATACACATTTTATAATATAATAAAATAAGTTATTTGAATTTCGGAATTAAGGAGAGATTTTTGTTATGATTTTTAAAGTTTATTTTCAAGAAAAAATGAGTGAAGTAGCTGTACGTGAAAATACAAAAACAGTGTATGTGAACGCAGATTCTGAGCGTGACGTTCGTAAAAAGTTAAAAGCGCGTTCAATTAATATTGAGTTTGTTCAAGCAGTGACTGGAGACTATCTAGAATATGAACAACAGCATGAAGATTTTAAAGTATTGGAGATATGATGAAAATGAAATTTGTAAAAAATAATCAAACGGCAGTTTTCGCCCTGGGTGGACTAGGCGAAATCGGTAAAAATACGTATGCCGTACAGTTTCAAGATGAAATTATTCTTATTGATGCAGGAATTAAATTCCCTGAAGATGAGCTTTTAGGAATTGACTACGTTATTCCTGACTACAGTTATTTAGTAAAAAATGCAGATAAAATCCGTGGCCTTTTCGTTACACATGGTCATGAAGATCACATCGGCGGAATTCCTTACTTATTAAGAGAATTAAACATTCCTATTTATGCAGGGAAATTAGCCCTTGGACTTCTTCGCAACAAATTAGACGAGCATGGGTTGCTTCGTACAGCTCAGCTTCATGAAATTACTGAAGATGACGTAATTAAATTCCGTAAAACATCGGTAACGTTCTTCCGCACAACTCACAGTATTCCTGATTCTTACGGAATTGTGGTAAAAACACCAAACGGACAAATCGTACATACAGGAGATTTCAAGTTTGATTTTACACCAGTGGGCGAACCGGCTAACTTAACAAAAATGGCTGAAATCGGCAAAGAAGGCGTTCTATGCTTGCTTTCAGACAGTACAAACAGTGAAATTCCTAACTTTACGATGTCTGAGCGCCGCGTAGGTGACAGCATTCATGACATTTTCCGTAAAGTAGACGGCCGTATTATTTTTGCAACGTTTGCTTCAAATATTCACCGCTTACAGCAAGTAGTGGAAGCAGCCGTATTGCATAACCGTAAAGTTGCTGTATTCGGACGCAGTATGGAAGCAGCTATTGAGATTGGCCAACAGCTTGGATATATTTCATGTCCAAAAGATACGTTCATTGAGCCTTCTCAAATTAACCGAATTCCAGCTAACCGCGTGACTATTTTATGTACAGGCAGCCAAGGTGAACCGATGGCAGCGCTATCTAGAATTGCAAACGGTACTCACCGCCAAATTCAAATTATCCCTGGAGATACGGTTGTATTCTCATCTTCACCTATTCCAGGAAATACAGTAAGTGTTAGCAAAACAATTGATATGCTATTCCGTGCAGGAGCAGAGGTTATTCACGGTGCTCTAAACGATATCCATACTTCTGGACACGGCGGACAGGAAGAGCAAAAATTAATGCTTCGTTTGATGAAACCAAAATACTTTATGCCAATTCACGGTGAGTATCGCATGCAGAAGATGCACATCAAACTTGCAACAGACTGTGGAGTTCCTGAAGAAAACTGCTTCATTATGGATAATGGAGAAGTGCTAGCTTTAAGCGACAGCGAAGCTTCAGTAGCTGGCAAAATCCCTTCAGGCTCTGTATATATTGACGGAAGCGGAATTGGTGACATTGGAAATATCGTACTTCGTGACCGCCGCATTTTATCTGAAGAAGGTCTTGTTATTGTTGTTGTAAGCATCAATATGAAAGACTTCAAGATCGCTGCTGGTCCAGACATTATCTCTCGTGGTTTTGTTTATATGCGCGAATCTGGCGACTTAATTAATGATGCACAGTCCCTCATTACAAAACACTTGAACAAAGTGATGGAACGTCGTACGTCACAATGGTCTGAGATTAAAAATGAAATCACAGACACATTGGCTCCATTCCTTTACGAAAAAACAAAGCGCCGTCCAATGATTTTACCAATCATTATGGAGGTTTAATAAAAGAAAAAGAGCAGATGCAATTGCATCTGCTCTTTTTTTATTAAGCACTGGCAAATTTATTTTCGAAGCGGTTGATATCTGCATCTGCTCCAATAACAATCAACACGTCCCCTTCTTGAATCGTTTCGGACGCCTGAGGAGAAACGATGATATCTCGATCACGCTTAATGGCTACAATGTTAATGCCATATTTTGCACGAATGTCTAACTCAATTAGTGTATTGCCAGCCATTCTTTTGCTCGCTACTAATTCGACAATGCTGTGTTCTTCAGATAGCTCTAAATAATCTAGCACGCTGTTTGAAATCATGTTATTGGCAATTCTTCGGCCCATATCTCGTTCGGGATGCACGATAAAATTAGCGCCAATTTTTGATAATACTTTGGCATGATAATCATTTTGCGCTTTTACCGTTATTTTTTCAACGCCCAGCTCTTTTAAAATAAGGGTCGTCAAAATACTTGCCTGAATATTATCACCAATAGCTACGATAACATGATCAAAATTACGAATTCCTAAACTTTTTAGAACCCCTTCATCCATTGAATCGCCTACTACTGCATGCGAAGCAACGTTAGCATACTCATTTACCTTTTCTTCATCAATATCAATCGCCAGAACTTCCATTCCTTGATCGCTTAATGTTTTACAAATACTTCCTCCGAATCTACCTAATCCGATGACTGCAAATTCTTTTTTCATTTGAATTCCTCCATTATGTACAGGAAAAAATCTGAACTACCGTTATTTTACCACAATTCTTTTGTATCAACCTCATTTTCCCGTTAACACTTATATCTTCTTTACTATTTCTCACACTCATACATAGAAAAACAGAAGGATGAGCTCCCTCTGTTTTTTTAAGCTGTAGCATGGGTTTGAACAAGGTCATAATATACGCCTTTTTGCTGCATTAGTTCCCCGTGATTCCCTGTTTCAATAATGCTTCCGTGATCTAATACAATGATGTTATCTGCCTCTCGTATAGTAGATAACCGATGAGCAATCATGATGGCAGTTCTGTTTTTTAACAGCGTTTTAAGCGCCTGTTGAATCTTCACTTCTGTTTCTGTATCGATGCTTGCTGTCGCTTCATCTAAAATGATAATACGAGGATTAGCCAACAGCGTTCGAGCAAATGAAATCAATTGACGCTCTCCCACGGATAAGACGTTTCCTCGCTCTTCTACTTCCGTATCATAGCCTTTTTTCAGACGCTTTATAAAATCTGCAGCCCCTACCGCTTCCGCGGCCTTAATCACTTCATCATCAGTAGCATCCGGTTTTCCAAACCGAATGTTTTCCATAATAGTTCCTGAAAAAATAAAGGTTTCTTGCAGCACAATACTAATTTGCGCTCGTAAACTCGCTAACGTAATATCTTGAATAGGCATATTATCAATTAAAATCTGCCCTTCGTTCACATCATAAAAACGTGTGATTAAATTAGCAATGGACGTTTTTCCGGATCCAGTATGCCCCACTAAAGCAACCGTCTGCCCTTCTTTTATGTCAATTGATACGTTGTTTAAAGCTTTCCGCTTCCCATCATAGGAAAATGAGACGTGCTTGAACTCAACTTTTCCTTTCATATCCTCTAAAGACGTAGCGGTTTCCAAATCTGCGACGATAGGTTTTTCATCTAGAAATTCAAAAATACGCTCGGATGAAGCCATTCCCATTAATAATTGATTATACACTTGCCCTAAACGAGAAATCGGTTCCCAAAACATTCCAAGATAAAAAGCAAATGATACAAAAATACCAATTGTTAGCCGTTCATCTTGAATAAGTACAGCACCGAACCAAATTAAAATAGCCGTTCCGACAGCATTTGTGAGTTCTACAAACGGTCGAAACATGGCATTTTTTCGAGTAGCTTGCCTCCAGCTCTCGTAATTTTCACTGTTTATGCGCTCAAAAAACAGCATATTTTCTTGTTCTTGAGCAAATGATTGAGTGACGCGAATGCCTTGAATACTCTCATTTAAATGTGAATTTAATACTGACTGCTTCATACGAACAACTTGCCACGACCGACGAATTCTTCTTCTCAGCTTTGTGGAAATCAAAAACATAACCGGTAAAATGATTAAAACAGCACATGTCAAAGCAGGACTGAGAGAAAATAATATAACTACAATCCCCACTAACAATAAGAGATCCATAAACAGGTTAACTACCCCGTTGGTAAATAAATCTTGAAGAGAGTTAATATCATTCATGATCCTTACAAGAATAGAGCCTCCTGAACGCGTATCAAAAAACCGGTGCGACAGCCCTTGAATATGCGTAAATAAATGTTTTCTTAAATCATATATAACGTGCTGCCCGAGTTGGTTCATCCATTTAATTCGAAAGATATTCGAAATATAAGATAGTACATACAAGCTAAAGATTATGAAAACTAACTGCATGAGCAGCGTGCTATTTTTATCTTTTACAGCATGATCAAGCGTATATACACCTATCAAAATAGGAATAGCGAGTCTAATGACCGTTGTGATAATGACCATAAGAAACGAGAAAGGAAGCAGTTTTTTTCGATATGGATGAAGATAACGAAACAAGCGGGCCATTTGCTTCCAGTTAAACATCTTATCAATGATTTGATCTGTTTGATAATAAAAGCGCTCTCGCACAACTTTATTTTTTTCGGCTTCCATTCTATTCCTCCCTTGTTATACGTTCATCACTGACGTATTGCTTTCATATTGAATGTCATAAATATTTTTATAAATCCCTTCCTTTTGAATGAGCGTTTTATGGCTTCCTCTCTCTTTTATTTGGCCTTCATGCAAGACTAAGATTTCATCGGCATGTCGCAAAGAAGAAAGGCGGTGTGCGATAATAAACGTAGTACGATTTTTCATCACTTCTTTTAAAGCCAATTGGATTTCTCTTTCTGTTTTCATATCAACAGCACTCGTGGCATCATCTAATACTAAGATGCTAGGGTTTAAGATAAGCGCTCGTGCAATCGCGATGCGCTGCTTTTGTCCGCCTGATAACCCCAGTCCTCTCTCTCCCAGCATCGTGTCATACCCATCCGGAAGCTCCATAATAAAGTCATGCGCCTGCGCTCGTTTTGCAGCATCAATAATGTCTTCTCTAGAAATACCCGGCACACCATAGGAAATGTTGGTTCCTATACTGCTTGAGAACAAAAAGGTTTCTTGAAGTACAAAACCAATTTCTTTCCGAAGAACGGAGAGCGGATACTCTTTAATCGGACGATAGTTAACTAAGATTTGTCCTGAAGTCGGTTCGTAAAACCTCGTGAGCAGCTGGGTTAAGCTTGTTTTTCCGGCTCCAGTTGCTCCGATTAAACCTACTATTTTTCCTTTAGAAGCAGAAAAAGATATGTTCTCAAGCGACTTTTTTTCTTCGTTTGGATAGGATAAGCTAACATGTTGAAACTCGACCGTTCCATTAATAGAGAAACTTCCGGCATGCTCATGGACTTTTTCTTCTTCTTCTAAAATTTCCAGCAGCCTTTCACCTGAAGCTTTAGACTGTGAAAACATATTGATAACAAACCCTAAATTCATAATAGGCCACATTAAATAAGAGGTTAAGCTAAAGAAAGCAACAAGCTCTCCCGGACGTACACTTCCGTTCATAACAAGCGCTCCTCCGTACGCAAGGAGACCAACAATAGATAAGTTTCCTATAAACTCCATTAAGGGGAAATAAGTTGCCCACACATTCGCGGTTTCAATGTTTCGATTTTTATAAACTCCGTTGGAGTCGTTAAATTTAGATGTTTGAAATTTTTCTCTTGATAATGACTTGACCGTTTGTATACCGCTTATATTTTCTTGGACATTTGTATTGAGCTCCCCAAACGATTGGCGAATTAAGCGAAACGCTGGATGAACGCGTTTATCAAAACGATAAACAGCTACCCCTAAAAAAGGCAGCAGACAGATTGTGACAAGAGTTAGTGAAATAGAGTAATAGAACATAACGGAAAAGCTGGCAGTAAGTAAAATAACGAAGCGAATTAATTCTGAGAAGCCAAAAGATAGAAAAAAACGAAATCCTTCTACATCAGCTGTCAACCTGGACATCAAGTCCCCTGTTTTAGCATTGTCATAGTAAGAAAACGGTAAATACTGAAGTTTGCGGTAAAGTTTATTGCGAAGAGTATACACGGACTTAATTCCAAATAAGTCGCCGTAATATTGCTGAATATATGTAAAGATTCCTTTGACAATCATTAGCCCAATAAAAATAAATGCTACATTATCGACTAGCTGATATTGTTTTCCTAACACAATATGATCAATCGTATATTGCAGCACAATAGGGTAAATCACAGTGATGGAGGTTACAAACAACAAGCAAATAGCAGAATAAAAAAAGTACATTCGGTACGGTAAATAAAAATCTTTTAGTTTTTTAAACGTTTCCATATACCCCGTCCTTCCTTTAGCTAAAATGCGGCACACATATTTAAATATATCGGTTCCCGAAATAATTTACCATAATTTTTAGATATTTTTTCAAAAAAAAGGTAAATAGTCATAAAAAAGAGGGTGGGATATAACTAAATGAATTCAATCTAAAGACGAACAAATGGAATACATGAGTTGAACTGCTAGAAAGATCTACACTGACGAAATTATTCACCATAACAAAAAAATGAACCACTAATCAAACATGTTGATCAATGGTTCATTTTTCGATTCGTCTAAAATACGTTTGTTCCAGCCTCTTTTTTTATTGTTTTTCTACTGCATGTCCGCCGAACTCATTGCGAAGAGCGGCAACTACTTTACCTGTAAACGTATCGTCTTCAAGTGAGCGATAGCGCATCATTAACGATAGAGCAATAACTGGCGTTGGCACTTGTAAATCTAGAGCGGATTCAACCGTCCATTTTCCTTCACCGGAAGAATGCATAACTCCTTTAATACTGTCAAGTTTTGCATCTTTTGAAAATGCACGTTCCATTAATTCGATTAACCATGAGCGAATAACAGAGCCATTATTCCATACGCGGGCTACAGCTTCATAGTCATAGTCAAATTCACTTTTCTCTAACACATCAAAACCTTCAGCAATTGCTTGCATCATGCCGTACTCAATTCCGTTATGAACCATTTTCAAGAAGTGGCCGCTTCCTGCTACACCTGAATAGAGATAGCCGTTTTCTACGTTGATGTCGCGGAAAATAGGTTCGATTGTAGCAAATGCTTCTTTATCTCCCCCAATCATCATACAAGCACCGTTTCGGGCACCTTCCATTCCGCCGCTTGTTCCAACATCAAAGTAGTGAATTCCTTTTTCAGCAGAAGCTGCAGCACGTCGTACAGAATCTTTATACTTGGAATTACCGCCTTCAATAATCATATCTCCTTCTTCAAGCAGTTCTTGGAGCTCAGAAATTACTTTTTCTGTGAGCTCTCCAGCCGGAACCATGACCCAAGCAATGCGTGGTTTTTCTAATTTGCTCACTAATTCTTTAATGGAAGAAGCGCCTTCTGCTCCCTTTTCTGATACTTTCTGTACGGCTTCGTTGTTCACATCGAATGCTACTACAGAATGGTTATGATCTAGTAAATTCAATACTAAGTTTGCTCCCATTTTCCCTAAGCCAATCATACCTAATTTCATATGTAAATTACCTCCAATAGTAAGTTTCGTATCATGTTGTTAGTGTTAGTATGGTGTAAACTCACAAGAAAAAATCCACATTTTTATATTTCCTTTATCAGTTACTTCCTACACACAAAAAAGAAAAACATTCGATGCAAGTTCTACTAAGCATCGAATGCTTTTCACCTGTTACAACTGCCTGTATTTATTCGTTCTCGCCTAATACACGATTCACGCGCTTTTCAAGCATTTTCATACCGCTTCCACCAGCTTGGAAGTGGCGTAGCTGACCTGTTTTGTCAAATACATAATATGCCGGTACATATTGATTTTCAAATGCATCCGTTAATTTATGCTCACTGTCTACAAAAATTGGCTGCGTAATATCATGTTCTGCTGCTACTTCTTTAATTTTTGATAAGTCTAAATCATCTTCAGAGCGCGGCATATGAACTGCTACTACGTTTAATTGATCTTTGTATTGGTCGCGAAATTCATTTACTTGAGGCATTGCTTCTTTACATAAATGACAGCTTACTGACCAAAAATGAATAAGCGTTGGCTTTTCGCCGATTAGCTGCTCTTTTGTAACCTCTCCGTTTAACCATTCTGTAGCGCCCGTTAACTCAGGCATTGGCTGACGTAATTTCATGAATAAAAGCCTCCCTTATTTTCACTATTATTGACTATATGTTCTTTATTATCCGATGAAAAAAAGGCCTAACGTGGACGTTAGACCTTTTAAACGTTGTGCTTACGCGTTTAAAGTAGCTTGACCTGGTTTCCAGTTAGCTGGGCAAAGTCCGCCAGTTTGTAACGCTTGAAGAACACGTAAAGTTTCATCAACGTCACGGCCAATATTGTTGTGGTTTACAACTGAATATTGTAATTCGCCTTCTGGGCTGATGATGAATAAACCGCGAAGTGCTACACCTTCTTCTTCAATTAAAACGCCGTACTCACGAGAAACAACGTGATTTGTATCAGCTGCTAATGGATATTTAAGATCACCTAAACCATTATCTTTACGATCAGTGTTGATCCAAGCTAAGTGTGTATGGATTGTGTCTGTAGAAACACCGATTACTTCTGCGTCAAGATCTTCAAACTCATCATAACGGTCAGAAAGTGCAGTGATTTCTGTTGGACATACAAATGTAAAGTCCATTGGATAGAAGAATAATACTGTCCATTTGTCATTTTTAATATTTTCTTCTAAGCTAACTTTACCGAATTCTTTGTTTGATAATACAGCTTCCATTTCAAAGCGTGGAGCTTGTTTACCTACCATACGTTCTGGCATACATGATCCCTCCAAATAATTATTAAATGAGAAAATGTATAAAACATTCTCACTTATGTACTGTTATAACGGTTTTCATTATAATGGATATTGTTTTTTTAGTCAATATTAATTAAGAATGAATTTAAACAACATCTTATAATGGTAACATAGTTGTTATGCCCGCCTTTAGGGCAAATTAAACCCTGACTTCAGCAAAAAAATGCTATAAAAGGGTTGCATTTATTTACCTTCTCAGTTTAGCATGTCTAATATCGGGAATAAACAAATGTGCTCATACTCTTACAAAATCTTTTCCACAGAATACATTCCCACTTATTAATATTGAAACAGAACATAGGAAGGATGAACAACGAATGTTTAAGATGCAAGATATCAACTGGGAACAGCTTCTTACCAATGCTGGAGTTATTGTGTTAAAACTTATTGCCATCACCATTGTATTTTTACTTGTACGAGCAATTGGTAAAAAAGTTATTGAGCGTTCCTTTGAAAAAATGAGTGAGCGCGAAAATACTACGCGCGGACGTATGCTCACACTCAAAAGTTTAACCGTTAATGTGTTTTCATATGTACTTATTTTTATTTTTGTCGTTATGCTGCTTGAAGCAGTAAATATCCATGCCACAGCTCTATTAGCTGGTGCCGGAGTTGTGGGTCTAGCAATCGGGTTCGGTGCTCAAGGACTGGTTAGCGACGTTGTAACAGGTTTCTTTTTACTTCTTGAAAAACAGCTGGATGTTGACGACTATGTAACAACCGGAAGTTTTTCAGGAATTGTCGAATCAGTAGGTCTTCGCACTACTCAAATTCGCGGATTTGATGGAACTTTGCACTATGTGCCTAACCGTGAAATTACAAGCTTAAGCAATCATTCCCGAGGCAATATGCGCGCGTTGATCGATATTGGCATTTCGTATGATGATGATATTGACAAAGCAATTTCCGTACTAGAAAAAGTATGCGAGCGCGTTGCTGCAACAAATGAAAACATTGTAGAAGGACCAAGCGTGATAGGAGTTCAAGGTTTAGGCGCATCAGACGTTGTGCTTCGTGTAGTTGGCAAAGCTAAAAACGGTGAACAGTGGGGGGTTGAACGTCAGCTTCGCAAAGAATTTAAAGAAGCGTTTGACGCAAACGGTATTGATATTCCGTTCCCTCATCAAGTAAATATTGATAAAAAGCAGCCTGAAGATGCCAAGCAGCCTCAGCATGTATAAAAAATAGCCGAAGGATTTATTCCTTCGGCTTTCTTTTATCCTTGTACCTTGTTGCCTACTTGCTGACAAATTTCTTCTGCCGTTAATCCGCTAGCTGTAATAACTGAGCCTTGCGTTACTGCATCAGAAATCCCCATTACGTTTGAATCCTGTCCTGTTACAACACAGCAATCGCACCCTTGTGCATCACTTTCGTTGCGTAATTGTACCACTTCATGTCCGAGCTGCTGAAGTGCAGCCTGTACATCTGTTAAACCGTATTCTACACCAATTCGTGCCATCGTTGCCCACCTCCTCATGGTATTAATTTAGCCATAAGGAAAAATGATTATACGATTTATTGATTGCCTTTATGTTCAAAATATTTTGTAATAAGTGAAATCGCAATATCTATTGCGCCTTCATGAGGCTGCAGCTTTGCATGATGAAGCCCATATTCAGACTGAACGCCAAGCCAAAACATAAATCCAGGAATATCTTTTAGCATATAGCCAAAATCTTCTCCTGTCATTGCTTCTTTGCACTCAATGACATCCACGTCTGTTTGTTCTTTGGCAAATTCCATGAACTCTCGCGTGACTTCATGGTGATTATATACTTGATGATACATACAACCATAATCAATGGCTGTTTCACACTGGTACCCTACTTCTACTCCTTTAACAATCGCTTCAATTCGTTCTTTAACACGCATCATTGATTCAGGAGATAGCGTGCGAATGGTTCCTTCTATGCGAGCTCGCTCCGCAATAATATTTTGAACCGTCCCGCCTTGAATTTTTCCTACTGTAATTACAGCGCTGTCTAGCGGATCAACGTTGCGAGCAACAATAGTTTGAAGTTGTGAAACGAGCTGACATGCAGCAACTACCATATCATTTGTTGTGTGTGGATAAGCAGCATGGCCGCCTTTTCCTTTTAAATCAATAAATAGCTCAGACGTGTTAGCAAATAGCAACCCTTCCTTCAGCGCAATTGATCCAACCGGATATTCAGGCGCTACGTGAAGGGCGAAGATGAAATCTGGAAGCCATTCTTTCATGATGTCGCTTTGGAGCATTGGCTGTGCTCCTCCTGGACCTTCTTCTGCAGGTTGAAAGATAAACAGTACATTATCTTTAATTTCATGCTGAGCAAAGTAAGTGAGTACGCCTAGCCCAATGGCCATATGCATATCATGTCCGCAGGCATGCATGAGTCCTTCATGCTGTGATTGAAAAGAATAATTCGTTTCTTCCGTGATAGGAAGCCCGTCAATATCTGCTCGGTAACCTATTGTTTTAGTTGGATTTGTACCATGTACTTTAACAAAGAGTCCTGTTTTCCACGTCTTTACTTCTAAACGCTCTTGCGGAAGAGTGTTAATATAATCAAGCAAAAAACGCTGTGTTTTCACCTCTTGAAACCCTAATTCAGGAATTTTATGTAGCTCTCTTCTTATTTTCACAAATTCATTTTCAGCCATGTGTATGTCCTCCTCACGAAATAAAGAAGAAAGCGTGGTTGCCCACGCTTCCAACTTGTCCATATGATACGTTCAAGGATTCAGTATCCCAATCGCTAAAACCTATTAATTCAACAAAGAAAAAGCGCAAACTGATCGTTTTTCTTATTCTTCGTTTAATTGACGCAATTCTTGCTTGATTTCTGTTTTAGACTTTGTTTTTTCGTCAATTTCTTTAATAACGCGAGCCGGCGTACCTGCTACTACTGTGTAAGGAGCTACATCTTCTACCACAATTGCACCTGCAGCAACTACGGCACCTTTACCTACTGTTACACCTTCAAGAACAACAGCATTAGCACCGATTACTACATCATCTTCTACTACAACTGGTTTTGCAGAAGGTGGCTCAATAACACCAGCTAATACAGAACCTGCGCCGATGTGACAGTTTTTACCTACTGTTGCACGACCACCAAGTACTACGTTCATGTCGATCATTGTTCCTTCACCGATCACAGAGCCGATGTTAATAGATGCACCCATCATAATAACAGCGTTGTCGCCGATTTCAACTTGATCGCGAATAATAGCGCCTGGCTCAATACGAGCTTTAATTCCTTTCATATCTAATAAAGGAATCGCAGAGTTACGGCGATCATTTTCAATTACGTAGTCTTCAATTTTTCCTTCGTTTGCTTCAATAGCAGCTTTGATTTCTTTCCATTCACCAAATACTACACCTGTGTTGCCCGTTACGAATGTTTTAGAAGATGAACCAAAGTCAATTCCTTCTACTTCACCTTTTACGTAAACTTTTACCGGTGTTGATTTTGTGCTGTTTTGAATAAATGAGATAATCTCATTAGCATCCATCATTTTCATTATGTATTCCTCCTAAGTAAGCAATGTCTCATTTAATGTAACAAAATGCTTTCACAATGACAAGCATCATTATCGTTTTAATAAAAAGATAACGATTGCAAATAAAAAAAGCGAGCATCTAGACTCGCTTTAGACCGTTTCTCTTACATATTCACGTACAATATCAACAAATGCTCGAACTTGCTTCAGTTTAAACGCTGATTCGTATCCAACTAAAGAAGTGTCTCGGGTAATTGGCTCTCCATTTGCTTTCAGAAGCGGCGTCCGGTGAATATGGCTTCCAGCTTCTTTAATAGCAATCGATGGTAAAATAGCGAAGCCAAGACCATTTAAAGCCATTTGCTTACACGTCTCAATCTGATCCACTACAATCGTACGCTTCGGTGTAGTATGAAACTCTCGATGCCACCATTCTAAAATTTCTTGATAATACGTTGAGTCACTTTTAAATTGAATAAATGGTCGATGAGTATTTACTACTTCCGCTGCCCTTTCAATTTCTGAATCGACTAGGTAAAGAGGATCTGTAAACAAATGTTCTTTGACACCTTTCCAATCCGGATTTCCGCGTATGATTCCAATATGTACCTCATCTTCGTACAGATAGCGAAGCATTTCACTGCTCCAGCCGGTTACAAGAGAGATTTTAGCATGTGGGTAACGATCCATATAGCGTTTTAACACCGCCGGCAGCCAGTGCTGTCCAATAATCGAAGCCACCGCTAATTTGAGTGTACCATATACCTCATTATCTAAATGATGCAAGTCCTCACGAACCCGATCTTCTTTTTCTACCACTTCTTTTGCAAATTGAACAATCTTTTCTCCAGCAGGCGTTAATGACAGTCCTTTTTGCGAACGAATGAAGATTTGTGTATCCCATGCTTTTTCAATGGTTTGCAGCCTCTGTGATAAAGCTGGTTGCGATACAAATAATCTCTCTGCAGCTTTTCTCATATTTAATTCTTGAGCTAATACAACGAGCATTCGACATTCTATTAATTGCATTCAGTTATTCCTTTCAAGCCTCTTTTTACTTTCATTTTACCTTTATCATATAAGAAAAAAACGGAGAAAGATAGGCTGAAACACGATTTCTTAAAAAAATTATTGAAATGACTCTTTCGGGAGAATGATGGACTGCCTTCTTAATGACTTTAACAAATTTCTTCGTGTTAAAATCCCTTCAAAAATGCCATCTTCATTCTCTACGCACAAAAAAGGATGGTTAATCATGGCATTTATGACTTTTAATACGGATTTTTTCATGGAGACACGAGGAACATTTTGATTCATAACTTCTTCTACTTTCATGGTTTCTAATCGTTCAAATTCAATGCGCTTTAATCCTAAAATCGAATCTAAAATAAGCGTCATACTCACGAACCCCTGCAGCTGGAACCTTGGATTTAATACGGGAATGGACGTATAGCCAGTCTTTGTTAACACAAGCAAAGCATGTTCTAAATTATTTCCCACTTGGACATGAGCAACTTTATCAGAAGTGACAAGCAAATCTCGAAGTTCAATTTGATTTAACTGATTGTGATCAATATCAATCATTTATACATTCTCCTTCCATTTCTCATAACTTCCACGTGTGTAAAGAGAAAAAGAACAAGCTACAAAATGAAAATAGCTTGCTACGTAAATGCGAACCTTTAAGAGGGAATAGAAGCAGACACACTCGATGTTCTCCCTTATATGTTAAGTCTAGATTTTTTTAAAACAAGTGTCAACGAAAGTTCATAATTATCTGAATTTTTTATTTTGATTTTTTTACAGCATTCGACCCGTTCCTTCTATTTATCAGAAAATCCGCTATCACTTTGTCGATATTTCTCGGGAAAATAGGGCGGAAGCCACCGCAAAAACTCCATACGCAGTAACAAAAAAATACCGCAAAGTATAAAATCCTTTGCGGCATTCGTTTTGCTTTATCCCTTAATGAATAAGTTCAAAAATTTCAATTGCAATCATATCAACGTTATCAAATTGATAAACGGCTGGCTTTTCACCATCTTGATATACTTCAAGTTCGTATGTTTCAGTTTTTGCATGATATTTCACGCTGCAAATTCTTTTTCCCTCTACTTCGAAGAAGCGTTGTGGCGCTTCACTTCCACTTGCTTGCTCACGGAGATTCACAAGACGAGTTAAAATACCTTGTAATTGTGACATATAATCTCTCCTTTCACCTATTACATCATTACGCATTCGACTTTTCTACAATATCAATTCAAATAAATACGTTATCTAAACTAATACTTAAAAGACACCATTTCACTATATGCCACATACTAAAAAAACACAAGTACTTTACGTGATTTTTCATAAGAAAATGCCTTATTATAGCGATATATGTCGTTTTTTATTATAATAACATAGCGATATACTATGTATCATACAAAACTTCATTCTACTTTAACACCATTCATTTTAATATAGGGAGGTGCTTTCATTGAAATCTATAGAGTTGTACACACAACCAGCTTGCCCACCTTGCGAAATTGTTAAACAGTTTTTACAGCATCATCACGTTTCTTATAAAGAATTTGACGTATCTAAAGATGCTTCTGCTCGAAAACGAATGACTACTGAGTTAGAGTCTTATTCCACTCCGACCATTCGTATTGACCAGGAAATTATCAGAGGATTTGACCTTCAAGCACTTGAGAAGCTTCTTAACATCGGGTAACAGAAACACTCAAAATAAGCTTTCCTCGGCTATTTTGAGTGTTACTTACTATATATAAACTTTTGCACTTTCCATTTCCCTTGTTTTTTTACTAACGTGATCATTTCGTAATGATCTTGGTATTTTACCCGTTCATTATGCACAGCCGGAAAAAATTGATAGACATAAGCTTTGTTTTGGTCGGAATGAAGAGCTACCTTCGTTTGTTCATCAAAAGAAAAGAAAGGGATGTAGTGTGTTAAATATTCAGGTCCCTCTCCGACATACCCTTGAGCTTTTTGTAAGAGAGCCTCATTAAAAAACACAGATGCATACTCATCATCTAAAAACAATTTCAGCTCACGAACAGCGTCTTGATTAGTATGAGCAGACGCAGCTCTTAGCTGAGCCTGATAAGCGTCCTGCAAATTTATAAAGATTTCATGCCTAGTCTCTCCTGATACTTCTGCATGAACAGATTTTCCTGAGTACAAGACAATCAGCAAAAAGACAAGTAAGCATATTTTATTCAAATTAAATCAGCTCCTTAACTTCTTTTTTATTAGAATTCCGAAAATTCCCCTGCCTATGCATATCCCTACAACCGACTGTCGTTCTCCTCTAAAAAAACATAAAAAACCGGCAACCACTTTTGCTGGTTGCCGGTTTAACTTTAACTTATTTATTCTCTACAAAACGTCTCTTTCGTATAAAAAAGAATATGAAATATCAAGGAATATATAGTGCATATTATCAATCGGATACGAAAAAGTCCGGATATTCTCACCTGTTTCAATATCATTATACAAATCTGATAATATGCCTTTTTTTTCATAGCTCATTCGAATAATATTCTCAAGAAAATATGGGCGCCAGCTCCAATTTTTCTTTACATATTCAGGTTCAAGAATCCAATCCTCGTTTTTCTTTACATAGTTAGAAGACTTTTGAAATCCGTTTTCATCGCAGATGTAAAGGCGAAAACACACGTTGGATAGTTCTTCTGCAATAACAGGCAGCATATCGTCATACGTTTCTAGCTTTCTGCACTTTGTCATTACCTGCTGCATTTTATCTTGAAAGCGTTCTGTCAGCTGGTAAACAGCAAGCAGCTTTTTCTTTTCGTGAGCGATATACATTTCAAAACGTTCCTTTAGTTTATCCTTTAAGATGTTCGGATCGACAAGTTCAGCAGCCGGCTTATGTAAATAATAACCTTGAAAATACCTGCCTCCGTTTCTCCATGCATATTGCAGCTGATAGGAGGCTTCTATATCTTCGTATAGAAGCGTAGCACCCATTTTTCTTGCTAGCAGAGATAAAGAATACAATACGTCTTGATACGACTGCGCCATGTCCGTTTGTCTCAGAATATGTAAATCTACTTTTAAGATATCTGGTGAAAGCAACCCAATCCTGTCTAGATTACTACTTTCTTTTCCTATATTATCAATTGCAATCTTAATACCATATGTTTGATAATACTTTAGTAAGTGTTGAAGTGATTCCAAATCTCCACTAAAATTGTGTTCTGTAATTTCGAGAACAATTCGATCAAGCGATAATCCTTTATTTTCGAAAAGTTGCAATAATTCTAGCAAGGATTCTCCATGATCGTTCATTAATAAATTAGGGTTCTGATTAATAAAAATTAAAAATTGTTCTTCCTGGGTCAACATATGCTCGAGCGCCTGTGTTAAAACAGCATAATCAACTTCTATGCGATATTCATCCGGAATCGCATCATCATGAAAGAATGGGCCGAGACTTTCAATTTCCCCTTCATTTTGAAACCTCGCCAACACTTCATAGCCAATTACTCTATGTCCATCTGCACTAAAAATTGCTTGATAATACGGAAGAGTTTTCTCTATGTTTGTTAATACATCTAACGGGTCCACTCAACTCTCCCCTCTCCTTGTTCACTTTACGTTAGTATAATACGAATAGCATAATTTTGCTAGTCCTTCTCGGATTGCTTTGTACTTTTTAGTGCGTATCCAAACTTAAAAAGGATGCTGATTTAGCCACTGTCCCCCGTCCATTGTAATGCATTCCCCATTGATATAAGACGCTTCATCGGAGAATAAGAAACTAGCTAATCCGGCTATTTCCTCAGGAGTTCCAAGGCGTCCTAATGGTACAGAATTTAATGTACGCGCTTTCATTTTTTCTGACTCAAATAATTTATCGGCTCCTCCTGTTCGCTCGATCGGCCCTGGTGCAATCGCATTTACCCGTATACCATATTTCTTCCCCCACTCTACTGCGAGCGTGCGCGTCATGGTTAAAACTCCTGACTTGGCACAAGCTGAATGAATAACACCTGCTCCTGCGTTCCAGGCATATGTAGCCACAATGTTTGTAATGGCCCCTTTTGCGCCTTTATTGATCCAATATTTCCCTACTGCGGAACTGCAATAAAATGTACCATTTAATACGATATTAATTACGCTGTTCCATCCGTTAATGGATAAGTCTTCAGCTGCACATATAAAATTGCCTGCAGCATTATTAACTAAAAAATCAATTTGGCCAAATGCCTTGTCCGTTTCTTGAACCATTCGTTCCACATCTTCTGGATTGCGTACATCCATCACCACTGAAAGTACCTGTCCATCAAACGTTTTAATTTCATTTTCTGTCTCTTGTAATCGATCGGCTGATCTACCTGTGATTACCACATGAGCACCTTGTTCTGCAAATCGCTTTGCCATATGTTTTCCCATTCCACTTGAACCGCCAGTAACAATTACGACCTTGTTCTTCAATGTATCTTCCTCCCCAAAACATAAGTGTTTTACAACTATCATTTTACTATTTTTTCTGAATAAAGTGAAATTTTTATCCATTTAACTTAAAAGCAGGCTTCTCGTTGTGATGATAAAAAAAACAATGCTATAATGAAAACTTGAAAACTATAAGGAATAGGTTGATTTTGCATGAAAAAGACGTATACAAGACGATCTTTTTTGAAAGGACTAGCGTCTATTTCGTTAGGGTCTTTGCTCACCACGTCTTTTGGGTATACATATGCCAAATATATTGAGCCTAGACGTCTGCAAATTGTTCGTCATACAATTACTTCTAAAAATATTCCGAAAAGCTTTAACGGAATAAAAATTTTACAATTTAGTGATGTTCATCTTGGACTCTCTTATGATTTATTACAACTAGAACAGCTTATGGTGACCATAAATAATTTGAAGCCTACTATTATATTATTTACCGGAGATTTAATGGATGTACCTAATGAATACCCGCATCCAGAAAGAATTCCCCCGATTTTACAGAGGCTTCAGGCTCCTCTTGGAAAATATGCTATATATGGTAACCATGATCACGGAGGATATGGAACAAATATCTATAAACAAGCCATTGAAGACGCAGGATTTAGACTTTTAGTAAATGAAGTTGACACGGTATCCATGCCTGATAAAAGCTACATTCATATTTGTGGACTCGATGATATTATGCTTGGGAATCCACAATATGAAGGAACGCTAGGGCAATTACAGCCGGATATTTTTTCTATTGCTATGATTCATGAACCGGACGTTGCTGTCAAAGCAGCTCCTTTTCCAGTAGATCTTCAGCTCTCCGGCCATAGTCATGGAGGCCAAATTCAAATTCCTTTTTACGGTCCTTTAATTACACCGCCCTTTGGGACGGTTTACCCTGAAGGAATGTACGAAGTTGGAGATTCTAAAATGAAGCTTTATGTGAATAGAGGCTTAGGAACCACTCGCATTCCTTTTCGTTTTTTAGCTACGCCTGAAATTACGCTTTTCACCCTGCAATCAACATAAAAACGCCCTTACAGGGCGTTTTTATGTTGATTGTCTTTTTTTAGCTGATTATGACCGCCTAATTCTAGTCTTAAAGAAATAAACCAGGCTCAAAAACTTCCGTTCAGCCATACACTACAAAGACAACTGACAAGGAGGTTAAATTATGTACTATCAATATCCCTATACAGGATATCGTAATATTCCAAATGGTGACGAGCGCTTTTTTGGATTTCCTTTTGTTGCTGGCTTAGCTGGTGGGCTGCTTGGCGGACTAGCTGTTGGCGGTTTTGGAGGCAGACCTGGGTGCTGTCCACCACCTTATCCTTATCCAGTTCCGTTTTACGGCGGTGGATTTCCTGGAGGAGGCTTCCCTGGTGCCGGCTATGGAGGCGGTGCTCCTGTTTATAACACATACTACGGACCTGGATACGGTCCTGTTGGTCCCATTCCTAGATAATAACATGACTAAAAAGCCGAGCACTCGGCTTTTTTTATGTTATTCTTGATTGTCGCAAAGAGCATATTGACAAAAAATCTCTTGACTATTAATAGAGAGCTCATGGTCTTTTTTTATGACGTAATGATAATTCCCTTCTTGGTCTTGTTCTCGTGCTTTTACATTATCAGCAAGCATAACTTCAAGCCACTTCCACACTTTTTTTTTCAAATATGTATCCAAGATAGGAAATAAAATTTCTACTCGTTTCACCATATTT
This sequence comes from Priestia sp. YIM B13490, assembly GCF_042787735.1. Classification (NCBI taxonomy): domain Bacteria; kingdom Bacillati; phylum Bacillota; class Bacilli; order Caryophanales; family Bacillaceae; genus Priestia; species Priestia sp. YIM B13490. The sequence goes on from NZ_JBHZOT010000002.1 coordinate 216,462, forward strand.
CTTGTCATCATATCTGCAGATGAAAAGAAAAACTTTTCCTGTTTATTATGATGAAAATAATAGATTCGGCTATGCTCTAAAAATCGTCCGACAATGCTTCTTACTCTTATATTCTCGCTAACGCCTTGAATTTGAGGGCGCAAGCAGCACGCTCCTCTAACAATGAGTTCGATTGTCACACCAGCTATAGAAGCTTCATATAGCTTCATAATTAAAATTTTATCCGTCAATGAGTTCATTTTCCCAATGATTCTTCCATTGCCATACCGTCTATGATAATGGATTTCCTGATCAATGAGATGCAAAAAATCATTTCTTATATCAAATGGTGCAACGGATAAATGATGATATACTGGTTTTTGCGTATAGCCACTTAAGTAATTAAAAAAATTGGCCGCATCTATCCCGATGTTTCGGTTGACAGTAAAAAGACTTATATCCGTATAGATCTTTGCTGTGGCATCGTTGTAATTCCCAGTACCAAGATGAACAAACCGTTTAATATGCTCTCCTTCTCTTCTCACCACGAGCGTAATTTTACCATGCGTTTTTAAATGCGTCATTCCATATATCACGTGACACCCTGCCCGCTCTAGCTCTTTAGCCCATTGCACATTATTCTCTTCATCAAACCTCGCTTTTAGTTCAACTAGTACCGTCACTTGTTTACCTTTTGCAGCCGCTCGTTTTAATGCTTTAATAACGGGAGAATCTCCGCTTACCCTGTATAACGTTTGCTTAATAGCAAGCACATTTTCATCGTCTGCTGCACCGTTAACAAAATCGAGTACCGGCTTAAACGATTCATAAGGATGGTGAAGCAAAATATCTCTTTGAATCATTTGATCGAAAATATTTTGATCCGGGTGTAACTCTGTTGTAAGCTTAGGAATAAAGGCTTTTTCAGCCAACTTTTCATGCGTAGAGTTAAGTAATCTATAAAACGAAAATAAACTGGTTAAATCCAGCTGTCCTTCGATCTCATACACATCTTCATCGTCAATTTCAAGTACTGACTCTAAATACGCTAGTACACCCTGATCATATGGACTCTTAATCTCAAGACGAACAGCCGCTCCCCATTTTCGCTTCTGTAACTCTTCTTCAATTTCTTTTAGTAAATCTTGAGCGTCTTCTTCGTGAATAGTCATATCTGCGTTGCGGGTAATTCGAAATTGAGAAACGGAAGAAACGCGATATCCCTTAAACAACTTCTTAATAAAATAGGCAATCACATCCTCTAGCAATACAAATAGACGGGTAGAATCTGATGTGGCTATTTCAATGTAGCGCGTTAGCATCGAAGGTACTTGAACGATAGCTAGCCTTCCTTTTATTTCAGCAATTTGCTGCTCATCATTTAAATTTTCTGAAAGGACGACTGCTAAGTTCAAGCTTTTATTCATCAACATAGGAAACGACCGGTAGGTATCAATAGCCATAGGAGTTAATACGGGAAAGATTTGCTCGTCAAAATACTGTTCAAGCGTATCTAGATTTGATTTCTCCAACTTTTCAACCGCAATGATTTCCACGCCGTATTTCTGTAATTCGGGAAGAAGTGTATGAATATACGTATCATACTGCTGCTTGACTAGATCGTGGTTTTGTTTAGAGATAGAAAATAGCTGCTGTTTAGGAGTTAAGCCTGCTTTGTTTTCAGGTTTGCTAAATCCAGCTTTCACTTGATCTTTTAATCCGGCTACCCGAATCATAAAAAACTCATCCAAATTTGAACTGAAAATTCCTAGAAATTTAAACCGCTCAAGCAAAGGGTTTTTCGTATCTACTGCTTCTTCCAGCACCCGCTTGTTAAAAGCCAGCCAGCTCAATTCACGATTATTGTAATAAGCTGAATCAGCCACTTGTATGGTTTGCCTATAAGTGCGATTACTTTCTAACATTAGCCTCACCTTCCAGGATAATGGATTTAATCTAGTTAGCTATACTGAATATTCTAACCGATTCAGCGTTATTCTAAAGCTTAGCAAATTCAAGAACAATATTTTTTTTCACTACTTTTTCTAGATGCTTTTTCTGTTTTTCAGCCTGATATTGTTCAGGACGAAAGTTTTTTGTACATAATAGTTTAATCGCAACTGTGTTTTCATCGCTTTTCATGTCAATATGTTGAATAACATTTCGCTTTGTTGCATGTAAACCGTCAGCTATTTTTAAAACCGCACCGAGCAGCTGGACTTTTTTTTGTTCTTCTTTTGTTAACCACTTTTTAAAAGGAGCAACATATTGCCTAAAAGAAGACTTCCCTTTATATGAAGAAACAAGTGCCAGCTTTAAACGTTCTCTATGTGAAATTCCATCGATTGTACGATTAGCAAGCACATAAAACGTATGCTGGCTGCTTGATTCGGCATCAATATACTCTCCTATATCATACACTTGCGCAGCTTTTATAAGAAGCGCTAAGTCATCCTCTTTTAAATCAACCGGTCCCTGCTCCTTAAAATGCTGAAACATCATAATAGCTGTGCGGGTAAGCTGTTTGACATAATCTTTATTTACTTCAAACTCTTCCATTATTTCTTGAAAACTTTGCTGTATGACATCGGGGTACATTGGCTGGATATTAGCATCAGATGCTTCCTTAAATAACACCCCTTCTCTTAAGCCTTTGCGGCTTAAGATGAAGCGAGTCGCGTTGACTGTTTCATATAATGATTGAAATACTTCAATCGCTGGCAAAATTGTATCCGCACGATCTTTTGACAAGCGGTCTAGCTTTTGAAGATTGTGATAAGACAATGAGCCTATAGCAGATTTCACATGCAATATATCAGCTAAGTTCATTTCATATTGATGCAGCCCGGCGAGAGGATAGTGGATAAGACCTTGATGCACTTGCACCATACTTCTTGCACTTCCTCCAATTGCTACAATCGGAACTTGGCGATTTAAAAGCCACGGGACAGTATGGAAATACCGGATCACGAAATCGCGGATTTTTACTTTTTCTTCTGCAGTGGGAATATTGCCTTTGACGAACTGCAGACGCAGAGATAAGGCACCGAACGGAAAGCTGTGGTACTGCACTAACTCTCGATTGCGAAAATACGTAACTTCCGTACTTCCCCCACCAATGTCAATTGTAATGGCTTCTTCGATCGAAGTGGAATGAATAACGGCAACAAAGCCGTAATACGCTTCTTCATATTCAGACAATAGTTGAATAGAAAAGCCCGTTTCTTTTTTTACATGCTCTAGAACTTCTTTTGCATTAGCCGCTTGACGGATGGTAGCTGTGGCCACACAGGTAACGTTCGGCAGCTGCTGATGCTTGATAATAACTCCAAACGTTTTAAGCGTATCAAGCAAGGTATATATTCCTTTAGCCGTTAACACTCCTTCTTTACTTAAATAATTTCGAAGCCGTGCAGCTACTTTCACGTTTTCAATTTGCTTAAATCCTCTGCCTTTTTTGTATTCATAAATAACAAGGCGTATCGTATTTGAACCTATGTCAATCAGTCCATGTTTATAAGTCAATGTAATTTCAACACCTTTTTCAAAATAACTTTATGCTCACAAAAGTCACTTTTACTTTTTTCAACCGTATACTGTTACAACATAGTCATATATCAAAGGAGCGAAGTTAATGAGATATATAGTAAAGCGCGGTGAAACCTGGCAAAGCGTTTCAGGTGACTACCGGACTCCGGTTGAAGATCTGTGGATGGCTAATCCTTTTGTAAGCCATAGTACGCTGAAGCCTGGGCAAGTAATCATCATTCCAAACCTCCCTGATAAAGAGCTCATTCCTTACACGATCCACGTGTTTATTGCTGAAAAGCAGCTTGAATTACGAAGAAATAATATCATACAAAAAGTCTATCCCATTGCAGCAGGAAAAATGCTGAGCGCAACCCCTACTGGAGACTTTGTTATCGTTAACCGGGAGCCAAACCCCGGGGGGCCTTTTGGCACAATGTGGCTAAGCTTGTCTAAAAAGTCATATGGCATTCACGGAACAAATGATCCAAGTTCTATTGGAAAAGCCGTATCCAAAGGATGCATTCGCATGTATAATGCCCAAGTAAATGAGCTAGCTCAAATTGTGCCAAATGGGACTGGTGTTTATATTCGACCTTCTCGACGAATGGCTCAATAGTTCGGGATTTACTAATCAATGATGGTTTAACTGTGGGAGCAGCATTTTTTTAAAAATAAAAAGTATGGCGTGCTGTTCCACTTTACTTGTATAAGGAAGCGTAACAAAACAAACCCTATACATAGGAAATTTCATTAATTACCAAAATACTTCTTCGTGTAATTATTTTCAAATGGGACAAGACACGCTATAATGAACGTATCAGCTTTCACCTTATAGGTTGAACAGCTGATATGATAGAAAGGGAGTGAACGTATGTCTCAAGCAAATGGACAAGGCTCTTTGACCCCGTCTGTATCTGAGATTGCACAAGCTATTTTCACTGTAAATCGTCACGCAAAAGCTGCTCCTGATCCTAAGCAGTTATATACGTTAAAGAAAATTGCATTAGATCAACTAATTTTAGAAGGAAAAGCCAAAAAAGAAGGACTTCACTTTTCGCCAAACCCTGGTAAAAGTCAACAAAAATCAGATGTACTTGTATCAGTTGGAGACTACTTTTTCCATATGCCTCCAAAGAAAGAAGACTTCAAAGAGTTATCACACCTCGGCCATTTAAACCATCAGTATCGAAATCCCAAAACGACTATGTCATTATCTTATGCGAAGCGCTTATTATCTAAATATACGGGTCATCTCGTACAGCCGGCTAAAAGCCCTGTTTCGACTCCAAGAAAACGGCAAGCACCTGTGTTTAAACCGCTGGGTAAAAGTTATTTTTAAAAAAGTGCCTGAAGTGGAGCAATCTGCTTTCAGGCACTTTTTTGTGATCCTACAAAATATAGAGATCGATCAACTCAACAAGCTCTCCGATTTCCGGCTTACTTACTTGTCCTTCCGCTCCTACCATCTTTCCCTTGTGACGTAAATCTTCTGTGATAAGAGAAGAGAAGATAATGACTGGAAGTATAGAAAGCTGAGGATTTTCTTTCACTTTTTTAGTTAAATGATGCCCATCCATTTGCGGCATTTCTATATCTGTAATAAGCAGCTGGACTTGATCACTGATTTCCACACCTTCATCGATCACTGAGCTTAGATAGTTCCACGCTTCCTCACCGTTCTCAAAAAATTCCGTGTTCTCATAACCTGCTTGTGCAAGAGTATCTTCAATCATTCGGCGCAGCAGCGGAGAGTCTTCAGCCACGACAATCTTTTTATTAGAGCGTTCCCTAGCCCCTAGCTTTTTGATTTTCGACTGATTAATACCCGCATCAGGGTTCACGTCAGAAATCAGCTTTTCAAAGTCTAACAGCAGAATTATTTGACCGTTTAATTTTACCACTCCAGTAATCTGCGTTTCCAAACCTTGATACAAATCTGAAGGCTTCTCAATTTCTTTCCAAGAAATACGGTGAATTTGCGTCACTGCATGGGTATGAAAGACAATTTTTTGCTGATTGAACTCTGTAACAATTAACTTATCTTTTTCAGGCGTATTTGAAGGTTCCATTTTTAACGCTTTTGCTATGTCAACAACAGGAAGTACTTCCCCTCTTAGCTCTATAATACCTTCTATGTAAGAATGCGCATTGGGAACAGGTGTAATAGATACGGGATTAATAATCTCTCTAACTTTTACTACATTAATGCCAAACCAAACATTTCCTATCTCAAATTCGACAATTTCCAGTTCGTTTGTACCACTTTCCAACAGTATTCCTTTATCTGGATTCATATACTTACTCCTCTCATCTCACCTGCTTATCTAATAGTCCATATTTCCCATTATAGTGACCGCCTCTTATATCCGTAAAGAAAAATTTTCTTATTTTGTTATCCTTTTTCCCTAAAACATATACATAAAATATTGTTTTACGAATTAACAGAATATTATATACTATATAAAAACATGAGCGTCGATCCCTTTCGTCTCATCCTCTGCTCAGTTTTTTAATTGCTCTACTTTACTTCTCTATACTAGCTTATGAACTTGAGTCAAACGACTACTCCTATTCGAACGAGGTGTAATTTATGAACAGAGGATTACAAAAAGAAGAAACAAAAAAACGCATCCAAAAAGCCGCTATCTCTTTATTCCAACAGCAGGGATATCAAAAAACGACTGTGTCTCAAATTACCCATGAAGCGGGTGTAGCAAAGGGAACATTTTTTAATTACTTCAAAACAAAAGAAGAAGTTCTTCACTACCTTGGAATTAATTTTACAAACCGTATCTCCTACAAATTAGAACAGCTCCTTCAAACAGAAGAACCAACTGCTGCCATTGTTAAACAACTGTTTTTATTACTAGCACAATCAAACGAAGAAGCGAACCCTCACCTAATCCGTTCTTGGTTTCATATTGCTATTACCAACAGTTCCTTTCAACAATCCGAAATTCTTCAAATTGAAAAAATGCGTGCTCATTTTACAAAAGTTTTTCAAACAGGACAAGACCGAGGTGAACTTATAGTCGATATCCCTGCCGAAGAAATGGCTTCTATTGCTATACTTAATTTTTTTGGCACACTTCTTTACTGGTGTACCAACCAACCCGACTCTGCTACCCTTCAAGAAAGAATAGACAAGTCGGTTACTCTTCTATTTAGAGGGTTTCTTATTCATTCCTAAAAGCCTGTTCACAAATTTTTAACAAGAAATCGAAGATAGCTGTGGACTCTACAGCCAAAACGGTTTATACTACACAAAGTGAATGAATAATCTTAAAAGAAGGTGTTCGTAATATGAAAGGCTCCGTCATTCTTTTTAATGACGATAATGAAATGACCATTATTGAAAACGTAGAAGAAGCTGTATATCAAGATATTAAAGAACAAGAAGGCTCTGATCACTGCGTTGTAACATTGGACGATCATGAAGTTGATTTTGGCTACGTTTCCCCCGTTTATTGGCGTGAAGGCCAAATACACACTGACTAATATACAAGACCTGCATATATATGCAGGTCTTTTTATGCGCTTATTATTTTGAATCTAGAATTGAACGTGAAGCGAGGAATCTCTGATTTCCTAACACATACCTCAGCACATTCGCAGCTAAAAACAGGGTTAACAACTATATAGAAAGGGTACATTTCAAGTAATAGAAGCTGCGTTTTATTTTAAAAAAGGAGGTTTATGTTATGAGTTCTTATCGAAAAAATATGAATCACTATCCTCACTCATCTCAGTACACACCTTACCAACACTATTACGCGAAAGAAGCTGATCGTATTTTAACGACTATGAGTACAAACTTTAATAAACAGCATTTGAAGTCTCTTATCGACGATGCGTTAGATAACAGAGACGAAGAACAATTCTATGAACTAACAACTGCTTATAATAAGCTATATAACGCCTAACTTAAAACCACTATTTGCAAAATGCGCAAATAGTGGTTTTTTACCTATTTTCATTGTGATAAAATGAGTTGAAAATACGCGGAAGGATTTGAAACCATGGAGCACTTAATCAATAAACGTGTCAAAGAAATTGAACTATCAGGAATACGTACATTTTATAATATGGTCTCACAATACCAAGATGTTTTATCCCTTACAATTGGACAACCTGACTTCTTAACACCACAGCATGTAAAAGAAGCGGCAAAATCTGCAATTGATGGTAACCAAACTTCTTATACCCACAATGCTGGAACAATAGAACTGCGCGAGGCAGCAGCTCAATTTGTCAAAGAAAAATATGACTTGCACTATAACCCAGCGGATGAAGTGATTGTGACCATTGGAGCTAGTCAAGCAATTGACATTGCTCTTCGCACCATTTTAGAAGAAGATTCTGAAGTTATTTTACCTGGACCTGTTTACCCAGGATACGAACCGCTTATCCGGTTAAACGGCGCTAAACCTGTACATATTGATACAACCGCAACAGGATTTCGACTAACAGCGGATTTAATCCAACAACATCTGACGTCTAAAACAAGATGCGTCATCTTACCTTATCCGTCTAACCCTACAGGCGTGACGTTGTCACAGCAAGAATTAGAAGAAATTGCCGCTCTTTTAAGCGATAAAAATATTTTTGTACTATCTGATGAAATATACAGCGAGCTCGTTTTTGATAAAAAACATCAGTCCATTGCCTCTATTTCCTCTATGAGAGAGAAAACAATTGTTATTAACGGAGTATCAAAGTCTCATTCTATGACAGGCTGGCGAATTGGCCTTTTATTTGCTCCTTCTTATTTAGCCAAACATATTTTAAAAGTTCATCAATACAACGTGAGCTGTGCTTCTTCTGTCTCTCAAGCAGCTGCACTCGAGGCACTGACAGCAGGTAAAAACGATGCGGTGGATATGAAAAAAGAATACGAACAAAGGCTGAATTATGTGTATGACCGATTAGTAAACATGGGATTTGACGTAGAAAAGCCGACGGGTGCTTTTTATATCTTCCCTTCTATTCAGAACTTCCACAGCAATTCATTTGATTTTGCCCTGGAGTTAGTAAAAGAAGCAGGTGTTGCACTAGTACCCGGCAGCGCTTTTTCTTCCCACGGTGAAGGATATGTACGCCTGTCGTATGCGTATTCCATGAACACGCTGCGTGAAGCCTGTGATCGAATTGAAGCTTATCTTACATCTCGTCAATCACGCTAAGCCGATGGTAAGAAGTGTATGCATTTTTTTGTGAGTGACAGCACATAAGAGCGGGTATACTAGAAGCATATAAATTGACTTCAATAGTGTATCATTATAAAATGTGCATCGATTCACTAAAGAAATACATACTTTTAACGGAGGTTTTTATTATGACAAAAGATTTTTTTGATGTGGTAAATGAACGTACATCGATTCGAGAATATGACTCTTCAGCTAAATTAAGCAAAGAAGAATTAACGGAACTTTTAGAAGCAACAGTGAAGTCACCATCAGCTTGGAACTTACAGCACTGGCATTTCGTTGTTATTACAGACCAAGATGCGAAAGAACGTCTACTTCCAATTGCTTACAACCAAAAACAAATTACAGAAGCAGGCGCTGTAGTAGCTGTCTTAGGTGATTTAGAAGCCAATAAAAATGTAGATGACGTGTACAACCCACTAGTCGAAGCAGGTCACATGACAGAAGACGTAAAAAATATTTTGTCAGGACAAATTAACGGCGCTTATAAAAACGGTGCTTTCGCCCGCGATGCAGCGTTTACGAATGCTTCTCTTGCATCTATGACATTCATGCTTGCAGCAAAAGCAAAAGGATTAGACACTTGCTCAATGGGCGGATTTAACGCTCAAAAATTTGTAGAAGAATTTAAAATTGAGGATCGATACATTCCGGTTATGCTTATCTCAGTTGGAAAAGCGGCTAAAGACGCACACGCTAGCGACCGTTTACCATTGGATCAAGTTACAACTTGGATTTAACAAAAAACCCTGCGGCTGCAGGGTTTTTCTATGTAACTAAATGGATTTCACCATGCCTCCGTCGATTAGAAACGACTGGCCTGTCATATATGAATTCGCTCCCGAGACAAAGAAAGCAACGGCTTTTGCAAACTCTTCAGGCTGACCGTAGCGTTTAAGAGGAATTTGGTTTCTCATCTCTTCTTCAATTTCTGAAACGTCTACTCCCAGTTTTTCAGCACGAGTAGTATCTAGCTCTTTCACTCGGTCTGTTGCAATTCTTCCTGGCGCAACCGTGTTAATTAAGATACCGTCCTCTGCTAGTTCTGAAGCAAGTGTTTTGGTAAGCCCCACGATTCCTGTACGGAAGGTATTTGACAGAATAAGTCCAGCAATTGGCTCTTTAATGGAAGAAGAAGCAATATTGACAATACGTCCTCCGCTCTTTTTCATAACGGGCACTACCTCACGAATGATACGAATATAACTGAGGAGATTTAACTCAAATGCATGCTCCCAATCATCATCTGTTAACGAAAGGAAGTTCCCTGCTTTAGGACCTCCTGTATTATTAATTAAAATATCAATGGTTCCAAACGTATCTACTGTATATTGAATAACATCTTGAATATCTTGAGTTTTCGTGACATCTGCCGTTTTATGTAACACTTGTCCGCTTCCAAGGTATGAAATCTCTTCCGCTACTTGGATTAGTTTCTCTTCTGAACGACTTGCAATCATAACGTTTGCGCCTTCTTCTGCGAGCCTAGCAGCAATCGCTTTGCCAAGCCCTTGGCTCGCCGCAAATACAAGCGCTGTTTTTCCTTTTAATTCAACATCCATTTCTTTCACCTCGTCTAATAGTTCGAATCTTTTTAACTTTATCACGTTCTCGTCAAATTCTTCAATAAATATGAAATAATTTCTTTTTTCCATATGGTATACTTAATTATCTGAAAATTATTACTTAAAGGAGGCAAAAAAGCAGTGTATAAAAAGCAATGCTTTGTCTTTCATCAAAATAAGCCTGTAACATGTACGGTACGATCCTATACATCAAATGACTTCGATGAGTTGATTCGGATTCAAGAAGAAAGCTTTCCCCCTCCTTTCCCTTCTGAATTATTATGGAGCAAAGATCAGTTAAATAACCATGTGTCCCTTTTTCCGGATGGAGCGCTATGCGTGGAGATAGACGGGACAATATGCGGATCTATCACAAGCGCGATTGTTTCAGTGGAAGGAAATGAGGCTCACACATGGGATGAAGTAACAGGAAGCGGATATATTCATACGCACGACCCTTCTGGTAATACGCTTTATGTAGTGGACGTATGCGTCACTCCTTCGCATCGATCGATGGGGCTTGGGAAGCTGCTTTTGCAGTCTTTATATGAAGTTGTGATTCATTACAAGTTAGAAAGGCTGCTTGGCGGGTGCCGCATCCCTGGATACGTATCAGTGTCTTCCTTGTACACGCCCGTTGAATACATGAACCTTGTATCAGCCGGAACTCTCTACGACCCGGTTATGACCTTTTTAATGCGCTGTGGCAGATCGCCTATTGGTCTCGCAGCAAACTATATTGAAGATGAAGATTCACACAACTACGCTGTACTAATGGAATGGAAAAATCCATTTTATACGGCTATTCAAAAAGAGGCTGGGACAAAAATATTTTAGCCCAAGTGAAAAACGAACCATTAATCAACACGTTTGATTAGTGGTTCGTTTTTTTGTGATGGTGAATATAGTTTTATCTGTTTCGTTCCTTTTAGCAGTCCAGCTCATCTATCTTATGTGTTCGTCTTTAGGTTGAATTCATTTAGTTATGTCTCAACCTCTTTTTAGATTATTGAACTTCTTCAATGCTCCACTCTAGCTCTTTATGAGTGAGAACAAGATGCGCCTGCAATTTACTCATCTCTTTGTGCTCAAACCGATCATTATACATTTCATTCATGTCGTCAAAGTCACCGATTGTATACAAAGGAATTTTAATATCTCTACGCGATTGCACCATGTGTTCAAAATCAATAAACAAACCGTCATTCGTTAAAGTAAGAAGCGTATTTGCTAACACGAGCGGCAATATTGGATATTCTAACTTCTTCCTTCTAAATACAAATCTTTTTTGCTTAATTTCTGACATTTTCAACGGAATGATTCGGCTTAAAATATGCTTCATATCATATACGTCTCGAAAATAGATTTTGTTATAAAACCCATCATCATGAGCTAAATAAACAAATTGATTACCGAGTTTATTATTAAATGGCGAATTGAGCGGTTTTTTTAAATGACCTAAATACAGCAGCGCTGCAATATCTTGAGGTTCTAACAAATCTAACGAAGATACATCCTCAAAATCAATCCAACAAAAATCACCATAATTATAAACATCATCTTCTGCTAAAAGATGAATTTGTTCTTCTTCTACGTAGTCCATATGGGTTTGGTAATGGTAATCACTGTCTTCAAAACCGTGCTTTAACAATAATATATTTGCAAGCGGCGTAGGAAGGGAATGATAAAACTCTTTAAATTCAATTCCATATGTAATAAAGCATTTTTTATTTACATGGCCATTAATATAAACGATATCTCTTATTTCATCTGCTTTACTCAACCGTTCTAACCACCTTATTGATTGATTCTGTGATCGATATGTAACCGTTCTACTGATTTATATATTATACTTCTAAAATAAACAATGTGTAAATATATATTGTTGGCAATTTCTTTTGTATTCACTGCCTCTTCTACTGATCATTTTATTTGATAGGAAAGAAAGGTATAGAGCTGATTGTGAATGTGGTAGAATGTGTGTATCTTATTAATTAGCATGTATGAACACGGAGGTATACAAAATGGATGTTCGCCATTTGCATTACTTAACAGAAGTGGCTAAACATAAAAATTTCACAAGAGCTTCTGAAGCGCTGCATATTTCGCAACCTTCTCTCAGTAAAATGGTTAAATCATTAGAAGAAGAGCTCGGCACACCTTTGTTTGATCGCGCTGGCAAACAAGTTCAGCTTACCGATGCAGGAATAATTGTGTACGAGCAAGCAGAAAGTATTTTATCTTCTCTCCGAGATTTATCGGATTCCCTCTATGATTTAATGCATTTAAAAAGAGGAACCATCAAAATAGGCATTCCCCCTATTGTTGGTACATTGTTTTTTCCTACTATTATTAAAGCATTTCGAGAGCAATACCCTGAGATTCATATTCAATTAGTGGAATATGGCGCTAAAAGAATGCAAAAATTTGTGGAACAAGGAGAAGTGGATGTGGGCGTAGTTTTACTTCCAGTTGATGAAAACATGTTTTTTACGACTCCTTTAGCCCGAGAAACACTACAGCTTGTTGTTCATAAATCTCATCCGTTGGCTCAGCATTCTACGATTTCATTAAAAGAGTTAAAAGACGAAACGCTTATTTCCTTTCATGAAGACTTCACCATGCATGAAATGGTCTATAACGAATGTTTAAAAAATGGATTTACACCTAATATTGCTTTTAAAAGCTCTCAGTGGGACTTCATTGGAGAGCTGGTAGCTGCTAATCTCGGCATTGCTCTTTTCCCTTATTCATTATGTGAAAAGCTTGATTTGGAGCATGTGAAAGTAATTAATCTCGAGAATGCTATTCCGTGGGAAATTGCTTTAATCGTAAAAAAAGATCGCTATATCTCTTATGCTACACAGGCTTTTATTGATTATATTAAAAGTACAGTTTAACAAAGCGGAGACCAAAAGTAGTTTAATTAAAAATCCGAACGAGTTTGATTCTTGATAGAAAATCCAACTCGTTCGGATTTTTTTCATGGCGGTGTAACATGTCATTCATACTAAATCATTTATCCCATTGGTTCGTCTTTAAATTGAATTGATTTAGGCATGTCTCCATCTCTTTTATTAAATAATTAGACCTTATATTTCACAAACTCTTTTTTGAAAAGGTTACCAACGCATTTGTAAAGAGATTTCTTTCAACTATAACTAAAAAGAATAGTTATCATAGTTATTATATATTTCATATTATAGTCGATTTTTTGTAAGATAAGTGTGTAGCATTCATTTACTGAAGTTGTATCCCCATTTGCAAAATCCAAATAGTTTCTCTTTTCCCATGATGGAGTCGTCTTTTCAGCATAGACGACTCCATTATTGTCTCAACAAACTAGGAATGAATGAATAAAAACATAAATAAAGGAGGCTAATCATGAAACTGATTATGGTGATTTTACAGATTTTATTACTAACGGCTCTGTTTTTAATAGGAGAAAGTATTTCACAATGGTTTGACCTCCCAGTGCCAGGTAGTATCATCGGATTTTTCTTACTGTTTTTCTTACTGTACTTTAAAGTAATTAAATTAAGCTGGGTTGAACAAGGTGGAACACTGTTAGTGGGAGAACTATTACTATTTTTCATACCAGCCGTCGTTGGACTCATCAATTATGGAGATGTATTGATGCATTTTGGAATCCAGATTGTGATTATTATCACAATCAGTACGATTATTGTGATGTCTATAACGGGAATCATTGCAGAACATATTTCAAGAAGAAAGGAAGGTTCGCTAAAATGACATTACTCACATGGATTGCTCTTCCGCTTACACTGCTCGTTTATGTCGGTACAAAACTGCTCTATAAAAAATATAAGTCTATGCTAGTTTCCCCTATTTTACTAGCCCCCATTCTTTTAATTGGCATCTTATTAGTGACGAATGGCTCTTATGATCATTATAAGCAAGGTGCCAGTGCTATTAGCTTTATGCTTGGACCAGCAACCGTTGCTTTTGCTGTTCCTATGTTTAAGTATTTTGATTTACTCAAAAAACACCGTGTTGAAATCAGCTTAAGCGTAGGGCTCGGCACGTTTGCTGCCATGATATCTTCCATGCTGTTAGCATTAGTGTTTCATTTACAATCAACGCTGGTTCATAGCTTGATTCCAAGATCGGTTACGATTCCTATTGCTGTTAATGTATCTCAGACGCTAGGAGGAGATCCGAATATTACCATTATGTTTGTGATTATAACCGGTGTAGTAGGATGTATGGTCGCTCCAAAACTGATTAAGCTCCTCGCACTGCACTCTTCTCTAGCAAGAGGTCTTCTTTTAGGAGTAGCTTCTCATGGGACAGGTACAGCAAGAGCTTTTGAATTTGGAAAAATTGAAGGTACTTTTTCTAGCCTTGGCATGATCGTAGCAGCACTTCTTACAATGCTATTTGCGAATATGCTTCTGCCTACTATTTTCGCTTAAAAGATAAAAAAGGTGTGATCATATATGATCACACCTTTTTATTATCCAATATGAAAAGTTGATTTTACGAACTCAATAACTTCTTCCGTAGAAGACATTGATAGAATTGTATCTAAATGAGGTTCGATATCAGCTTTTGATAATTGACGGATTTGAGAACGAGCTTTCAGAATAGATGTTGCACTCATTGAGAATTCATCTAAGCCTAAACCTAAAAGAATTGGAATTGCAATCTCATCTCCTGCCATCTCTCCACACATGCCTACCCACTTACCTTCTTTGTGAGCCGCTTTGATTACCATATTCACCAAGCGAAGAATCGCTGGGTTATACGGTTGATATAAATAAGACACGCGCTCATTCATGCGGTCAGCAGCAAGCGTGTATTGAATTAAATCATTTGTTCCGATAGAGAAGAAATCTACTTCTTTAGCAAATAAATCTGCGATTACCGCTGAGGAAGGAATCTCTACCATCATCCCTACTTCGATGTCTTCCGAAACTTGTACGCCTTCTTGTTGAAGTTTAGCTTTTTCTTCTAAAAGAATAGCTTTTGCTTGACGGAACTCATCAACAGTAGCAATCATAGGAAACATAATTTTCAGATTACCGTATACGCTTGCACGTAGAAGCGCACGAAGCTGTGTACGGAACATGTCTTGCATCTCTAGACATAAGCGAATGGCACGGAATCCTAAGAATGGGTTCATTTCTTTTGGTAGATTTAAATAAGGAAGCTCTTTGTCTCCACCAATATCAAGAGTACGAACAACCACTGGTTTGCCTTCCATACGTTCAAGAACTGTTTTATAAGAAGTAAACTGCTCTTCTTCCGTCGGAAGGTCTTCGCGGCCCATATATAAGAATTCTGTACGATAAAGGCCAACGCCTTCGCCGCCGTTTTCTAATACGCCTTTTACATCTTCTGGTGTACCAATGTTAGCTGCAAGTTCAACGTGATGATCATCAGCTGAAACCGTTTTTTCATTTACAAGCTTAGCCCACTCAGCTTTTTGTTCTGCATACTCAGCGGCTTTTTTCTCGTAAGCTTTTACCGTTTCTTCGCTTGGATCAACGATAACTTCGCCATCTAAACCATCAACAATTACTAATACGCCGTTTTGAATGTCTTCCATAACTGTTTTTGTACCTACAACAGCTGGGATCTCCATGGAACGCGCCATAATTGCTGAGTGAGAAGTACGTCCGCCAATATCTGTTGTAAATCCTTTTACGAACTTACGATTTAACTGTGCTGTATCAGACGGCGTTAAATCTTCTGCGATAATGACAACTTCTTCTGAGATTAAGCTTGGATTTGAAACGTTTACACCTAAAAGATGAGCTAATACACGTTTTGTTACATCACGGATATCAGCAGCACGTTCTTTCATATATTCGTTGTCCATTGACTCAAACATATTAATGAACATTGCCGCTACTTCATCAAGTGCATGTTCAGCGTTTACATTTTCATTTGTAATTTTATCTTTAATTGGATTAATAAGTTCAGGATCGCTTAGAACTAATAAGTGAGCTTCAAAGATTTCTGCTTTGTCATCTCCAAGTTCTTTACGAGCATGCTCTCTAATAATTTCAAGTTCTGATTTTGACTTTTCTAGCGCAGCTTCTAGACGTGCTACTTCTGCTTCAACTTCAGTTACTGATTTTTTTTCAACGGTTAATTCTGGATTTTCTAGACGAAATGCTTTAGCAATAGCAATGCCGCTAGAAGCGGCAATGCCTTGAATTTCCTTTGTCATTATTCGCCTAATCCTTCTTTGCTCATTGTATCTTCAAGAGCAGCAAGTGCATCTGCTTCGTCAGAACCTTCTGCAGAGATAGTGATTGTAGCGCCTTTTTGAATACCTAAAGACATAACGCCCATGATTGATTTTAAGTTTACAGTTTTACCGTTGAATTCTAAGTTGATATCAGAATCAAATTTGCTTGCTGCTTGTACTAAAGTTGTTGCTGGACGTGCGTGAATTCCTGAGTCTGCTGTTACTGTAAATGTTTTTTGTGCCATGTTAAATCAATCTCCTTTTTACTTTGAAATGTTAATAATATTTGCTTCTTGTTGAGAAACTTGGCCCTGCTTTAAGATATCAATTTTTTCATCAGCTTGTAAATTCGTGAAAATGATCGGCGTAATTGTCGATGGCGCATTTTCTTTTACAAAGTCTAAATCAATTTTCAATAGAGGCTGTCCTTTTTTCACTTCATCGCCTTGGGCAACTAAAGCTTCAAAACCTTCGCCTTTTAAATTAACTGTATCAATACCAACGTGAATTAAAATTTCACGTCCAGTCGTTGATTCAATACCTAAAGCATGTTTCGTCGGGAATAAGTTTACTATTTTTCCGTCCACTGGTGCAACTACTGTGCCTGTTTTCGGAATAATCGCAAAACCGTCACCCATTAATTTTTGTGAAAATACCTGATCTGGTACTTCCGATAAAGGTACCAATTCTCCCTCAATCGGTGAAACAATATCATTACCATTATCGCTTCCTACTTCAGATGTTGCAACAGGTTTTTCAATTGTTTTTGTCTCTTCTTTTGTGACAACCGGTGTTTTGCCATTCATAATGTCTTGAATTTGACCTTTTAACGTGTCAGATTTCGGACCGAAAATAGCTTGAATATTGTTACCAACTTCAAGAACACCAGCTGCTCCAAGTTTTTTCAAGCGGTTTTTATCAACATTACCCACATCATCTACTGATACACGCAAACGCGTAATACAAGCATCTAAATGTGTAATGTTTTCTTTACCGCCAAGTGCTGCTAAAACATTTGTTGGAAGCTCTGCTGCTTCTACTTTTACATCTTCTTCTCCTTCTTCTTTATCTTCACGACCCGGTGTTTTTAAGTTAAATTTACGGATTGCAAAGCGGAAACCGAAGTAGTAAATAACTGCTAGAACTAAACCTACTGGAATAACTAGCCACCATGCTGTACGGTTTTGCATAACTCCAAATAGAACGTAATCGATAACCCCACCTGAGAATGTCATACCGATTTTAACATTTAATAATTGCATAACCATAAATGATAAACCAGCAAATACTGCGTGAATTGCAAATAGTACTGGTGCTACGAATAAGAATGAGAACTCAAGCGGCTCTGTAATACCCGTTAAGAAAGATGTTAAAGCAGCTGAACCCATGATACCAGCTACATATTTTTTGTTTTCAGGACGAGCTTCGTGATAAATCGCAAGAGCTGCTGCTGGCAATCCGAACATCATGAACGGGAATTTACCAACTTGGAATGTTCCTGCTGTTAAAGGCACGCCATCTGCTAATTGAGCAAAGAAAATCTTTTGGTCACCGTGAATATGTTGACCTGCTTTATTAACGTAATCACCAAACTCAAACCAGAACGGAGAGTAGAATATGTGATGAAGTCCAAATGGAATTAATGAACGTTCAATCAATCCAAATACAAAAGCTGATAAAGTTGGGTTTGCATCAATCATGTTAGTAGAGAAAGCATTTAATCCGCTTTGAATTGGCGGCCAAATGAAAATCATAATAACACCTAAAACAATTGAAAATACCCCAGTAATGATTGGTACAAATCGTTTTCCCGCAAAGAACCCTAAATAAGATGGTAATTCAATATTGAAATAACGATTATACATGGATGAAGCTAAAATACCTACTATGATACCCCCGAATACACCTGTAGCTAACGTAGGAATTCCTAAGATGCTAGTGTAAGCTGGATTGGCACCCATTTTGTCAGGATCTAGTTGTCCTGTAGCAACTAAGATTGTGCTCATCGTTTTGTTCATAATTAAGTAGCCTACGATTGCAGCAATACCTGCTACACCGTCACCACCAGCTAAACCAACGGCAACACCAACGGCAAACAATAGCGATAAGTTGTCAAATACAATTTGACCCGCTTGCGACAAAACATTTGAAACCAATTGAACCCAGTCTGCACCAAGTGCCGGTACTGCATCCAACAATGTAGGGTTTTGAAGCGCTGTCCCTACTCCAAGTAAAATCCCTGCTGCCGGTAAAATCGCAACCGGTAACATAAGCGCTTTTCCGACTTTTTGTAATACTCCAAAAAGTTTTTTAAACATGGCGCTTACCTCCTTTTATATATTTAGTGTGCAACAAGCTATTTATTTGATACGTGAATCATTAACGCGCTTTCATAAAACGCTTTCTTTAACTAGAAAACTCCTTACATCTCCTGGTGTCCTGAAGCCTAAGCTTTAAATGATTGCGCTTTCTTATAACAAAAAAAGGCATGAGGAAAAAGAAACGATAAATGGATACACTCATCCAATTACACATCGCTTCATTTCTCACTCATGCCTGATCGTATCAGTAACACGTATTGAAATGATTTTATAAATCCGTTTTTGTTATAAGTCGCTGCAGATGCATCGTTAAGTAAACTGCTTCTGCTTCATACACAGGTAAATGTAACGCTTGCTGCATTACTTTTATCACTTTCCAAGACACATTGTAACACAGGGGATATTCTTCTTTCAATAGCAAAGCAATTTTTTTTGGCTCTTCTATTTTTTCTCCTGTTTTTACTCGATCAATCGCAAAATGCAAATGACGAATCAATCTCATATAGTGCACAGATTCTTTGTCTACCTGCAGATGAAGCGATTCTTCAATCACATTAATAATCATTTGAATAAGCTGCGAGTCTTGATTCACTTCCAGCAGGTTTTTTTCAGTCAGCGCACTGTGGATATGAAGTGCAATAAAACCAATCTCTCCTACTGGAAGCTGCACGCCTATTTTGCGACTAATAATTTCTACCACTTCAGATGCGATCGTATATTCCTCTGGATATAAAGCTTTGGTTTCAAGTAAAAATGGGTTTTTAAGCCCCATTCCCTGCTGAAAACGTTTTATCGCAAACGCGATATGGTCCGTCAATGAAATGTGTATATGCTCATTCAAAGGAATGTTAACACGCTTTTGAATGTGCGTTACAATATCATTCATCATTTCAATCACGTCTTCATCCACTTGCGCTAAAAGCTGCTTGTACTGTTCTTGCTCTTCTTCACTCTTTAACAAAAACATTTTCTCCACGGCTTTTGCATCGATTTCATCGCCTTTTTTCTTATTGAACCCTATTCCTTTCCCAATTAGCACAACTTCATCATAGGTAAGGTGTTTAGCAATTAATACATTATTATTAAGTACCTTTTCTACAAAAAAGGACTCTTTCACGAATCCTTCACTCCCCTGTTTCGGCTTTCTATTATTTGCTTTCCTATCTTACAAATAATACGCATAACCGTCAATTCATTTTTCTTTGTTTCAAATATTATTGAACTAAACTATTTGAGTTACGTATTATCTTAGTAGTTCTTTACTGGAAACGCAACGTCTTTTTTGCTCGTCCCATAACAATTTTTCATAATAAAGTTTTGAAGCATAACGCTCAGAATGAATACACCCGCTTGTAAAAGCGTAAAAAGAACAAGTGAAGTGGTAATAGATACCAGCAACACCCCATAGTGAATCAGCAAAATATCTACTATACGCAGCCCCGCTATAATCATTCCAGCTCCAACAAAAAATTCTTTGGCTACACTCCAAACGAGGAGAATTGTAACAATACAAACGTAAATCATCGTTGCATTTACGGAATCATGAGTAGCGGACGCAAACCATCCCGTATAAAACCAATTATTATGAAAATATGCTAACAGCATAAACATAATAGTAGAAGTAATGGCGAGCGTTCCGAGAAAAAATGTAGCGTAATGCACAAATGTCATATACCGTTCTGTTAGCCATACATACCAAATCTTTGAAATGCTAAAGCCTATAGTCATTAAAACGCCTGTATAAACTGTTTTCCACCAGTGATGTGTATAAATATCCCAGTGTAAAAATAATTCTTCAATCCCCATAAACATAGCTGAAATGAATAAAATATAGCGAAATTTTAATTGATAAGCAGCTACCACCATAGCCATGATGGGAAAAGCAAACGCTTGAGAAGTTAAGGACCCAAACAAATTATCAAAATATTCATTGGTCATAAAATCAGGATCGTAATCGTAACTTTCAAATAACACAAATACAATATATTCTAGTACATAAGCCATTCCAATGATAAAAAAAAGCAAAACGACTAGCTTTTTATCTTTTTTACGTATGAATACTGTAAGCAAAACGGCTGTGCTGATAATAATCAATGCAAAAAAAGCAGTATAATGAGGCATAGACGTCTCCCTTTTACGACCTAATTATTACTTAGAGTAAGACGTTTTAGCCAAATTATACATAGCTAGCTTCTATTCAAAAGAGCTTGAGACAAAACTACATCAATCCAATCTAAAGGCGAACAAACGGGATACATGAGACAGTATAGATCGCTTTCTACACTGCTGTTGATTTCCGTGCAAGACTTTGCTTTCCGCGGGCGGCCGCTGAGCCTCCTCGTTGCCTACGCTTCTGCGGGGGCACACTTCTTCCGCTTTCCCGCAGAAGTCTTCGCCTGACCTTTTAATCTACATCTAGAAGCTACTACATACCTGAAACCTGCGTTCACCCTACCAATGAAAAAATCCGAACGACTCATCGTTCGGATCTTCCTTCAACTAACATACTTTTGTTTCAGCCTCTTTTAACTCTTCAGCTTACAAAAAACGGAATGGTATCTATTATCCTTCAATCATTTTTGAAAGGTTAGCCATTTCGATAGCTGATGCTGCAGCTTCCCATCCTTTATTTCCTGCTTTTGTTCCTGCACGTTCAATTGCTTGCTCAATTGTTTCAGTTGTTAATACACCAAAGATAATTGGCACGCCTGTTTGTAAGCTTTGAGATGCAACGCCTTTTGCTACTTCATTACATACAAAATCAAAGTGTGGAGTAGCTCCTCGAATAACGGTTCCTAGCGTAATCACTGCATCATATTTTTTAGATTCAGCTAATTTTTTGGCGATTAATGGGATTTCATAAGCGCCCGGCACCCAAGCCACGTCTACGTCTTCATCAGCTACGCCGTGACGTTTGAGCGCATCTTCTGCTCCACTAAGTAAACGGCCTGTAATAAATTCATTAAAACGCCCTACCACGATTCCGATTTTTAATCCTGTGCCTACTAAATTTCCTTCATATAAATGATTCATCTTTTGTTCCTCCTGCTAGTATTAATATATAGTTATTTACATTTCTTTTCATGAATTAGCTTCATTTGTTATAACGAAAAAAAGTGTAAAATTATAAATGTAATAAATGACCTAATTTTTTAGCTTTTGTATCTAAGTATTTTTTATTGGCATCCACTGCCGGCATTTGAAGAGGCACTCGCTCGATCACTTCAAGGTCGTAGCCTTTTAGCCCAGTAATTTTACGAGGGTTATTCGTTAAAAGCTTCATTTGTTTGACTCCAAGGTCTTTTAAGATTTGAGCACCGATTCCATACTCTCTTAAATCTGCAGCAAACCCGAGTTTTTCATTCGCTTCTACGGTATCGTATCCTTCTTCCTGCAGCTTATATGCTCTTAGCTTATTTAGTAAGCCAATACCTCTGCCCTCTTGACGCATATACAGCAGAATGCCGCGTCCTTCTTCTTCAATTTGCATAAGAGCTGCGTGAAGCTGAGGACCGCAGTCGCAGCGTTCAGAACCAAACACATCTCCAGTCAAACACTCAGAGTGAACGCGAACAAGAACGGGGCTATTATGGTCAATATCACCTTTGATAAGAGCCACATGTTCTTTATTATCAAGTTTATTTGTATATCCTACAGCTTTAAACTCACCAAATGCCGTAGGTAAGCTCACTTCTACTTCACGGCTAATAAGCTGGTCATGTTTGCGGCGGTAGGCAATCAAATCTTTTATTGTAATCATTTTTAAATCAAATTGCTCTGCAATTTTTGTTAAATCCGGTACACGTGCCATTGTTCCATCTTCATTCATAATTTCACAAATAACACCCGCAGGCTTTCCTCCTGCTAATACTGCTAAATCAACAGCAGCCTCTGTATGACCTGCACGCTGCAGAACGCCCCCGTCTTTTGCAATCAATGGGAAAATATGTCCTGGGCGTTGAAAATCACTTGCTACCGTCGCTTCATTTACAAGAGCCATAACGGTAGCAGAACGTTCGTATGCACTGATACCTGTTGTACTTGAAATATGATCAATACTTACTGTAAATGCTGTGCCATGTACATCCGTATTGTTCACTACCATCGGGTGAAGATTCAATTTATGCGCAATTTCTTCATTAACAGGTGTACAAATTAATCCTCTTCCATGAGTAGCCATAAAGTTAATAACCTCAGGCGTCGTTTTTTCGGCTAATGCAATAAAATCTCCTTCGTTTTCTCGATCTTCATCATCGCATACAATAACCAATTTTCCCTTTTTTAACTCTTCAATGGCTTCTTCTACTTTATGAAACATCTCTTTCACCTCACTGTTAATTTGTAAAACCATGCTGCTGCAATAAATCCTTCATGTTACCTGAACGATTCGAGGCGCCAGGAGTTGACTTATTTGTCATCATCTGATGCATATATTTAGCTAACATATCGCATTCAATATTCACCTTGTCTCCTCGCTGTTTGTCTCCAACGACTGTGTGAAGCACCGTATGAGGAATAAGAGAAATAGTAAATGATTGGTTGCTGACATCAAAAATAGTAAGACTTGTTCCGTCTACGGAAACAGATCCTTTTAACATCATAAATTCACGAAGTTCAGGATCGACTTGAATTTCATAATAAAAAGCATTTCCTTTACGTGTTTTGCTTACAATAGTTCCAATTCCATCAACGTGTCCGCTAACGAAATGCCCTCCAAACCGGCCATTTGAAGCCATCGCCCGCTCTAAGTTAACACGTGATCCAACGGTTAGAAGCTGAAGGGTACTTGCTTTAATCGTCTCCGGCATGACGTCGACCGTAAATTCATTTTGAGAGTAAGCCGTTACGGTTAAACAAACGCCGTTAACTGAAATGCTGTCTCCTAAGTTCACATCTTCTAACACGGTCTTCGCATCAATCGTAAGAACAATTGCTTCTGTAGCCTTTTGAATACGTTTTATTTTTCCAATTTCTTCAATAATACCTGTGAACATTTTCTTCACCTGCTTTGGCGCTATTCCAACTTCTTATACCGTTTTGAAATAGCAGCTGCTTTTTTTTCATATTTATCTTTCCCCCAACCACTGAAAATAAAAAAGCCCCTTGAACAAATGTCCAAGGGGTCGGCTGAGCTGAATCAGTTTTATCTATGCAAAATTCCGCTAATTGTATACGAAATAAACAGTTATATTTTGTGTACAAAAACAAGGGTAGCTTTAAAAAAGGCAAGCGTGCCCCTTATTAATTCAACACAAAAAAAACAACTGTGCTTCCTGATCCTTCTCCCATCCAGACTTTTACTGTCGGCTCTAGATTTTAACTAGATCCACCGCTAACATACATCGTATGAAAACGGGTCACGGGCTTAAAAGCATACGCTTTATCACCGCCGGTTGGGACTTACACCCGACCCCGAAGGATAATATATTCGACTGCTATAGTCTTATTTGTTTTACATTATAGCAAAGTAAAATCGACTTGTCACATCATTTAACTTCGTTTTTTCACATCTATTTTTTAAAATCCAACTTTTAGCTTATTTTTTCTTTTTTAATACATAGCATCCATACAAAAGCTAGTCCAATATAGCCAAATATCGGATACAAAAACTCAAGAAGCTGGGCATATCCGAATTGCCCAATAATAAAGCAAGCCAAGATAATAAACGCAAAAGCTTGTTTGTCATTGAGGGGAAGAAATGACTGAAGCTGCTTAGCGATGCCAAATACATTTCCAATCAATGTAGTAAAAATCTCGCCCAACACAACTACCGTAAATAAAACATTCACCCACGCTGAGATATTTTTAACAACGGCACTCATCGGAATATCAAGTTGAAATGAATAAGGCAAATTGGAAAGGGCAAGATGAGTAGAAACAAGCATAAACGTAAGTACACATCCTCCTATTAAGGCCCCTTTTGTAATCACGCTCCTATCTTTCACCGAGCTTCCTAATGGGACCAAAACGGCCTGAGCCAAAGCTAGATTCAGGGAAATATATAAAAAGGGACTAACCGCCCACTTCCACTGCGTGACGAGCGTTAAATCCGGCTTCGTTTGAATCAGTGAGAAATAGCTGATATTCGGCATAAAGATGATAAAAGCAAATGAAAGCATCATCGGTACAACAAGAGAATTAACCATTAAAATACCGTTAATTCCTTTTGCGATAAATATATAAGTTAAAACAATTGTAAAAATCATTCCAACAGGAGGCCACAGCCCAAACTGTTCTTTTCCTATTGCTCCCGTACTCGCTAGCATGACTGAAGTTACTCCAAATAAAATGACAATCATTACACCGTTTACCACTTTTCCAAGCACATCACCAAATAAATATGTATTAAGCTGCTGATAAGAAGAAGCCCCAATTGCGTGCGAAAGCAGCATCATTTTTGAACCTAGCCAAATAAAAAACAAGCCGCTGACCAAAATTCCGACCATTCCAAGTTCCCCGTACTGTGTAAAAAATTGAACGATTTCCTTGCCTGTTGCAAAACCGGCTCCTACAACGGTGCCTACATACGTAGCAGCAACCTGCAGCGTGAGTTTCCACCTTTTCATGCCCATCACCCTTCTACCCTTCATAGTTCACTATATGTAGAAACGATAAAAAAAAGACGAGCCTTTTTACATGTAAATCTACGCATATCCCAGTGCTTGTGCCTTTTGGTTTATTTTTTTCATTTTCTTTTTGTATTTCTCACAAAAAACTCCTTAACCCCTAACATAACAGTCATTTTCAAACAAAATATACGGATATTTCCCCTTTAGCTTTTAAATTTTCCTCAATATTTGCTGGAAATTCACAATTTACTGTTGTATAATTTCTAAAAATCAGATAAATTATTAAATAAGTATTCTTTCTATTTAAAAAAATATGTTTCAATTATATACAATTGATTCTTATCATGAGAGGTGGAGGGACTGGCCCTTTGAAACCTCAGCAACCAGTCGTTAGAGACATGGTGCTAAATCCAGCAAGCAATTTATTGCTTGGAAGATAAGAAGGCGAAAAAAGTCTTCTTCTTAAGAAGACTTTTTCTATTTTATCGGCATATTGCATAAAACGAATCACTCGTGAAATAGAAGCGAAACAATTTAAGGAGGTTTTGACATGGGGTTACTTGAAGATTTAAAGTCTAAAATTTTAATTGGGGATGGTGCCACTGGTACCCTCCTTTACTCACACGGTATTGACAGCTGTTTTGAAGAACTAAACATCACCAAACCAGAAGAGGTTTCTCGTATTCACAGAGCCTATGTAGAAGCTGGTGCAAACGTTATTCAAACAAATACGTACGCTGCTAATTATCAAAAACTTGCCCGTTATGGATTAGAAGATTCAGTCAAAGACATCAATGTTGCTGGTGTAAAATTAGCAAAACAAGCTGCAAAAGATCAGGCTTACGTGGTTGGTACACTCGGCGGAATTCGTTCTTTCCAAAAAAACGCTATTAGTTTAGAAGAGGTTAAGCGAAGCATTCGTGAACAGATGTTTTGGCTTTTAAATGAAGGCGTGGATGGCCTTTTGTTTGAAACATACTATGATTTCGAAGAATTAAAAACCGTTCTTACACTGGCAAGAAAAGAAACGGATAAGCCTATTATTACTCACGTTTCCCTGCATGATATTGGCGTACTGCAAGATGGCCGCCCTTTAGCAGATGCATTAAAAGAATTAGAGGCGCTGGGAGCAGATGTTGTCGGGCTAAACTGCCGTTTAGGTCCTTATCATATGATTCAGTCTCTTGAAGAAGTACCGCTTCCTGATCGTGCTTTCTTATCTGCTTACCCTAATGCCAGCCTTCCGGCGTATGTGGAAGGAAAGCTGGAATATGAAACAAATGAAGACTACTTTGTAGAAAGCGCGCGTTTATTCCGCGAACAAGGGGTTCGCTTAATTGGAGGATGCTGCGGTACAACACCAGCTCACGTACGCGCAATGTCATCTGCCTTAAAAGAGCTGCCTCCGATTACAAGCAAAGTTGTTAAAATGAGACCTGCCGTTACGGTTCAAGAGCGTGAGCAGCAGGATAAACCTCATATGCATGAAATTGTGAAGAAGCGCCGCTCGGTTATCGTCGAGCTAGATCCGCCTAAACAGCTTGGTCCGACGAAATTTTTAGAAGGCGCAAAAGCACTTGATAAAGTCGGCGTAGATGCTATTACATTAGCTGATAATTCTCTTGCCTCACCTCGCATCAGCAACTTGGCAATGGCAACACTGATGCAGCAAGAAACAAAAGCACGACCGCTTATTCATATTACCTGTCGCGACCGAAATTTAATTGGACTTCAATCTCATTTAATGGGACTTCATACGCTAGGAATGAATCAAGTACTTGCAATTACGGGTGATCCGTCAAAAGTTGGCGATTTCCCTGGCGCCACTTCGGTCTACGATTTATCTTCATTTGACTTGATTAGTTTAATCGCTCAGTTTAATGAAGGACTATCTTATTCCGGCAAACCACTTGGTCAAAAAACCAATTTTTCCATTGCAGCTGCCTTTAACCCAAACGTGCGTCACTTAGACCGAGCCGTTCAGCGTTTGGAAAAGAAAATCGACTGCGGGGCTCACTATTTCATTACTCAGCCTCTCTATTCAACTAAGCAAATTGAAGAGGTATATGAAGCAACCAAACATTTAACAACACCGGTATATATCGGTATCATGCCGTTAACAAGCGCAAGAAATGCTCGATTTATTCACCATGAAGTACCTGGAATTAAATTATCAGAAGATATTCTAGAACGCATGGATGCAACGGGAAATGACCGAATCCGCGGTGAAGTCGAAGGTCTTGCGATTGCAAAAAGCTTAATTGATACAGCATATGAGTTATTTGACGGTATTTACTTAATTACGCCGTTTATGCGCTATGAAATGACCGAAATTCTAACACGCTATATTCATGACAAGCAACTTGTTACATCAGAAAGGAAGATATAAATGAGCTCACTTATCGAACAACAACTAAAGAAGCGAATACTCATCATCGATGGAGCAATGGGAACGATGATTCAAGATGCTGATTTAACCGCTGAAGATTTTGGCGGCGAAGAATATGAAGGCTGCAACGAATATTTGACTCGAACAGCGCCTCATGTGATTCAGCGCATTCATGAAGAGTACTTTGCAGCAGGTGCTGACATCATTGAAACCAATACGTTTGGCTCAACATCTACCGTACTTGATGAATACGATTTAGGTCACTTGGCGTATGAATTGAATATCGAAGCTGTGAAGCTTGCTTGTGCAGCCCGCGATAAATATTCAACTCCCGAATGGCCTAGGTTCGTAGCTGGAGCTATCGGTCCTACCACTAAAACTCTCTCTGTTACCGGAGGTATTACATTCCCTGAGTTAGTAGAATCGTATGAAGAGCAAGCTCGAGGTTTGTTAGACGGCGGCGTTGACTTGCTTTTAGTCGAAACCTGTCAAGATATGCTGAACGTAAAAGCCGCATTTTTAGGTATTACAGCGGCGTTTGAAAAACTAAAAACCGAAGTTCCTATTATGATTTCAGGAACAATTGAGCCGATGGGAACAACTCTCGCTGGTCAAGATATCGAATCTTTTTACTTATCACTGGAACACATGAAGCCTCTTTCAGTCGGACTTAACTGCGCGACAGGCCCTGAATTTATGACGGATCATATTCGCTCTCTTTCAGACCTAGCCACTTCAGCAGTTAGCTGTTATCCAAACGCTGGACTTCCGGATGAAGAAGGCAATTATCATGAATCCCCTGAGCTGCTTGCTCAAAAAATTAAAGGGTTTGCTGATAAAGGCTGGCTGAACTTTGTAGGCGGATGCTGCGGTACAACGCCTGCTCATATTAAAGCACTGGCGGAAGCGGTAAAAGAGGTTGCGCCCCGTTCGCTTGATCGCTCCGAGCATAACCATGCTGTAACCGGTATTGAACCGCTTGTATATGACGATTCTATGCGCCCTCTTTTTGTGGGAGAACGTACGAATGTAATCGGTTCTCGCAAGTTCAAGCGTCTGATTGCGGAAGGAAAAATTGAAGAAGCATCTGAAATTGCGCGTGCTCAAGTTAAAAATGGTGCTCACGTTATTGATATTTGCTTGGCAGATCCGGACCGTGAAGAAATGGAAGACATGGAGGAATTTATTCAAGAAGTTGTAAAAAAAGTGAAGGTTCCTCTTGTAATCGATTCAACGGACGAGAAAGTTATTGAAAAAGCTTTAACGTACTCGCAAGGTAAGGTCATTATTAACTCCATTAACTTAGAAGATGGTGAAGAGCGTTTTGATGCAATCTTACCGCTAGCAAAAAAATTCGGTGCAGCTCTGGTTGTCGGTACAATCGATGAAACAGGCATGGCCGTTACTGCAGAACGAAAAGTAGAGATTGCTAAACGCTCACATGATTTGCTTGTTGAAAAACATGGCTTTAATCCAAAAGATATTATTTTTGACCCTCTTGTGTTTCCTGTAGGGACTGGTGATGAACAATACATTGGTTCTGCTGAAGAAACAGTTAAGGGGATTAAAATGATTAAAGAAGCCCTGCCTGATTGCCTGACCATTCTCGGCGTAAGTAACGTGTCATTCGGTCTTCCTCCAGTCGGACGTGAAGTACTAAATGCGGTTTACCTTTATCACTGTACGCAGGCTGGACTCGATTATGCCATTGTTAATACCGAAAAGTTAGAGCGCTATGCTTCTATTCCAGAAGCTGAAATTGAGCTTGCTAATGCGTTATTATTTAACACAACTGATGAAACGTTAAGCACGTTTACCGACTTTTATCGTGATAAAAAGAAAGAAGCAAAAGTAGAAATTTCTACGTTAACACTCGAAGAACGATTGGCAATGTATATTGTCGAAGGTACAAAAGAAGGATTGCTTCCTGATTTAGAACAGGCTTTAGCTCAATATGATGATCCGTTAGATATTATTAACGGACCGCTTATGAAGGGGATGGCGGAAGTTGGACGTTTGTTTAATGACAACCAGCTGATTGTAGCAGAAGTGCTTCAAAGTGCGGAAGTGATGAAAGCATCCGTTGCCTTTTTAGAACCTCATATGGAAGCAACTGAAAATGATTCTGGAAAAGGCAAAGTTATTCTTGCAACGGTTAAAGGCGACGTGCATGATATCGGTAAAAACTTAGTAGACATCATTTTAAGCAACAATGGTTTTAAAGTAATAGATTTAGGAATTAAAGTAACGCCCCAGCAGCTGATTGAAGCAGTAAAAGAAGAAAAGCCAGACATCATTGGCCTGTCAGGTCTTCTAGTAAAGTCAGCTCAGCAAATGGTTTTGACTGCCCAAGATTTAACACAATCAAGCATTGATGTTCCAATTATGGTAGGAGGCGCTGCCCTTTCCCGTAAATTTACTGACTTTAAAATTGCCCCGGAATATGATGGTGCGGTCCTCTACGCCAAAGATGCGATGGACGGATTAGCGTTAGCAAACAAGCTGCAGAACAAAGAAGAAGTTATTCAGCTTTTAGCAGATTTAAAAACGCGGCAAGAAAAGAAAGTAACGGTTCGAGAACGCCAGCCTCAAACCGCTCAAGCAGCTACGGCTGTTTTAGAAAGATCCGCCATTTCAACGGACTCTCCTGTTTTTGTACCTGCTGATTTAAAGCGCCACGTTGTTAAACACTACGATTTGGCACAGGTTCTTCCGTATATTAACTGGCAGATGCTTTTAGGCCATCACTTAGGACTAAAAGGAAAAGTGAATAAGCTGCTTGCTGAAAAAGATGAGCGTGCTGTTCAATTAAAAGAAACCGTTGATGACCTGCTCGAACTGGCACTAAAAGAAAACTTAATTAAGCCAGCGGTTATTTATCAGTTCTTCCCTGCTCAAGCAGACGGAAATGATTTAATTATTTATGATCCTGCTGATGAAAAAACAGAAATTGAACGCTTTACCTTCCCTCGACAAGCAAAAGGACAGTTCTTGTGCTTATCTGATTTTGCAAAGCCTAAAGAAAAAGAGATGGACTATGTATGTTTCTTCTCTGTAACAGCAGGAACAGGCATTCGCGAACGCGCGGCGAAATTCAAAGAAAACGGCGAGTTTTTAAAGAGTCACGTGTTCCAAGCTCTTGCGCTTGAACTAGCTGAAGGATTAGCAGAACGTGTTCATCAGCAAATTCGTGACCGCTGGGGATTCCCCGATTCGCCTGACTTTACAATGGCGGAGCGTTTTTCAGCCAAATACCAAGGTCAGCGTTTTTCATTCGGATATCCTGCATGTCCAGACCTTGAGGACCAAGCAAAACTGTTTAAATTACTTAAACCTGAAGACATCGGCATTCAGTTAACAGACGGTTTCATGATGGAACCAGAAGCTTCTGTTACAGCCCTTGTTTTTGCACATCCTGAAGCGAAATATTTTAACGTATTGTAAAATATGGCCGCGGTCTTTTAGACCGCGGCTGTTTTTTTACAGTGAACAAACCTGAAAAAAAGGCTGCGACAAATGGATTTTAGCTGAAGAAAGATCCGAACCGTAAATCCAGATTCTTAATTGAGAATCAACTGCGTTCGGATTTTTTTCATTGTGATCGTGAACTGGATTTCATGTAGCTGTTTCTAGCTGTTGGCTGAAGGGCAAGGCGAAGACTCCTGCGAAAAAAATTGATGCAGTTATGTCTTAATCTCTTTGAATTCACCGCCGGTCTGAGCTTTTTTTATGAGTTTCTTGGGAAACACTGATAGAATAAGGAATGTAATAAATTTGTAACGCTCTTGTCACAGCAAATTTTTCAGGGAAAGGAATTTTCAAGCAATGATTAAATTATTTGTAAGCGACTTAGATGGCACTCTTTTACACGAAGAAAAATACGTAGAACAGCATAATGCAGACGCACTTAGTGAACTTCAGCGCCAAGGAGTAGAGGTTTGTCTTGCGTCTGGACGAATGGATACGGAAATTTTAAAGATTTCTACTGATATTAATAATACATTTCATCGCATTAGCCAAAACGGAGGATTTGTGTGGACCAAAGAAAATCAAGAACTTCATGGAAAAGTGTTTGAAGATGATTTAGCGGTTCAACTTTATAAAAAAACGATAGATCCTAACCGTATTACGCTTGTCTGTTCAAACGACACGAATTACGTAGAGCAGCGAAATGAAATTATTGAAGCGATTGAAACTCACATGTTTTTCCCTATCGAAGAACAAATGGAAATGACGGATTCATTTGGTCACGCTCTTTCTCCATCTAAAATCACGGTTCTTGGAGATCATGATGAAATGGTAGCTCTGCAAAAAGAAGTGAACGAAGAGTTTGGTGATTATATTGATACATATATTTCTGCCAAGCAGTGTTTGGATATTATGCCTAAACATATCAGCAAAGGAAATGCCATTGAAATTTTATTAAATCATCTTCAGCTAAAACCAGAGGAAATTGCATGTGTGGGGGATTCATTTAATGATATTCCTATGTTTCAATTAACGCCGAACAGTTTCGCTATGGCTACAGCTCCTGAAGCTGTGCAGCGCCACGCCTCTGCTGTTGTGTCATCTGTTAGTGAAGCAGCGGGTATTGTTTTAGAAAAAAATAAGCAAACCATCTAAAAAAAGCGGTCAACGTTTAAATTGACCGCTTTTATCTATTTAATAAGAAAACGGTAGTTATTTTTTCCGTAAAGAACGAAAAAATTCACCTAAGCTTTTTTGCTTTCCATCTGCATGCTCTCCGTGATTAACCAAGCTGCTGATTCTTTCTCGTCGAACAACAACCATAATAAGAGTGGCAAAAAAGATAATGGAAACGGCAATGACAACCAGTGCAAGAACGGATGCTACAATAGCTTCAGAAGTCGTTAGTGACGATAGCATCTGCCTCGTACACCTCCATTTCGTTTGTGGCGAAAAGGAGCCTAGCAATTAGAAATGCAAATAATCTTTTTTCTCAGCTTGATGCATGTTATTATACACCATTTTCATTTTAGAAGCTGTAGCTTTTAAAGACGTAGACGAATCCACATCTTCGGCTAACATAATGTTTACTAAGTCAACCACAGAACGAGACAACAACTCTACATTATTTTGCAACTCTAATTCGTCATAAGTCGTACGGTCTTGAAGACGAAGTCGAATAATTTCATTTGCTAGCTCCCTAACACGCACTAATTGTTGATGTTCTCCCATAGTATCTCCGCCGCAAGAAACTTATAATCAGCCCTTTTATTGGCTTTTATAAGAGCTAGAAATCCCTGCAGCTTACCCCTCCTTATAAAGATCCCTAGCACACCTTTATGTAAATCACACTTTCACCTTGTTTACATGTATATTCGCTATAGCTGGTTCTTTTTCCTTTTGAAATTAGCAGTCATCGTCAACGACCTTCTTCGTTTATCGTTCAGATTTCAAATTTTTAAGGATGTGATATACGAAAATTAAAACGCCAATAGCCGTAAGTGTTGCGCCTGCTGCCACTACGGGTGTAAAAGCTTGGTTTTCTAG
This sequence comes from Priestia sp. YIM B13490, assembly GCF_042787735.1. Taxonomy (NCBI): domain Bacteria; kingdom Bacillati; phylum Bacillota; class Bacilli; order Caryophanales; family Bacillaceae; genus Priestia; species Priestia sp. YIM B13490. The sequence goes on from NZ_JBHZOT010000002.1 coordinate 249,757, forward strand.
TACGATCATGAAAAATAAACCAATCATCATGACCGGTAATCCTATATTATGCAACCATACGTGCAGTTTGGCTAATTTACTTTCGCTAAACGCAGGAAACAAATAATAAATAAGTCCCGCTAACGTAAGCGACGTCCATCCTAATAAATTGATGTGCACGTGAACAGGAGTCAAAGCGTAGCTGTGAACAATTGACATATAATACCCCAATATGATGCCAAGTCCAAAATAAACGGCTGATATTTTAATTAATTTAATTCCCATCATTTTCTCCCCCTTATATCCCCCTCCGACTTCTGTACTACTTTACGCAGGAAACGTCATTTTAGAAGCGGAAGTTAGCCAAAGGACACGAAATACGGAGTATGATATCTAAAAAGTGGATTCTTTACCGCAAACACAAAAAACAGCTGAGCAAAAGTACTCAGCTGTCTATTTTAAGCAATATAATGCAGCACAAAATTCAAGAAAAACAACAGCGCGCTTACATACATAAACATCGATACTTCACGCATTTTACCAAGGAATAATTTAAGCAGTGGATACGCAATGAACCCAAATGCAATTCCATCAGCAATGCTGTACGTAAGAGGAATAAGCGCAATAATTAAAAATGCAGGGAAACCTTCTGTTAAGTCCTGTAAATTGATGTTTTTGATATTTTGAATCATCAATGCTCCAATAACAATAAGAATAGGTGCAATAGCACTATCTGGAACCAGCTTGATAAATGGAATAAACAGAAGTGAACTTAAAAATAAAACTCCTGTAATCAGCGATGTTAAACCCGTTCGCCCTCCAGCTGCAATACCAGATGCTCCTTCTACAGAAGACACCGTTGGACTTGTTCCAAACACGCCGCTTAGCAAAGCTGAGGCGGCTGTTGCTTGAAAGGCCCGCGGAAATTTGCTATCTTGATTCATCATACCTAGCTGACCATGCAGCAAACCGATATTTTCAAAAATCAATACCATTGTTAATGAAAAGACAGCTGCCCAAAACGCAACGTCTCCAATAGCTCCAAAAGACAATGTGCCAAAGCTGCTAAAGAAGTCGTTTACGCTCCCAGCGGACTGTCCTTTTTCTGCACCGCTTCTTACACCAAGTAAGAAGGCAAGGACTGATCCAGCAATCATGCTTAACAAAAAGTTACCTTTCACATTTCGGATAAACAGTACGATTGTGATAATTAACGTCAACAGCGTACTGATCACAAACGGATCTGACAAGTCTCCAAGTGCTACAAAAGTGTTTTCGCTTGGAACTACAAGCTTCCCTTTTTGCAAACCAATAAATGTTAAAAATAAGCCAACACCGACTGTTATCGCTTCTTTTAGCGAATGCGGAATCGAAGAGACAATTTTGGCAGACAGTCGTGAGAAAGCTAATGCTATAAAAAGAAAGCCGGATATCACTACTGCTAATAACCCTTCTTGCCAAGATAACCCCATTGATTGAACCATCGTATACGTAAACAATGCATTAATCCCCATACCTGGCACCAAAATAAGAGGCGCGTTTGCCCAAAAAGCCATAATAACACAGCCTACAAAAGCCGAAGCTACTGTTGCGAATATTCCTGCTTCAAGCGGAATACCAGCATCAGACAAAATGGTTGAATTAACAGCAATAATATACACGATGGAAAGAAATGAAATGACCCCAGCTAAACTTTCTTTTCCAACAGTTGTTTGGTGGTCGTTTAAACGAAACAACTTTTCAAATAATGCGTTCAATCTAATTTCCTTCTTTTCATCTATCCCTCGCCCACCCAGTGACCAAAAATGCCACCGAAGTTATTATAGCAAAATCAACAATTGTTGCAAGGAAAACTTGTCTCCTTTAGCTTAAGCGTTCATTCCTTATTTAAAACTGTTATCATTTTCTAAACGTAACGTCTTGCATTCATTCTATATATATCTTGGACTGGACATAATAAAAGAGCGCTTTATCAGCGCTCATTGTTTTAATAATAATAAGGATAATATGGTGGGTACGGCGGATAATATGGTGCTGGATAACCGTAATAACCTGGACCTCCTAATGCACTTCCAAGAACTAATCCTCCAAGAAATGGAGCTCCAAAGCCCCAACCCCAAGGGCGACCAAAGCCAAAGCCGAACCCCGGACGGCCAAAGCCAAAACCAGGACGACCGAAACCAAAACCTGGGCGACCGAAACCGAATCCTGGACGACCAAAGCCTCCAAAACCACCGAATGGTCTTCTTATGTCATTAATATCAAATTCTTGCATGATACATGCCTCCTCAAATTATATTTCATTCTCTTTATTACATATGTTATTCACCTACTTCTTGCATAGGCAATCGCCTCTTTTTTTGTGATTTCTTAAAAAATATTCCTTTTCTACCACCTCGTTAGGATTAAACAAGCGTAGAGACATATATTTTTTAAGGCTTTGAAACATACTACATGTAACTTATGTAAAATAAGAGAGATGAAACGAGGAATGGACCTTTACGATTTTCAGCACCTGCTGCAATGAGGAATAAACATAATATGAACGCATAAAAAGAACGCTCAACAAAAATGTTGACCGTTCTTCTTATGAAAATACATAACGATTTTTTATTAATTTATCTGACCCTTTGCTTGACCGTATATGCCCTAAAGCTATATAATCCCCTTTTTATACAATGCGCTTTGAACATAAAATCATAGGAGCGTCTCCCCAAACGCTGCTATGTATGTATATCTGTAATCGCTTACAAACCTTTAATAAAAAACCGATATGATTTTCTATCTATTTACATTAAACAATATTTTAGGCTAAATTTCAACACATTTTTTGTTTTTCTTTATACTCAGCAAAAAAACAGGTGATATAGCACAGTGATTTTCCTTTTTTCCTGTCCCTTTTACTTATAGCCATAATCGTTTATAGTTTATAACGAAAGGAAGTGACGCAATGTCTGATCAACTAGAAGAATACTTAGAACGAGGAATGTACGGAGCAAAGGAAACAAAAAGAGACGAAAGAAGATATTTCTTAACTGCTCTACGTGAGAATATTGAACTTGCGCTAAAAAAAGGGCAAGTCATGAAAAAGGATGCAGCAAAAATAAAGCCTCTTTTAAAAAAAGTGAAAGACGGTCATTTGTTTTTAAATGGCTCCTTGTCTTATTCATACCTCTCCCCCTATATTCAAGCGGCTAACCAACATAAAGTGCCTTTTACTATCGTTCAGAACTTAGAAGCTGATACCGATATTGGTCTGGTTTTAACAGGTTCTGAAGGCAGTTTGGAACGAGATATTTTTTTAGACTAAAAAAAAAGAGCCAGAACGGCTCTTTTTTATTTGGCAAATACATGATGATCAATTGTTTTAATTACAGCACGTGAACGAATCCAGTTATCGGTAGCTGTTTTTGGATTATAAAAGTAAATGGAATCGTCTAAACGATCTTTTCTAGTCAATGCTTGCTCTACTGCTTTTTTCGAATCTTCTGAAGCAGGTTTGTTAATTGATCCGTTTTGGACCGGTGAAAAAGCGTATGCTTTTCCGACAACTTGTTTAATAACTCCTGTTACCGTATCTGGAAACTTCGGAGAATCTACACGGTTTAACACCACTGTTGCTACCCCTACTTTTCCTTCATATGATTCGCCTTTTGCTTCAGCTTCTACTAAGCGAGCTAATAAATCTTTTTCACTTGCTGAAATCGAAACTGCAGGTGTTTCCTGCTCCGCGGGTTTTGCTTCTGGTTTTGCTTCTGGCTTAGCTGGGGCTGCCGTTGAAGGTTCCGTTGTTTCAGCAGCCAGCACTTTTGTCTTACTCGGAATCGCTAATGTTTCACCAATATAAATCATATCTCCTTGACGATTGTTTAATTTTTTAATATCGTCAATTGTTACACTATATCTTTTACCTAACTTCCAAAGACTATCGCCTTTGACTACTTTATAATTAGTTGCAGCCGTAGCTGTTGCATTAAAACCTATAAATGAAAGAGTAGCTAAACAAGCTACTACCATTGATTTCATATAACTATGTTTCATAGGTAATACCTCCTGAAATTTCGTATGGTATTACTCTATCATAGCAATATAGGGGTTTCACCGAACGATTCAATTACATTTCTTTAAGTTTGATGAACAAAATTACGTTCGGAACACAATTATGACATTGTACCTTGTTTTTTGTCATAATCACGGTAATTTTTCTAAAATACAGGTATATTTTCCCGGTTTATTTCAGTTTAATCAGAAATTTCTTCATTCATTTTTCCCTTATAATTCTTATGATAAACATTTAAATTCATCTAATTTTACACAAAAAAGCTGAATGTTGTAATCAACATTCAGCTCTTTTTAATCTTCGATCTCAATTTCTACAACATCATAGAAATCAATCACTAGCTTAGCACCCGTATCATCCATAAACGTAAAGACGTCTTGATCATCTGATAAATGTATCACGTATCCGGTCAACTGCTGTTCACTGTTGTCGTAAACAGTAGTAATTAGAATTTTTTTATGATCTACATATGCTTCTTCTAATAACGAATGGAGGTCATAGTCCCCGTCATCTTCGGGCCGGTTCGTTAACAGCATCCCATAAGTCGTCATTCCATTTTTATCTTTCCATATATGATCTGCAAAATAAAAAGGTGCTGTACTTTTTCGAAACTCATCCATAATATCCCTCCTATAACTAAACACGTTTATTCGCTCTTACCGTACGTTACTAAATAAACGCACAAGCACTTGTAACAGTATATTCTCTACTGTACAGGCTCATACATCCATTATATAAGGCATAATCAAATAATGCCATCATTTCGTTTAGCTCCTAGGAATTTCTAGATACGTATAGGTGAAATCTCCACCGCGTCCAGCTATTCCACGAAAATGTTTGAAATCAGGGCGATTTACTAAAAAAGGGCGAAAAGCAAGAAAGTCTTCTTTTTTAACTTTAATTTCGGTTACTTTTCCTTCACTTAACTCATTCAACATGTTTATTGCTGTTTGTTCATCCATTCAGTTTCACCTCGCTTTTAACTGTTCAGCCAATTTTGCAGAGATGCAAATTGAGCTTTTGCTTCTTTATATCCTTGGTTGTAAAGAGCGTCGAGACGCTCACGATTCTTCTCAATTCGCCCTACTACAAGAGGGGTTTGCGGACGAATCACAAAGATATTCCCCTGTCTTTCCTGTTCTTCAATATATGACAATGTTTCATTATACAATTTATAGCGGTTCTCAAGCGCACGAGTCAGCCCATCATAATGACGATATTTGCGCTTCAATAACCAAAGCATATTTGATTTCTTTTTTCGATATCCTTCGTTTCGCGTTAGCACAACAATATTTTTTCTATATCCATCCTGCACTGCTTTTTTGATTGGAATCGGATCACTGATTCCTCCGTCTAACAGCTCTTTTCCTTTATATGTAACGACAGGTGCTAAAAATGGAAGGGAACTAGAAGCGCGAACCGCTGTCAAAATGTCCCGGTCATATTCATCAAAATAAACGGGTTCTCCCGTCAAGCAGTCCGTTGCTCCTACTACAAGCTTCTCTGTACGCTCAGCAAATGCCTCAAAGTCAAATGGAAGAAGCTGATTAGGAATTTCATCAAAAACGAAATCCATTCCAAATATCTCTTTTGTTTTAAAATAATTTTTCCACGACAAGTAGCGAGGATCCTCTAAAAAATCTAAATTAGCTTTGCGACTTCTTCCTATTTGTCTAGATAAATAAGAAGTGGCATGACAAGCGCCGGCTGAAACGCCAATTACATACGGAAGGTACAGATTTCTTTCCATAAAGTAATCTAAAACTCCAGTTGTATAAAGGCCTCTCATACCGCCTCCTTCGAGCACGAGTCCAGTATCTTTCAATTTCTACACCTTCTAATTCTTATAATTTATGACAAGATTATACCTCGTTTATTATAACGAAAGATGAACAAAGATGGAACTGTCCTGCTTCTCTCTTTCGTTAAAGCTACCAATTCCTTTTATTTCTCAGCACATTTTACTTATTTTTTCAATTTTATTTTATATTTTTTCAAAAAACCCTTTACTAATTCCCAGTTTTAAGGCAAAATTGTAAAAAAAGAAAGCGCTAACTAGTTTTATTATTTTTAAAATTTAAATTATTTAAAAATTTATAATGAACTAATTTAAAACAAAGGAGCGATGAATCATGAAAATAGCAGAGGTAGGAAACTTGATAGAATTTAAAAATGGCTTACAGGGCATTGTCGAAAAAGTAAATGAAAACTCCGTGATTGTAGATTTGACTTACATGACAAACTACCGCGATTTAGACTTAGAGCAGCGAACTGTTGTCAACCACAAAAACTACATCATCATTAATCCAGCTATGTAAAGGAAAAAAGCAGCCGCACAGCAAAAGCGGTTGCTTTTTTATTGATTTTGAAAGAATTGATTCTTTTGTTCTTCTGTAATAATCCCTAGCTTATACATGAGGTAAATATACTGTTGCACCTTAACATCCTTCGAACTTTTTTTCACTGTACTCCCTCTTTTCTAAAATGTTTCTTTATACAATAATATATGGCTGAGATAAAAAAAGTTTCCTTAAAGAAACAAAAACAGGCCCCATTTTTTCTTGAAAGGGGCTTATTTTCGTGTGACAATAAGAACAAGCTACTACTATCTTCTTACCGAAAGGAATTACTAGCATGTTTGATACTGTATTGTTTATCGTTGCTCTTATTGTCATTCTTTTTTTCATCGTGCAGTTCGTTTTTAAACGCAAACAAACTTCAAATAAAAAAACATCCGTTGAACCCATGAATTATGCCGAAGAAGATTCTAACTCCTACACAAGCTGGAGTGAAACTGCTTCTAACCACGATCATGATGGCGATGGAGATAGCGGTGGAGATGGAGATGCGGATGGTGACGGAAAATAGAAAAAAAGCCTCTTCTTAAGAAGAGGCTTTTCTTTATTTTGATAATACTCGCTTGCCGTTGGTAAACGAATAATAGCATTCACCTGTATAAATGTCTTGGCTTTCATGTACATGAACCCCACATTTATCTTCAAGAGCAGCTTTCATCATCGATTTGGCTACGTTATACGCTTTAATTGGACGATACTTTCTCCACTTTCCTACAAGGCAAAATGAACACGACTTTAACGTGTATCCCCCAATCTTTTCAAATAGGCGAAACTCTTGGCGCTTGCCTAATAATAACGATGGGCGGAAAAAGTGAGTAGAACGGATATACAAACTTGCGATATCTTCTTCTACTTGCCCCTTTACTTTACTGTAAAAGAATGGCGAACGAAGATCAGCACCAATTGCTGTAATCGTTAAAAAGTTTTTGCAGCGATATTTTTCTGCACATTTAGCCGCTTTTAAAGGAAATTCGTAGTCCACTTTAATGAATTTCGCTTTTGTTTTTGCTTTTTTCATTGTCGTGCCTAAACAGCAATATACATCATCAACTGCAAAGCATTCTTCGTGCTTATCAAGCTCTGAAAAATCAATTTCAAGCTGACGTAGCTTTGTGTGTTCGATTGGTAGCTTTTTTCGAACAAACACTGTCACATGGTTATATAAGCTGTTGCTTAATAACATTTTTAAAAGTTCTTGACCAACAAGTCCGCTTGCACCTAATACTAATGCTGATCTCTGTGACATTCTTTCACCTTCTCACCTGTTGTTTTTGCAATGGAAAACAGGTTGCATACACAACCTGTTTGTTCGAATTAACGATTATCAATTGTTTCTGGGTATAAATCATGATTCATCAGGCGATAATTAGCCATTTCTTCATACTTCGTACCGGGACGGCCATAGTTTGTATATGGATCAATTGAGATTCCGCCGCGTGGTGTGAATTTTCCCCATACTTCAATATATCTTGGATTCATCAGTTTAATTAAGTCATTCATAATAATGTTCATACAGTCTTCATGGAAATCTCCATGGTTACGGAAGCTGAATAAATAAAGCTTTAACGACTTGCTTTCTACCATTTTTTCATCTGGAATGTAACTAATATAAATGGTTGCGAAATCCGGCTGACCTGTTTTTGGACATAAGCTCGTAAATTCCGGACAGTTGAATTTCACAAAATAATCACGATTTGGGTGTTTGTTATCAAATGCTTCTAGAATCTCTGGTGCATATTCAAACAAATAGTTTGTTCCTTGATTTCCAAGGAGTGATACACCTTCTAATTCTTCATCTTTTCGACCGCTCATTTGCATTTCCTCTCTTTCTACGATTGTCATTCTAACAGCGTTTTTTTATTTTGTATATATCTGTTTTTATTTTTCTTTGTAAATTTTTTGCTATGCGCTTACACGCCTCGTTTATTTCCCCAAACAAGGGCGTGAACCTGCGGCAGAACTCTTACATCGTTCATGTTTTTTGCTGCCACTGCCTTATCGATTAACCACTCATACTTTTTAAGCAATTCTTGTGTTAACGACGCATTATCGATTGTCGTTAAGTCCTCGTTTCCTACTTGAACAAAAAATGGAACCTCAGGATAACGTTCATGAACAGACGCTGCATACTCAAAGTCCTCATCATTAAATACAACGACTTTTATGCTTATGTGCGCCAGGCGTTTTTCCTTTATTAATGTCTCTATAATATCGTCTAATACGGGGAAATTTGTTTTCATTAATGAACTTGGAGGCTTAGGAGAAATCGTTAAATCATCGATCTTTAGGAACCAATCCTGATAACGGCTCCCCTGTGTTTCAAGAGCTGCTTTTACCCCTTGACTGTGCAAAAGCTCTACAAGTGAACCAATCGCCTTGATAAGCGCAGGGTTTCCTCCAGAAATGGTGACGTGATCAAAGCACTCTCCTCCAATTTCTTTTAGCTCCGTCCAAATTTGTTCTGCTGTTAGCTGACGAATATCGTTTTTAGCCGATCCATCCCATGTAAAAGCTGAATCACACCAGCTGCAGGAATAATCACAGCCCGCGGTACGAACAAACATCGTCTTACGTCCTACAACCATTCCTTCCCCTTGAATCGTTGGTCCGAATATTTCAAGTACTGGAATTGTATTAGCCACGTTTTTTCACCTTCTTTGGGCGGTAAACTACGTAACTTGTCGGCGTTTCCCGCACGAATACTTGTACGCAAGAAGGCTTATTTGGTAGTGTGTCTAGATATTCTTGAACCAACTCATAAATTTTACGGGCAACAACTTCAGTTGTAGGAAAATCATTTGGATTTTCTTCGTTAAAGATAGAATGATCGTTCAATAATGTATGATCAAATTGACCAGAAACAATTTTTTTCAATAGCGCAAAGTTTACTAAAAAGCCCGCTTCGTCTAATGTATCTCCGGCAACAGTTAGATTTACGAAATACGTATGTCCATGGACTTGACGGCATTTTCCTGCTTCTGTGTGAGGAACAAAATGTGCCGCAGCAAACTGCATATCTTTGTTCAGTTCGTATTCATAGTCATGAAATACTTGAGGATACATTTGTTGCAACATTATTTCTCTCCTCCTTCTTTCGTTTGCATGTATTGATCTAACCCGCGTTTTCGCAATTGACATGCGGGGCATTCGCCGCACCCGTCAGCAACAATACCGTTGTAGCACGTTAATGTTTTTTCACGCACATATTCAAGCGCTCCTAGCTCATCCGCTAACGCCCACGTTTCTGCTTTATCAATCCACATAAGCGGCGTATGAATCACAAACTCGAAGTCCATTGATAAATTAAGCGTGACGTTTAACGATTTCACAAATACGTCTCGACAGTCTGGATATCCTGAAAAATCAGTTTCACAAACGCCTGTTACGATATGACGGCCTCCGCTGTTTTTAGCCAGTACGGCTGCAAATGATAAAAATAACAGATTGCGGCCGTCAACAAACGTTGTAGGCAACTCTCCTTCTTTTTGCTCGATCTCAATATCATCTCGCGTTAAGGCATTTGGTGCTAATTGATTTAAAAGTGACATATCTAGTACGGTGTGCTTCACACCTAAATCAGCTGCGATAGCCTTTGCTACCTCTATCTCTTGACTATGGCGCTGACCGTATTGAAAAGTAACCGTTTCTACTTCTTTAAAGTTTTTCAAAGCCCAAAATAGACATGTTGTACTATCTTGACCTCCGCTAAATACAACAATAGCTTTTTCATTTTTCATCATTATTGTTCGTCTCCTTTTTGATTGAAATCAAAAGAAGAAGAAACTTTATTGAACCGTTCGTTCCCTTTGTGACTAATTTTATAACACAAAAAAGAGACTGCTCTTTTCCAGCAATCTCCCTAAAAAGCAACTAAGATACACGTCCTCGCCAGCATACACGTCAAAAAGACGCGTTGATAGAAAAGCACGTGAAAGAAGACACGTTAAAACCGTGTCTTTTGTCATCAACGATGATCTTAGTTTTTTATAGAGGGAGTTTTCGAACCTCTCCCGTACGTATCCAAACGTGTACGGCGTTTCTTCTTGAATTGTCATCGTATTATACCACATGCGTATAGATAATGCTATGTTTGTTGACTTCTATCGCCTTTAGCTGCCTTATTTTTCTTTATATAAGAAAGCGCAATAAATAACAACGGAAAACAGACGCTTAATACAAATAAATAAAACGGCCAGTAATATTTTTCAAAATAATTGAAGTACGCTGTGTTGGGAATAATGTAATATGCCACGCCTGTAATAATTAGACCTAAAGGAAAGCTTAAAAAATTGCGCACCCGTAAATTACACAATTGGACGATACTTAACTGAATAGCATAGAACACAATGACAACTTTAAAAAAGATAGATAACATCCAAATAATAGCTACTAATACTTCAACATGCTGAATCGTTGCACCTAACGAAATCATTTTTCCTAATAAATAAACTGGGTAGCTGTGCATCGATGCAATATTCGCGCCAAGAGCTAATATACAAGCCGCAACTGCAATCGTAATCGTCAAGCCCGATGCGACAGTGCCGATAACAAACATTCTTTTTACCTTTTTTCCATCTTTTATATGAGGCGTAATCATCAGAATAAAAACCAATTCCATAAACGGGTTTCCTAAAAAATAAGTGGTCCCTAATACTAAATCACCCATGCTGAATTCAAAAAAAGGATAAAGACGATCAATTTTCATCTGAGGAATATTTAAAACAATTAACAATAAAAAGGGGACCACAATCCAAGGCAAAAAGATTTCCGCGGTTCTTGCTACCACTTCAATACCTAGATACCCTCCGTATATAACAGCTAAAAGAACAAGAGCATGAATCCATGTAGGCAGCGTTTCAGGGACAATTTGAGTCGTCATGAATGTACTGATATCTCGAAGCGAAAACGTAGACTGAATGAACATAAAGAAAATGTAAATAAGAGAAATACACGTTCCTGCATAAGGACCTAGCGCCTTTTTAGCTATTTGAATGAATGTTTGCTGAGGGTAACGCTGAATCAGCCATAAAAGCACCGCAACGATTAAAAGTGCAAAGCCAATAGCAAGCACACCGCAAAACCACGCATTTTGTCTATTTGTCTCTAATAATGTAGCCGGAACTGCCAAGATGGCGCTTCCGATACAAAAAACATAAATGAGAAAAAGAAATTGTTTTGGACTAATAAATTCTTTTATTTGCATCATACACACCTTCTCTCCTACATGCGTGCTCACGTGAATAACAAATGATGAACGGTTCTAGTAAGAGGCTTAACGAGTGCCTCTAAAAAGTACAGAGGCGTAGGAACTTCTTTACGGAGTGTAATCGCTCCCCAAAAGAATAGACCCAAACCTATAAGACAAAGGTAGACGATTATCTCACGATAATACTTTTCCTTTCGGAAGTTGATCATTATTTTTTTAGTCAAATAAGCAAGCAGTACAAGTAAGGCGATAAATCCCTCCATTTTCTTTCTCCTTAATGCTTCATTTGCTTCATATATGAGTTATTTAACGTGCCTAAGCGACGGATTTGAACTTTTGCATCTAAATCGACGGTTAAATCCTCTGCGTAAATTCTGTTCCAGTCTCTTTTCATTTTGTACCATCTCTTTACATCTTGTCTGTAAAACGCTTCGCCAAAACCAAAGATATCGCTTTTATAGGTTTTTTGAGCTTTTTCTACTGCATCATTCATCTTTTCTTTTACGTCGGCTGCTGTTTTTCGTTCGAGCATATTGATTACAGCTGGGTCCTGTAAATTCACTTGACACTCTACATCAGCTACGTTCGCTTCTCCTTTTAAATCAACGTGAATATGAGGTTTATGATTTTTCATAGTAGCTGTCACCTTGACATTCGTTCGAAGCATTTCGACTCCGATGATATCATGCTGTTTTTCTTTTTTTTCGCATGGAATAACAATTAACGTACTTTTTACATGTCCGGTAATATAGTTATATCCTTTACTTTCGTCTTCATTGAACCAGCCGAGAAGCTTATCATTTTGAAAGACACCTAATCCTTTGAAATTGAGCAGGGTGGAAAGATTGGTGCGAGAAATACTAGACATGTCTCCTGCCTTTTTCACGTCGCCTTTCACTAACACTCCTGATAACACCGCCTGCTTTCCTTCACTGGTTAAGTTACTGATCAGTTCATTTAACTTCACTCCTCTAGTAGGTGCCCAAATACGCTGTGACACGTCTAATGAAGCAAACATATGATTAGCAGGTATTTTTTCGATGGTTGTTAATACATTCAAAACGCTCGATGCTTTCGTGTTTTTAGCCACAACAACAAAATAATCGGTACGCACTTCATGATCCCGAGCAAAGAAATCAAGCACTTCAGCAATACCGTCTTCCGCCATGCTTTCGCTAATAACTAGCATTCGTAAATGAGAAAGATAAATTTTACGCGGAGATTTTGTCGTTATTTTTCTTAATCCTTCCATTACAGACGAAGCCTTAATAGAAAATGTGGTAACAGAAGGCCCGTTTGTAGGCGTTTTCGCCTGAATATCACCCGGATTAATTAGCTGAACTGTCACAATAATGCCATCTTCTACTTTATCAATTCCGACAGCAACCGTAATGGCTAGCTCGTTCAACTCTCGACTGCTCCAGCAGCCGCTTAATAGCACTGAACAGATACATAACATTAGAAATGCTTTCATAGTCAACGGCCACCTTTACACAGTTTAGTTTTTTTGCGTCTTTTGACGTGAAATATTCTTCTCATTAATAAGCTTTGGCCTTGTTTTCATTTTTTTGATCGAACGTCTAATCAGCACATCCTTTTGATCACGCTTCACAAATGGAGCCATAGGTGTCATATAAGGGACTCCAAATGACCTTAAGCTGCATAAATGTAAAATCATTAAAATTAGCCCCAGGATAATACCGAACAGGCCAAAAGTAGCTGCTAAAACCATTAAAACAAAGCGTAGCATCCTTACTGCAATAGCCATATCATACACAGGTGACACAAAGTTACTAATAGCGGTGATGGATACAACGATAACCATTGCAGGTGAAACTAATCCCGCTTGTACGGCGGCTTCTCCTAAAACGAGTGCTCCCACAATCGAAATAGCTGAACCTACTGCTCGAGGCAATCGGACTCCCGCTTCTCGCAAAATTTCAAACGTGATTTCCATAATAAACGCTTCAATAATAGCAGGAAAAGGAACACCTTCCCTTTGAGCTGCAATACTAATTAACAAAGCAAAAGGAAGCATTTCTTGATGAAAAGTAGTTAAAGCAATATAAGCAGAAGGTGTTAAAAGAGCTAAGAAAAATGCCATGTAGCGCATTAAGCGAATCAATGTACTAATATCTGCGCGCTGGTAATAATCTTCGGCCGCTTGAAAAAATTGAATAAATAAGGCAGGAACCATTAATACAAAAGGTGTACCGTCTACTAAAATGGCTATCCGCCCCTCTAAAAGACCTGCTGCCACCGAGTCTGGACGCTCCGTGTTATGCATAGTAGGAAAAGGTGTATAATCTTCATCTTGAATCAACTCTTCGATATATCCGCTCTCCAAAATACCGTCTATATCAATTTTGGAAAGACGCTCCTTTACCTCTTGAATGACCTGTTCATCCGCAATGCCGTCTATATAAACGAGCGCAATATCCGTTTTTGTAAACTCTCCTATTTGCTGAGATTCAATCCAAAGTTTTGGAGATTTTATTCGGCGCCGAATCAATGCGGTATTCGTTCGCAGTGTTTCTGTGAAACTGTCTCGAGGCCCTCTTACAACGGTCTGAGATTGTGGTTCAGAAACAGCCCTGTCTCTCCATCCTCTGGTACTTGCCACAATACACGTTTGATACCCTTCTAAAAACAGTACGGTATCTCCTGATAAAACATGAAGAAGAGCATCATCCAATGTCTTTGCTTCCATGATTTCACCGGCTGCCAAACTATAGCTTTTAATCAATTCGTACATATTAACGATGCCATCATCATGTGTTAAATGTTCATCGTGATAGTGCATAATGGAGTCCAGCGCATAGTGTTCAACTTCGTCTTTATTTACTAATCCGTCGATGTAAGCAACACCTAAAGTAAATTTTTCTTCAATCGAAATTCGAAACTCTCGCACAACTAAATCCGTGCTCTGTCCCAATGCTTTTTTCATGCGGGATAAATTATCTCCCACCCTCTCAGATAATTTCTGCTCTTCCTGTGTAGAAGAAGCACTAGTGTCCTTAGAGTCCTTCGATTCATCAGCTTTTTCTTTCCGCTGTTTGGATTTATTCGTTAACTCAGATAGTTTTTTTATACGCATTGTTCATCCTCCACTACATTGAACGAAAAGAAACGGAATTTCTTCTTTTTAGTCTCTATAGTTTTTGTATGAAAAGGAAATTTATACTTGAAGCCATTTTAATAATCTTTATTTTTGACATCATTTGTGCATTTCTATAGGATAGTAATGGATAATTCTTTGTTATTATGAAGAATGTTTATGCGGAACATTGAAAGGAGTCTATACATGGCACAATCACTTAAAGGCAAAGTAGCTCTTATTACAGGAGCAGGAAAAGGCATCGGTCGTTCAACTGCGATTGAATTAGCAAAGGAAGGCGTAAATATCGGTTTAATTGCTCGTACAGAGGCAGATTTAAAGGCTGTTGCTTCTGAACTAGAAGCATTTGATGTACAAGTTGCTTATGCAACAGCAGATGTTTCTTCTATGGAAGAAGTAAATGCAGCAGTTGAGCATCTACATACAAAATTAGGGGCAACAGATATCTTAATCAACAACGCAGGAATCGGTAAATTCGGAAGCTTTTTAGAGCTAGACCCAGATGAGTGGAAACAAATCATTGATGTGAATTTAATGGGCGTTTACTACGTAACGCGCGCCGTTCTACCTCAATTAATCGAAAAAAATGGTGGAGACATTATCAATATTTCATCCACTGCTGGTCAAAAAGGCGCTCCCGTTACAAGTGCTTACAGCGCTTCAAAATTTGGCGTGCTCGGCTTAACTGAATCTCTAGCGTTAGAAGTACGCAAACACAATATTCGTGTAACAGCTCTAACACCAAGTACAGTAGCAACGGAATTAGCGTATAAAGAAAACTTAACGGATGGCAATCCTGATAAAGTGATGCAGCCTGAAGACCTAGCAGAAATTATGGTCGCACAATTAAAATTGCATCCTCGTATTTTTATCAAATCTGCGGGCATGTGGTCCACAAATCCATAAACAAACATAGAAAAAGGAGAGCTTCAGCTCTCCTTTTTTGTGTCTTCCTTTATATGGTGGTTACCTTATTTACGTTTAGGCGTGATTTCTTCTGATAGTTCTTCAAAAGATTTCACTTTTCCATGCGATGGGTTTTGTGATTGTTTTCGCACATTCCACTGACGCTCTTTTTGACTTTTAGACTGAGTCATTTTGCTTCATCCCCTTTTTATATGCTTACATGTAGTAGGATAAAACAAGCTGCTCTTTTCCATTCATCAAAACTGCTTCCAATTTCTTTACTGCTTAGCTAAATGTATTTTAAACCACTTATCAATTTCCGCGTTATATTGATCATAATAAGCAGTTAGCGGATGGTCTCCGTTTTTGTACAGTACATATTTGTATTCTTTTCCCTGCTCATCTAATTGTTTCACAAGCTTTTCAGCCTGCGTATGGTGAACTTTACGATCATGATCACCCTGTAAAATCAAAAGAGGTGAATTTACTTTATCGCTCCAATAGACAACAGAACGACTTCTATACCTCTCCGGATACTGCGCCGGATCTCCTACAATCGTCCGCAGCACTTGTTTCATTTCAGGCCCTCTTTGATCATAGAATTGAAACATGTCTGTAATACCTGATTGTACGACAACTGCATCAAATTTAACGCCGTTTTTCATCGTTAAATACGTCATCATGCCGCCGCGTGAATATCCTAGCGCTACCTTTTGCTGGTGATTTACATAAGGAAGCTGTTCTCCCCACTTAATAAGATTTAACACGTCGTCAATATCTTTACCTCCGTACGTCTCTGTACCTTCACTTCCTCCATTTCCCCTGTATTGAGTCGCAACCACGACGTAGCCTTTACTTGCCCAATATGATAAGTACTGCAGTGTTTTTGCGCGAATCATGCCATGTTCGCGATTTCCTCCGCGATTATATACTAAAAGCGGATAATGTTTGTCTGCAATGTCTTTAGGCTGTACTAAAAACCCTTTTATCTTTAAATTATCACTAGGATACGTAATGCTATATACATCTACTTTATTTGAATAAGGCGATAATAAATTCAATTTTTCTTTATTTACATCATCACTTTCAGCTCGGTTGAAAACCGCTGTCACACCGAGCACAGCTACAGTGATTAATGCAATGATGCCCCATTTTTTCAACAGAAACCCTCTCCTCAATAAATATCTTTTCTCTTTTATAATGAGTGTTTTCATTTGGCTTTACCCTTCTTAAATGTTTGCTAAAAAGGGCATTCATCCCATCGCCAATACAGCTTATTTATCATACCGCAAAACTCAAATTTCTTCATCAATAAAGAAATAAGAATTCATCCAAATACATTAACAAGAAAGACGTATAGTAAATTGTATTATTAAATTATAGATTTGAAAAGTGGAATGATACTTTTTTTGTCGTTTTTTACCTGTCCTTTTTCCCAAAAAAAAAGCCCAGTTAAGACTGAGCTTTTTTCTTGGCAATGCCAATGCCTGTATATGCTAAAATAATTGAAAAAATAGGACATAAAATACTAAAGAATGTAAATGGAATATAGTCAGCTGCGGGAATATTTAATGCAGTTGAAATAAAAGCACCGCTGACACCCCACGGAATAATAGCATTAATAACCGTTCCGCCGTCTTCAAGCGTTCGTGATAAGTTTTTTGGATCTAAATTCCATTTTTCATACAGCGGCTTAAACGTCTGTCCAGGCAAGAGAATCGATAAATACTGTTCGCCTGTAATAACGTTCACTCCAATTGAAGATAGAAGCGTAGCAAAAATAACGTCTCCGCTGCGGCGAATTTGTTTTGCTAATCCTTCTAACAAAGCATCAATAATTCCAACAGCTCTCATCAAGCCACCTAGCGACAAGGCAATCATGATAAGGGAAATAGAAAACATCATGGACTGCAGTCCGCCTTTATTCACAATCGCATCCACTACTTTATTTCCTGACTCTACTGCCGGCCCGCTTTGAAGAACGCCTAGCAATTGACTCAGCGTAAATTCATGCTGTGTAATCATTCCTGTAATGATGGCCGTTACAATACCTAAAACTAACGTTGGCAGTACATCGACTCTTCTCATCGAAAAAATAAGAACTAAAAGTGGAGAAAGCAACGTTAACACATGTAAATTAAACGTATGTTTTAATGCGTCTTGAATTCCTTGAATTTCCCCGTAATTGACGCTTTCCTGATTTCCGTTGATTCCGATTACCAGTGCAATGATTGCTGTAATAACAATACTTGGAACCGTCGTCCACGTAATGTGCTGAATATGTTTAGGAAGCGGGACTTCAACGATACCAGAAGCAAAATTTGTTGTATCAGACAAGGGAGACATCTTATCTCCAAACACAGCTCCTGAAACAATCATCCCCGCTGCTAGCCCTGGATGTACACCAATAGCAGTTCCTACGCCAAATAAAGCGACCCCTACCGTACTGACGGTTGTTAATGAACTTCCCGTGAATGTTGAAACTAATACGGGAATAACCAGAGCACTAATTAAAAAGTACTGTGGTGAAATCCAGTGGAAGCCGTAGGATAAAATCGTCGGTATCGTTCCTCCTACCATCCAAATCGCAATAAGCATCCCGATCAGCATTAAAATAAGGATAGGCTTAATGCCCAGTCTGACACCGTCTAAAATCCCTTTCTCCATTTCTGTCCACTTATATTTCAACAAAAAGCCAATCACACTAATAAATGCTACACCAAATATCAGTGGAATATGAGGCGGCAGCTTTAACGTAAATAATGAAACAAAAATAATAGCTAATAGCACCAAAACCACCGCTATTGATTGTATAAATGAAATTTCTTTTTTCATGAGGTATTCCCTTTCTATCTTTCTTTTTCACTTAAACGCTTTTATGCTTTTACGCAGTTAAGTGCAAACCTTCTTGAGTATAATTTTTATCCTTCTTGCTGTCAATAACTTATTTTATCCAACGGTAGGCTCTGCGCTCATTTTTCCACTTTTCTTCTTATTAATATTAATTCCCTCTCCAAGCAGATCATTGTACAAAATGCCTCTTATGTTTTTACATGTATAGAACGGGTACACATAAAACACATCTTTTTTTAATGTACTACCTTTTGTACATAAGCGAGGAACTTCCTTCAAAAATTTTTTAAGCAAAAGACTTGAAAGTCAAAAAAGGTCAAAGTATAATGAAATTACGAAAGGTCAAAAAAGGTCAAACACCTGCTGATCTTCGATTAAAATCATTTAGGGAGGCTAATTAAATGATTTGTCAAAACTGTAATAAACGTGAAGCATCTATTCAATTAAATGTACAAACAAATAACCAAAAATCTCAATATCGTTTATGTCATACATGTTATCAAGCACTAATGAAAGAACATAAAATCCCATCAGGTTTTGGAGGTGGCGGCTTTATGAACATCGATGATTTATTCAAGCAAATGGCGCACGAACAAGCTGCACCGGAACAGCCACAGCAAGGAAATGGCGGCGGAGGCTTTTTAGACCAGTTCGGTCGAAACTTAACTCAAATTGCGAAAACGGGATTAATTGACCCTGTTATTGGCCGAGAAGAAGAAGTAGAGCGTGTCATTGAAATTTTAAATAGAAGAAACAAAAACAACCCGGTACTAATCGGAGAACCCGGTGTTGGTAAAACAGCTGTTGTTGAAGGGTTAGCTTTAAAAATCGCGGAAGGAAAAGTTCCTGCTAAGCTGTTAAATAAAGATGTATATCTTTTAGATGTAGCATCTCTCGTAGCTAATACCGGCGTGCGCGGTCAATTTGAAGAGCGCATGAAGCAGTTAATTTCTGAGCTTCAACAGCGAAAAAACGTGATTTTATTTATCGATGAAATTCACCTTCTTGTGGGAGCTGGTTCAGCGGAAGGTTCAATGGACGCAAGCAATATTTTAAAACCTGCTCTTGCACGAGGCGAACTTCAAGTAGTTGGAGCTACAACTTTAAAAGAGTACCGTTCCATCGAAAAAGATGCGGCTCTTGAACGACGCTTCCAGCCGGTTATGGTTCACGAACCGTCTGTAGAAGAAGCCGTTGAAATTCTAAAAGGAATCCAAAGTAAATATGAAGATTATCACGGCGTTAGCTATACAGATGAAGCGATCCGCGCTTGTGTAAATTTATCACACCGCTACATTCAAGATCGCTTCTTGCCTGATAAAGCAATTGACTTGCTAGATGAAGCAGGTTCAAAAATGAACTTACAGGCAGGCATTACAAATAAAGACGATGCGGCCGCTCGCTTAAAAGAACTTACAAAAGAAAAAGAGCAGGCGCTAAAGGATGAAAAATATGAAGTAGCGGCAAAACTGCGCGATGAAGAAGCTGCTCTTGAAAAACAACTAAACGAAGAACAGCAAAAAATGAATGTGGATATTGCTGACATTCAAGCAATTATTGAAAAGAAAACGGGTATCCCTGTTGGTAAACTTCAAGAAAATGAAGCAGCAAAAATGAAGCATTTAGCAGAGCACTTAGCTCAAAAAGTAATTGGACAGCAGGAAGCTGTAGAAAAAGTAGCAAAAGCGATTCGACGTTCTCGCGCTGGATTAAAAGCGAAGCATCGCCCAATTGGTTCATTCTTATTTGTCGGCCCAACAGGTGTCGGTAAAACAGAGTTAACCAAAACATTAGCTGAAGAACTATTCGGCTCAAAAGATGCTATGGTTCGTCTAGATATGAGTGAATATATGGAAAAACATGCGGTGTCTAAATTAATCGGTTCACCTCCTGGCTACGTAGGTCACGAAGAGGCAGGACAATTAACAGAGAAAGTACGCCGTAATCCTTATTCCATCATCTTACTAGATGAAATTGAAAAAGCTCATCCAGACGTTCAGCATATGTTTCTACAAATTCTAGAAGACGGACGTCTAACAGATAGTCAAGGTCGCACAGTAAGCTTTAAAGACACAGTTATCATTATGACAAGTAACGCTGGTGTAGGTGAAAAGAAAATTACGGTTGGGTTTGACGCAGAAAATGACGCACTTAAACAGGCATCCGTTTTAGATTCACTTTCATCTTATTTCAAACCAGAGTTTTTAAACCGATTTGATACAATCATTGAATTTAATCATCTTGAAAAAGACAACTTGATTAAAATTGTGGACCTTATGCTTGCTGAATTAAAAGAAACATTACAAGAACAAAATATCACGCTGAGCGTAGCAGATGAGGTAAAAGAAAAACTAGCTGAACTTGGCTATCACCCTGCATTCGGTGCTAGACCGCTCCGCCGAGCAATTCAAGAACAGCTTGAAGATCGAATTACAGACTTACTTTTAGATGACGCAGACGTATCGACAGTGAACGTAACGTTAAATGAAGCAAGCGAAATCACCGTACAAAACTAATAGAAAAAGCGACTCTACTTGAGTCGCTTTTTTTTATAGAAATACTTACGTTTATTTACTTTCATCTGTTTTTTCGTCAGTACTATCCGTTGATTCTTCTTGATCATCAGATGCTTCATCCCCAGATGAATCATCTGCTTCGTCTTGCTTCATTGTTTCCTGTGAATCATCTGTAGTTGTGTCCTCCGCTTGAGTATCATCCGACTGTTCTGTTTGCTGTTCTGTGGCATCTTTTTCATCCGTTTGTGAGTTGCATGCTGTGATTAACATAATTGCTAGAAGTGATCCAAATAACTTGACTAATAAACTTTTGTTCATTTTACCGTCTCCTTTCGAATCATCTGAGCCTCTATGTAGTCACCATTCATACGGCTCTACTGGCAGTATAGCCTATCCAATTAGAAAAAAGTTCATTTTTACAAGGTTATCACAAAAGCTTTACATCCCCTTCATTTCGTTCATATTCCCCTCATATTTCCTTAATAGTTTATGACTAGCTGTATTCTAGATCTATCTTCCTTGGTCTAAGTGCTCAATTCGGCTATTCACACAGTTGTAACTATGCTAATATGAGTGATATATCACTATATCGTGCGACTAGCTGACTATAAAGTTATTCTTCTATAAAATTATTCACCATTTAAGAAAGGGATTTTTTATGGAATCACACAACCTCATAAAAAAACGGAATTTTATTCTTTTACTTATTTTTTGGCTGCTATATTTTGTCCACATTGTGTTATACCACTTTATTGCAGCTGATCCTCATATGATTGTTTTTATAAGCGGAGGAATTTTATTATTGGTAGTGACGGCTATGTACTACTTTCGTTTTCATCCTGCCATCATTATGTATTCTTTTTTTATATGCTATTATGCCTATATTGCGTACATGGCATCTATTGAACCTGCTGTTATTAATTATTTATTTTTGTTTCTTGGAATTATTGTTAGCTTTATTTATTATAGCTATGTCGCTATTGTAATTTCTACATTAATGTCCATAATAATTGTTTTGTACTTTTATGTAAGCAACACTCTTTTTACATCTGTGGCTTTCGTGAAATTAGATATCGTTTATTTCATTTTGTTTACGCTGATCACAATGATTATTTTGTTGTATTGTGCTCATTTCTCTAAAAAACTGATTGCTATTACGAGGGTCAAAATGAACAAAACCGAAGATGAACTGTACTCAGCTCAAGAGTATTTACAATCTTTTTTTACATACAATCGCGACGCCATTTCCGTGTTCAGTCTAGACGGCAAAGTGATTAAAGTAAACGATGCTTTTGAGCAAATATACGGATGGAAAGCGGAAGAAATTGTCGGAAAAGCCATTCCATTCATTCCTGCTGGCTTAAAAGGCGACGCTGAAAGCCGATTAGAAAGGGTTAAAAAAGGAGAAAAGCTGGTAGCCTTTGAAACCCAAGATAAGCGAAAAGACGGAAAAATAATTGATGTAGAAATCACTGTTTCACCTATTTTTAATCGTGATCAGCAAGTCGTTGCGCTTTTTGGTATTTCACGCGATCTTACAGAAGAAAAGGAAACAGAAAAATTTCTTCGCCAAACCGATAAGTTATCTTTAGCGGGCGAAATGGCAGCGGGAATCGCTCATGAAATTCGAAATCCACTTACTTCTCTAAATGGATTTATTCAGCTTATTCATGAAGACAGCAGCCGCTATCATTCTTATACAACCATCATGCTGAGCGAACTGAATCGTATTAACTCAATCGTTGGAGAATTTTTATTGCTCGCTAAACCTCATGACACGGTTATGAAAAAGCACGCATTCTCTACTATTTTAAATGACGTTATTCTTTTGTATGAATCAGAATGTGTATTAAAAAATGTCGTAGTTAAAACGCAGGTGGAAGCCCCGCATACATACATCTGCTGTGATGCAAACCAAATTAAGCAAGTACTCATTAATTTGTTGAAAAATGCGCTCGAAGCTATGCCTAGTGGAGGAGAAATTCATTTAAACGTTACTCAGCATACTAAAGATCTTACTATTTTCATTAAAGATACAGGAGTCGGCATTCCTTCACATTTGCTTACGCACATTCAAAAGCCCTTTTTTACCACGAAGCCCTCAGGTACCGGTCTTGGACTTGTTGTGATTAAAAACATTTTGTATCAGCATAAAGGAACATTTGAGATTAAAAGCACTGTTGGCGAAGGAACCAGCGTTTCCCTTACGATTCCTTTATGGGAACAAGAAATTAATCATTAAAAAAAGAGGCTGGAACAAAAGTATGTTAGTTGAAGAAAGATTCGAACGAGTTTGTTCCTTGATTAAGAATCAAACTCATTCGAATTTTTTTATTATGAGGGTGAACGTAGATTTAATTTAGGTGCTTCTAGCTGTTGATTGGAGGGCAAGGCGAAGACTCCTGCGGGAAAAGCGGAATAGGTAAGACCCCGCAGGAGTATCAGCGCCGAGGAGGCTCACCGGCCGCCCGCGGAAAGCAAAGCCTTGCACGGAAATCAACGGCGGTGTAACAAGCGATTCATACTAGATTGTTTATCCCATTTGTTCGTCTTTACATTGGATTAATTTTGTTGTGTCTCAATCTCTTTTTTTATAGCTTTTTATCATCAATACTATTTAAATAGTTTTCAATTTCATCTACTACAGACTGCACGCAGCCCTCTTCGAATGGAGAGATCAAATTCGCTGCCTCTACTAATTCTAAAAACGGCTTACTTCCGCCAAGCTTACACAAATGAACGTAATCTTGCCATGCTTGTTCATGGTTTTCTCGATCTTTTTTCCAAAATTGAAATGCACAAATTTGAGCGAGCGTGTAATCAATATAATAAAACGGAGACGTGTAAATATGAAGCTGGCGCTGCCAGAAGCCCCCGCTTTCTAGATAGTGATGGCCGTCATAGTTTTTAGAAGGCATATATTTCTTTTCAATTTCTCGCCACGTTTGTTTTCGTTCCGAAGGCGTCATCTCAGGGCGTTCGTATACAGCATGCTGAAATTCATCTACCGCTACCCCGTAAGGCAAGAAAGTTAAGCCTGAGCTTAAATGAGAAAACTGGTATTTATCTTTGTCTTCTTTAAAGAACAACTCCATCCAAGGCCATGTAAAATACTCCATGCTCATCGAATGGATTTCAGCTCCTTCATGCGTAGGCCAGTGATACTCATTGGTTTCCATATCTCGGCTGGAATACACTTGAAAAGCATGCCCTGCTTCATGCGTTAACACATCAATATCCCCTGATGTTCCATTAAAATTCGAAAAAATAAACGGTGCTTTGTATTCTTCAATAAACGTACAGTAGCCTCCGCCTGCTTTGCCCTTTTTAGCGACTAAATCCATCAAATTATTTTCAAGCATAAATGAAAAAAATTCGTCCGTCTCTTTAGAAAGCTCTTTATACATAACCCGTCCATTTTCAATAATCCACTTTTCATCACCTTTTGGCACTGCGTTTCCTGTTTCAAACTGAAACGGTTCATCATAATAAGTTAAGCTCTCTACTTGAATTCTTTCCTGCTGACGCTTTTTTAGTTTTTCAGTAAGGGGAACAATATACTCTTTTACTTGTTTGCGAAAAGCGGCAACCATTTCAGCATCGTAGCCTATTCTAGACATACGAGCATAGCCCACTTCTACGAAATTTTTATAGCCTAATTTTTCAGCAAGCTTGGTCCGCACTTTTACAAGTTTGTCATAAATATCATCAAATTCCTCTTCATGATCGGTAAAAAATTGAAATTTCGCTTCTGCTGCTTTTTTTCTCATTTCTCGATCAGATGACTCCATAAACGGATCGAGCTGAGCTAACGTTCTTTCTTCTCCTTCAAATACAATTTTAGCTGACGCCACTAGTTTCGTATATTGAGACGATAGCTTATTTTCTTCCTGAAGCTCTTTTACTATTTCCGGAGAGAACGTTTTTAACTGCATTTCAGCAAGAGAGAACAGCTGCTTGCCCCACTTTTCTTCTAGTTGCTGTTTAAAAGGCGAAGAGATTAACGCTTTGTAAAATTTCTCTACATATCCTTCTAAAAGCGGCTGTGTTTCATCAAAATAGTCTTGTTCTTCCTTATAAAATTCATTCGCTGTGTCGATAGAATGACGAATATAGCAGATGTTCCCCATTGTGCTGTACTGGGAATACGCATCATTTGCTAGACGAATTGCCTCGTTTTGCTGACTGACTGACGCTGCTTCCGTAAAGTGTGTAATGGCCTTTTCAAACTGCTTTTCAATTTCATTCATATCAGGTCGCGTATATGTATAATTCTCAAATTTCATCATTTGTACCCCTTTCTCTATTGTCTGTATGTAACCTAATTCGTTTTTATCTAGCTGTATTCCTGTTAATTTCAATTTTTTGTCACTTTTTATTTTTTATGTCGATTGGTTATGAAAGAAGTCATAGAAAAAAACTCGTTTGTTCAACAGAAACAAACGAGCTTTCCTTAATTAATCAGTCGATTCCGGCAAAAATTCATCTGCATAGTGTCCTAATTTCTTAAGCATCGAAATAGCAACTTCTTTTTCTTCGCTAGACAGGACGGATAAAATATCATGAATTCTTTTTTCGTGACTCGGAAACATGCTTTCAATCATTTCCTTACCTTGCTTGGTGATAGCTGCATAGGTTACACGACGATCGTTCGGACAAGCAACGCGCTCTAAGAAGCCTTTTTTCTCAAGCTTGTCTACTACATACGTAATACTGCCGCTTGCGAGTAGAATTTTTCCGCCAATTTGCTGCAGAGGCTGCTGGCCTTTGTGGTACAATAACTCTAGGACAGCAAATTCGGTTGGATTCATTCCATGCTGTTGAATAAATTTATGCACATGATCATTAATTGAACGATTGGCACGAGATAGTACAATAAATAATTTAAGAGATTGGTCTAACTCTTCTCTAGTTACATCATTCGTCATTTTAATCAGTTCCTTTAATATTATCTTGATATCAAGATAATACTAAAATTTCCCTTCAAAGTCAATCAAAGCAGGCTTATTTCAGCGGTTATTCTCTCCGCTTGTACAATTTTTTTGATAAAAAATGTATATAAGTGGATTTATACATATGCTTTTAATACAATAAACATATGACCATTACATAAAAAGGTGAATGATTATGAAACCAACCCATTTATTATTTAATTCCGCGATTGGTTCACAAAAGCCTGAAACAATCGTTAACCGGCAAAATCCCTGTCCCTTTTGCGACGTAGAATCTCTTACAGGCATTATTGAAAAACAAGGACCTATCATTTGGCTGAAAAATAAGTTTCCCGTTCTGCAAGATGCTTATCAGACGGTTATTATTGAGACCGATGAATGTTCTTCGGAACTATCTATTTATCCAAAGGAACATCTGTACACCTTGCTGAGCTTCGCTACTGAACGATGGATATCTATGATAAACAGCGGAGAATATGCTTCTGTTCTTTTCTTTAAAAACCACGGCCCCATGTCCGGAGGATCATTACGACATCCTCATATGCAAATTATTGGTTTAAATGAGATGGATGTAAATGAAAATGTGAAGCTAGAGCAGTTTGAAGGAGTCACAATTGCCCAAAATGAACACGTCACATTTAATTTATCTGCAAAACCTAGAATGGGCTTTTTTGAATTTAACGTGATAACGGATCAGCTTGACAAAGAGATGCATGCATTTGCAGATTATCTTCAAACGGCTGCTCACTATTTATTAAATCATTTTCATCGTAGCTGCACGAGCTACAACTTATTTTTTTATAATCTTAAAAACGGCAAAATTGCGGCGAAAATCATTCCTCGCTTTGCCACATCTCCTTTGTATGTAGGATATGGCATTCCTCAAGTTTCCAATAAGCTTGAGCACATTGCTAACCAAGTTCAGGAGCTGTACTTCACCTAAAAAGTTGAACCTTCACTGGTTCAACTTTTTTGTAAGGTTATTGCATAAAGCTATTCACTTTTAAAATAGTCATGCTCATAGAAACCAAAAAAACATACACTAAAAGAACGATGTGAATTGAGGATAAAAAGAAGAATACGTAAAAGGAGACGGTTTATGACTGAGGTACTAATTGGAAGCATTCTTTCTGCGCTATCGACTGGAGTAGGCGCTTTGCCTATTCTGTTTTTGAATCAAGAACTCACTCATCGCTGGAAAGATATACTTCTTGCGCTCACTGCAGGTATTATGACAGCAGCTTCTACTATGAGCTTGATTCCAGAATCTCTTCAAAGCGGCGGTTTTTTTTCCTTAGCCATTGGCTTACTACTTGGAGTTGTAACATTAACACTCTTGGAGCAGAATATTCCTCACATTGATCTTGAGCATTCTAAAACCGGCATTCAGTTTGATGAAAAAGCACTTTTAATTGTTTCCGCTATTACTTTGCATAACCTTCCTGAAGGACTGTCTGTTGGTGTTAGCTACGCTTCAAATGTTGAAAATACAGGGAACTTAATCGCCCTTGCAATCGGTCTTCAAAATGCACCTGAAGGACTGTTGGTCGCGCTATTTTTAGCTCAGCAAAATATCAGTAAAATAAAAGCATTTTTAATTGCTACCCTTACAGGCTCCGTTGAGATTGTAACGTCTTTACTCGGGTTTTATTTAACTAATTTTGTTGATTCTCTCGTTTCATATGGATTAGCTTTTGCTGCTGGAGCCATGCTTTTTATTATTTATAAAGAGTTGATTCCAGAAAGCCACGGCGATGGAAACGAAAGATTTGCTACTTATTCGTTTATTTTTGGTATTTTGTTTATGATCTTTTTAATTAACATTTTTTAAAGGTGAAGAGAGGCCACGGGCAGCATGATTGTTTTACTGCCCGATCCCGAATGCTTGTCCTGTATTACAGCTTTGAAAAAGATAAAAAGCGGCTAATCAGTGTGGCAAACGATGTCTTTTCTTCCTCTTCTTTTAAACGCTTCTTTTGATAAACGAGTAAGAGCTGATCAAGCTCTTGACTACAGGTAACGGTTTCTTCATTAGTCAAACCTTTTTCTTCTCCGAGCTGCACCATCTTTTGTCTTTTTTGGACGATTTCTACTAATAATCTCTCTGATTTCGTTCTATTTCTCACTCCAAACACAAAATCCTCTCCTATGACAAAGAAATTAGCTTATAACGCATTATTACAAATTCTACTAAATATGTAAATAGAGTCGCAATAATAGACATTTTTTTTGCAAAAAAATTATTTTGTCGGAATTTACAAACGCTTACATTACTATAGGAATACCATTTATCTTTTTTTTACAACTTGTTTTTCGACAAAAGATGCTGCTTGTCGAATCGAAAAAAGATTGAAACATAACGAAATCAATACAATCTAAAAACAAACAAATAGGATACATGAGCCGAACCGCTTGTCCCGCAGGAATTTTCGCCTTGCCCTCTAGTCAACAGCTAGAAGCAGCTAAATATATAAAACCTGCGTTCACCATCAGCATAAAAAAATCCGAATGAAGTTGATTCTTAATCAAGAATTACTTCGTTCGGATCTTCATACTTTTGTCACCGTATCTTTTTCTATTCAGCTTTCTGAGCAGCAATTTGTACAGCATCCCATACCGTAGCAAAAGGAGGAGCATACGAAAGATCTAGCATGGTTATTTCATCTGTTGTGAGGCGGCAAGTAATAGCTGTCGCAAATACATCGATTCGTTTTGCTACTCCTTCTTTCCCAATCATTTGAACCCCCAAAATCTCTTTTGTTTCAGGATGATAAACAAGTTTTATCACAATCTTTTCAGCTCCTGGATAGTAAGAAGCATGACTCGGAGCTTCGGCTGTGACGGCTTTGTATAAAAGAGAATTTTCCCTTGCTTCTCTTTCTGAAATGCCGGTTTTTCCGATTTCATAGTCCATCACTTTGACAATACTTGTACCTATAACACCCGGAAATTCTCGACTTTCTCCCCCTAATCGGTAACCAAGAACCCTTCCCTGCTTATTGGCAATGGTTCCAAGAGCAATATGAACATCTTTTTTTAATACGCGGTGATAGCTCGTTGCACAATCTCCTGCTGCGTAGATATGTGGCACGTTGGTTTCCAACTTCTCGTTTACTAAAATAGCTCCATTTTCAAGCATCCTTAGTCCGTTTCTTTCTAAGAATTGCGTATTCGGACGAACTCCTACATTTACAATCACTAAATCTGTTTGATACGTTTGACGGTTTGTTTGAACGTGAGTGACGGAACCATCTGAATGCAGCAATGCTTCCACTTCTTCTTCGAAATGAAATAAAATATCGTCATCTAGCTGCTTTTGTAAATGCTCTGCCATTTCTTGATCTAAAATAGATAGAATCTGCTTTCCCTGTTCAATAACCCGTACTTCTTTTCCCAAAGCCTTCATTGCTTCAGCTACTTCCATTCCGACATATCCTCCGCCGATAATGGTGACTTTCTCTACGGAGTGAGCCTGTAGATATGTATAGATTCTTTCGCTGTCTTCTAATGACTTTAATGTGCATACATTCGGCATGTGATCACTCATAAAATTGGGTTTAACAGCCCTTGTTCCAGTTGCAATGATGAGTTCATCATATGTTATCTCTTTTTCCGTTGACGTCTTTACATTTTGCACTACTATGTATTTTTTTGTATGATTTACTTCTTTAACTTCGTGGAAAAGATGGACGGAGATGTTTCGCTCTTCAAATTCTTGTTTCGTCCGAGCAATCAAATCGTCTTTTTCTTTTACAACTCCTGACAGATAGTAAGGCATGCCACATGCGCTGTAAGAGATATCTCCACCTTTTTCAAACACAAGGATTTCCACTTCTTCTTTTTCTTTCATCCGGCGAAGCTGTGAAGCTGCGCTCATTCCGGCGGCTACTCCTCCTATAATGACGACACGTTTCATCTATACTCCCTCTTTCTACATAAATAATAAGCTATACTATTGTTTTTCCTTATTCTTCCCGATTTCAAACGAAAAAAAACGGCTGTTTACACAGCCGTAGATGTTTGTTTCGAGCGGTAATATGTTAAAGCCAAGGCTCCTGCTAATACAGCTCCTTTAATAATGTCTTGCATATAATACGGAACATTTAGCATCGTTAACCCATTTAACAGCACACCAATTAAAATAGAGCCAATCAGTGTCCCGAATACATTCGGTTTCCCTGCTCCAAATACGGAAAAGCCAATGTATGTAGCAGCTACGGCATCCATTAAAAATGGTGAACCCGCGTTTACTTCTCCTACTCCAATACGGGCAGCTAAAACGACTCCTCCAATTCCAGCAAGCAAACCTGAAAACATATAGGCATACATACGGTAACGATTAACCGGTACGCCCGAAAGTCTTGCTGCTTCTATGTTCCCTCCTGTTACGTAGAAAAAACGCCCAAACTTCGTATAGGAAAAAACGATATGAACAAGCAGCACAGTCAGCAGCATAATGATAACAGGAACAGGAATACCTAGTAAGTGACCTTGCCCCAGCGCAAGGAAAGATGGAATAAAAATTCCCGGAGCTCTGTCTCCGCTTGGCAAAGGCATATTGGTATAAATAGCTGAGCCTTTTGTATACGTTAATAAAATCCCCTGTACGATGAACATCATGGAAAGAGTGGCTAAAATATCAGGAATCTTTACTTTCACTACTAAAAAAGCATTTATTAACCCGATAAGAAGCGATGCAATAATCGGAACAATGATAGCAACTGCAATTTCTTGTCTGTGTAAAACAAGCATAGAGGCTGATAAAATAGTGGCTAACCCAGCCGTAGACCCTACAGATAAATCGAGTCCGTTGACGGTTAACGATATCGTTACACCAAGCGCTATTAAGGTAACAATGGAAATAGAGCGCAGGATATCACTAATGTTTTCTCCTGTTAAAAAGTTAGGTGTGGCAATGGAGAAGATAATCATGATAACAAAAATCATTAAGACTGTCCCATATTTATAAAAAAAGTCGAAAACGCTTATTTTTCTCTTTGGTTTCGCTACAGGTTCTGTTACATACTCCGCACTCATCCTTTTACTCCTCCTGCTGTATAATAAAATAATTTTTCACTAGTTGCTTCTTCTTTGGATAATTCTTTCACGATTTTCCCGTTGTACATAACATAAATTCGATCCGCTACCCCTAGCAGTTCCTCGAATTCACAGGTTGCATAAACAACGCCTTTTTGCTGTGACACAAGATTTGTAATTAAGTCGAATATTTCTCGTTTGGAGCCCACATCGACCCCTTTAGTTGGTTCATCAAACAACAGCACGTCAGAGTCCGTAACAAGCCATTTTCCGATTGCTACTTTCTGCTGATTTCCACCGCTTAACGTTCCAACTGACTGCTCGATAGAATGAGACTTTACGCCAACTTGCCCAGTCGTTTTCTGCGCTTTTTCTTTGATCTTTCCTCGCTTTAAAAACGAATACTTTGTAAAGCGGGACAGACTTGGCAAAACTAAGTTATCGGCAATCGATTCATGAACAAAAATCCCTTCTTTTCTTCGTTCTTCAGGAACAAGAGAAAGACCTTGTGCAATATAATAATAAGGCTGTTTATTCAACTTTAGTTTCTTGTCTTTTAACCGCACTCTGCCGCTCACATATTGCTCTAAACCAAATAGACTTCGGCAAAGCTCCGTTTTTCCCGCTCCGACAAGCCCTGCAATACCGACTACTTCTCCTTCTTTCACATGAAAAGAGATATTAGAAAGGCGCCCTGGAAGAGATAATGCTTCTACATGTAAAAGTTCGTTTCCAAATTCTACTGATTTTTTGATCCACTGCTTTACAGAAGACGTTCCTAACATGAGCGTAATCACGTCTTCAATTGATGTATGTGCAGTTTCTTTTGTAGCTACATAGCGTCCGTCCTTTAAAACCGTTAAGCGGTCGCAAATATCAACCACTTCTTGAAGGCGATGTGAAATGTAAATAATGCCTACTCCGCTTTTCTTTAACTCTCTCATTACAGAAAACAATTGTTTCGTCTCTTCCACACTAAGAGGTGCGGTTGGTTCATCCAAAATTAAATAATCAACATTCTGTACAATTGCACGTGCAATAAGCACCTGCTGTTTTTCTGATAGAGTTAGGTCAACGACATTTTTTTTAACGGATAGAGAAGAGCCAAGTAAAGAAAGAGCTTCTTCCGCTTTCTTATAAATAGATTTCCAGTTTACAAATGTCTTACTTTTATTAGAAGTCTGCACGTCTAACACAATGTTTTCAGCCACTGACAGCGAAGGAATCAGCGCTACATCTACTTCTTGATGCACAATGCCGATGCCCTGGCGCTTAGCTTCTTTAGGAGAAGAAATGGAGATTTCTTCTCCGTCTTTGCAGATTTTCCCTTCGTACTCGTCGTAAGCTCCGCACAATATTTTCATCAGCGTACTTTTACCGGCACCATTGGCTCCCAATAAAGCATGGATTTCCCCTTTTCGAACAGTAAAATCAACTTTGTTCAGCGCTTGAAAAGAACCAAAGTTTTTTGTTATGTTCTTCATTGAAAGCTCGTTCGTCATATCTGTCCCTCCACTTCTATTCTTTTTTACCCCATTCTTCTACATACTGACTAAGCTGATCCATATTAATCGTTTGATTAGGCAAGTCTGTTTGTTTGACTAAAACCGGATCAAAGGAATAATAACGAGGGATCTCTTGACCGGAAATCTTTTTAAGAAGCAGATCAACTTGCTTTTCTCCTACTGAAGCTGGATTTACGGCAGCTGACGCTTTCCACGGACTGTTTTTTGCCTGCATCATTTGTAGATCTTCATCAGATAAGTCTACTCCGTACACTTTAATCTCGTCTCGTCCTGCTTCTTTAATCGCTCTTGTTACTCCTTTTGCAAATTCGTCCCAAGGTGCCCAAACGGCCGCGATGTCTCCTTTATTTGGATACTGCTTCAACACAGCTGCCATTTTATTTTGTGTGTCTAATGAGGTGTTGTCCGTTGCGCTTCCAAACGTAGCAATTTGTTTTACATCTGGATAGCGATTCATCATAATTTTATAAATGCTGTCGCGCTTTTCCATCGGCGCAAACCCTCCAACAAATGCATATACAATGTTTCCTTTTCCATTAATGTCCTGCATCATTTGTTTCAGACCCTGCAGCGCAAGCATATAATCGTCTTGGTCAATTGTTGTAACGCCTTCTACTTTTAATTCTACGTCTGTTGCAATAACGGGAATTCCTTTTGCAATCGCGCGCTTCACGCCAGGTTCAAGGGTTTCAGCCCGGCCGTGGTCAATCATAATACCGTCAACATTTTGGTTAATAGCCGTGTCTAAATAAGCAGCCATTTTGGATTGATCATTGTTTGAATCAGAAACGGATAGCTGTACCCCTGCTTTTTTAGCCGCTTTTGTCACACCTGTTATGTACTGAGCAGCGTGAGTGCCTGACGTAAATTCAGAAATAAGCGCAATTTTTGTATCTTTCGTAACCTTTTTTCCTTCTTGCTGTACAGGCTTAGCAGAAGCCGCTTGCTGCGCTGGAGCTGCCTGTGCTTTCTCGTTTAGACTTGGCTGTTCTTTCGTGCAGGCAGCCAGTGCAAAGACTAGAAGCACGAGCAAAGTAAGTGGCCACAGCATTTTTTTACTCTTTTTCATGGTGTTCCTCCCATTAAACTTATTATTCATATAAAAATAGTTAGTTTTATAATAATCCAAAGAATACCCCGCTTTTAGATGTAAAAGCGGGGTGATGATGACCTATGCTTTACAAGTAATTGTTATGCGTAAATAGGTACCCATCCTTCAGTTGTCACGAAAATTCGGACAGCGACTACTTTACGATCTTCCATTAGTGTAAAGTAATGAAGAATATTTTCTGGTACTGAAATTAAATCGCCCGGCTCTAATTCAACATCAAAAAATTCGCCGTCTTTTCCTTGGATAACAAAGATTCCATGACCGCTTACAATAAAGCGAACTTCGTCATCTGTGTGAATATGCTTGCGCTGAAAGTTTTTTAACAATTCATCAATATTTGGTGTAGATTCCGATAACGAGATAACATCTTGAGCTTTATAGCCGCGGCGTTCAGAAATATCTTTAATATCCTCACCAAAAGCGTTTAGAATTTCTGTTTTTTCTTCATCAGTTAAATCATATTTTTCACGAAGATTTTCTGGAAGTTTTGTAATGTCCCAGTTTTCATAAATAACTTCATTGTTTGCTAGAAAAGCTGATACTTCCTCTTGAGTTTCAATTCTTTTATTGTTTACATGTAAGCGAATGTGCGCCATTGTTGTTTCCTCCTTTTATAAATGCACCTTTGGCTTAATGCCTTTAAGTGACAGTAATTTGACGTGGTAGCTAAATAGAAATTCATAGGCTTCTAGCGCTTTTTTTGTTTCAAATGCATTTTT
This sequence comes from Priestia sp. YIM B13490, assembly GCF_042787735.1. Classification (NCBI taxonomy): domain Bacteria; kingdom Bacillati; phylum Bacillota; class Bacilli; order Caryophanales; family Bacillaceae; genus Priestia; species Priestia sp. YIM B13490. The sequence goes on from NZ_JBHZOT010000002.1 coordinate 284,097, forward strand.
CCCCCATACCGTAATCCCGTGGTTACGAATCAAAATCGCGCCTTGATCGCCTTTTATATGATGAGAAAACTCTTCTGCTAGTGTCGGAATATCTGCGTAATTCGGAATAATCGGAACAGTAATTTCCGCATCTTCTTCCCAAATACCTAGCGCCTTAATAATTTCTTGACCTTTGAATGAAATAACGCCTTCATCTCCGTACAGTTCAGAGATCACGTTGTTGTCGATTGTATGTACATGAAGGCTGCACCCAGCATTCGTTAAATTGTAAATCTTAACGTGCAGAAGCGTTTCAGCAGAAGGCTTTAAATGCGTGTCTTCTGCAGGCTTTCCGTATTGATCAACTAATAAAAAATCTTCATTTGTACGTTTTCGTTTATCTTTTCCACTTGCTGATACAAAGAAAGTTGTCGGGTTTTGGTCCACTTTAATTGCTAAGTTTCCGCTTGTACCAAAGAACCAATCACGCTCTGCCAGCTCATCTTTTATATCCGCAAGCTCGTGTAATCGCTGCTGAGCCATGATACTCATGCTTTCACCTCTTCTGTTAATTCTTGTAAATGATGAATGACATCATAAAAAGTAGAAAAAGGACGATACGGTAGAGATAGCTCTTCACATTTTTCAATTAAAAAGTCACGTGCAATGACCGTATCAGCTAATTTGGCAGCCTGCAAATCCGTAATGGAATCGCCAATAACAACCGTATGATCTCTTTCATCTGCAAGATGGCGAATAATCGTTGGCTTACAGCAGCCGCAGTCATTTGTACACTGTTTATCACATGTATGAGGCCACGTAATGGAAATATGCTCACCGGAAAAATCAGATCCGTTGCAGTAGAGCATTTCCTCTGCAACTCGATTTCCCAAAAGTGGTTTTACAAAAAAGTCAATTCCTCCGCTTACAATATAAAGCGGAATATGGTGCTCTTTTGTATAGGCAATAAAATCATCAAATCCATCTCGAATAGCAGACGTCTCTAAAATATAAGAAATAATATCTTCTTTTAATTCCACGGGGAGCAAGGCAAACATTTGCCCAACTCCTTCTTGAATGGAGACGCGCTGTGCCAACACGTCGTCTTTAATACTTTCCCACTCCGGAGGAGCAAATTGTTTCATAATAGCAATAATGTTATCGCTATTTGTAATTGTTCCATCAAAGTCACAAAAGATTTTTAACGATGTCATGCTTTCACCTCTACTGTTCCCCATAGTTGCAAAGCTTTTTGCAACTCTTTTGATTCTTCAGCTTTTTCGGCTAGTGTTTGATGAGAGAGTACTGCATCTATCGCCGCACGGAAGGCTTTTCCTCCTCCGATAGCTCCGTCTGGATGACCGTGAACTCCGCCTCCTGCATTAATAATGCTGTCGATTCCAAAGTCCTTCACAAGCTGCGGTACCATTCCAGGATGAATTCCTGCTGAAGGAACAGGGAAAGACTGCTTATATTTGTATACAGGACGCGTTAATTCGTAGGCAATGCCTGTCGTATCTTCAAGAGAAAGCGCTACGCTTCCGTATGGTGATGGAAACAGTGAGAAATCTGCTCCGGCTAAACGCAATAGCTTTCCAAGCAGCAATGAATTTGAAAAACCGTAAAACTCTGATGGCGTAAGCGCTCCGCTAACAGCTGGGTGTGCCATAATCGGCAAGTTAATTTCATCGTCTTCTCGAAGTGCCTGCAGTACGTCTAACCCGTAAGCAAATACGTTGAATAAAAGAGCATCGGCTCCTAGCTCAGCTGCTTTTCTCGCTTTTTCTTTTAACTCAAACGTTCGTCCCGTTAAATTAACAGCATACAGCGTGCGGTGTCCCGTTTTTTCGTATACTTCATTCAGTACTTTTTTCCCTTCTGTAACGCGAGCTTCAAAAGGTGTTCGTTCACTATCAAACAAAATCTCGTCGTCTTTAACCAAATCCACTCCGCCAAGCGCTTGCTCACGAAGCTGAGTTGTTAAGTACGTCATATCTCTTCCAATCACGCCTTTAAAAATACTCATCACAAGCGGACGGTCATAAACGCCTAGTTTCTCTCGGATACCTTCTATTCCAAAGCGCGGTCCTGGGAATTCAGCTAATAATTCATCAGGAAAATCCAAGTCTAATAATTTCACTTTTCCATCAAGTGATAGTTTTCCGAAAACCGTAACTAAAATAGCCGGTAAATCTCTTGAAAAGTTGGCAGTTGGATAAGCAATTTTGACAATAGCCTGCTTAATTTCTCCGCCTAAATATCCGTTTACACGTTCGCAATCTTGAAGCTCAGTTACGGACACGACGCGCCCTTTATGCTTTTGAAGCTGTTGCTGATCTAAAAGCGGCAGATCTGTCCATGAGCCGACGGTTAGTCCTAAAGCAATTCCTTCCGCTTTTTTATGAAAATTCCCTTTATTATCATGTAGTAAGTAGCTTGCAACGATTTCGCTCATTATGCTAAAAACTCCCTTGCTGTTTAATATCGTTAATAAAAAAAGCCTCTTCTGTGATTAAGAAGAGGCTTTCGTTGCTCTTCTTATCTCTCAGCTGCTGCTGCAAGAATTAGCACCGTGCTTAACATGCGTTAAGTCGGTTGCCGGGCTTCATCGGGCTAGTCCCTCCACCTACTCTTAATAAGAAAGTTGCTATTTATTTAAATTGAATTCGTAGATTATATACTAAATAAAAAATACCGCTAGGATTTATCGGTTATTAATCTCGTTAACTTCTTACATATTAAGCCAACTCAAAAAGGATTGTCAATGCGTTTTTAAAATAAATTTAATTTTTTTATTCGAGATACAGCTTCTCTCATTCGTTCTTCATCCGTCAGCAGTCCTACGCGCACATAGCCTTCACCATATGTTCCAAAGCCTACACCAGGAGCAACTACAACGTGGGCTTTTTCAAGGAGTAAATCTGAAAACTGTTCGGAAGTATATCCTTGAGGAACTTTTAGCCATGCAAAAAAGGAGCCTGCTGGAGATGTAACATCCCAACCAATTTCTCGAAGCCCTTGAATAAAGGTATTGCGTCTAGATTCATAGCGCTTAACTAAATCATTCACACATTGTTGAGATTCCAACAGAGCTGCGGCTGCTGCCTCTTGAACCGCCCCAAAGAGACTGACATACATATGATCTTGAAGAAGATTAATAGCTTCTACTACACTTTCATTTCCTACAGCAAATCCAACTCGCCATCCCGCCATGTTATACGTTTTAGAAAGAGTATAAATTTCAATTCCCGTCTCTTTTGCACCAGGAGTCTGTAAAAAACTGATTGGCTTTTTACCATCAAACCCAATTGCTCCGTAAGCAAAGTCGTGTACCACACAAATATCGTGCTTGGCAGCAAACGCCACGGTGTCTTCAAAAAATTCTGCCGTTGCCACTGCACCAGTAGGATTATTCGGATAGTTTAAAAACATGAGCTTTGCCTGTTCTTTAGCACGTTCACTTATCTCTTCGTATACGGGTAGAAAATGATTTTCAGCCGTGAGAGGCATCACTTCCATCTTGGCTTTTGCAAGCTCTACTCCAGACCAGTAATCAGGATACCCAGGATCCGGAACCAGCACCGTATCTCCAGGATTTAACAAGCACTGCGGGATTTCAACAAGTCCACCCTTTCCGCCAAATAAAATAGCTACTTCTTTTTCAGGATCTACATCAACGCCATATTCTCGTTTATAAAAAGTCGCAACGGCCTCTTTTAAAAACTGGTGCCCCCGAAATGGAGAATACTTATGATGCATAGGATTAGCACTTGCTTTTTGCAGTGTTCCTACAATATGTGAAGGAGTAGGCTGATCAGGATTTCCCTGTCCTAAGTTAATAACGTCGTGCCCTTGGGCCATTACTTTTCCTACCTTGCCCACAAGTGATGCAAAAAATTGTTTTGGTAAACTTTTTAATAGTTCCGATTGCTCAAATTGTTTCATCATCGCACACCTTCTCAAAAAATTCTTGAAATTCTAGTCACAAATAATATATTGTAATACTCAACTTGTAAAGTCATTTTTTTCAACTACTAAAAAAAGGACGGATGATAAAGTGAGTGTAAAAATTACGTGTTTGCAGCTTGATATTGCGTTTGGAAACCCAACTAAAAACCGAAAATATATCGAACAAAAAATGACGGAAGCCCTGAAAGAAAACCCTGATATCCTTGTGCTTCCTGAGCTATGGGATACAGCTTATGATTTGACGCGGCTAGACGAAATTGCAGATGATGAAGGACAGCAAGCCAAGCAATTAATCTCTCAGTTTGCTAAAACGAACGAAGTAAATATTGTGGCAGGTTCGATCGCGAAAAAAACAGAGCAAGGCGTCACGAATACGATGTATATTTTTGACCGAAAAGGTCGTGAAGTATCACAATACAGTAAACTGCACTTATTTAAATTAATGGATGAACACCTGTATTTAGAAGCAGGAACAGCAAAAAATCTTTTTACACTTGAACAGTCACTGTGCGCAGGAGTTATTTGTTACGATATTCGTTTTCCAGAATGGATTCGGGTTCACACTAGCAGCGGAGCAGAAGTCTTGTTTGTTGTCGCTCAGTGGCCGGCTCCAAGACTTGCCCACTGGAAAGCCCTGCTCATTAGCCGTGCAATCGAAAATCAATGCTATGTAATCGCATGTAATCGTGTAGGCCAAGATCCTAATAACACATTTGCCGGACATTCCTTAGTCATCGATCCGTGGGGAGAAATAATCGCTGAAGCTGGCGATAGCGAAGAACTTTTGAGTGCTGAGGTTAACCTGGAACTTGTAAAAGAAATTCGTAAACAAATTCCCGTCTTTACAGATCGCCGTACAGAATTTTATTAATTATGTATTGACAGCCGTTTTTTTGCATGATACGATTTTCACCAGATATCATAAAATATTCAAACAAATCAAAATTGAATAAGTAATCGTACTCTTATCAAGAGTTGGCTGAGGGATTTGGCCCTGTGAAGCCCAGCAACCGACCGTCATTCCATCCTAAGATGGATCACACCCGTAAAACATGTTTTACAAAGGCACGGTGCTAATTCCAACAGAAAGTAATTTTTTCTGGCAGATAAGAGGTTTGAACACTACAATCAAGCCTCTTTCCAACGAAAGAGGCTTTTATATTTTCTAAAATTATAAAAGCCTCCATATATTCTTAAACCTATTAACTTAGTAAACAAATCAGTTTAATAAACTATGGAGGGATTCCGATGTCAACAACAAAAACAGAGAAATATCACCCTTTAACAGAAATTTCAGCAATCAAACTTGTGAAAAAGCTAGGTCTTTTTGATGCCACAGAAGCACTGACTGCCCGTGAAATTGGTGACGGCAACTTAAATCTCGTCTTTCACATCATAAATGATCAAACAAATAAATCCATTATCGTCAAACAAGCGCTTCCCTATGCAAAAGTTGTAGGCGAAAGCTGGCCTCTATCCTTGAACCGTGCCACAATTGAAAGCAATGCGCTCAAGCAATTCGGTGCATTTACGCCAGAACTTGTGCCCGCTGTTTATTACCACGATGAAACGCTTGCTGTTACGGTCATGGAAGACCTGTCTCATTTAACGATTTCTCGAGCCGGACTTATTCAAGGTGAAAGTTATCCTCTGCTCTCACAGCATATCGGTTCTTTTTTAGGACATATTGCGTTCAAAACGTCTGATTTCGCCTTAAAACCTCAGGATAAAAAAGAAGAAGTTGTTAAGTACAGCAACCCCGACTTATGCAATATTACGGAAGATTTAGTTTTTACAGATCCTTTTTTTGATATTGATACAAATGAATTTGAAAAAGCGCTGCGTCCTGATGTAGAAGAATTGTGGAATGATGGTGATGTAAAGCTACAAGCAGCAAAATTAAAATATAAATTTTTAACAAATGCGCAAACGCTAATCCACGGTGATTTACATACAGGCAGCATCTTTGCTAGCAGTCAAGAAACGAAAGTGATTGATCCAGAGTTTGCTTTTTACGGTCCGTTTGGATTCGATTTAGGGCAATTTGTTGCGAATTTATTTTTAAATGCTCTTTCTCGAGAAACAAATCGCGAACCGTTATTTGCACACATTACGAACACATGGAACGTATTCAAAGATACCTTTACTGCGCTTTGGCATTCTGAAAACACTGAACCTTTCGCTAAAGATGAGCGCTTATTACATGAAATTTTAACGCAAACGTGGCAAGATGCTGTTGGATATGCAGGATGTGAAATCATTCGACGTACGATTGGCTTAGCTCACGTGGCGGACTTAGACGAAATTTCTTCAGAGGAAAGAAAAATTAACGCTAAACGTACTGCGTTAAAAATTGGACGCTATTTGCTTCTGCACCAACAAGATGTTTCACCAAATGAATTTGAACATTTACTTCGATAACGAATAATGTACACAATGAAAGGATCGGTATCAGCATGACAAATACACTATCACTTCCGCGCTCAGTGGAATGGAATGAATCATATATTACTTTATTAGATCAGCAGCAGCTTCCTGGCAAAGTTGAATATATTAAGCTGCAAACCATTAAAGACGTATGGGATGCTATCACTACCTTGAAAGTACGCGGAGCTCCTGCAATTGGCATTACGGCGGCTTTTGGTCTTGCTCTTTCTGCGCTTAGCTATGACACAGATTCAGTCAAGGAATTTAACAAAAAACTAGCTCTTGATCAACAGTATTTAGCTAGTTCACGCCCTACTGCCGTCAATTTATTTTGGGCATTGGAGCGCGTAGCGAAAAGCGCTGAATCCGCTTCGTCCGTTAATGAAGCTAAAACAAAAGTTGTTCATGAAGCTATTCAAATTCAAGTAGAAGATGAAGAAACGTGCTACCGAATTGGAGATCATGCTCTTTCTTTATTTAAAAAGAAAGATAAAATCATGACAATATGTAATGCTGGTTCAATTGCTACAGCTTATTACGGAACAGCCTTAGCACCTTTTCACTTGTCTAAGCAGCGCGATATTCCGCTTGAAGTATTTGCCTGTGAAACAAGACCCGTTCTTCAAGGTTCTCGCTTAACAGCCTGGGAACTTCAGCAGTCGGGAGTGGACGTGACGCTGATTACGGATAATATGGCCGCTCATACCATTAAAACAAAAGGAATTAATGGGATTATTGTAGGTGCTGACCGCATTGCAGCAAATGGCGATACGGCTAACAAAATTGGAACATATGGACTTGCTCTTTTAGCGAAAGCATTCGGTATTCCATTTTACGTAGCAGCGCCGCAGTCCACATTTGATTTATCTATTCAAGACGGCAGCAGCATCCCTATTGAAGAACGTTCACCTAAAGAAGTAACGCACATTGGAGATACACAAATTGCTCCAGACGGAATCTCTGTGTACAATCCAGCTTTTGATGTGACGCCAAGCGAACTGATTACGGCCATTATTACAGAGCATGGAATTATCCATTCCCCGTCTTTGGAATCCATTCAAAAAGTTTTACTGCAATCTGCTCAATAAAAAAAGCCGCTGCTATGCGGCTTTTTTTTGTTGAGCACTGGTTTTCACCTGCATTTGTAACACAATTGTAACAGTACTCTCTTCTTTTTCTACATATATTATAGGGGATTCTTTTTGAATAAGGGGGAGTAAATATGAGTTCAGAGCAAAAAACGGATAAAAACAAAGCGCTGAATCGTAAGCAGCACTATCAGCTATTCGATTTATCCAAAGATGAAGAACTAAATTCCCTTCCTTCTCCTCAGCAAATTGACGGTGTTTTTGTGCAGGGAGAAGGCTGGAAATTGGACGGGGAATAGTTATTTTAACTCCAGAGCGCCTTTTGCTACATTTCTTTCAAGCATTAATAGTTTCTCTTTTATATGAGTTTGGGAACCTGCATAACCTGTTAAAGCTCCATTTTTTCCAATCACACGGTGACAAGGTAAAATAATAGGCAGTGGATTTCGACGATTCGCTTGTCCCACAGCCCTTACGGCTTTAGAGCGATTAACAGACTCCGCTACATCACTATAAGACCACGTTTGTCCATAAGGTATACCTTTAAGCGTTAACCATACTTCTTTTTGGAAGTCTGTTCCTTTTATATCCAAAGGCAAATCAAATGTTAACGTGCGCCCTTCAGCATAATCCTGCAGCTGTCGCTTTGCTTCTTTCACATGATGATAATTTTCGTCATGGACAAGTTTTTTAAGCTGCTCGTTATGATCATCGCTATCAAACCAAATATGTTGAACCCCTTTTTCCGAGGCTACAATATAAATTTTCAAATCAGAAAATAAATTCATTTCTCCGTAGTACATATTTTTTATCCTTTCTAATTAAGCTGGAAGAATAACATGAAAAGCTGTGCCTTCTCCTATTTTGCTTTCCACTTCAATTCGCCCTTTATGTTCTTCGATAATTTTATATGAGACCATCAAACCGAGTCCCGTTCCTTTTTCTTTTGTCGTATAAAATGGTTCTCCTAAGCGCTTGATGCGCTCTTCGGGCATTCCGTCTCCTTGATCTCGAATGGAGACCGTCACGTAGTGCGGCTCTGTAGAGTAAACTTCAACAATAATTCTTCCTCCGTTTGACGTGACTTCAATTGCATTTTTAATGACATTTATTAGTACTTGCTTAATTTGGTTCGGCTCGCAGTATACCATTGGCAGCTGAGGAGACACACTTAGTTCAAACTGAATATTTTCTAAAAGCGCTTGAGCATTTAATAAATCAATCGTTTCTTTAACAACCCCAGCTAGATTTTTCTTTTCAAACTTTACGGCCTGTGGCTTAGCGAGTACGAGAAACTCTGTAATAATGGTTTCAATTCTTTTTAATTCGGATTTAATAATATCAAAATAAAGAGAGTGATCTTCTTGAATGCTGCTTTCTAACAGCTGCACAAACCCTTTTAAAGCTGTCATCGGGTTGCGGATTTCATGCGCAATCCCAGCTGCTAACTGGCCGACTACTTGAAGCGTATCCGATTTTCGAATCTGCTCTTGCATTTGATTTCGTTCCGTTACGTCTCTTAAAAGCGTCATATATAGACCTGGCAAGATATCTTTTTTCGTGGAAAATTCGATATTTTTAACTTTTTCGTTCCCCGTAACGTACGTAATCTCTCCTTCTGCTTCCCCTTTTTGCTCAATCGTTTCTTTATGCTCAATGACCGCATCTAAATTCGCTGAAGAAATAAAATCCTCCATGGAGTGCGCACAAATCTCCTCTTTGCTGAGTTCTAGAATATCACAAAGAGAAGAATTTACATCAATAATATTTCGCTTGCCGTCCCACAAAACTAACCCATCGATCGAACCATTAAAAATCTGTCTGAATTTCTCTTCGTTATTCCGAAGCTCCTGTTCGATTTTTGTACGTTCACTGATGTTTCGAAAAATCGTTAAATGGTCTCCTTCTATAATGCCTTTTTTCCCTGTGAATTCCAACTGTTTGATTTCTCCATTTGGCATGTAAAAAGGAAGCTGATTACGAATTTCTCCTTTTGTTTGAAACGTTTGGAGCACCTTTAACGCACTAAAGCTTTTTGTATCGATAAACGTATACAAATTGCTTCCAATTAATTTGTTTAACGGCAGCTCAAATGTACGCGAAGAAGCAAGATTAGCGTTCAAGATTTCACCATCATCTCTCCAAATCAAGATCGCTTCAATCGCATTTTCAAAAATAGCCCTGAAATTTTTTTCGCTTCTCAACAGTTGCTGCTCCATCAGCCGTTTTTCCGTCACGTCTCTCATAATGGACATATAGTATTGACTGTATATATTAGCCGTTGTGGTAAATTCAAAAAAAGTAACGTCTCCATTTTCGAGCCTGATCGGTAGCTCACCGCTTGTCTTTCCTTCTTGATGCAGAGTTCTCCATAATTTTTTCACCTTATAATGATAAGTAGGTTCTACAAGCTCTTCTAATGTTTTGGTTAGAAGCTGTGCTCTTGTATAATTTAATCGTTCGCAAAATGAAGGGTTCGCGTCGATAAGCTGACCCGTTCGATCAAAAATGACAATTCCGTCTACCGCTTCATTAAATACATCCATAAACATATGATGACTAATAAACCGTTCATTTTCCATTATTTTGTGCTGCGTAATATCCCGAAATGTACACACAATAATGCCCGACATGTGACTATGTTTGTGTGAAGTAAATTCAACATGTTTCATCATGCCGCTTCGAAGCGTCATCGCGCCTTCATATTTGAAATAGCTTTCTTCTAAGAGTGCTGGATAATACGCTTCAATCATGTCATACGGAAAATACATCAGAAAATCTTTCATTTGATACGTTAATAGCTCATCCTTTGTTTTTTCAAACAGCCCGCAGGCTGATTCATTTGCATTTATAACTTGAAAATACTCATCAAATACGACAATGGCATCTAATACGTCATTAAAAATAGCTCGTAGCTGCTGTAATTCACCTTGCTGCTTTTGCTCAGCTTCAGATGTTAATTCTCTGTGTGGTGACATGCTCATTGCTCCTTTCTTTTGCACTTCCCATTTCCCCACCTTTTATCTATAGACTTAGTATTCTACAAGATTTGCTTTTTACCTTTTTAAAATTAGCCACGTTTATTCAAAATGCGACATTTCTTCACATTATCCCGCTATTTAGAAATGGAGCATGAATAAAAGAGGCTGAGACATAACAAAATGAATCCAATCTAAAGACGAACAAATGAGATGCATGAGCTAGCTGAACCGCTTGTGACACCGCAGTTGATTTCCGTGCAAGACTTCGCTTTCCGCGGGCGGACGGTGAGCCTCCTCGTCGCTTCTGCTCCTGCGGGGTCTCATCTGTTCCGCTTTTCCCGCCGGAGTCTTCGCCTTGCCCTCCAATCAACTGCTAGAAGGAATGAAACAGCTAAAACCTATGCTCAACATAACAAAGAAAACGAACCGTGAATCAAACATGTTGATTCACGGTTCGTTTTTCACTTCGGCTAAAATACGTTTGTCCCAGTCTCATCGATCATTCACTACAATATAAGTGGCTTGAATAGGTCCATGCACGCCAACGACTAAATTCATTTCAATATCGGCTGAATTGCTCGGTCCCGTAATAAAGTTAATGCAAGAAGCAATCGTTTCTCCTCGCTCTACTTTTTCATGAATCATTTCAGCGGCTTGTGTCATGCGAGGAACAATTGAGCTTTGAGGAATGATTGCAATATAAGTGGCGGGCAGCAAACTGACCGATCGTCCTTTTTCAGCGCTGCTGAACAAAACAACTGTGCCGGATTCCGCTAGCGTCAAATCACTGAAGGTAATGCCAACATTTGCTTGTTCAGCTAGTTTAATATTCTCATCGCCTTTTGCAGAATTCCATACATGAAGGCTAGTGCTTGTTTCCCATTTCTCCATCAGCAGATTCAATCCATATTCGGAAAACCTAGGATCATCCCACGTGCTCACAAGACCATTTCCATAGTTCGCTACGACTTCCTCAAGGACAGCTGGCAAGTGTTGTGATGATGTTTCTACATAGCGAGTATGAATACGTTCGCAATGGTTTTCAAGCTCTTTCTTTAATTGATCCGGCGAATAGCTGCGGTAAACCTCATGCTGAGGAGCGTGCTTCCATTGTGGCCTTACTACGCCGTTTGTTCGCCTGCTTCTCTTAAGATTAGCAGCAATATTGTCTAAAAAACTGTCTCTATTTTGAATGCTTCCGTTCATCATTATCACTCCTTTTATCAAACCAATCTCGTAAGCGCTCTTTTGTAGGCGCTGGAAACTCTCTGCTTTCCGTCCACGCTTTTAATGGACCAGGCCCTTTGGAAATACTGCTTCCTGACATAAAAGGAGTAAGAGCTGCCGGTGCTACTTTAGCGCCCACTCTATATAGAGAAGAAGAAGCTGCTCCCAAGCCAAATGCTTTCATCGCCAGCTTTTCCGAAATAGGTGCTTTTCCTTCTTTTTCGACAATTCGCTGACGGTGCTTGTGCAATAGCTCATGCAGCGGAATTTTGACCGGACAGGCATCTGTACAGGCTGCGCATAGCGTTGAGGCATATGGAAGCTCTTTGTAATCTTCATAGCCTCCAAGCAAAGGAGATAATACAGCTCCAATCGGACCTGAATAAATAGATCCATATGAATGTCCTCCAATATGGCGATACACGGGACATACATTCACACATGCCGCACAGCGAATACACTGTAAAACAGATTGAAACTCAGTTCCTAAAATCGCAGATCGTCCGTTATCTACAATCACTAGGTGAAATTCTTCCGGTCCGTCTACTTCCCCTGGAAGTCTAGGTCCCGTAAGTGCCGTTACGTAACTTGTAAGCCGCTGACCTACTGCACTTCTAGTTAAAAGGCTTACCAACACTTCAAATTCTTCAAATGTTGGCACAATTCGTTCCATTCCCATCACCGTAATCTGCGTTTTAGGGAGGGCGGTCGTTAGCCTTGCATTTCCTTCATTGGTAACAAGTGAAATAGATCCAGATTCTGCAATCGCAAAATTACATCCCGTGATGCCAATATCCGCTGATAAAAATTCTTTTCTCAGCATTTCCCGGGCATGAAGGGCTAGTTCTTCAGGTTTTTCTGTTTTTTTATAAGAAAGCTTTTCCTGAAATACATCTCTAATTTGTTCTTTATTTTTATGAAGTGCAGGAGCTACGATATGAGAAGGCGGATCGTGATCATCTACTTGCAGAATATATTCCCCTAAGTCCGTTTCAATAACTTCACAGCCTAGTTCTTCTAAAGCAGCGTTCATATGAATTTCTTCTGTAACCATTGACTTGGATTTAACCACTTTCTTTGCCTGTTTTTTCCTCGCTACATTTTTTATGTACTCATTCGCTTCTTCAGCTGTTTGAGCGAAAAAAACGTGGCCTCCGCGTTTAGCTACATTATCAGTGAGCTGTTCTAAATAGTAATCTAAATTTTCAAGCGTATGCTGACGAATTTCTTCCCCAAGCGCTCGCCATTCTTCCCAGTTTCCTAACTCTTCTGCCGCATCTAATCTACGGCTTCTTAAGCGCTCTTGAGCACCTGAAACCGCAAAGCGCATAAACGCATTATTGACTCCATCATCAACACGTTTTTTAAACTGATCGTTTCCTATTTTCATAGACATTTGGTATTCTCCTTTCTTTACATTCTGCTATTTAACACTTCAGCGATATGCATCACTTTTACGGGCTGTCCTTTTCGTTCAATTCTTCCTCCAATATTCATAAGACAGCCGCAGTCGGCTCCAATTAAGTACTCTGCGTTTGTCTTAGCTATACAGCCCACTTTTTCATCGACCATTTGTTCGGAGATTTGCCCCATTTTAACCGAAAACGTCCCGCCGAATCCGCAGCAGTTATGACTGTTTTCAAGGTTTTCCATTTCAAGACCCTTTACATTGTTTAATAGTGTAAAAGGTTCTTTTTTTACGTTTAGCAAACGCGTCATATGACAGGAAGAATGATAAGTGGCTTTACCATTTAAACTGGCTCCCACGTCTTCAACTTTTAAAACGTTTACAATAAAATCCGTTAGCTCATACGTTTTATCAGCAAGCTTCACGGCAGGTTCATGCCATGCAGCATCACCTTCAAAAAGATGAGGATACTCTTTGAACATTGTCACGCACGATCCAGACGGAGATACAACGTATTCTGCATGCTCAAACGCTTTTATCATGTTTTTCATCGCTTCTTTTGATTCTTTTACGTAACCGCTGTTATACGCAGGCTGCCCGCAGCAAACTTGGCTCTTTGGAAAATCCACTTCGCATCCTAATCGTTCTAACAATTCTACCGTCGCTTTTCCTACATTTGTTTGAAACATATCAATCAAACATGTCGCAAATAAAGATACTTTCATCATTTGCTCCCTCCAAGCTGATCATTTTACTTCTTTTAGTTAACAGGTCATCAGATGACTTAATGCTATTATACTCCTATGTTTTTCTAATTTCACTAGTTTTTCAAAAATACCTTTCTTTGTTTGCTATCTTTTTTCATAAAAAATAGGAAATTGAGATACGTGAAACCTACGTTTGCCATAACATTAAAAAAATCTGACCGGTGAAGATTCTCTATCAAGAATCTTCACCGGTCAGATCTTCCTTTAACTAAACTACTTTTGTCTTAGCTTCTTACTTATTTATTTCCAAAAATCATCAAATACTGTGATTGGCAATTGGCGTTTATGCTGCGTCTTTAAGAAGTGACCTTCAATGACGTTACTTGCATGTTCACCTACATCTTTGCCTTCTAAATAATCGTCGATTTGCTCATACGTTACGCCGAGCGCTTCTTCATCCGGAAGCTGTGGACGATCTTCTTCCAAATCAGCCGTTGGTTTTTTCATATATAGATGCTCAGGACAGCCTAATTCTTTTAGCATTTGTTTTCCTTGTCGCTTGTTCAGACGGAAGATAGGTACTAAGTCAGCTCCTCCATCACCGAATTTTGTATAAAACCCTGTAACAGCTTCAGCAGAGTGATCCGTTCCGAGTACGACTCCGCTGTACATGCCCGCTACCGTATATTGCGCAATCATTCGTTCACGTGCTTTTACATTTCCTTTGTTGAAGTCGGAAACTTTATCATCTGCCGCTTCTTCAACAGCAGAAAGCATCGCATCTACTGCTGGTTTTACGTTAATAGAAATAGATTTTGTTGGTTGAATAAAAGCAAGTGCATCTTGACAGTCTGCTTCATCTGCTTGCACACCGTATGGAAGACGAACAGCAATAAACTGATAGCGCTCTTCTCCGGCCTCTTCGTTCAACTCATTAACTGCTAGCTGCGCCAGCTTTCCAGTTAACGTAGAATCTTGGCCGCCGGAAATACCTAGTACAAACGAACGTAAAAAAGGATATTTGTTCATGTAGGATTTCAGAAAATCAACGCTGCGGCGAATTTCTTCTACGGGATTAATTTCTTTTTGGACGTGCATTTCTTCAATAATTTGCTTTTGTAGCTCTTTCATAAAAAAACTCTCCTCTCATTACTAGCTGACGGAATCTACACAAGTACGGTATCAGATAGTAACTTGCTTCTAGTCTCTTCAATATTTTGCATTTTGTTATCCCAGCAGTTTGTACTCAAGTCTACCGGATACTCTGTAGGACGAAATACATCTTCGTTCGATTTTGTAATGACTTTGTAGTCATCCCATAGATGCTTTAAGTTTTGTAAGCAGTAGGCTCTCATTTCTTCAATGGTAGGCTGCTCGTACACAAGCTTTCCCTGCGCAAAGATTGGCTGGTGAATTTTACGTGCGTTAAAGTTCGTGACAAACTTGCTGACGTGCGTATGAATCGGATGAAACATTTTTAAATGCTGCTCTTCATTCGGCACTTCGTCTTGCATCGTAATATAATCACCTTCCCATTTGTGGTTCACTTGATTTACAATTCGGTATACCTCTTTTAAACCAGGAGTGGAAATTTTCTCTGGATTTTCTGACAGCTTAATCGTATCCACCATGTTTCCATGATCATCTTCAATCGAAACCAGTTTGTACACCGCTCCTAGCGCAGGCTGATCAAAAGATGTCATGAGTTTTGTTCCAACTCCCCATCCATCAATTTTGGCACCTTGCGCTTTCAAATCTAGAATGCTGTACTCATCGAGATCATTCGAAGCAAAAATTTTCACATCATGATAGCCAGCTTCATCAAGCATTTTTCTTGCTTCTTGAGAAAGATATGGAAGTCTTCCGCTATCTAATCGAATACCGATAAAATTAATGCGATCTCCCATTTCTTTTGCTACTTTAATAGCATTGGGAATACCTGATTTTAACGTATTATATGTATCTACTAAAAAGATACAGTTACGGTGTGATTCCGCATACTTTTTAAACGCGCTGTACTCATCACGATAGACTTGAACAAGCGCATGAGCGTGAGTACCGGACACAGGAATTCCAAATACTTTCCCCGCTCTGACATTACTGGTTGCATCAAAGCCTCCAATATAAGCAGCTCTCGCTCCGTAAAATGCAGCATCCATCTCGTGTGCTCTTCTTGAGCCAAATTCCATAAGCTGATTCGTACCCGTATGCTCATATAAATTATCTTCTCCCGCGGCTAGGCGAATACGCGATGCTTTTGTCGCAATCAGCGGGTGGAAATTTAAAATATTTAAAAGCGGCGTTTCAATAAGCTGCGCTTCCGCTAAAGGAGCGTCAATTTGCAGCATAGGTTCGTTAGCAAAAATCATTTCGCCTTCTACAACCGAACGAACATTACCGCTAAAGCGAACTTGCTTTAAATAGTCGATAAACTCCGCTTCATAATGCAATTCTTCATATAAATAATCTAAGTCCGTTTCGCTAAACCTAAAATTAGCAATAAAATCAATTACTCTTTCTAGCCCGGCAAACACAGCATAACCGCTTTCAAACGGCATCCGACGAAAGTAAGCTTCGAATACAGAACGGCGTTTATGAATATGGTCTTTAAAATACGTATGTGCCATATTCAGTTCATATAAATCTGTATGCAAAGCTAAACTATCATCTCTATATTGCTTTTTCATACTTTGTAACCCTCCATTTGACAATCCTAGTTTCTATTATGTAAATCTTTTCACAATAGAGCAAGCATAAATTATCGGAAGGTGCTTGAATTTTAGTTTTTCTGTTATTTGGTGCACACTTTTCTACCTGAAATGGCATTATTTTTCTTCTGGTATGTATTTCATTAACACGTGTTCAACATTATCAAGATGACTCATCATAAAATGCTGAGCATCTTCTGCATGCTGAGAAAGAATAGCTTCATAAATTTGCTGATGCTCTTTATAAATCCGTTCAGCCGTTTTTTCTTCTGCATAAAGCCAGATGCGTCTTGTCTCTTTCATCGTTTCAATCATCATTTCTGATACGTTATTCATAAGCTTCACTAAAAGAGGGTTTTGCGATGCTTTGGCAATGGCTAAATGAAAAGCAAAATCTGCTTTCTCCCCCAGCTCTTCATTGCCAAACGCTCCTTTCATTTGTTCCAGGCTATCGGACAGCTGGTTAAGATCCGCATCCGTTCGCTTTTGAGCTGCCGCTCGAACAGCCCCAATTTCTAATACTTTTCTCACTTCAAGCAAATGTTCAATATCATTTTTATTCATTAATACAGCGCTAGTTACAGGCAAAGACAGCATATCAGAGTTAAATTCGCGTACAAATGTGCCTTCTCCTTGCTTCATCTCCAGCAGCCCCATCGCCCGCAAAGCGCTAAGAGCTTCACGAATAGCTGAGCGCCCTACCTGAAAGTTTTCTGCGAGCTGCTGCACTGAATCCAAACGGTCACCAGGCTTTAAGCTGCCTTCTTTTATATTCTCAAGAAGCGTTTCGGCTACTTCTTCATATATTTTTTTTGGCTTAATTCGCTTATATTCCACGTTTTCCACCTCATTTTTTTCGTTCACCAAGGTTTACATTAACCGAGACTCTTTCTTCTTTTACGTTTCTGTTACATTTTACCGAAATCCTTTCCCCTCCACAACAAAAGTGGCAAGGTATTTATACTTTATTTCTCAAATGTGCTAAAATAGTAAATTGATTTCATATTACGAGTTAAAAGGAGCTTTTTGAATGAACATTGTTGTCAGTACATTGAATGCGAAGTATATCCATACTTCTTTAGCCCTTCGATGTTTAAAAGCCTATGCAGAGCCTGACTATAAAGTGGATATGGCCGAATATACGATTAAAGATCCTGCTATGAACATTGTCACGGATTTATATAAACGCAACCCAGATATTATTGGTTTCAGCTGTTACATTTGGAATATTGAAGAAACGATTAAAGTCGCCCAAATGCTAAAAAAGATCAATCCCGAGCTCATCATTATATTCGGTGGACCAGAAGTAACCTATGATGTAACTCACTGGCTAGAGCGTATTCCTGAAGCTGACTTTATCGCTATTGGTGAAGGAGAAGAAACATTCAAGCAGCTGTTGGACGAACTTCATGGAGAGCGCCAGTTTGAAAACGTAAGCGGCGTGGCTTTCCGAAAAGAAGGAAAACCAGTTGTAAACCCGCAGCGCAATAAAATTGATCTGCGCGAAATGCCTTCTCCTTTCCGTTTTGAAGAAGACCGCCAAGAACTTTCAAAACGCGTTGTATATATTGAAACAAGCCGCGGCTGTCCGTTTAGCTGTCAGTTCTGTCTCTCTTCTATTGAAGTAGGCGTTCGTTATTTCGATAGAGAAAAGGTAAAAGAAGATATTCGCTATTTGATGGATAACGGAGCGCGCACGATTAAGTTCGTAGACCGCACGTTCAACATCAGCCGCAGCTACGCCATGGAAATGTTCCAATTTTTAATTGATGAACATCGTGAAGGCACCGTATTTCAATTTGAAATTACTGCCGATATTATGCGCCCAGAAGTTATTCAGTTCTTAAACGATCATGCGCCAAAAGGATTATTCCGCTTTGAAATTGGCGTTCAATCTACAAATGATGCTGTTAATGAACTAGTCAAACGCAAACAAAACTTTAAAAAGTTAACGCGTACCGTAACAATGGTGAAAGAAGGCGGAAAGATCGATCAGCATTTAGATTTAATCGCGGGACTGCCAGACGAAGATTATAACTCATTTAAGAATACGTTTAATGATGTATTTGCACTTCGCCCTGAAGAGCTTCAGCTAGGCTTTTTAAAAATGCTTCGCGGCACTGGCTTACGCTTAAGTGCGCCTCGCTATAATTATCAATACATGGATCAGTCGCCTTATGAGATTTTAAGCAATAACGTCTTGCCATTTTCAGATGTCGTACGTATTAAACATGTAGAAGATATTTTAGAGAAGTTTTGGAATGACCATCGAATGGATGAGACAATAGAGTTTTTAGTTGAGCACTGCTATGATACACCTTTTGATTTCTTCCAAAACTTCGGGACGTATTGGGATGAAATGGGCTGGGTTCGAATCGGCCATCAGCTTGAAGATTTATTCAGACGCCTTAGACAGTACATTGAAACAGAGAATTTTTCAAATGAAGAAATGATTGAAGGGTTTATGAAAATTGATTATTTACAAAACCAAAAGCATAAGCCTCGTAAACCTTGGTGGGACGATAAAGTAGAAAAACAAGTCCGCTCTCATTACTATCAGCAAATGCTTGCTAATCCTTCTATTATGGGACAGGCTTTTGAAGCTGAACAGCTTGCTGAAAAAGAATTATACAAGCACACTGTTTTAGAGATTCTGCCATTTGACTATATGTATTATAAACAAACGGGAAAAATAAATGAACAACCATCTGTTCTTCTTGCTTATTATGATCAAAAAGCAAACGATACAAAACTTTATTCGGCACCTGTAGAGGCATTTGGCCTTCCAGTTGTAAGCTAAAACCTCGGATACCCGAGGTTTTTTTCTTTAACATTCTTTTTTCTTTTCATGCTCTTTATCAGACTTTGTCTTTCCTAGGGATTCATATATTTTAGCTGCGTTGGGATCGCCCATTTCCGCTCCAAACTCTTCTTGCAGTAATTGTTTTTGCTTCGCTTCAGTGCTTGCGATATGCTTATTTTGTTGTTTATGTTTGCTCATTGTTACTTACCTTGCTTTCCTTTTTTGGAATTACGATTCGCGCCTTTAGCCGGCTCCTCGCCGCCAGCATATTCAGCAGCAAATTCTGCATCTGAAAGGCTCTCTTTTGGTGTATTATTGTTAGTCAGTGCTGATTTGTACCCTACTTTACGCTTTGCCATCATCTATCCCTCCTATGCTTGGAAGTCCATTGAACTTCCTTTTCTTAGAATGCACTTTCTGATGCGTAATATAAGCAGAAAAAGCTGTAAAAAAGCGGTTGAAACATAACGAAATTACTTTAATCTAAAGACAAACAAATGGGATAAATGAGTTCATCTGAACCGCTTGTGACACCACTGTTGATTTCCGTGCAAGGCTTCGCTTTCCGCGGGCGGTCGGTGAGCCTCCTCGTCGCTTATGCTCCTGCGGGGTCTCACCTGTTCCGCTTTTCCCGCAGGAGTCTTCGCCATGCCCTCCAATCAACAGCTGGAAGCAGGTAAAAATATGAGACCTATGTTTACCATCATAAAAAAATCCGAACGAGCTTGATTAAGAATTAAGCTCGTTTGGATCCTTCTTCAACTAACATATTTTTACCTCAGCCTCTTTTATCCAATAATAATACGTTCTTTCGGATAGTGATAATCCGGTCCAGACGTTGGACGGCGAAGCATTAAAATAAATGAAAACATGCCGATTCGGCCGATGAACATTAAAATCATAATAACGCATTTACCGATATCAGAAAGCCCTCCTGTAATTCCCATTGATAAACCTGTTGTCCCGAAAGCTGAACACACTTCAAAAATAAGCTCAATGAGAGAAAAATGTTCTGTAATACTTAAAATAAGAAGAGAACTCGAGCAAATGATTACGGCTAACATCGATACAGCTACTGATTTAATAATGTCGTCTTCATGAATTTCGCGGCGAAAGATTTTAATCGTCTTATTTCCTCTGACGTAATAAAACAGGAAAAGAATATTTAATGCAAACGTCGTCGTACGAATTCCTCCCCCTACTGAGCTCGGTGAAGCACCGATAAACATCATCGCACTCATCATAATTAACGTAGGAAGTGAAAACTCATTAATATTCATGGTCGCCACTCCTCCGCTCCTTGTGGCAGCGGATTGGAAAAACGCATAAAAAAACGATTCATCCCAAGACTTATCTGCTAGAAATCCTGAATGCTCTAGCACAAGAATCAAGATTGTTCCCCCTGCTAACAGCAGAAAAAACATAATGGTCGTTAGCTTCGTAAATAGCGAAAATTGAAATTTACGCTTATCTTTAAATGTTAAAAAATAGTGCTTAATTTCAATTAATACAGGGAATCCAATCGCTCCAAGCGTAATTAAAATAACGGTTACCACTTGGACAAAATAATCATGGGCATACGGAATAAATGAAGATCCTGTAATATCGAAGCCAGCATTTGTTGTAGCGCTGACAGAAGCAAAGAAACCATGCAAAAACGCATCTGTCCAGCTCGAATAATAACGGAGAAAATGTAATCCTAAAACAATGGCGCCAACTAGTTCAATGGCAAAAATAATAAATAAAATATTTCTCATCAAGTCAACTAATCCTGATAAGCGGGATTGGTTATGGTCTGTCATAATGAGCTGACGTTCCTTTAAACCGATTTTTTTACCCAAAATCATCCAAATAAATGTACTGAGTGTCATTACACCAATACCACCGATTTGAAAAATAAAAGCGAGCAAAAAATAGCCCGTCGTACTAAATGTATCCGGAGTAGAGACAGGTGTCAGCCCTGTTACACTTACCGCACTAACGGCAATAAATAAGCGATCAATAAATGCTAACTTCACTCCCGGCTTTAAAGCTTCTGGAATACTAAGTAATAGAAATCCAAGCGTAACAGCCACTATGTAAAATGTAACAATAATTTGAGCTGAAGACATCTGCCTTACTCGTCGTTTCCATGGTTGCGGCATAATCTGACATTCCTTTTTGTTATAATACTAATAGTTTTCTTCTTTCTTCTCAAAGCATACTCATTGTTACACGGATTGCAATATCCATGTAAAAAATCCCATGTTCAAGAAGGTGACTACATTAGTATAAAAGAAGTCACCTCACTTGTCATTAGATATCATATATTCCAGCAGCCCGCATAAAGAACCGTCAATCAATATTATCTGTTTACAAAAAAAAAGAGGTTGAGACATAATTAAATGAATCCAATCTAAAGACGAACAAATGGGATCCATGAGCTGAACCGCTTGTGACACCGCTGTTGATTTCCGTGCAAGACTTCGCTTTCCGCGGGCGGCCCGTGAGCCTCCTCGTCGCTGACACTCCTGCGAGGTCTCACCTGTTCTGCTTTTCCCGCAGGAGTCTTCGCCTTGCCCTCCAATCAACAACTAGAAGCAACTATATATTTGAAACCTACGTTTACCATAACAAAAAAAACGAACCACTAATATCAGTGGTTCGTTTTTCACTTCGGCTAAAATACTTTTGTCCCAGCCGCGTCTTTATTTTATTTAGAGCGTTTTTCTAGCCAATCGCCGATTGAAGGATATGTTTCCTTCACTGCTTTTGGCCCAAATACAACAGATACGTGACCTGTTTGCAACAATTTGTACTCTTTATCTTCACTTGAAACAGCGTCCATTAAAGCTGCCACTTGATGCGGCATCGCAATATGATCACGGCTAGCAGCAATGTTTAAAATATTAGCTTTAATATTTTTCAAATCTACTTTGCGTCCGCGAACTTCAAGTTCACCATTGATTAATTTATTTTGTTGATAGAAGTCACGAATCCACTGACGATAAGCTTCACCAGCAAATGGGATTCCGTCAGCAACCCACTTTTGCATTAGCTTCCAGCTTTCAACAAACCGCTGATTTTCCGAACGGTCCACCAACGTTACATATGGGCCATAGAAATTCGTGATTGGCTTTAACATCTTGTTTCCAAAGTCAATCATCTCTGGAGGAATGTTTCCGAATGTATCTACTGCTTTATCTAAATTAAAGTAGCGATCGTCTAGGAATGCTCCGTATAAACCTGTATCCGAAAAATCAAATGGACTTGTCATAAAAATTAAGTTTTTAATCGGCAAGTCTTCATTTAATGCAGCAAAAATAGATGTCATAGTTCCGCCCATGCAGTAACCAAGAACAGACAAATCAGGAGATTTAGAAGTGCGCAGCACCTTTTTCGCTGCTTTTGGAATATAATCTACAATATAATCATCTAGCTTCATATTGCTGTCTTCAAGCCCAGGAGTTCCCCAGTCAAGCAAATACACGTCAAAACCGCGGTTCAATAAGTATTCAACAAGGCTGTTTCCAGGTGTTAAATCCAAAATATACGGTTTATTGATCAATGCATATACGAGTAAGATTGGTGTTTTATGCAGGTTATCTTTTACTGGCGTATAGCGGTATAATTTCGCTTTGTTCTTTTTCCAAATAACCTCTTTTGGTGTTAATCCAACTTCCGGTTCCGCTTCTGTTGTCATAATTTCATATGCACGCTTAAAACGTCTTGCAGAACTTTTATATTCACTTGGCATTGATTTGATTAATTTTTCCCACTCTTGCACGTAAGGAATTGCCACGAATATACACACCCTTTCATTCCATTAGTAGTTAGTTAACAAGCACAGCCCCGACAAAAGTCAGGGCCAGCATTTATTACATGTATAAGCCGCCGTTGATGTTTAACTGTTGTCCTGTAATGTACGCGCCGTCTTTTGCTAAGTAAACAACTCCACGTGCAATTTCTTCAGCGTGGCCTAAGCGACGAGTTGGGATTTTTGCTA
This sequence comes from Priestia sp. YIM B13490, assembly GCF_042787735.1. NCBI lineage: Bacteria > Bacillati > Bacillota > Bacilli > Caryophanales > Bacillaceae > Priestia > Priestia sp. YIM B13490. The sequence goes on from NZ_JBHZOT010000002.1 coordinate 307,379, forward strand.
CAACTTTTGCACGAACTTCTTCCGGCATTGCCATTACCATTTCCGTTTCAATAAATCCTGGGCAAATTGCATTAACTGTTACGCCTGACTTAGCTAGCTCAAGAGCTAATGATTTAGTGAATCCTAGCATACCTGCTTTAGCAGCTGAGTAGTTTGTTTGACCAAATCCGCCCGCTTGACCAATAATTGATGAAATATTGATAACACGACCACCTTCAGATTCTAAAAGGTGCGTTAGCGCAGCTGATGTTGTGTTGTATACGCTATGTAAGTTTACATCAATTACTTTTTTCCAATCTTCTTCACCTAACTTCTTGAATGAACGGTCGCGCGTAATTCCAGCATTGTTTACTAGAATGTCTAATTGACCAAACGCAGCTTTTGTTTCTTCGATTAGGTGTTTTGCTTGATCTACATAAGACACGTCAGCTTGAACCGCAATAGCTTCTCCGCCGTTGTCTTTAATTTCTTTTACGATTGCTTCTGCAGATTCTTTACTGCTGTTATAGTTTACTGCTACTTTTACTCCATTAGAAGCAAGCTCACGTGTAATTGCTGCCCCGATACCTTTAGATCCGCCTGTTACGATTGCTACTTTACCTTGTAATGTTGTCATGAAAAATTTCCCCCTTGCTTCTTCAGCTATGATTTTTACTGTAAATACAGCAGTTAATGTTGTTATAAAATCCCCTATACCTTACTTGCGAGCTGGCTGCTCAGTTTTTTGAGCGTTTGATGGTTTTGCTTCAGATTTAGCTTCTGCCTTTGGCTTTTCAGCTAATTTTTCTTGTTTTTCTAACAGCTGAGCCTGAAGCTGCTCACCTTGAGTTTTAATTTGTTTTTGAATAGTTTCTTTTAACTCGTCTTGTGTTTTTTGCTGCCCTTCAAGAAGAGATAAAACTTTGTCGAGTTTTTTGTCTAACGATTTGACATCAGATTTCAGCTTAGTTACATCTTTTTTCAAAGCAGATGCACTTTCTTGCTGTGCTTCTAATTCATCAAAACGATCGTCAAATTGCTCTTCTAATAATTCTACTTTTTCTTCCACATTGATGACTAATGACGCAACGTTTGCTACATCTTCTTTTGTTGGTACATTTACTTGGTGCAGATAGCGCCCCGTTACTTCATTTACTGCTTGTTGATATTGAAGGTTCATATTTAGCACATTTCCCATGAGCTGGGAAAATTCTTCACGATTCATATTGTCCCCAATAACTTTACCCCAGTAAGATTCGGTTTTGTCATATACGTCTTTCCATGCTTGAAACGGATCAAATACTTTTTGCTGTTCCAAAACTCCATCTCCTTTCTTGTGTACGTTAAAAGTGATGGCTTTCAATATAGACACTTAATGTGACAAGCGACATATTAGAAGCTCTAAGTAAACGCAACCAATTTTGCGTTTATTTATTGGATAATGTAAATCTTTTCACAATTCACTTACCAACAAATTATAAATGTTATAAAAATTACCTACATGTACTATTATAAATACGTTTTCCAAAATAAACAATTCTAAATCTTTGTTTATTTTTGAATTTTTTTGACGCTTTTTGTCGAAATCCAAAAAATCGTTCTTTTTTCCTGTATTTGAAAGACCTGTTTTAAAGTGTTGACAATTTTTTCATCTAGGTGTAAATTACACATATGGAAAACAAATTCTCTTTTTTCGAAGGGGTGATTACCTTGGGATCAAGTGAAAAAGATAACACCTCTAATTCAAACAACTTAGAAAAATCGATTAGCGGTGCACCAAAAAACTTGATGGTTCCTTTTCTTCTTTTAAGTTTAAGAGGTTGGAATCTACATGGTTACAAGCTCATTCAGCAACTAATGAGCTTTGGATTCACATCAGTTGATCAGGGAAATGTCTACCGCACGCTGAGACAGCTTGAAAAAGACAACTTGATTACATCGCAATGGGATACGTCAGCTGAAGGACCTGCACGTCGGATTTATTCATTAACAGATGCCGGCGAACAATATTTAAGCATGTGGGCTAATTCACTTGAACAGTATCAAAACATGTTAGATTCATTTTTTCACATGTATACCGACATGTTGTTCCCTTTTAGCTCTTCTTCTTCTAAAAAGTCAAAAGAATCAAAAGAGGAAGAAAACGATTAAAGGGATTCACGCAGTACATCTGCGTTTCCTAATATAATGTTAAATTTCACGGTCAACCAGCGAGCGCGGAATGTTAGGTTTATCACACAACTACGAATTTCTTCTTTAACGTTTTGTTCATTACGATAACTGTTCGCCAGACCAAATTATTCAAGGAGGAATTTGATTATGTCAACAGTAAAGTATGATACAGTAATTGATGCAATGTGGGAACAATGGACAAAGGGGTTACAAAACATTGCAGACGGAAACAAACAAATTGAGCAATGGACGTTAAAAGCACTTGAGCAACAGCAAGAATTTGTAACAAAAGCAGTTGAACAACTTCAAGCAACAGACAAACAATGGAAAGCTGAATTAGAAGATCTTCAACAAAAAACAGTTGAAAACTTACGTAAAACAGCTGGAAACGCTGTTGCCGATTCTTATGAAGAATGGACAAACCGCACGCATGAAGCATTAAATAAATTACAAGAGCTTTCTCTTAACCAAAGCAAATCAAGCTATTCTTTAGTAAAGCAAGCTCAAGAACAATATCATCAAGTAGTAACACAATTAGTAGAAGAGCAAAAGAAAACGCGCCAAGAATTCCAACACGTATCTGATGCATACGTAGAACAAGTAAAATCTCTTCAAAAGTCATTTGCTCAGTCTCTTGAGCAATATGCAGTTGTAAAATAATATATAAAAAAGCCCAGCTTCTTTGAAAGCTGGGCTTTTTTATACTTTCTTGCAAACCATTACCAGTATGCAAAATAGGAAACAACAAATAATACAGGTACAGCAGTGAACTGCTGTACCACTAAAAAAGGAGATGACTAATCATGGCTAGAACAAATAAACTATTAACACCAGGTGTAGAACAATTTTTAGATCAATATAAATATGAAATCGCTCAAGAATTTGGGGTAACTCTAGGTTCTGACACTGCTGCACGCAGCAACGGTTCAGTAGGCGGAGAAATCACAAAACGCTTGGTGCAACAAGCTCAAGCTCACTTAAGCGGCAGCACACAAAAATAAAACATAACTTCATAACATGGCTAAAAAAAGGCACCTGCGTGTGCCTTTTTCTTACATAATATAGTCTTTTAAATACACGTAGTCCCCCGCTAATATAATAACCATCGCGATAATATATTTACGGTTTCTTTCAATTGTTTTCCGGCTCACTTTGACATGTTTTTCAATCAAGCGAATAGGAAGCTGCCGCTTTAAAAACAGCTTATCTTTTAATTCTTTTTCATTGACGATAAATGATGCAACTTCGACTGCATTTCCCCTTGCATCCTTATGTTTAGGAGACGTCTCGATAATGTCTTCAAGAGTTAATTTAAACAATTTTAGCGCCTGACAAAAATAAGTCATTTCCTCTTGAATATATGAAGTTTCACTTTGCCTTTTATAGTTAGAAAGCGATATATCCCTTTCTACCTTGCCTTGAATAAAACCTTCATTTTCAATTCGGCTATAGAGCAGCGTTTGATTTCTCTTTTCTTTTCGAATATAGTCAATTACTCTTCTTTTAATAATAAGTTCCGCAAATGCAAGAAGAGATCGTCCTTTTTGGATTGTGTAATTCTCAATGGCTTCATTAAATGCAATCAGACCAATGCTAAATTCATCGTCAGCTTCACTTATATAACGTTTACATACAGCTGAAACAACTTTAGCAATAAACGGTTTATATTGTTGAATCATTTCGTTATGTAATTGTTTATCCCCTTGCTGAATCGTCAGTACAAGCGTTTCAAGCGATGGAGGCGTTTGAACTTTTGTGAGCATTGGCTTCACCTCTTTTACTATACTCAGTTGCTTTATACCATGTTAATATCCATTCTTTTGATGACGAACAGGGTTGAGAAGCGCTCTGCTCCTTTTAATTTCCCTTTATTATAACCCATAATAGCTCAATTTTACCAATTAACATACATTTGAAATATATGTTTATAAACTGAAATAAACTTCATTGAACTGAATTACTCACGGCTGCTTCTGTTCTCTACAGAATATGAACGAAAAAGCAAAACATTCGGATATAAAATAATTAAACATTAGTTAGTTCTTTTACCCTTTATCTAAACAATCCAAACTAGGTATTTTGTCTTGATATAAAAAAACGCGCCTTCAACTAGCATTGAAAGCGCGTTTTTTTATTATTGATTTTCAATTTTTTTTAACGATTCTTTTTCTTTCTCTGAGCCTTCAAGATCAGTTTGTTCTTTATTTTTAGATAGAAACCAGCCTGAAGCGGCTATGCCAAGTAACACAATCCAAAACGTAATTTTCCACACTTTTGATTCAGGGAAATGTTCATTAATAATACCCAACTCGGGATGAGCAAGGGTATAAACCGCTAACTTAACTCCTACCCAGCCTACAATAGCAAAAGCCGCCGTTTCTAGGCCTGGGCGCGTATTTAATAGCTTGACGAACCAAGTTGCAGCAAAACGCATAATAATTAATCCCATAATTCCTCCGGCGAAGATCACCAAGAACTGTCCTCCGTCTAGTCCGCCAATTTGAGGAAGATTTGTTGTTGGCAATGTAACGGCGAGAGCCACAGCGGCCAAAATTGAATCAACGGCAAAAGCAATGTCCGCTATTTCTACTTTTAAAACCGTCATCCAGAAACTTGATCCCTTTTTCTCATCTGCTTCTTTCACTTTTTCACGATCGTCTTTTTTCACATATCGCTTCACAATATGATTAATGGAAATGAACAATAAGTAAATGGCTCCTATAGCTTGAAGCTGCCATACGTCGACTAAAAATGAAATCAAGAACAATGAACCAAATCTAAAAATAAAGGCACCGGCTAATCCGTAAAATAATGCCTTCTTGCGTTTTTCTTCCGGTAAATGTTTGACCATAATGGCCATCACAAGAGCATTATCCGCCGCCAAAATTCCTTCTAATGCAACCAGCACTAGCAATACCCATCCATACTCTAATAAAAGTGATGCATCCATAAAAATCCCCTCTCGTTTCTTTGTATAAGTTTATTTATCCTCATTACCGGAATAAAACACAAAAAGACCTTTGCCAAATATGGCAAAGGTCTTGCTAAGCATAATCATTATGCCAACAAAGCCGATGGAATACTCCATGTAATGACGACTTTGTTTCAGGTTTCCCTGACGCTACTCCCCTTTACTCCTTAAGAAGTAAATGTATTAAGTTGTTTTTATTTTACAAAGAGTCCACTAATAAGTCAATTAAAAGCCCTCTAAACTTTTGTTAAGCTTTTGTTAAGCGTTTTAATACATTCAAAAACGTTGCAATATGAATAGGCTTTGTTACGTATTCACTAAAACCGACTAAAAAAGCTTGATCGATATCGCTTTGCATCGCGCTTGCACTCAGGGCGACTCGCGGAATATGCTTCAACTCTTTTTCCAGCTGAAGCTGTGTGCATACCTCAAAACCATTCATATCAGGAAGATCAATATCAATTAAGATTATATCCGGTGAAATAGACCTGATTAGCCCGATGCCATTTTCTCCTGTTTTAGCAATTAAAAGCTTAACGTTTTTATATGGAGAAAGAATCGATTGCATAAGCTCGATATTTGTATCGTTATCCTCAATATACACAATTGAAATTGGCATGGAAAAACCTAAAAACGGCTCGGCTTCTCCTTGATCGGATAATCGTTTAGGAACAGGTGGATGGACTATGGGAAAACGCACCCAAAATGTACTGCCTTTGCCTTCTTCACTTCGGACTCCGCACGTTCCATTCATTAATACAACAAGCTGTTTTACAAGCGCCAACCCAATTCCTGTTCCGTCTTTTTCTAGTCTATTTACACGGTAGAAAGGCTCAAAAATCCGATTTAATTCTGAAGCTGGAATTCCAAAGCCCTTATCTTCAATCGATATAGTTACGTGATGCTGAGTGATGTCAGTATAGATAGTGATATCGCGATAAGCGGGCGAGTATTTAATGGCGTTTGTAAGCAGATTTAATAAGATCTGCTGAAACCGAAGTTCATCTACTTCAACAAAGACTTCTTGGTATGCGTGAAAGCGAGTATAAAGTATACTATGCTTATTTTTTGCTAGTGGTTTCATAATTTTAAGCGCGTCTTCAATTGCCTCTTTTACCGACACCGGTTCAAGATTAATCGCTAAGTGACCTGATTCAATTTTCGATAAATCAAGCGTTTCATTTATCAAATAAAGAAGATGATTACCAGCTTTTAAAATTTTTCGTATACGATTCAATTGTTTTTCTGTTAAATCTTTTTCCCCTTGCTCTTCCAATATCTGTGCATAACCTAAAATACTGTTTAAAGGCGTACGAAGCTCATGGCTTACTTTTGATAAAAATTCAGACTTGGCTTGATTTGCTTTTTCGGCTTCTTCTTTTGCTATAATCATTTGCTGATTGGAATGAAGCAAATCTTGTTCTTGTTCCTGCTGTTTTGTAATATCATAAAATGTGACAACTACGCCCTTATAATATTTGCTTTCTTGAAGAGGTTCAGCATTCACCGAAATCCAAGTCAACTTTTTCTCATTTAAATAAATGCCCATAACCGTGTTTCGTACGGGTTCTTTTGTATGAAGACATCGAACAGATGGAATGTCTTCCAGTGCAAAAGCTGTTCCATCAGGATGAATAATTTCCCAGTCTAAACCAAAGGGGTTAACCGATAACATTTGGTCGTAAGGCACGTTTAGAATTTTAGCAGCGTAGGCATTGGCAGCAATTAGATTTCCTTCAAGGTCATGAAACACTACACCTTCTGACATTGTAGAGAGAACGGAGCGATACATGCTTTCACTTTTAGCCAGCTTTTCTCTTGCTTCGTGAAGATCAGTAATATCTACTATAGAACCAATAACTTCTTGTACTTCTCCTTTGTAGATATGAGGTATTAACTTCGTATAGTAAGCAAAGTCGTTCAAAAGTACTTCATAAGACACTTTCTCTCCCGCCCATGCTTTCTCATAGTATCTCTTATTTTCTTTCGCGTAGGATTCAGGCAAAAATTCTTCAAGTGTTTTACCAACAACATCTATTTCCTCATATCCCATTTCACGAACCATTTTTCCTTCGCACATGGTATGAATATACCCTTTATCGTTTTTCACAAATTTAAAAATAGCGCCATCTTGTTGTGAAAGCGTGCGTTTTAAATCTTCTTGTAAATCCAACAGCTGCTGTTGAGCCTTTTTTCGGTCTGTCACATCTTTGGCGATGACGTAACTGCCTTTAATTTGATCATGAACAATAATAGGCATTTGCGTTACTTCAACATATACAGGCTGATTATCTTTGCGAATGAGCGTTGCCTCATAATAAACAGAGTCTCCGTTCAGAGATTTCCACATATATTCTTCAGCTTGTTCAGCTTCTCTAAACATATAAGGAAACGGAATTTTCTCCATTTGATGCAACGTGTATCCCGTTAGCTCGATTCCTTTTGGATTAATCGTTTGAATATTGCCGTACAAATCAACCGCACACACAATATTGGGATTGTAGTTAAAAAGAGATTGATAATACTCTTCTTTTAATTGACTCTCCCTCACTTCTTCCTGACGCTTAAAAGCAGCAACGAGCAGGAAGACAATGAGTAGCGTAATTGTAATACTTGCAATAATATTGGAAAATGGCGCTTGATACGGCAGCCACTGCCCCCATTTTCTAGCAACTGAGTGTGCAATATGCAGCTTCATTCCATACATACTGATGAAATGCATAACTGAAATTCCAATGCCCAGTAAAATAGAGCTAACAAGTTTAAGAAAGGGATTAGCTTTCACGCTTTTCGAGCGAAAAAACAAGTGCATCGCATAAAATGCAACGACCAGGGCGATGATGATGGAAAGCAAAACAGATAGCAGGGCATAATGAATGCGTGCTTCTGTTTCGATTGCTGCCATGGCAATGTAATGCGTACCCAGAATACTGCTTCCTAAAATAAGCCCTGACCATACCGACGTGCGCCATTTCCAGAAGGTCCAAAACGCAACTAATGATCCGCTAATCGCTATTATTAAAGCAAGGACAGAAAGTACAGCATCAAAATGAAAGCTAACAGGAACATAATAAGCAAGCATAGCAATATAATGCATCGCTCCCACTCCAAGCCCCATTGAAATTGCTGACAGCGTAAGCCACAAATAATTGTTCCGCTGTTTTTTTATCATTTTGCTCATAATATCAAGTGCTGTATAAGAGGCAAGAATCCCTACAATGACAGCAAGAAATACGGTAAATTCATTATAGTGACCAGTAATTGAAATCATTTGCTTTCCTTTCAATTTAACGTTACTTCTTCTATCTAACTCTTCTTATAAGAACTATATTACGATCATTTGCTCCGAAAGCAGACACATGAAATAGACGAAACTTGCATAAGCTTCGTCCTTTCATCAACATAGCTATTTTAGAAGCAGCAGCATCTCTTAATTGGTCATTAACTGATGCAGCTGTTTTTGAACGTCTTGGATTTTTAATTTTGAGATATGAGCATATTCATCAATTTCTAAGAAATAAACAAGATATGTTTCGTTTTTTGGTGTGATGTGCGAAACTTTCTGTAAATTCACGATATAAGACCGGTGTGTTTGACTAAATACAGAAGGGTTCAAATACATATAGATATCACTAATATTTTCATATGTCTCATAGATACGTGATTGAGTATAGATCAAACATTTTTTTCCGGATTTTTCAATAAAAATAATTTGATCAATTGGAATGTAATAAGTAGATCCATTAAATTTTACAGGCAGTCTTTTTAATTGCTGACCTGGCTTTTTTGACTGATTTTTATCAATTCCAATGGAGTTTTTTGCCCGCTCTAACGCCATATAAAGCCTGGTTTTTTCAATCGGTTTTACAATATAATCCAGTGCTGACAGCTCAAATGCCTTCACAGCAAATTCATCGTAACCGGTGATAAAAATGAAGTTTAAATTCGGCTTAATGCGCAGGCACTTTTTTATGGCATCTACACCGTTAATCGTAGGCATATTAATGTCTACGAGCAAAAGGTCTGGACTCTTGGCCATCACTTCCTGTACAAGCTGCTCTCCGTCTTTGCAGATGCTAATCACTTCAAATTCCGGAAGCTGTTCTATAAAATAATCTAAAATTTCAACCGAATCTTCGTTATCATCGGCAATAATTAAGTTAATTTTGTTCATCCTGACTCCCCCTAGGATACAATGTTAAAGTATAGTACGAACTATTGCCCATTCTGTTTTATGCATGTCTACACATCGTTATAGTGTTTTTATGTTGAGATGAATGATCTACACGGACGCTAATCGTTAATGAACACACAACGATTGTTCATGGGGAATATTGCAATAATTGTAGGTTTTCTAGAAGAAGACATAAAAACCGTTTATCTATTATCATTTATTTTCCTAACAATGATTTAATACCCTTTTTATAATCTGTAAATCAGCATGTCAAAATCTTTATTTAACATTTTCGATAAAGGCGACACGCTCTTTTCAATCATTTTGTTTTCTCTTACTATTAAAACATGTTCTACGCTCTTTCACCCGTACTTTTGTTAATTTTTTTACTTTTCATTAAAGGTAATTACTTACATATTGTCCTTAACAACCCTGATTTTGTGATTTAATCCAAAAGAATTTATGTATTTTTTATTCATTTTATTATAAAAATTCTAGCATACAAAGGTATGAACTTACATATGTATTCCGAACTAGTTCCTTTTAAAACTATGATTATTATACCATTTCATAGTATAAATCACATATAGTTAAACGTGAAGACTTTCCATTTCTTTAAGTGTTCAAAGCTATTTATTTGTAAAATAAATAGCTTCATTCCTCTATAAAGGCTACATAACTTAATTAACCATCTATTATTTGTAAAAAAACAGGCCTAAAGTTATAACCCGGCCTGTTTTGCATTCATTTCTTATTTTTCATTTTTTACAATTTGCTGTGCTTGTTTTGATACAAAGAAGCGATTCTTTTTATCCTGTATCACTACGCTGTCCATTTGAATTTCTCTTCCATTTACAATAGCAATATTTTTATTTACTGGAAAACGCACCGTTCGCTTATTGTTTGTAACAACCAGTACAGGGTTGTTTTTGTCTTTTGAGTCAACCGCTACCTTTGAGCCTTTAAAAGCTTTATTTGCTTCAATAAATAATTCATTTGTTAACTGGTTTAAGTTAATATTCATTGATTTAGCCATATGTTTGGCAATATCCGTATTATCAAAGTGTCCCGTTGGTCGATTTACGCCGTATGAATACAGAAATACATCCTCACCCGTATGACCGCCTGTTGTGAATCCAAGGTTTGCTCGGTTGGCTAATAACTTCGATAGTGTAGCACTGATTTCTTTTTTATCTCTTGCTTTAGTCAGCTGTGCTTTTTCCTCTGAAGTTAGATTTGATAAACCATACAAAGCAGCTACTTCTTCTTTATTTGATAAATCTTCTTTTAATTTAGACGTAGCACCTTCTAACGTCATTTTTGCTTTTTTTAATGGATCAATATAAGCAGAAACAGGTGTGGTATCGTATCCTTTTGTTGTATTTGCATTACCGATTGAAAGACCGCTGTTTCCGTGATCGGCAATCGCAATAACCATCGTATTTCCATCTTTTTTAGCGAACTCTACTGCTTTGCCCACTGCTTCATCAAACGCTAGTACATCGCTAATCATTCCTACTGGATCATTCGCATGAGCTGCCCAATCCGTTTTGCTTCCTTCAACAAATAAGAAAAAACCGTCTTTATCTTTGGATAGTGTTGTTATTGCTTTATTTGTCATCTGGGACAACTTTGGCTGTTCTGCTTTTGTCTGCGGTCGGTCCATATCATATGCTAAGTCTCGGTCGGCGAAGCTCCCCCAGATTTTTTTGGCGTGTGACTGCTCTAATTCCTTTTTATTTTCTACAAAGTCATATCCTCTTTTATTCAATACATTGACTAAGTTTTCACCGTCTTTCCGGCTTTTTTCTTCTTTTCCTGGAAGAAGAGATTGCTTACCTCCTCCAAGCACTACATCGATGTTTTGATACACTTGCTGCTCCGCTAGCGTTTGAAAATCATCACGGCTATAGTTGTGGGCTGAAAAACCAGCTGGTGTGGCGTGCTGGATTTCAGAGGTAGCCACAATTCCTGTCGCGCGCCCTGAAAGCTTTGCTCCTTCTAGAACGTTTGCTACGGGACGAAATTGATCTTCTTTTTCTACGGGTTTAATTCCAGGTGTATTCACTACTGAAGGAAGCACACCTACATAACCTGAATTTGATTTATTTCCTGTTGCTAAAGCAGTAGCTGCCGGAGCGGAATCTGTAATAGCAGATTCTGCCGAATACGCACGTACTCCTCCGGCCATCAGCTGATCCATATGTAACGGTTTTCCCTTGTACCATCTTGCGAGTGTAGTAGCATTTGAACTCGTCCCGTCCATTACCATCATAATGACATTTTGAGGTTTCTTAGCTGACTTGTGCTCCACTTTTGCTTCCGTTTGAATAAGTGAGTTTCCTACACCAAACGAGGCCAATGCTACTGCTCCTGCCAGTGTAATACCTGCTAATTTTTTCTTCATATAAATGTACCCGCTCCTTTATTTAATTGTCTTCGACATGTCTAAAGTTACCATTCAAACGTAAACCCACTGTTTATCCACTGTAAAAGAGTGTAAAGTTTGTCTTTATATCCTTCCTTTCTTCGTGAGAAAAAATAGTCGAATAAAAAGGAAGTACATGAACAAACTACCAGTAATAGAAAGTCATGCGAGGGGCACGGTTATGTTTAAACATTTATTTAAAAAAAAGAATGCAGAGGATCAGCCCAAAAAAACATTGGATGAACTGATTAAACAATTAAAAAAATCAAGTGATTTCACAACATTAGCCATTGGTTCGCAGCATAGAAAATACATTATTACTTATTTTAAGCAGCTCGTAAACATGCAAAGTGTTGAAGATAAAATACTTGAGCCTTTTCAAAAATTAGACTTCACGTTAAGCAGTGTATATGAAGTCGAAAATGTTCTGCCGATTGAAGATATTTCCGTTACAAAAGATACAAAAGAAATTTTAGAAAAGCTGCTGCGCGGCTATGTGATGTTTCAATTTCATAAAGACGATAAGCTAGTAGCTCTTATTAAAGTTCAAAGCTTTGATACAGGGTTTCGAAAAGAAAATGAAACGGAAAACGAGTTCAGCGTCGTTGGTCCTAAAATTGGTTTTGTAGAGGATTTAGATGTCAACCTCTACTTAATGAGAAAAACGGTCATTTCCGAAAATCTTATTTTTAAAGAACTCACCGTAGGAAATAAATCCAAAACGCGCGTCGTTCTTGTTTATTTAGAAGGCGTAACGAACCCTCAGCACGTAGACACTATGACGCAGCGCCTGGAAGATATAGATTTCGACGTCATTTTTGATAGTACGATGCTTGATCAGATGATCTCAGATAATTCGTCTACGGCGTTTCCACTCTTTTTAACAACAGAGCGAATCGACCGAGTCCTGTTTAGTCTGTTAAACGGGCAAGCTGCCTTCTTTTCGAGCGGTTCACCCTACGCAGTTACAGGTCCGTCAACGCTGCTTGACTTTTTTATTTCACCTGAAGACTACTATTTACCGTGGGTTCTAGGATCATTTTTCCGAGTTATTCGTATTTTTGGCGTCTTTTTCTCTATTTTTGCTACGCCTCTTTATGTAGCGATTGTTACGTATCATTATGAAATGCTTCCAAAAGATCTGCTGGGGCCTATTATCTTTTCAAGGACAAACGTTCCTTTTCCACCGGTCATCGAAGTACTTTTTTTAGAAATTACCATTGAACTGCTTCGTGAGGCCGGAGCCAGACTTCCAACAAAAGTAGGTCAAACACTGGGAATCGTAGGCGGGATTGTTATTGGGCAAGCAACAGTAGAAGCTGCGTTAACAAGCAATATTTTGCTTATTATTGTTTCACTGACAGCTTTAGCTTCTTTTACGACGCCTATTTTTAAAATGTCTAACACGATCCGGCTGCTACGTTTTCCGTTTATTTTGTTTGCCACTGCGTTTGGTTTAGTCGGCATCACCTTTGGTTTTTGTTTCTTGCTGGTTCATTTGCTTCGTTTAAAATCTTTGGGCATGCCTTATCTTGTTCCGCTTTTTCCGTTTCGGCCCACAGAGTATAGGGATACCTTTCTGCGATTGCCCTATAGTCATACAGCCAAGCGGCCAAGCTACTTGCGTCCTTTAGAGCGATTCCGCTATAACCCCAATAAAGCGAATAAAGGTAAAAGAAAAAGTAATTTAGATAATGAGTAAAGCGGGGAAACATCATGAAGAGAATACTTATTTTATGCACTTGCCTTACTTTTTTAACGAGCTGTGCAGACCGTGAAACGATTGACGAAATTCAAGTAGTCAACTCCATAGGATATGATTATATTCCTCAAAGCAATAAAGTCAGAGGAACCATTTTATATCCTATCTATAAATATGGACCAACGGAAGAACCAAGTATTATTGCGGCTACTGCTAATTCATCATTTGATATTCCACTTCGTTTAAACAATAAATCATCTCTTCCCGTTGCTTTCGGGCAGCTGAGGAGCATCGTTATTGGAGAAAAATTTGCAACACATGGAGTAGATGAATTAGTAAATACAATTGCTAGAAATCCAGACCTTGGACGTAATATTAAATTAAGCATTGTAGATGGCAACGCACACGAATTATTGAGCTCCGTTACAAAAAAGAAAATTAAAGACTATCAGTTTATTTCGAATTTAATCGAACAAAATATCCGCACAGAAAATTTGCCTAACACCAATTTACAAATTTTTTTATTCAGTTTTTTTAGCGACGACCGTGACCCGTATCTTCCTGTTTTAGCCCAAGAAAAAGATGCTATTAAATTAAAAGGACTGGCGCTTTTCAAGCAGCAAAAAGTCGTTACAACCATCGGAATGAAAGAAACGTTTTTATTTAAGCTGCTAACAAGCGGAACAAAGCACGGCCGCTACTCAGTAAAAATTAAAAAAAGTGACCGTAAAGGCGAAATTATACTGCAAAACTTGCGCACTAAAACAAAGTATGAAATTAAAGGAAATCATCAGCATCCAAGTATTATTGCGCACTTAACTGTCGACGGCCTTGTAAAAGAGTTTCCCGGATGGATAGATTTAACAGACCCCGATCATATTAAAATGGTTGAAAGAACGCTTCAAAAAGACATTGAAAAAGATGGAAATGCTTTTATTAAAAAGCTTCAGCAACACAAAATCGACCCCATTTGTTTTACAGATTATGTGCGAAGTAAAACACGAGGGTTTAACAGTGAAGAATTCAAAGCGCAATATCCGGATATGAATATTGAAGTAAAAGCTCATGTTCATCTTATTCAAACCGGTATTAGCAACTAGGAGGAAGAAAAGATGCACAATACAATTAAAGAAGAAAATCAAGTTTCCCCTTCTTTTCTTTTTTTCTTAGTTCACTCTACTCAGATTGGCGTTGGAATACTAGGATTTCAGCGTTATATTATTAAAGGTGCTGGATATGAAGCGTGGATATCTATCTTCCTTGCTGCGATCAGCGTCTGTATTTTATTAGCGATGATTTTTAATATCTTAACCCGTGAAAACAGCGATATTATTGATATTCACCGGCTATATTTTGGAAAATACCTTGGAGGGGCTTTAACCCTTGCCGCTTCGATTTATTATTTTATCTTTGCATTAACGATTTACCGAACGTACGTAGAGATTTTACAAATATGGATGTTTCCACAGCTGGAAACATGGATCGTATCACTTGTATACCTGCCTATTATTTACTACACAGTTTCCGGTGGGTTTCGTGTGATTACTGGAATTGCCTTTTTTGGGGTAATGCTTCCTTTGCCGCTCGTGTTTGCCTTGGTTTATACATTAAAATATGGGCACCTTAACAACTTATTTCCTTTGTTTGACCATACGATATGGGAATTTTTAATTTCAACTAAACTGATGACCTTTGAGAATTTAGGATTTGAATCCGTGCTTTTTTTCTATCCATTTATAAAAAATGGCGCTACTAGCCAAAAGTGGGGGCAATATGGCGTTTTGTTCAGCACTTTTTTATATTTTTGCACAGCATTAGTGTCATTTGCTTACTTTAGCCAAGGACAGTTAGGCCATACCATCTGGCCAACTTTAACGATGGCTAAAATTATTGAAATCCCATTTTTACAGCGTTTTGAATATATTTTAATTTCTCTGTGGCTTTTAGTTGTTCTTCCTACTATTGCTGTCAGCGTATGGTGTACAATTCGTGGATTTAGTAAAACATTTAATAAGCCGCCTACGATTTTTCTTATATTAGTTCTTATTGCCCTTCTTGGTTTTTCTATTTTCTTTGATGATCGGGAAACCATTGATCAGCTTAATACACGATTATCCATGACGGGCTTTTACTTTATTTATGGCTACATTCCTTTTCTTTTTCTCTATAGCCTCATTCGAGCCAAAATAAAACAAAAGAAAGCACAAAAAGAAGAGCGTGAGCCAACTTTAAGTTGAATCACGCTCTTTTTCTCATATTATTTTATTTGTTAAATAAAACAGCGTATTCTCCGTATCCTTCTTTTTCTAAATCTTCCTTCGGAACAAAACGAAGAGCTGCTGAGTTGATACAGTAGCGCAAGCCGCCTGCATCTTGCGGACCATCATCAAATAAATGACCTAAATGAGAATTAGCCGTTTTGCTTCGTACTTCTGTACGAACCATATTATGACTAACGTCCATGTTTTCTTTTACTTCATCTTTATTAATCGCTTTTGTGAAAGACGGCCATCCGCATCCGGCATCATACTTATCAGTTGAACTAAACAACGGCTCTCCTGATACGATATCTACATAAATACCATCTTCTGTATGATCCCAAAATTCATTGCGAAATGGAGGTTCCGTTGCATCGTTTTGAGTAACTTCATACTGAATAGGCGTTAATGTCGTTTTCAGCTGGTCGTCGCGTCCAAAGTCTTTCCAGTTTTCTTTAATAAAACGATCACGTCCAGACCCGCGTCGATACATAGCATAGCGGAATTTATTTTTCTTATAGTAACCTTGATGGTATTCTTCCGCTTCATAAAACGGTTTTGCCGGTAGAATTTGTGTAGCAATCGGCTCAGAAAAACGACCGCTTGCTTCTAATTGCTGCTTCGATTCTTCAGCTAGTGCCTTTTGATGTTCATTGTGATAAAAAATAGCTGTTCGATACGAGTCGCCTCGATCCGCAAATTGTCCCCCTGCATCCGTTGGATCAATTTGAGGCCAGTATAGTTCTAAAAGCTTTTCATATGGAAAAATCTCTGGATCAAATGTAATTTGGACCGCTTCATAGTGGCCCGTGGTTTCTGAGCATACTTCTTTGTACGTCGGGTTCTCTTTGTGACCGCCTGTATAGCCAGATACAACTTTTATAATGCCTGGCTGTTCATCAAAGGGCTTCACCATACACCAAAAACAGCCGCCCGCAAAAGTTGCTACTTCATATTGTTCTGTCAAAAAGATGACCTCCTTCATGTGTTCTTTCTATTATTATACGCTGATTTTATGTTCTCACCAACTAACTTGCCTTTCATACTCTTTGCGTTTTAAGACAAAAAAATAATCAGTGAAAGCCATGTTCACTGATTATTCTTCCGCACTTAAAGCGCTTTATTTTTGATCGCCTTTAATTTTGATCGCCTTTAATTTTGTGAAACAGTTTATTCACCGTTTCAATTTCTTTATCTGTAAAGTGCTCAAAACGCTCAAGGAAATAGGCTCGTTTCTTCTCTTGAATAGCATTAAAAATATCCTGTCCTTCCTTGGTCAGTTCAATATCAATAATACGCCGATCGTTTTCAGACCGTTTGCGTGCAATGTAGCCTTTTGATAAAAGCAAGTCGGTTACCGCCGTAATGTGGCTTGCTGACACTTGAAGATACTTTGATAAATCAGTTGATCGCTGCCTGCCGGAATCAACCAGCATACGAAGCACCATAAATTCATTTGTTGATAGCTCTGAATTGTATACTTCATTAATTTCTTGGCGAAGCTGTCTGAACACAAAGCGAAACAGCGTCTCCATTTCTTGAACGAGCTCTTCTCTTTTCTTCACTTGTCACTCTCCTTAACGCTATCACATGATAACGAATATGTATTTACGAAAGTATTTCACTTTCTTAACTTAATTAGTTTTATCAAATTACTAAGCGTTTCGTCAACTATTATTGAGATTTTTTTCCACAAGTCTGTACGAATTGATGTATTTTTCATAAAATTCCATAAAAAAAGCGATTTACCGTTATGGTAAATCGCTGCTAATAGCTAAAAATACCGGTTAAAAAGCTTCTCCATCTCGGAACAGGCTTTTTACCTTTTAAGCTGTCTTCACTTTTTAACTGACTTTCAAGTTCCACTACTCGATTTTCTAATTTCGTAATAACTTTATTTAATCGATCGATTTCTGAACGATGCTCTAAAATTTGAAAAGTCACTACTTCTCCCGCTTTTTCTTCTGTACGCTTTTCATTTTCAATTAGCCTTAAAAAAAGCTGATCCAGCTGCTTTTGCATGTCTTGTGCACGTTCATCAGATATAACGACTTCCTCTTTTTCCACTACTTTTTCTACCACTTTGACGACGGCTTGACGATTGCGGTTTTTTTGAAAGTTTCTAAGTGCTTCAACATTTTCTTCTGTAAACTCACAGTGTCCCGATTCATTTCTCTCTAGCTCGATATCCGCCATTTTGACCCACTTTAATACCGTACTTGGATGTATTCCCAGCGCTTTCGCCACATCTACCGTTTTCATCGTCATGTTCCATCCCTCCATTTTTTTCATTTACTAGCCATTTCGAGAGAAATTTTTAAATCCCTTCATGCGTGACAAAACTAGTATGAATTCGTCAAAGAAAGTGGACGTTCAACAAATGAAGAAAATGATGTCATTATTACTTAGAAAAACTCGTACAATCCTTCTGCAAAATAACAAAATTCGTGCTGTGAAATCTGCTTGCCATATCCCTTAAAAAAGACGCGCGCTCTTTATCTGTAAAAATTCCGTCTTCAAAGCGCACAGCAAGCGCCATATCATAACGAGCGTCTCCGCAGGTTCCTCCGCTCCAGTCAATAACAGCTGTTTGAACGAATTTGTAAGCACTAGGGCTTTGAAAGTCCGCCAGTGCCCGTATATTTTTTAATACATAATATTACCTATATAACCATTTTCTGTACTTCCCCCCTTTTGCTCTCTTTAAAACCTATCTCCCTTTAGCCGTATGAAGGATCCCAACATCCGATGTACACGATGTACACCCTTGCTTTGGAAACGTCACTTTTTCGATTTACTTTACATACTTTTTTATCGAATGGGGAATTTCTTCTACTATAATAGGATGCAACTGTCTCACTCTCCTTTCTTCCTACATTCTCTTTTAATTGCTCTTTCCCTACACAAAAAGTTGAGACATAACGAAATCAATTCAATCTAGAGACAAACAAATGGGGTAAATGAGCTATTATGAAGCGCTTGTTACCCCGCTGTTGATTTCCGTGCAAGACTTCGCTTTCCGCGGGCGGCCGGTGAGCCTCCTCGTCGCTTCCGCTCCTGTGGGATCTCACCTGTTCCGCTTTTCCTGCAGGAGTCTCCGTCTTTCCCTCCAATCAACAGCTAGAAGCAGCTAACTACCTACTTGAAACCTACGTTCACCATTCCCATAAAAAAATCCGAACGATTACTCGTTCGAATCTTCCTTCAACTAACATACTTTTGTCCAGTCTCTTACCCTTTACCAAGCACCCAGCGGCTTTTGGTAAACATCGTATAACCAACCGCAAATAAAACAACCGTACAAACCGATAAGCTTCCTATTGTATAGGCAAGACTCTGCATGTCATAGACACCGTAGAGAAGCTGTTTCATAAGTGCAAATACGTTATAAATAGGAATTAAGAATCCGCTTGGCTGCAGTTCGTGTACGGATTTTCCCATCAGTAAAAAGTATGGAAGTATCGCTACCATCATAATCTGGGATGTGTAGCTTTGCGCTTCTTTAACCGAACTTGCTAAAAGGCTAAGAATACATAATACCATAGCTCCTAGAAGCGCTAGTAAAGTAAGACTAACTAAAAATGAGAAAATAAAGGTTGTAAAATGCCCCTTAAGCTGCAGTGCATTATTTAATACCGTTGTTAAATAACGCACAGACAAAACAAAGGCCAATGTCGACAAAAGACCGCTTATGATACCGAATGTAGAGATAGTCAGCCATTTCCCAACTAATAATTGAGTTCTTTTGACAGGAGACATCAATAAAGCTTCCATCGTCTTTCGTTCTTTTTCACCTGCAAAGATATCATTTGCAGAGGGAAGAATACCACCTAAAACGCCCATAATGATAATCATTGGGGCAAACATCGCAATCATAGTTAAAGAGCCGTCATCTTCCTTAGACACTCCTTTTTCAACCACATTAAACGGAGCAATCATTTGACTATTGACATTTAATTGACCTAAGCGTTCGTTAACTATAGCTTCTCGATGTTTATTTAATATATTTTGTATATAATCCGCCGTAGCGCCTGAGTTCATACTGGACGAATCAATATAAACAGTAACTTTTGGCGATTTCATGTTACGCATTTCTGAAGAAAAATTACCTGGTATCTTTAACGCCGCTAACGCTTTCCCTTGTTCTACAGCGCTGAGTGGATTTTTACTTTCAATTACTTTAATGTTGTCATCTTTTTTTAACCAATCGATCACACTGGCATCAGAATTCTTTGTAACAGCTACAGACATAGAATCCGTTTGATCACTAGCCATCATTTTGTCGGCAAAAAAGATAATCCCTACATTTAATAAAATCGGAATCAACACACTAAAGATAATCGTCTTTCGATCTCGCAAACAATCAATTAACTCTTTTTTATAAATATGCCAAATCATATTAAGCCCCCCTCACGATACGCGACATAAAGATATAGTTTAAATCTGTGCTTTCTTCTTCTTTATAAAGCTGTTCATTTGTTCCTTGATAAATCATTTTTCCTTTATGAATCATGATGATAGACTGACACAGCATCTCCACTTCTTCCATAATGTGACTGGAAAAAATAATCGTTTTTCCTTCTCTTTGCAGACTTTTAATAAGCTCACGAAACATGTTTGCTGATGTAATGTCTAATCCTGTAGTCGGCTCATCAAATAGGATAACGTCAGGGTTATGAAGAATAGTGCGTGCAATGGCTACTTTTTGACGCATTCCTTTTGAAAAGCCTCCGACGCGGCGATCCAAGTAGTCTTTCATTCCAAAACGTTTGGCCAGTTCCTCAATCCTTATCTTTGTTTCATGTTTGCTCATACCATAAAACTTAGCAAAATAAGCTAAGTTTTCACGAGCGGTCAAACGGTCGTATAAGCCTGTTTCACCGCCAAAAAGCACGCCAATTCTTTGTTTTATTTTATCCGGCTGTTTATGAATGTTAATTCCGTGAATGAACATATTACCTTCCGATGGTTCAAGTACAGTCGACAGCATACGTAAAAGAGTTGTTTTCCCCGCACCATTTTCACCTAATAGCCCTACAATTTCTCCTTGTGAGATGGTTACATGAATATCTTGAACTGCTGCAATTGTTTGCTTTTTCTCTTTAAAATATTTCGTAACACCTTTGATTTCAATCATATCCGCTCTCCCCTTTTACTGTGATTGACTATATCTTAGCTTATTTTTCATACAGCATCTTCCATCTTGTCATAAAGAGGGTTTTTTATGTCGTGAAACGTCCTTTCCACCTTGTAAATCATGGTAAAATAGTGTGGTAATATCCAATAGAATGAAACAAAGAGGGTTTTTATTTATGAAAGTAGGATTAGTGGACGATCATTCATATGATTTAGAGAAATTGAGGATTTCTTTAGAAAGAGAAGATGATATAGACATACTTTTTTCGACTAGCAGCGCGGAGGAAGCTTATAACGAAATTAAAAAAAATGAAATTGATTTATTAATTACAGATATTGAAATGCCAAAGCTATCAGGTTATGAGCTTGCGGACTTTATCAATGCTTACGCACTTGATATTCAAGTCATCTTTGTCACTGGACACAGCGGCTTTGCCGTTCATGCATTTGAACTCAACGTTTTAGACTACATTATGAAGCCTTATTCTAAAGAGCGTCTGTTAAAAGGCATTCAGCGTTTTCATCAAAAAAAACAATCAACTGACACAAGAGATAAGCTTATTTTAAAACAAAAAACCGAAATGCAAGTGCTAAACAAACAAGATATTATATTTGCAGAACGAACAGGTCGCTCTACCACAATCATAACGACAAATGGAGAATTTAGTACCTATCAATCATTAAACGAAATTGAAAAAGAATTAACAGCGAGTCATTTTCTAAGGTCTCATCGAGCTTTTATTATCAACATTTCCTATATTCAAAATTTCTCCCTGTATACTAAGCACTCCTACTCAGTGATGTTTCAAAGCACCGAAAAAACAGCTTTAATCACGAAAACAAATTTAGACATCTTGCAAAAAGAATACTTTTAAAGGAGGGACTATCTAAAATGAAACTATTTTACACACTAGTTTTACTAACTGTTTTCGTGCTCCTCTTTTTTAAAGACCTGCCTGTTAGTTTACATCTCCTACTTAGTTCTTTTATAATTGGTTCATTTTTTATATGGAGAAAGAAATATCAAACGGCTCCTTCACTAACTATAAAAAAAGCAATCGTACTGACGTCTTTTTTCCTGCTTTTATTTAGCCTATCTTCACCTTTTAGCATTGCCCTAACCGTTATCGCAATGATTGGTTACATGACCGACATGTTTTTCTCTTATCAACAATACATATTCGTAACCAACCGGGAAAGCAGTGCTTCACGTGAAATTCAAAAAAACAATGAGCTTTTTCAAGCGTTAAGGGCTGAAAGACATGATTTTATTAAACATGTCAGTGCCGTATCCTATCTTCTAGAAACAAATCAAAGACAGCAGGCACAAGAGTATATTCAAGATTACGTTGAAGCTTTGAATGATACCCATTCATATATTCAAGGTGAACATTCGCACGTTGCTTCTGTTGTACATCAAAGCAAGAATCAAGCACATACGTGGGGAATACATATGAATGTTCAATTAGATTCACCGTTATCACAGCTGCCTTTAAAGCACCTTGACCAAATGAATCTCATCATGAATTTACTGCATAATGCTTTAGAAGCCGCTCATTCTTCTGAGAAAAAAGAGATAACCGTTTCGAGTATGATCCGAAGCGGCATTTACATTTTAGAAGTCAGCAATTCTACCGCTCCTTTATCACGAGAGCGTCAAGATCACTTGTTTACTTCTTTTCATGTTACAGAAAAGAAAGAACGCCACGAAGGCCTTGGCACGTGGATCATTTCTGAACTTGTTTCCAACTACCACGGACGCTTGGAATATACGTATCACGATTTAACTCTTTCCATTAAAATAAAATTTCCAATAGTCGTTTCCTCAAAACAAGTAACATAGCCGCCGCAGCCCAAGCGGCTTTTTTTCGTATGAGCCTCTTCTATACGCACACACTATAAAAAGCACCGAAAAAAAGAAATATTTCACACTTGTTTTAGCTCTTTTATCGTCACTTTTTTAGTTTTTGATTTTTTATATGCAAATCTATTGCATTTCAAGTAAAAAACGAATATTATATATCATGTTGCTTTTAATGTTCGTTATTTTTGGAGGTTACTTATGTTTAAGTTAAAAGAATATAACACGGATGCTAAAACGGAGATTTTAGCTGGTATTACAACGTTTTTAACCATGATTTATATCGTCATTGTGAACCCAGTTATTTTGTCCAGCGCCGGCGTTCCTTTTGATCAAGTATTTACAGCTACTATTATTTCAGCAGTCGTAGCTACGCTATGGATGGCTCTTGCAGCTAACTATCCAATCGCTATTGCTCCCGGTATGGGAATGAATGCATACTTTGCTGCTTTAGTTGTTGGTTCAAATGGAAGTATCGACTATGCTACTGCTTTTTCAGCTGTATTCGTAGCGGGTATTATTTTTATCATCCTATCGTTAACATCGTTTCGTGAAAAATTAATTGAAGCTATTCCAAGCAATTTAAAGCACGCGATTAGTGCTGGTATCGGTTTATTTATTGCTTTTATCGGGCTTCGTTCAGCCGGTATTATTGTTGCAAATAAGTCAAATTTAATTGGACTTGGTGATTTGCAGTCTGAAAAAGTAGTTTTAACACTGATTGGACTTGCGATTACAATCATTTTATATACGCTAAATGTAAACGGCGCTTTATTCTTCGGTATGATTATTACGGGGTTAATTGCTTTCTTTAGAGGACAGCTTTCATTTGATAAAGGTTTGTTTGCTTCTCCTCACCTTCCAGACGGCTTAATGATTTCAAATCCTTTTGCTGCTTTTGGAGATGTTATTCATCATGATCTGTACACAGTTGTTTTTTCTTTCTTACTTGTTACAATTTTTGATACAACAGGTACAATGGTAGGAGTAGCTCAACAGGCCGGTCTTATGAAAGGTAATAAGATGCCTCGCGTACGTCAAGCATTGCTTGCTGACTCATTTGGTACAACGATTGGAGCTTTATTTGGTACAAGCCCAACAACGGCTTACGTTGAATCTTCATCTGGTGTAGCAGCAGGCGGACGTACAGGTCTAACAGGTGTGACGGTAGCCATTTTATTTATTGTGGCAGCGTTCTTTAGTCCGGTTGTAAGCTCGGTTTCTGGCGTAGCAGCTATTACTTCACCTGCATTAATTATTGTCGGAAGCTTGATGATGGGTGCTGTAGCTAAAATTAATTGGAATGACTTTGATGAAGCGTTCCCTGCCTTTTTAGTTGTTCTAGCGATGCCTCTTACATCAAGTATTGCAACAGGAATTGCGCTAGGCTTCATTTCTTATCCGTTAATGAAGCTGGTAAAAGGAAAAGGCAAACAAGTTCATCCGCTTGTGTATGTCTTTGCTGTTTTATTTCTCTATCAGCTCATCTTTTTACCGCATTAAAAAGCTTGGGGATTCGTCTCCAAGCTTTTTTTATTGAAAGTGATTGTTATTTTCTTTTGTTTGATAAAGATAATTTTTCACATAGATTTGTTCTGCATCAGAAGCATTCTTTATTCCTTCTTCTGGATCTAATTCGATACTTCTCTTCTTAGCTATATAATCCACTAGCGCCCCAAACCCTAAAAGACCGCCTACGATCCCAGCAAATAAAATCCATATTGGCAATCGCTTCACGTCCCTTTTCTTTTAATTGTATCATCCTCAGCACAACAGGTAGATATTAACATAGTTATCCATTTGTAAATAAAACGCTTTTTACCAAATATACGTAAAAAACTTCTTTGTATTTGGTATACTAAACTCACGGTATGTTCTACAGAGAAAGGGGCTTAATTGTATATGAACAAACAGCTTGGAACGTTAATGTTTGTTATTTTTATGGTATTTGTCGGCTTTGGAGTGATCATCCCCATCGTACCTGAAGTTATTCGTGCCACGGGTGCAAGCACGGTCAATTTAGGAATACTAATGGCTAGCTATTCGATCGCATCTTTTATTACCGCACCTTTTTGGGGGAAGCTTTCCGATATAAAAGGCCGGCGTCCCATCTTACTTTGGGGCTTACTCGGCTTTAGCGCAAGCTTTTTTCTTTTTTCGGTGGCAAAAAACTCTCTGACTTTAATGTATACGTCGCGCATCATCGGAGGTTTGTTCGCAGGAGCTGTTATTCCTTGTGCTTTTGCATATGCTTCTGATAGTACAGATGAAGAAAACCGAACGAAAGCAATGGGACTGTTAGGAATGTCGATTGGCTTAGGCTTTATTTTTGGACCGGCATTAGGCGGCGTCCTTTCATCTTTCGGCTTGTTTGTTCCCTTCGTTATCTCTGGTATCTTGTCACTGATTATGACAGCGTTCTCATTCTTTACGTTAAAAGAATCTTTACGAAAAGAATCTGCTGATAAAGTACAGACATCGAGATGGCATGACTTCACGTCAGATTTTCAAGGAGCTATGAAGTATTTATATGTTCTTTCATTTTTAGCCACTTTTACGCTCGCTGGTTTAGAAGCTACTTTTCAATTTTTTCAAATAGCGAAAATTAATGCTACTCCTACGACAATCGGATGGATGTTTATGGCGAGCGGTTTAACTCAAGCGCTGATTCAAGGCGGTGTGCTGCAGCGATTTAAAAAAGGAAATGAAAAAAAGCTGATGGCCATTGGCTTATTGGTTTCAGCAATAGGATTTACGTCTATTTTGTTATCTTCTAGTGCCGTTAATGCTACCTTATTTTTGTGCATATTTACAGCGGGAAATGCCCTTATTCGTCCTTGTGTCCTCTCATTAATTACAATGAGAACCAAAGTAGGATATGGCTCTGCTTCGGGGCTAACCGCCTCAATGGATAGCTTAGGGCGTATTTTTGGTCCTCTGCTTAGTGCATTTGCCTTTAAACTCAATATGACGCTGCCCTTTATTATCGGAGCTGTTGTCACTTTAGCTGCTTTACTGCTGATTCAGCGTCATACAGCTCTAGATTATTCTGAGCAAACACTCTCATCGTAGAGGCCGGGACAACATTATTTTAGTCGAAAGAAGATCCGAACGGTGAATCGAGATTCTTGATGGAGAATCCAGCGCGTTCGGATTTTTTTATTGTTATGAGTATTCTAGCTGTGTTGATTGGAGAGCAAGACGGAGACTGCTGAGGAAGAGATGAGACCCGGCAGGAGCGCAAGCGACGAGAAGGCTCAGCGGCCGCCCGCGGAAAGCGAAGTCTTGCACGGAAATCAACAGTCGATTCCTACTAGCTCATGTAGCTCATTTGTTGGTCTTTAGATTAATTTAGCGATGGATCAATCTCTTTTCATCGTTACTAACACAAGGTTATCAGCAGCTGCAGTGTGTTTTATAATTGAAAACTGATGCGCTTTGTACAGCTTAATCGCAGGTGTATTTTTTTCGGCTGTAGACACCATACATTCACATTCAGAATATCTTTGAAGTACATGTGTTAAAAGACGGCTTCCGATTCCTTTTCGAAAGTAACGAGGACGCACAACGAGGCGGCAAATCGTTAATCGCTCATTTTCTTTTTCAAACGACAGCACTCCTGCTAGCTTACCTTCAATCATTTCTCCGATAAACACTTCCTTGCTTTTCATAATATCTTCTTTGCTTTCTGTAAGCTGAGGAATATCTGAAAAACCAATGAGCCTTGCTTCTTCTTGATAAGCTTCTACTTGCACAGCTACTATTTGAAGAGAAATATCCACTCTTTGATGTTCGAGGATTTGAAGCATGAAAACCACTCCATTTCTTTCACAAATTTAGACAAATTCCATGTTTTCACTATATCCAAACGCCTTCCTTGTACATATTGTATTATGTACCGAATTAGCCAGGAGGTGTTTATATGCATATCACTGCTGAAAGAATTAGAGAAGCAACAGAAGCGATTGCTTCTACTGAGCTTGAAACGTTTATGTACCAAGAGCCAACTGCTCTTCACAGACGCTCTCGTCGTCGTTCTACTCGCCGTTCTACTCGCCGCACTACTCGCCGCACTACTCGTCGCACTACTCGCCGCACTACTCGCCGTTCTACTCGCCGTTCTACTCGTCGTTCTAGCCGTTCTACTCGTCGTTCTACTCGCCGTTCTACTCGCCGTTCTACTCGTCGTTCTAGCCGTCGCCGCTGTCGCTGCGGTTCACCTTGCTGCTCATACCCATGGTTTAATAAATCATTTGGCTGCTGCTTTAAAGGGCATGGCTGTCGTCGCTAAATAAATCTAAAGCAAGTCGAGTTTAAAACATACGCGGCTTGCTTTTTTTAAGATTTTTATTTTACATAATCATTCGTTTTACTCTTCTTGAAAAGGAAAACAACGTATAATAATGGGAAAGAATCTCTCTTAAAAGGAGGCCTATCCATGCACTTATCTTTTGATCATCTTGTTCATTTTTCACCTGATCCTATTAAAGCTCAGAAAGAACTAAACGAATACGGAATAAATGTCATTAAAGGCGGCATCCATGAAAAATGGGGCACTTTTAATACGTTGGCTTATTTTAACCTCAGCTATATTGAATGGCTTGGGCTTAGAGATATCGCGTTAGCTCAAAACGTTACAGATAATGACCTTATTCAGCAGCTTGTTAACGAACATACACCGCTTGGTCATTTTGGCCGATTTGCACTTCGTACAGATGATATGGATTTGCTGATAAAAGAGCTGGAAAGCAAGAACGTCACTGTAAAAGGTCCTGTAGCGGGTTCTCGCCAAACCAATGATGGAGAAAGACTTCAATGGAAAATGTGTTTTATTGAAGCTGACCACGATTCCCTGCCTCTTCCTTTTTTTATTGAATGGGGTGAACCAGAAGAAAAACGCAAGCCAAAGCTAGCGGATCTTTCTTCCCACCAAGCTGGTCAGCTGCAGCTAAAAAATATTTACTGTGCTGTACATAACCTCGAAGAATCCATCAGCAAGTGGACGAAACTGCTGGACGTTCAGTCTGGCGAAAGCTACAAAGACTCTTTACTTGATGCACGTTGTCAAAAACTATATGTCAATGGAGGAAACCTTATTTTTTGCAGCGGAACACAAGGTGTTGTCCATGATACATTAAAAAAAGTTGGAGAACGTCCATTTTTGGTTGAATTGGATCACGCTCTAACACCGCAACAAATTACCGTACAAGGAGCTTCTTTTAAATTTAACAAATAAACATCAGCGGACGGATGTTTATTTGTGTGCTTCTTTTATAGCTTGATAAATGAAATGAGGCAAAATTTCAAAGGAATACTGAACGTCTAATCTTTCGGTCCATTGATGCGCATCTCTTCCCAGCGGTCCAATGTTCAGCACCGGCATCTTCAGCTCCTCTAGCTCTTCTAGCGGGATATGATACCCTTTATTCCATAGGGGCATATTGGCTACTAACGTGTTAAATGTATGAAGCGGATGCTGCAGGCTGGCATAGCTTAAATCCGAAATTCCGCCAAAATAACTTTGTTCAACTAGCTCCAATTGGAATTGCTCTTTGGCAGTTGCCCGTACGTTTGACAAAATCTCTTGTACAAACGGATCATCATGTGAACAAACGGCCGGATAAAAAGGCGGCGTAAAAAATAAGACCATCATCGGAGCTGCTTCTTTACATAAACCAGCTAAAGAGTTTACTAATTTAATGGTTTTATTTCTGTCATCCTCCTCTTGTGCCAAAAGTGCTACTTCCATTTCGTGCACATATTTTTCTCCGTGCTGTTTGACTGCATGAGTATAAAGTTCTTCATACGTCCATACGTTCACGTCAAGAGATGAACCCTCCATTCCCTCAGCGTACTGCCTAGCGGCTTTATTATAATGTTTTTTTACATTCAAAGCTGCTTTTTCAGCCGATTTCAACAGCAGATCTGTTACTTCTTTAAGAGAGCGGTTTAACATAAATAAATTAAATAATACAACGGCAGAGTGCGGAACTTGAACTGAATACTCTTCTTTTAAATCTTTTTGTATCAGCACCGTAGGAGGTGGACTCGTTTCATCTCTTACTTTTTCGCAAAAATCAACGTTTAATTCTATTTCTTTTGTTAAATAAGAAGCTAGTAAATTAGCATTTAAACCAGCTAGCGGTTCCCCTACATGAGTTTCTTTTCCATAACACAAAAAGCTTGGCATGATTTTTCCAATCGATCCTGAGTACACATAGTTCGTTTGATCTCCAGGATAGCGGCTGAACACCGGTTCTGCATTTAGCATGAGAGAAAAATCCAGCTGATGTTTGCGGGCAAGTTCTAAAAGAACAGGCACTGCTTTTCTCATCCCAAGCGAATTTACTTCTTCATCCGGTACCGACAGCAGCAGGATGTTTCCGTCAAACTCTCCGTTGCATGCTCGTTCAACCATACTGATATGCAGGGCAATGCCTGCTTTCATGTCCATCGTTCCTCGGCCAAAAAGCCAGTCTCCTTTTATCATATCTTTTTGTACGTGCGCCGGAACTTGTTCCATATGGTTATAAAAAGTACTCGTTAATGTATCAGCGTGAAAAGCATCCTTTTTCCACTGTCCATAATCTTGTACATCCACTACATCGTAATGACTTACTAGTACAACTGTTTTGTTCGTATTTTTCCCTTGAACAAAAGCTGTAACAATCGATCGCCCGTCTCCTGTTGAATGAAGCTCGACTTGCTCATTTTTTTGAAAGTAAGGCAGCTTCAATAAATACGACGCTATCGATTCAGCCATTTCCACTTCTGCCATCGTTCCTGTCACGCTAGGTATAGAAACCAATTCGCTTACAAGTTTTTTTAACTGTTCTTTTGTTTGATACAAAGATGTTTTGTTCGACATACCCTTCATCTCTTTCCTTTTTCTAAATTTTCTATCAAACAAAACCATTCGTCAATCCCTTTGACAGAGACCCTTTCATCCTATCCCTATGTATCATAGTATGGCGCTGCCTTTACGCACATGATAAAAAAAGAGTGCGCGGCTAGGGATAGCACCGCACACTCTTTTTTTACTTTTGGTCATCTTCTAAAAAGTCTAGGATACGATCAATAAGCTGTTCGCTTCCTGCATCGTTTCCGTGTTCAAGAGACATTTCCATTTCAATGCTCCTTTCATAAAATATTCTTGTTTTATAACATACCACAATTCATTTCGAATGTAACCTTTAATTTGTGTAAAAATTTCGACAATTTATGATTAATTTTAAAACCTAGTGAGTATTGATTATACCCACCAGATTCTTTGCTTGTCAAAAACCATGCTTTCTATTTAAAAACACTTAAAAAATAGAGGCGCGAGCAGACTTCTTCTATAAAAGACAGCCTACTCGCTCAAGCTTGGAACAGCATGATGAATAAATTTCTAGTTCATTTGCTTTTTGTATATCTTTAATATCTATGCCTACAGCATATGTACGAACATGGTTTTCGACCACAATTTCATAAAATGTTTCTAACTCACGATAAGCTACTTGATAATGCTTTCCTAATAATTTCACTGCTTCCTTTAATGCTTTCTCTCCTGTATGTGCTGCAACTGCTGTATGACTCATAAAACCCTCTCCTTTTAGAAAAATAAAAAAAACTCATTTTGCTTTGATGCAAAATGAGTTTTTCACCCGTTTTATCACCCAAAGCACATGCTTTGCTGGTAGGAGCACCTTACATTCGTAGGTTGCTGTGGAGTCAAAGAGCCAGATCTCTCGTCCACTCGTGATAACTTTTTAATTTAAAATTTATTTTATCAAACAATTCCATCCGCGTAAATAGAAAAATAAAAATATTTTAATTTTTTCGGTAATGGAATGAATTCAAAAAATGAAAGCTTAGATTAGCAAAATAAGAAGCTGCTACAAGTAATGCCTCTTCATTTAATGAAAAAGAAGGATGGTGCCATTCATATTCTCCAGCTGTACCCATCCATACAAAAAATCCTGGTACATGCTGCTGATATACGGCAAAATCTTCTCCTCCAGGCGATTGTTCAGCTTCTACGACTTGATAACTAAGATCCTCTGCCGCTTTAATAGCCAGTTTTTCCAGCTTATCATCATTGTTGACTACTGGAAGATATGGATACCATTTAACGTCTACTGAAGCCCCGAAAGCTGCGCCAATCCCTTCAGCAGTTCGTTTCATAAGAGCCGGTATTTTTTCTCTCGCTTCTTCTTGAAAGGTACGCACCGTTCCTTCAAGCGTTACTTTGTCAGGAATGACGTTCCACGAGCTCCCTCCGTGGATTTGAGTTATGCTGACAACAACATTTTGAAAGGGGCTGAGATTACGGCTGACAATGGTTTGTAAACTAGTAACAATTTGACCAGCAGCAGCAATCGGATCTATTGTTTTTTCAGGAATACCCGCGTGACCTCCTACTCCTTTGACGTCAATTTCAAAACGATCAACGCTTGCCATTAAAGGTCCCGGTTTGATACCAATGGTTCCTACAGGAAGATCCGGTTTGTTATGCATCCCAAATATCGCTTCCACTCCTTCGAGCACACCTTTTTCAACTAGCATTTTTGCCCCTGAAGCCGTTTCTTCGGCTGGCTGAAAGATAAATCGAATCGTACCGCAAAGCTCCTGCTGACGCTCTTTAAGAAGGATAGCTGCTCCGATTATAGAAGCCGTATGAAAATCATGGCCGCACGCGTGCATAACACCGTTTACTTCAGAAGCAAATGGCAGATTGGTTTTTTCTTCAATTGGCAGCGCATCAATATCAGCTCGAATAGCGATAGTAGGTCCCGGCTTTCCTCCTACAATTTCTGCTACTGTCCCTACGTCTAATTGGAATGCATCCGCTATAGAAATATCATAGTGCTTTAACCACTTTTTAATACGTTTAGTTGTTTCATATTCTTTCATTGAAAGCTCTGGAAACCGGTGCAGCTCACGGCGTATGTCTATTAACTCATTTAGTAGTAATTGATCTGTCATATTTATCACTCTTTCACATTTCTTAATTTGGATCACTTCTCTATCTTTTACGACAAAGAGTGTACCTTATTGAATTTTTTATAAAGAAATACGGTCGTATAACCTTCTGCAAGGCGCTTTTCTTTAGCTTGAACATATCCTTTTCGTTCATACATCTCAACTAACCAAGGATGTTCTTTTGCTGTTCCTAAAGACACACCTGGTGATTTAAACATATTTTTTATTATCTCTTCCTCTACTAGATGCAGCAGCTTAGATCCAACGCCTTTCCTGGCAAACGACGGGTCTACTGCAAACCACCAAAGATGCGGAACAGCAAACGGACCTGGATGTTCTCCCCAAGGCATTCGTATAGACACAGTTGCAGCGATTCTTTTATCTTCTTCATATACATAGCAAAGGTTTTGAGAAATATTTTTCTTAACGAGGGCAAGATCAGCAGTAGCTGCTAAGAAAGGAATGCCTAGCTCTCGAATAGGCTTATATGCTTGTAGAGTTAAGTTCAATAAGTTATCTGCGTCGTCATTTGTTGCCAAACGGAATTCATTTTTCATCTCTTCGCCTCCTTATGTAGTGCTTAAATATTTTATTTAACTTATAAGTTTACTAAGAATTAAAAAAGACAGACTGCCGCCTTGCGTACTCACTATACAACTGCTTTTATAACGTGTCAATTCTATTTATCGTTTTCTATAAAGGGTATAAATAAAACAAAAGAGATTGAGACATAACTAAATCACTCCAAGCTGAAGACGAAGAAATGGGATACATGAGCTGGACTGTTTGTTACACCGCTGTCGATTTTCGTGCAAACCTTCGCTTTCCGCAGGCGGCAGCTAAGCCTCCTCGTCACTTATGCTCCTGGGTGGCTCACCTCTTCCCCTTTTCCCCCAGAAGTCTTCATCTTGCCCTCCAACCAGTAGCTAGAAGCACCTACATACATGAAACCTACGTCCAACATAACCATGAAAAGATCTAAACGAAGTTGGATTCTCTATCAAGAATCTCCATTCATCGTTCGGATCTTCCTGCAACGAAAATACTTTTTTCACAGCCTCATTACGTATATACCAAGATCAACTTCAGGATTCACTTACCGTAGCTTTTAAAGTAGCTGCCAACACCACAAGTTCTTCTATAGATGCTAACTCCTCCTGTGAAGCCGCAGCTACTTCTTCAGCATAAGCAGCTGCTTGTTTAGCAACCTCTGAAAGGCCCATGACAGACTCCATTACCTTGAACGAATACCCATCAATCTCTCCTGTTGCCTTTGTCATTTTGTTCATTTGTTCTTGAGCAGCAAAAACATCTTCCATGATTGTGGAAAATTGTTCATTTACATCTTCGACAGTGGCAATACCAAGTGTGACTTCTTCTGTATTGACTTCCATGTTTTGATAAGCCTGCTTTGCCTGCGCTTCAATTTCTTTTAACAGATGACTGATTTGTATAGCGGACGTTTTAGATTCTTCCGCTAGCTTACGTACTTCTCCTGCTACTACAGCAAAGCCTTTTCCATGTTCCCCAGCTCTTGCAGCTTCAATAGCAGCATTAAGTGCAAGAAGATTTGTTTGTTCAGCAATTCTTGTAATCGTGTCAATAATTCGTCCAATCTCTGTAGAACGATCTTCGAGTCCCTTTACTTCACTAGTGGATATCTTAACTGATTCATAGATTTTATTCATTTGGTTCGTCACCTCTTTCACCGAAACATTTCCAGTGGAAGCATGTTCAGAGGCTCTGTTCATCGATTGCTGTACCCTTGAAGAATGATCAGTCATTTTCTGAAGGAGCTTGGCCATATCCACCATAGCTTGCTCGGTTTCAACCACATTTAGCAACTGCTTATCAGAACCCGCAGCAATTTCTTGAATCGACATCGTAACTTCTGTCACAGCTGTTTTTGTTTCCTCCATGCTTGCAAACAGTTGCTCTGAGGAATGACTGACCGTGCTCTTTGTTTTACTTATTTTCTGACGCAGCATTCTCATGTGAATCATCATTTCATTAAATGAAGATATGAGTGTACTAATCTCATTTTTCCCTTTCAAAGGAGCAAGATCTACAGATAAATCACCGTTTGAAATCCCTTTCATTGTTTTTGACAAATTTTCAACCGCAATTATGTAGCGACGTATGATAAAATAGAACACGGTAGTTGTAAAAGAAACAAACAGAAATGTAATCACTAGCGTAATCGAAGCTGCTTGCTCTTGTTTCACAATAAGATAATAATTTGTTACTTCAATTACAGTAGATGTTATGGTCATCATGGCTGCAATCATACATAGCATTTTCATGCGTAAACTTTGAAAAGCTTTTTTCATTTTTTCATCCCCTATACAATCTAAAGACATAGAATGTCTAATCTATATTAGTAGTATCGGCATATTTTTATATTTTTTTGTAAAAACTAAAGAAGAATTGAAACAATTATTATTGGCGCTTTTCCACTAAATATTGGAATACATTTCATTCTGTAAGGCGCTGCAACAGCAGTTGATAACTGTCTGATTATTCTTTCATTTGACCAAACTCTACCTTTGCTTATAAAATGAAGATTTGTAGAAAGGAGTACGAAAAATTTTATGTATACGTATCAAACAGGCAATCAAACAATTGACTACAAAATTGAAGTCGTTCCAAATAGAACCGATATCACGGTGCAAATTTGTGACAAAGAAGGGGTAAAAGTTATTATCCCAAGAGGTCTTAATGAAAACAATGTGCGTTCAATCATCGCACGCAAAGCAACATGGATTTTAAAACAACTAAACGGTTCACAGCCAGCTGAGGAAAAGCCAGCTGCTCCAAAGAAAGAAGCAGTAAAAAAAGAAACAGCTAAAAAAGAGGCTCCTAAAGCAGCAGCTTCTGCAGCTAAAACTGGTTCTTTTGAAGAGGGAGACAAATTCCCTTACCTAGGACGTCAATACCGCTTAAACATCGTTCGTGGAGATGTAGCAAAGGCTGAAATGACATTCCGTGCAAAATTCATTGCTACAGTACCTGAAAGCTGGAACGAGCAGCAAACAAATGAAGGTATTGGACAACTGTTAACAGAATGGTACCAAGGCCGCGCAGGTGAAAAATTCCAAGAAGCTTTGAAATCTGTTAAAAAAACTGCAGACAATGCTCCTGAATCTGTTAAGTGGGACGAGTTAGGTGAAGAATACGCTACGACTCAAGATAATACAATCGTATTAAACTGGCGTTTGCTAACAGCTCCTCTTGCAACAATTGAATATGTCATTGCTTCTCAATTTACAAATGCAGATGAGTTATTCGAAGATGCAGCTGAACGCAAACAGTGGTTAAGCGATAACACCCTAAACGCATTTTAAGTTTATACATAAAAAAAGCACGCGGCGAACGCGTGCTTTTTTTATTTGGATAGAAGTACCCGAATAATCTCACTGCTCAAAAATTAGTTAACCTGATAGGTTCATTCAAGCGCAGTTTATAAACCAATATATAATATACATGTTTAAAGTTTTATTAATCTAATTTTAGAAGCAGTAAGTAAGAATAAACTGATTCTATAAAAAACTGCTTTCTATCCTTTTAATACTTTAAACGCTTCTCTTACTTTTCGTGCAAAATCTAACGGTGGTTCTACGGATTCAAAATGCATATACATTGCTCTCGGCTCTTCAAATAGCCAATGGTTGTGAACGGCCGTAACCTTAATATCTCTTTTTCTAAGCTCCGTTAATAATGGATTTACCTCTTCTTGCAAAAGCACGGTTTCACCTAGATTTAGCGCTCTTCCCTTGCTATCTAAATCTTCAAAAGTAAAAAATTGAGGAGTAACTAACGGAGAGCGTGTTGGACGCCCTAAAATTTTAAAACGAATCGTCCGAAATTTTTGTACCAAACAAACGCCATTTTCATCTAAACTGCCTTGTCCACCTAGAATTCTCGCAAACTCCTGACATAGACTCTTTTTATTTTCCCAACTCATTATGCTGACTTCCTCTCTTGTAATGACTTGTCCTACCTTAATAAATATATGTGAAAGTTATCAAGTAGAAACGGCAAACACACAGGAAAACTACCCATTTTATAAATCCTGATTATCAAAAGTCATATTTATTTTTCTTTGTTCATATCAATAGCATGTATTTTTGAATTTAACTAAACAGAGAAATTTAGATGTCCATTTAAAAAATTTACTTAAACAGTTTTTTAAAATTGAATTTATAGGGGGAAGTAAAATGAAAAAAATAGGCAAAGATGATTTTATTTCGGGGTTTGTTCCTCATCATAATCATGGCTCAGTGGACTACACTTCTGTTGCGTCAGGACATGTCCATCAGTGCCTCGATGTAACGTCTCCTCCAATTCAAAGCGAGGATGGAAGCCACATTCACTATACAGAAGGCTATGTTGTTTTTGAAGACGGACATACACATCATTACAAAGCCTACTCTGGTCCCGCTATTCCCATTGGCAACGGTATGCATGTTCACTATTATGACTTTTATACCAGCGAAGACAACCAGCATCGGCATCATGTCAAAGGTGTAGACCATCCTGCTCCAGGCGATAGATAATGAAATAGTTTAATGCAATTAAGCCAAAGTCTCAGCTTCTGGACTGATTTTCATCTTGTGTTTATACCCCTTTATTAACAGTGAGACCTTTAATAGATAAAGGTCTCTTTGTGCATATATGAGTTAAATGCCAGTCTCTCCCTCTGCTTAAGCAAAAAAGGATACGCGAGCTCTTTATTCCAAAAGTTCGACATACCAGGTCTTTGGACATGTCAAAGTTTCTACACCAATCGATATATTGTGTTTTAAAAGAAAGATATATATAATCAAGAAAATGTTTGATTTTGTTTAAATGTGGATACGTATACCTATAAGCAAGATAACAAACACTTAAGATGAGTGGTTACGCTATAAAAGTTGTAATGACCATGTAAAGAAAGGAAGTGCAGCTTATGAAAGGACAGAGCTTTTTTATTTTAGGACTTATATTTGCTCTTATCATTGCTGTTTTAGCTGTAATTAACAACGATCCTGTACAATTTAACTATGTATTTGGCTCACAAAAATGGCCTCTTATTTTAATTATCTTAACAACGGCCGTGTTTGGAGGAGTGGTTGCTGCTTCATTGAGCTTTGTAAAAATTGTTCAACTAAGAGGACAAGTGAAACAGAAAAACAAGCGAATTGCTGAGCTAGAAGAAGAAATCAAGCAGCATAAGCCTGTTGAGCCTGTTGTGGAAGAAGAACCAAATCAACCAGCTACTCGAACTGAGCGCGCTCAGTTATAATAAAGAAAAGCCGTTATTCCCTAGAATAACGGCTCTTTTCATTTTTTGTTCCCTCATGCATATTTTTGGCATACACGCATAAACAGATAGATATGGAAAACTTTAGTTCTGAATGGTACAATCAACACTGTTATATCTCTATGAAAAACTTAAATTGACAGTCTTACCGTTAAGAAGGTGTTCATCCATTATGGTCAATAAAAAAATAAAGCGTGAAATTCTTACATACATAAGCGTCATCCTCGGCACCGTTTTGCTTTCTGTTGTCGTTCAGCACTATTGGTTTCAGCCCTACACTGTAAAAGGCGATTCTATGAAGCCTATTTTGCACGAAGGCAATCGAATTATTATTAACAAACACAGCAAGCTGGAGCGCTTTGACATTGTCGTTTTGCAAGCTCCCTATAGCAGTGATTTTCTAGTAAAGCGCATCGTCGGCTTACCAGGAGAAACGGTCGAATACAAAGATGATGTTCTGTATATAAATAACAAAGTCAAAAAAGAACCGCATCTTCATAAATATTTATCCAAAGTGCCCGCTTACGAGCGATTTACTGAAAATTTTTCCACGTACGAACTGTCTCAAGACGGCACGATACCCGATGGATACGTATTAGTGCTAGGTGACAACAGACGCATTAGCCGAGATGGCAGACATTTCGGCCTCACTCCGATTTCTTCGATCATGGGAGAAGTCAATATGAAATACTGGCCTTTAAAGGAAATGACTCTTATGCATTAACACATAAAAAAGAAAGCTCAAAAGTGAGCTTTCTTTTTATTTTGGATTTTCCTTGTTTTCTACATGCTGTTCTTCTGCAAATTCTGTGTCATACGCTAGTTTTCGCTTAAAAGCGGGACGCGTTCTCGCCGTATGTTTCGTTTCAATATGGTTGAATAAGTAGCGGTGAACAAAAACCTCGGCAAATGTAATAATAGCTGCAGAAATAATACTTCCCCAAGCAATTTGAACGTAGCTGTCTAATAACAATGTTCCAAAAATCCATACGCTCATATAGGTTAGAACAAATTCAACAATAATGGCATCACGGTTGCCCACTCGAGGCAGTACAATTCGATCCACTACTAAATATGTCACAACTGTCGTTAGCAAGCTAAAGGAAATAATGTCTCCGATGGTTGCATCAAAAAACAAATCAAGGCCTATACCAAACGCAATAAGTGCCGCTGCAAATTTAATGAGCAATAATGTTGCATGATTCATATTTGAACCCTCCTTTTTCTATATTAATTTGAACAAAAATAGGGAAATTAATACCTTTTTTGCCAAGAAGGGTATAATATAGGCAAAGCCAGTACGTTTGAGGCTGCTCGAGTGTACAAGAATGATTTGGGAGATGTTGTAATGATTGTACTAGAAAATAGCAAAATGAAAGTAAGTATTCAAGAAAAAGGAGCGGAAGTTGTAGAAGTATTTCATAAAGAAAAAGACCTGCAGTTCATGTGGAGCGGAGACCCCGCTTATTGGGGACGAGTATCCCCCGTATTGTTTCCAATCGTAGGCAGATTAAAAAATGATCAGTATACCGTTAATCAGCGCGAATACTCTTTGCCACAGCACGGTTTTTTACGTGATTCTGCTTTCAGCGTGATCGAACAAACAAACGAAACGGCACGGCTGCAATTTGCTACAAACGGCCGCTTTAAAGACGTATATCCGTTTGAATGTTCAGTTGAAATCAGCTACCGTCTGGAAAATAACCGATTAACTTTTCAGTGGAAAGTAGTGAATGAAGATAAAGACGATATGTATTTTTCAATTGGAGCCCACCCTGCTTTTCGTATTCCGTTACGTGAAAACGAGCAGATTTCTGATTACTTTTTAGAAATAGAGCCTTCTGAAACTACGCCGAAGGAATTTATATTAAAAGACGCTCTTATTCATGAAAAAGGAGCTGCAGAAAATTTGCATCAGCTGCCGCTAAGCGCAGATTTATTTGCAAATGATGCGCTAATTTTTAGTCATATTGACGGAATTACGATTAAATCGCCGGTTAATGAAAATCAAATTAACGTTCAGTTTAATGATTTCCCGTATGTCGGTATTTGGTCAAAGTATGATGCAGAAAATCATACAATCGCTCCTTTTCTCTGTATCGAACCTTGGTTTGGAATTGCAGATACGCATGATCACAACGGAAATTTCAAAGAAAAATTAGGCATCAACCGTTTATCAAAAGACGGTGTATTTCAAACAGAATTCTCTGTTTCCTTTAGTTGATGCAACAAACACATAACATAACAAAATCAATCCAATCTTAAGACGAACAAATGGGATATATGAGCTGGACTGCTTGTTACACCGCTGTTGATTTCCGTGCAAGACTTCGCTTTCCGCGGGCGGCTGTTGAGCCTTCTCGTCGCTTACGCTCTGCGGGGTCTCACCTATTCCGCTTTTCCCGCAGGAGTCTTCGCCTTGCCCTCCAATCAACAGCTAGAAGCAGTTAAATAGATTAAGCCTGCGTTCACCATAACAATAAAAAGCTCCGAACGATTACTCGTTCGGAGCTTTCTTCAACTAAACTATTTTTGTTCCTGCTTCTTTTTACATTAGTTATTTACAACATCGCTATTTTTTAGCGCATGGACTTGTTCTATTAGCTTCTGAACATATTCTTCGCTGAGTACACCTGTTGCCCCTCGAATAATTTCAGTCGAATAATGATCCGGAGGTGCGACTTCTTTTTCTTTATTTAACACAAAAAAAGTAAGAACATGATCCACCATCTTACCTTCATGCTCGACAGAAATAATAGCAGGACGATAGCCATTATTATCTACGCCTTCTCTGCCATACAGGTACGTAATTGCTTCAGGCGGCACGCGGTACAGTTTGCCTTCAACGACTCCGCCTTCTTCCACCATATCTGCACGTCCTCCGTCATGAATAACGTGGTTATATCGAAGCGTATAGCCTTTAAAAACCGCTCTGCCGAGACAGTCCTGGAAATGCTGATCCACCCCGTGCTTAATAAAACGATCGTTATCCATACATGAACCGTAAGCAAAATACAGCATACCTTCTAATAAATCTTCTTTCCACACGCGCCAGTTTCCGCTCGGGATAAATTCGTGCAGCAGCGAACGATCGCTTGCCACATACACAACGGCTTCAAATTCACCTTGGTCCGTTTCAACCGTTTGCACAACTTTATCATATTCATTATCTTTATGACCTTCATGAATATACCCTTCTAATTCATCAAGAGCCTTCCACATAAGCTGATCGGTCACTTCATATACTTCTCCGTATACACTATGTTCACTGTCAATATCAAGCATAGGATAGCCTTGCTTT
The DNA here is from genome assembly GCF_042787735.1 of Priestia sp. YIM B13490. NCBI lineage: Bacteria > Bacillati > Bacillota > Bacilli > Caryophanales > Bacillaceae > Priestia > Priestia sp. YIM B13490. The sequence goes on from NZ_JBHZOT010000002.1 coordinate 347,627, forward strand.
GTGTCATATAATTTCCCTTTCGTTTTTGCCTGCTTGGCAATAGGGCGCGCATGATGCAGCAATCCGTGATTACCTTCTCCTTCAAGAAGCGTTCCGTATACAAATAAATAATTGCACATACTCCTTATTCCCCCTCTTTCTCTTCATAAAGCTCTAGCGGTAACCCGTCCGGATCAGCAAAAAAAGTGAATTTTTTTCCCGTTAGTTCATCTACCCTAATAGGTTCCACATCAATCCCTTGCTGCTCTAGTTCACGCTTGGAATCCTCTACGCTTTCAACGGCAAAAGCTAAATGGCGTAAGCCGCACGCTTCAGGTCTTGAAGGACGCTGTGGCGGATTTGGAAACGAGAACAACTCAATTTGATAGCCAGGAGCTACTTCTAAATCTAGTTTATATGACTCTCTTTCTTTTCTATATGTTTCTTCTATAATCTTGCATCCTAACACATTTACATAAAAAGCTTTTGAACGTTCATAATTACTTCCTATAATGGCTACGTGGTGCATTCGTTTTAAATCCATTTCATTCTCCCATAAAAACCCTTTTCTAATCATCCTACACAAAATGCCGGCAAACATCAAATAATTACGTTATCACCTTTGACTAGAGTGATAAAAGTCACGGACATAGCGCCTTATAACGAGTAACATAACAACGAGGTGAATAACATGATTTCGTTAACATTTAAAGCAAGAATTGACCGAACTCAAAATTTAGATTCGTTAAAAGAAGAAGCTGCTATTATGCACCGTATTGCTGATCAGCTATCTCCAATGAGCCCTGAGTTCATAGATTATACTGAACGTATTCAATATGTGTATGAACGCATGCACATTATCGTACGTCATCCTACTAAAAAACTCGCTTAATATAAGCGAGTTTTTTTATAAAATCTTTGTCAAACTACCTTATTTTGAGATATACTGAATGCTAATAAAAAAATGAAACTTTTTGATCTTACGCGCGTATACTTAATTACGATAGGATAAAAGATAAATAGTTACGCAGATAAAAACCATCACGTGATGGTTGATATAGTTAAAGGAGGTGGTATTCTGATGGGGTTGCGACATACAAAATTGGCGAACTTGCAGAGATGGCACATGTAACGAAACGCACGGTTGACTATTATACCAACATTGGTTTGTTAAAAGCAGAACGCTCTGCTTCTAACTATCGCTTTTATAACGAAGAAGCGCTGAAACGTCTTTACTTAATTGAAAAATTAAAAAGCGAAGGCCGTTCTCTTGAAGAGATTTCTTCTCTATTTTCTATAGAGCAATCCGAGAATAGCCACTCTAAAGACGAATTAGCATCCAAATTTTACGTACTAAACGACAGTTTAAAAGAAGTTGCACCGCTTATGGAAAAGCTTAATGAAGAAGATCGAAAAGTAATGATGAATCGGCTCTCACCAGAAAGCGTCACTCTTTTGCACTCTTTACTGCTGCTGCTGTCGTAAATTTATTATTTACAGGAGGTGTTTACTTACTTTATAGCATTATAAAGTAAGTATATTCATTGATAACCATTAACTTAATTATTTTTGCGATTTTAATTGTACTCACTGCTTTTTTCGTTGCTTCAGAGTTTGCAATTGTGAAGCTTCGTAGTTCACGGGTAGATCAACTTGTTGCTGAAGGAAAAAAAGGAGCGAATGCGGTTAAAACCGTGACGACACACTTAGATGAGTATTTATCTGCGTGTCAGCTTGGTATTACGATTACTGCTTTAGGACTCGGTTGGTTGGGAGAACCGACTGTTGCGAAGATTGTAGAACCCCTGTTTGAAAAAATGGGTGTTGCTGCATCTTTAACACATATTCTTTCATTCATTATCGCATTTGCGCTTGTAACGTTTGTTCACGTAGTCGTTGGTGAATTAGCGCCAAAAACATTTGCGATTCAAAAAGCTGAAACAGTTACGTTATTGTTTGCTCGTCCGTTAATTTTATTCTATAAAATTATGTTCCCCTTCATTTGGTTACTAAATGGTTCTGCCCGTTTATTAACTGGAATGTTTGGATTAAAGCCAGCTTCAGAGCATGAACTTGCGCACAGTGAAGAAGAGCTGCGCATTATTTTATCAGAAAGTTTTAAAGGCGGGGAAATTAACCAGTCTGAATATAAGTACGTGAACAACATTTTCGAATTCGATAACCGTGTTGCTCGCGAAATCATGGTACCAAGAACAGAAATTTCAGCTGTTTCTGAAGACGACAGCATTGAAGATTTCTTAAAGCTTGCTGTAGAAGATCGCTACACTCGTTACCCTGTTACCGTTGACGGAGACAAAGATAACATTATCGGCTTAGTCAACGTCAAAGAGATTCTAAACGATGTCGTAATTAACGATGCGTTAAAAAAGCAAAGCGTGAAGCTTTATATGAATCCTATTATTCAAGTAATTGAAACCGTAGCGATTCAAGACCTATTGCGCTCGATGCAAAAGAAACGTACGCATATGGCTGTGTTGATTGACGAGTACGGCGGTACGGCTGGTATCGTTACCGTTGAAGATATTTTAGAAGAAATCGTTGGAGAAATTCGAGATGAGTTTGATACAGATGAAAAGCCGCTTGTTCAAAAAATCAGCGATCAGCACTTTGTCTTTAACTCAAAAGTACTGCTTGAAGAAGTTAACGAAGTCCTTCATATCGAAATTGAAAACGACGATATCGATACAATTGGCGGCTGGATGCTAATGCAAAATATCGATATCCAGGAAAGCGAATCGTTCAAACTTTTCGGATACGAGTTTATTGCAAAAGAAATGGACGGTCACCAAATGAAAGAAGTAGAAGTACGTGCCCTTCCTGAAGAAGAACGCGTACAGCCTGAAAGTCATTCACCAGAACAAGAAGTTACACAAGCATAATAGAAAGAGCCGCTTCTTCATGAAGCGGCTCTTTTTTATCATTACTTTATCTTAATCATGCAGCAGCTTATACACAACGTTCTCTTCTGCCTTTTCCCCAGTCTTTTCCTTCGCTTGGTCCATCGTGCCGACAAATTCCAGCTTTCCTTCCTTTAAGACCGCAAACCGATGACACACGTCTAATATTTCATTCAAATCATGGGTAATATAGATAATCGTCTTTCCTTTTGCCGCCAGCTGTTTAATATAACGAATGATCTCAAGCTTGGACTGCAAATCAATTCCGACTGTCGGCTCGTCCATTAACAAAACGGACGGTTCATGAATAAGTGAAACGGCTATGTTGAGCTTTCGCTTCATGCCTCCTGATAAATTTTTCACTTTTTCCTTCCATCTTCCTTCGAGCTGTACAGCTGAGCAAAGAGACTGAAGCTGTTCATTCGACAGAGAGCGTGAAGTCATTTTACTCCACATTTTCATGTTTTCTTTTACGCTAAGCTCTTCCCACAGCGCTATGTCCTGTGGAACGTAGCCAATGACTTCTCGAATCGCTTTTTGATTTTTCTTAAGCGATAAGCCTCCAATCGTGACATTCCCGCTTGAAGGAGCCGTAATGGTAGACAAAATAGACAGAAGCGTCGACTTACCAGCGCCGTTTGGTCCTAAAAGACCAATGACTTCTCCACTTTCTACGGTCAGCGTAACATTTGCTAACGACCGTTTTTTTCCGTATGTTTTGCTAACATTGTTAATTTCAATCATTTGATGCTCCTCACATTCCACACTATTTTAAACGCGCACAAACATATACATGCAATGGAAACAGCTATCTCTTTCCAAATGAACGTAAGCGGCAGTGCATGCTGATACAGAAGCAGATGCTGCGGAAGCCACTGACTTATTCTTTCAATCGTTGCAGAAAGCTCTCCTACAGGGAAAAAGCTCCCCCCTATTATACTGAGTCCTGTGACCATAACAACGCTGATCATATAATAAGATCCAACTCGCTGGCTTTCACTTGCAAGCCACGTGCTAAAAGCAACGCACACAATCACATAGATACACATATACAGCAGCACACCGTAAGACTCTACTCCATAAAGCCATTTAAATAGAGCAAAGCTTATGAGAGCTTGAAGCACGTATAGCACAGCATAAGCGGCGCTGACGCTTCGAATATAACCGTAAAGTCCTTTTTGCATCGTTTTCATTCGTTTGAAAAGGTGCCTCCGCTCTTTAATCATCCAATCTGATGTGAGGCAGCAAAGTAAAAGCGTAAAGAATCCCCATAGCGGCACGTATCCGGTCACTTGAGCGCTCCCTTGCTTCGTATGCTTCGTTCCTTGCGCCTCGTAATCAATTGTCATCAGCGGCTTTGGCTTCCACTGGTTATCGGTATAACGATACGCTTCTTTCCATAAATCCGGTCCTGCATGAATGTTATAAACTTTATATAAAAAACGCACTTCATTTGCCGCTTTAATATTTGTCGTTAACCTTGTCACTTCACTCGCCACGACTTCTCGAACCGCTTCTGTGGCAACGGAAGAAGGCAGCGTGAGCAAATCAATGACTCCTTGATAATTCCCCGCTTCTACTTCTTGTTGAAATCCGTTAGGAAACATAAAAATGCTGTCAATTTTATTTTTGGCCAGCTGCTTTCTCGCTTGTTCTTCGTTCAGAGAAAGAAACTGAATTTCTGTTGTTTTCTGTAGTCGATTGATCACTTGTTTAGACATTTGGCTGTGATCTTGATCGACAAGAGCAACGGGTATTTTTGAATCACTTTGTACTTTTGCTAAAAACGAGCTGCTAATAATCGTTCCTATTAAAGGTAAAAAGAAAATCATGATAACAAGCATAGGGCGCTTCAGCTGCTGCTTTATTTTTTCACTGATCATTTTCTCCACCGCCTTTGCAGCGTCATCACGTAGAAAACAGCAATAACAAAACTTCCCGCTGCCGTAATGAGAATAGGCTTAAGGTAAAGAAAAGCTTCGTTTGTGTTATATCCATCAAATTCATAAAATAACAGCTCCAAGACTCTGGTGTTGAGTGACCATTTCTGAAAACCACTCGCCCAGTCCGGTAAATAGACGACCGGCACAACATGTCCACTTAAAATCGCACTCAGCAAAATAAACAGCAAACCGGTTATTTGATAAGCTTTTTGTGATAAAAAAAGAACCCGAAGCAGTAAAAACAAACATAAAAAAGCAAACAAGCTTCCGCTTACCCCTAAAAAAAGCTCTCCGTACGTACCGGTTACAGGCAGTTTTAGTCCTTTAATGAGGCTGCCAAACAAAAAGACAGAGACGGGTAGCAAAAGAATATACAGAGCCGTCAGCTGCGCTAAATAAATGTGAACAAATGATACACCTCTTGTTTTCATTCGAGCCAGCACGGGAGAAGTCTGCGTTTCACTAGCAAGCAGCCATCCGCCGTAGCTCCAAATCATAAGCAGCAAAGCAGCAAAAGACAGGACATAATATTGCTTCATATCCTGCTGAAAGAAACTCGTTTCTATTTGTTCATCAAATAAACTTCCTCGATCTAACACGTGAAGCCCAAACGTCACCAAGCTCTTCTTAAACTCTGCGTGTCTATTTTCATCGGAAACATTTTCTTTTTCTAAAAAGGCATCAACCGTATTAATACCGCTTTGAGCAGCTGATGTGTAGTCGGCTGCACTTTCCATCACATAGCGAAACAGCTGTGACTGAAGCGGCTTATTGCTATTCCCAATGACGTGTAAAGGCTGATTTTTCCCATGAGCAATATCGTGACTAAAACCTTTTGGCAGCGTCACAATGGCTGCCACTTTATTTTGCTGCAGCAGCTGTTTAGCTTTCTGTTCATTCGTGTAAAGAGGCTTCATGATCTTGCGAAGCTTACCTTCAGTCAGCTGTTCGATGACGTACTTCGTTTGTGCAGTATCATCTTTATCCACAATTGCCACGGGGAACCGATTTACTCTCTCCTCACCTTGCATGGTCTGACTAATAATGATCCCTGCTCCAAGTAAAAACAGAGCAGGGATCATTATTAGCAGTATGAGAGATTTTATATTTTTCAATAGAGCTTTACATGTAAAAAGAGTCAAAGAGAAATATATCTTCATCTGCTTTGCACCTTTTAGTAACCAGCGGTTCCCATATTCATCATGAGACCTTGAACATTTTTAGCGAAATTTTCTTGAATCGACAGCATATCTTCAGGCGTTACATCTTTTACATTTGTTGCATTAGACGCATCAAGCTCTGGAATAGCTGCTGATTTTTTTAATTGAGAAGCAGAGTCAATTTTTAACGTAACGTTTGCCGGATCTGCTTTTGGTCCTATTTTTGTACGAATATCAAACGAATAATCTGCTTTTCCTTTTGAAGCACTTATTGCTTGATTCTGCTTTACTTCCCCGTTTACTACTAGATCTTCTTGATCACCTAAGTCTAAAGAGAAAGTACGGTCAGCCGTTTGTTTCGCATCGGTTTTACCATTGATTACCGAATCCATTTTAAACGTCATATTCGTGTCTTCATCTTTTGAATCTTTTGTTAACAAATGAATAGACATGTTTTCTTTTCGTTTTTCACTTTCCGTTGTTACGTTATTTTTCATATCAAACGTAAACGCATCATCGGTAGTGCTATCCGCTAAAACTGCTTTAAACTGCTTAGCCGTTTTGTTATCTTCATACGGAATATTTTTAGTTACTACGTTAAGTTTGCCTTTATCGTTAGAAGCATTTTTTACGCCCATGTTCATATCTCGAGCTACCACAACATCATCTTGAACGTACACAGTTGATTTAACACCGCCAGGGTAAGTCGTATCTTTTGCTTCTTTCTGGAAGTCTTGAAGACTTTCTTTTACTGATTTTTTCAATTCTTTTGGATCTGCCATATCTTTTAATTCTGGATTCGTTGCTGCCGAAGATTTAAACAGCTTAGATACGTGATTTGCATAGATGGTATGAAGCTTGTCATCTTTTGCTACCTTCGCAATAAGCTTATCCATAAATTGTTTTGTTTCTTTATCAGACATGTTAAGCGTCACGCTTGTTAACTGAAGCGTTTTGCCATTTGTTTTATAATCCACATTTTTTTCTTTGGTAAAATAATCGCTGTCTAGCTCCTCATAAATGAACGTTCCATACTCTTTTGCAATGTAGGTCTTTTCTTTTTCCGTTAACTTTAAGTCTTCTAAACTCACGTTGCTTGTGTTAATATCAAGCGTTTCAGGACCTGAATAAGAAGGATCGAACTTACGCGCTACCTGTCCATATTCGTCTAAGTTTAAATAGAAATATTCATTTGCTAGAATCGGGGCTTTAAAGCCTATTCTTTCTTTCGTTTGAAACCCTTCTAGGTCAAGCGCTTTTGAACCGCCGATATTAAGAGCCAGTGAACCGTATCCTTCACTTTTTTTCGGATCTTGTTCCGCTTTAATTTTAATTTCAGCTTTACTGATAAGATCTTGAATCATTTTAAAGCTTGGATCATAGGAAAGTGAATCCATGTTAAAGCCGCCTTTGATAGTAGCATTTGTAGTAGAAGGCTGCTTCATCGCTTTTTCCTGATAAGCCATCGTTTCACTGTACTTTGTTTCTAATTCATCAGCTGCTTTTTGATACGTATTTACTTCAGAAATTAAGTATAATTGCTTAGGAGATTTTTTAAATACCGTAGCAAATGTAATTGCTCCTCCAATAATCACAATTAAAGCTGCTAAAATGATAATCCATTTAGCCGGTGCTTTTTTGGGAGCGGGCGCTGTTTCTAGCGAAGCCGCTGTTTCGTCTGTTGTTCTGTTTTGATCTTTCTCACTCATCTACACCAGAACCTCCTATGTATTTTGTTAGTCACTTTGTACATGATAAGGAATGGTTTCCATAAATTCTACTACTTCGACAAAATAAGACAATAATTAGTCCGATAAACCGATGTCTTTCGGTGCAATATCGTGTGCAAAGTACTCTACTTAAGTACCCAATATATTGAAAATAAAACCAATTATTCAAAACTATCTCAATAACTATTAAAATAGGTAAATGACTTAACTTCTTAGTTTATTACAATATATTCCTATTTTTAAGCATTTACACCTAAGAATTACGAATCGGCACTTTTCTATAGTCGATCTCTTTTTCCTTTAATCATATACAGGTGATATCTATGTACGCCTTTATGAAAAGATGATAAAAAAGCAGCGTTTTGTTCTGGTTCGAAAGGGAAATAATATAAGAAAGCTTTTTTCTTGCCGGTGATGTAAAAATCGAGTAAAGTATTGCTAAATACATTTTACACAATTTAATTTGAGGATAGAAAAAGGAGGATATCATTATGAATATACGCGTCACTCCTTCTGCAAAAGAAGCGTTGCGGAACGTAGAACAAAATCAAATGATTCAGCTTTCTTTTGATCGAGGAAGCTGCGATATTGTTAATACAATTTATGAAATGAAGATCATCTCAAAGAGCAGCCTTCAACCCTATGAAAAAGTTGTAACGGTTGAAGACTTAGAATTTATTGTTGACGACGACATGGAAGAAGTGTACGACAATGAGCTGGTAATTGATCACGCAGCAGGTGCTTTTATCTTCAAAAATCACAACCAAATTTTTAATAACCGCGTAGGATTGCGCTATATCAATTCATAGAAAAAAGCAGGGAACTAACTCCCTTCTTTTTTTCTTGCATATGTTAGGAAACTCGCTTCTATCGATTGACCTTTAAGCGCTCTTGGATAAATAACAACACGTTCACAAGGCTGTTTTCTTCATATACATTCACTTGCTGACGCTTAAATTCTCCTTGTTCATGGTAGTAAATAATATCTCCCGTCCCTTTGTCTTCATTCATATGTAAATGAAAACTAAGCGGCGTTGCCAAAATAGATCCGTCTTCATCTCGCTGAAGAATTTGACAAAGCGTTTGATTCCCTTGTTTTTCAGATAAAAAGTCATAGCCAAATTGACGTGCTAACTTTTCCACTTGTGCAGCAATAAGAGCTGTAATCTGTTGATTGTCTTTCATAAGCAGTATTTCTCCTTACTTCATCTCATTAGGGTTTTCTTCTTAGTATACTATACCTTAAACTTCTGGAGCTAACGACTTAACCTGTACAAATCATGACCACATGTCCATCCGGGTCTTTTATGGTAAAAAACGAAAAATCTTCAAAAGAAGTAATCGGAGAATCAATCGTATAGTCCAGCCCTTTAACAAATNAGTTCATCTCATTAGGGTTTTCTTCTTAGTATACTATACCTTAAACTTCTGGAGCTAACGACTTAACCTGTACAAATCATGACCACATGTCCATCCGGGTCTTTTATGGTAAAAAACGAAAAATCTTCAAAAGAAGTAATCGGAGAATCAATCGTATAGTCCAGCCCTTTAACAAATTCATACGCTTCTTTAATATCTTCAGTATGAAAATTAAAAATTGGATGGAGACTAACCGCTATTTGTTTTTCTTTTCCTTTGGGACCTACGTCTAGCGTTAATCCTGTTTCTCCATCAATTTTAAGATTATAAACTGGGTTCTTAACTTCGCTCATCTTGTATTCTTGATTCAATAACTCGCTATACCATTTTACCGAAGTTTTTAAATGAGCTACGTGAATAAATACCGTATTCATTTTATTGAAAACGGGACTCGGCATTTTTAATCCTCCTTTTTGTTTTCGGTTCATTCTATACCATTATCCACGCATCACTTTATACCTGCCATTACCTTAACTTTTGCTCATATATACAAAAAAGCTTGCGAATACTATTCACAAGCTTTTTCTTCATAAAAAATATGTATGCTGTACAACTACAATCACAACCGCAATTAAAATCGAAGGCAGTAAATTCGCAACTTTAATTTTAATAATTTCTAATAAATTAATCCCAATTGCTAAAATTAATACGCCGCCTACTCCCGTGACTTCGGCAATGATACTATTCATTAAATCTTGCGGCACAATCGCATTAATTTGCGTGGCAAATAACGCAATGATGCCTTCGTATAGAAACACGGGCACAGCTGAGAAAATGACGCCTATTCCAAGCGTAGTCGTTAATAATAATGAGATAAACCCATCCATCACCGCTTTTGTAAACAATACGCTGTGATCGCCGCGTATTCCGCTGTCTAATGCCCCGACAATCGCCATCGCTCCAATAACAAAAATTAACGTCCCTGTTACAAAGCCCTGTGAAATACTGAATGTTTGCTTGTCATTTTGCTGTGATTGAAATTTCCGTTCAATTATATTGCCTAAAAGGTTTAGCTTTTCATCTAAATCAATGAACTCACCAATAACCGCTCCAATGGCTAAGCTCAAAATTACAATTAAAAACTGATGACTTTTAAAACCCATTTGCAAACCGAGCGTGATAACGGATAACCCCATCACTTGCATTACCGTCACGCTTACTTTTTCAGGAATGCGGTGAGCAAGCTTGCCCGTTAATGTTCCTACAACAATCGCTAGTCCGTTTACTAATGCTCCTATAATAAACATGCTGTCACCTTTACTTTGAATAATGCCGTTACTGTTTTCATTTGTTCTACTCCCTCTCTGCTCTGCACTAGCTGTATCAAACACACTAAATTTTAACATATTTTTTTTGCAATTATGAAGAAAATAAAAAGATCCGAACGATGAATCATTCGGATCTTTAACTAAAACACGTTTGTTCCAGCCATCTTATTAAAATGTAATAACGTCTTTTGTGCCTTGCTTTTGATAACCTGTTTTTAACAGCTTTACTTCTTTATCCGCTGGCAAGTTGGTAAATACAACTGGTGTCACAATAGACGGTGCATGCTTTTTAACATAGTCTACATTCACTTGTAAAAGCGGCGTCCCTTGTTGAACGCTGTCGCCTTCTTGAACAAGCGCTTCAAATCCTTCGCCTTTTAAATTCACGGTATCTAATCCAACGTGAATGAGGATTTCAATTCCTTCTGCTGTTTTTAAGCCAATCGCATGTTTTGTTGGGAATACGGTCATGACTTCACCGTTAATCGGTGATACGAGCGTTCCTTCAGTCGGTTCAATCGCAAAGCCGTCACCCATCATTTTTTGTGAAAACACTTGATCTTCTACTTCACTAAGCGGCTTTACAACGCCTTCAAACGGTAACACAAACTCTGTGTGTGTGTGTGCTTGAACAGCCTGTTGTTCAACAGGTGCAGCGGTTGACGCTGTGCCGTATTTAACTAATTGATTCATTGCGTCCGCAACAAATTCTACTTCTGTTCCGACAATGACTTGAACATTTGTTTTGCTGAGCTTCATGATTCCTCTCGCTCCGTGACGCTTTAAGGCAGCTTCGTTAATGTTGCCGGCATCAGCTACTTGTAAACGAAGACGAGTCGCACAGTTATCAATTACGGTCAAGTTTTCTTTTCCGCCTAAATCTTCAATAAAATAAGACGCCATATCCACATATTTATCGCCTGTTGCCACAACCGTTTCGTTTGATGTGTCTACTTCTTCATCGTCTTCACGCCCCGGTGTTTTTAAATTTAATGCTTTGATCAGCGTGTAGAAAATGACAAAGTAAATGACTGCATACACAATTCCAATTCCTGCTAACAGCAGCGGTTTTTGTGAAATTCCGTAGTTTAAGAAGAAATCAATGGCCCCTGCTGAAAATCCAAATCCAGCGTGAATACCAAGAGCAACGGCTAAAGCCATCGATATTCCCGTTAAAACGGCATGAATAACATATAATAACGGTGCTACGAACATAAATAGAAATTCAATTGGTTCCGTAATTCCCGTTAAAAAAGAAGTAACAGCAAGTCCAATTAACATACCGCTGACTTGTTTGCGTTTTTCTTTTTTAGCTGCTGCGATCATCGCAAGCGCTGCTGCCGGTAAACCAAACATCATAACCGGGAAGAATCCAGACATAAATGTTCCTGCCGTTGGATCGCCTTTAAAGAAGCGATTCAAATCTCCCGTTACGCCGTGATAATCTCCGAATACAAACCATACTAAGCTGTTTAACACGTGATGCAGCCCAATTGGAATCAATAGACGGTTTAAAAATCCGTATATACCTGCACCAAGCGCCCCTGCTCCTGTAATCCACGTTCCTAAGTTGTTAATTTGATCTTGAATCGGCGGCCAGATAACCCCGAAGATTCCTGCAAGCGCGAGCATAACGACTGAGGTAATAATCGGTACAAACCGCTTTCCTGCAAAGAAGCCGAGCCACTCTGGCAGCTTAATGGCTGAGAAACGATTGTATAGTAAACCAGCCGTTACCCCCGAGACAATCCCGCCGAGTACACCCATGTTAATATCTTTATCAATAGCTACAGTTCCTTTTGTTAACACAAAATAACCGACCACTCCGGCAAGTGCTGCTGCGCCGCTTCCATCTTTTGAAAGCCCTACAGCAATACCGAGTGCAAACAGTAGTGCTAAATTCGCAAAAATTGCATCTCCGGCTTGTGCCATAAATGGAATATCCAATAAGTCCTTTTGACCCAAACGAAGAAGCAATGCCGCAGCAGGTAATACTGCGATTGGCAGCATAAGCGATTTACCAATACGTTGTAAAAAATTCAGCATGTTTCTATCCCCTTTGTATAACGTATTTAACCCGATGTTACGAGCAAGGATTTTCGTAACAATATTTATCGGATGACAAGTTACCGCATTCATCCCAGCCCATGATTACATCATCAGCTGAAATAACGGCGGTTTTACTGCATGGACTCATACTAGCACATAAAATATATAGTTGTCTATACCAATTTTCTTTTTAAAAACCTCTCTATATCAATGTTAAAAGCCCTTACAAAACTTTCTAGTTCCCAAAAAATAATCAACTGGTCTAGACAACTATTCCAAAAAGCGTTACACTTAAATCAATACAACGAGCAAAGGAGTGTATGTATGGATACACATTCATCCATCATTATTTATAATGTAACCGTTTATAGTGAAAATCAGACATTAAAAAACGGGTATATTAAACTAACGAACAAGAAAATTACTGAAATCGGAGAGATACATCAATACGTCCGTCAGCCAAAAGACCATGTAATTGAGCTTTCTCCTTCCTATAAAGTGATTCCTGGTGCCATTGATGTGCATATTCATGGCGTTAACAATGCCGATGCAATGGACGGTACAGCAGAAGCATTAAAAACAATGGCGCGCACGCTCCCAAAAGAAGGTACAACAAGCTTTTTAGCAACCACTATGACGCAGTCGAATGAAGCGGTTGAAAAAGCGCTTCGCAACGCGGGCGCTTATATTGAAGAACAAACAGATGCGGATGCTGAAGTAGTAGGTATTCACTTAGAAGGTCCGTTTATTTCACCAAAACGTGCGGGTGCACAGCCCCCTACTCACATTCAAGATCCGAATGTGGCACTGTTTCAAGAATGGCAAAAAGCAGCCGGAGGACATATTAAACTTGTTACATTAGCTCCGGAGCAGCCAAACGGCTTAGCACTTACTTCTTATTTAAAAGAAACAAACGTCGTCGCTTCTATTGGCCATTCTGACAGCACATATGATCAAGTTGGTGAAGCCATCGAAGCAGGAGCTTCTCATATTACGCATTTATATAACGGCATGCGCGGTCTTCATCATAGAGAGCCGGGCGTATTAGGCGCCGCGTATTTGAGAGATGAATTATTTGTAGAGCTGATTACAGATGGCATCCACTGCCGACCTGAAATGGTCAAGCTTGCGTACGATCAAATTACAAGTGAACGCATGATTCTTATCACGGATTCTCTTCGTGCCAAATGGCTAAAAAACGGTACGTATGATTTAGGCGGACAGCCTGTTCACGTAAATGACACGACTGCTACCCTTGCAGACGGAACGTTAGCAGGAAGTATCTTAAAGATGAACGATGCGATTAAAAACACGATGAGCTTTACGAACTGCTCATTAGAAGACATCGTAAAAATGACTGCTGAAAACCCAGCAAAACAGCTTAATCTGTTCGATACAAAAGGAAGCCTCAAAATTGGAAAAGATGCGGATATCGTAGTGTTAAATGAAAATTTAGATGTTGAAATGACATTTTGCCGAGGCACATTGAGCTTTCAAAAGGAGGACTAACAATGAATATCATCCAAGTGAAAAACTACAGTGAAATGAGTGCAAAAGCAGCTGATATGCTGATTAGCAAACTTCATGAAAAGCCAAATATGAATCTGGGACTTGCAACGGGCGGCACGCCGAAAGGGTTATATGATCGTTTAATTCAAGATCATAAAGAGCACGGCACGTCTTACAAACACGTTACTTCCTTTAACTTAGATGAATATGTCGGAATGAAACCGCAAGATCCAAACAGCTATCACTACTATATGGCAGATGCGTTATTTAATCACATTGATATTGACGTAAGCAGCACGCACGTTCCTAACGGCCTAGCTGATACGCCTGAAGAAGAATGCCGCCGCTACGATGAAATGATTCAAAATCACGGAGGCATTGACCTTCAGATTCTTGGAATCGGCCAAAACGGACATATTGGCTTTAACGAACCTGGTACGTCATTCAACTCTCCTACTCATATTGTGACGTTAGAAGAGTCAACGCGAAATGCGAATGCTCGCTACTTTAATTCTCTTGACGAAGTGCCTACTCAGGCTATTACAATGGGAATTGAATCGATTATGAAAAGTAAAGAAATTTTACTTCTTATCTCCGGGGAAGCCAAAGCAGAAGCGATGTATCAGCTGCTTAACGGAGAAATCACAGAGAACTTCCCTGCTTCTATTTTAAAGAAGCATCACTGTGTTACAATTATTGCGGACCAAGAAGCTTTAGCTAAAGTGAACCTTTGAAAGAATAGTCAAGCAGCCTGACCCGGCTATAATCAATCCGTCTTTATGAAAGAAAGGTGTCTCGCTATTAGTTAGAGCATATATAGATAACATACCTCCTCGTCTTTTTTAGATGAGGAGGTTTACATAAAGGAGAGAACTTAAGTGATTGATAAAAGCTCACCTCTTCCGATTTATTATCAAATTGAAGAACAGTTGAAAAAACAAATTGAAAACGGAGAGTTAAAACCGAATGATTCGCTTCCTTCTGAACGAGAGTTTGCAGAACGATTTGAAATCAGCAGAATGACCGTTCGCCAAGCAATTAACAATTTAGTAAACGACGGTTATTTGTATCGTCAAAAAGGCCGCGGCACCTTTGTATCTGAAAAAAAACTGGAGCAGCAGCTCGTTGGATTAACGAGTTTTACAGAAGATATGAAAGCGCGCGGAATGGTGCCAAGCAGTAAGCTGCTGAGCTTTGAAATTATTGCGGCTTCAGAAAAAATTGCCGATCAGCTGCACATTTCTCTTCATGCACCTGTTTATGAAATCAAGCGTATTCGTTTAGCTGACGACGTGCCAATGGCGCTTGAAAGCGTGTATGTATCCGCTAACTTAGTCAAAGGCTTAACAGAATCCATTGTTAACGACTCTCTCTATCGCTATATTGAAGAAGAGCTCGGGCTAAAAATTGGTGAAGCCAACCAAACGTTAGAATCCATTTTAGCTTCTGAAACCGAAGTGAAGCATCTTGGAATCAGCTCATATTCACCTGTTCTATTAATTCAAAGAAATACGTATTTGCAAGACGGCACGCCGCTTGAAGTGGTGAAGTCTTCGTACCGAGCAGACCGCTATAAGTTTACGATTAACATGACACGATCTTAACTAAGGAGTTTTTTTATGTCTAGTTTATATCTACAGGAACTAACAAAACTGCTTGCTAAAGTGGAGATGCATGAACAGCAGGCAATGGAATCCGCAGCGGAGAAAATCTCACAGCAACTAGCTTCTCATCACCTCATTCATTTATTTGGGTGCGGTCATTCTCATATTTTAACGGAAGAAGTGTTTTACCGTTCCGGAGGGCTTGCGCCGATTCATCCTATTTTTGTAGAAGAACTGATGCTTCATAAAGGAGCTTCGCGCTCTTCACAGCTAGAGCGTAAAAACGACTATGCCTCCACTTTTATGGAAAAAGAAGATATCGTACCAGGCGATATCATGATTGTGATTTCTACGTCGGGCGTAAATCCCGTTCCGATTGATGTGGCCTTAATTGCAAAAGAAAAAGGCGCTTTTGTTATCGGGCTTACCTCTCCTTCTTATGCCACGAGCCGGGCTTCGCGGCATAAAAGCGGAAAATACCTTCATGATGTCGTAGATCTTGTTATGAATAATCACATTCCAAAAGGAGACGTTCTTCTTCATCAGCAAGACATTTCTTTCGCTTCTGGTTCTACTGTAATTGGAGGCGCTATCTTAAATGATGTCCTATCTAAAGCCATCCAAAAACTGCTCAGCCGCGGCATCACGCCTCCTGTCTTTTTAAGCGGAAACATGGAAGGTTCAGATGAACATAACCAGCGGTTGATTGATGCTTACAAAGGAAGAATTACTGCCCTATAACAGCCCCTGCGGCTGTTTTTTTGCACAAAAAAAAGATGCTTGAAAGCATCTCATCAAAGTCGGACTGTACGATTTGGACTAGATCTCCTCTTTATCAGTAGAAGTCTTGTTCACAGCACCATAACCTACTTATCCGACATAATTACTATGTTTAACATAAGTATACTCTTTTATACCTTAGGTGTCAAATAAGTTATAAGAAATTTCGTAGTGCATTCATTTGAAGATTTTTTTACGGTAATGTTCCAGCTGGCTTTTAGCTTCTTTCATAATTGTTGTATGTATGATTTCATCCGTGATGGTAAAATAATTTACTATACTTAACTTATAGATTTTACATATAAATTTCCGCCAAAATTTTGTATACGATTTCGTGCCGCATCTTACAAAAAAGAAGCTGCATCAAAACTGATGCAGCTTCTTCCCTTCATATCATGCTAATTATTTCATGTTCATTTGCCCTTGTGAGGCCCTTTCGCTACGTATATCGGTTCATAACGAGAGTGCCAATTGTCAGATCAGAATATCTGCTTTTCATATGAGGTAATACGTTTGCTGAAGTTGCTGTTAAGTATTCCAAAACTAAACCAGTCCCTTCATGAAGCTAAGTATTTACCTTTCACAGTAGCCTTAGAAAAATTTCTATCGGCTCTGTACTATTTGTATACCACGTTTCAATTGAACTAAACTAAAAAATTCATTTTAATCAAAAAATTCTTACCACGGAGATACAATCATTAATAGCGAATTACAAATGGAGCTTTAATCCTTCATGAGAAGCTGTGAATCCAAGCTTTTGATAAAAACGCAAAGCCTCTGACCGTTCCTTGTCAGTTGTTAATTGTATCAACTGACAATTACGTTCTTTCGCTCGTTGAATCGCCCATGTAATCAGCTGATATCCAACCCCTTTTCCGCGCTCTGACGAAGCGGTTCGGACTCCTTCAATCGTTGCTCTCCACGCGCCTTGTCGTACAATGTGGGGCGTAAAGGTTATTTGTTGAACACCTATTACTTCACTATCTTTACATGCGACAATCAGTTCATTGTTTGGATCCGCATCAATTGCCTGAAATGCTTGAACATAACAGGCTGGAAGCGGTGATTCGTAGCGCTCTCGTTTGCTTCCAAGCATATCATCAGCAAGCATTCCAACAATTTGATCTAAATCTTCCCGCACCGCTTCTCTAAAGGTTATTTCTCCCATTTCACACAGCACCTTTCCCGTGTCTATTTATGATGTTAAAAAGAACACTGACGAACAAGCTCAGAACCGACGCCAAGAACAAAGCAGCAGCTAAAGCACCAAGCCCCATTCCTTCAAAGCCGCCAACTCCAAATATGCTATATAGAAATAGAAATATGCTTATTAGCATGCTGCTAAGTGAAATTCCGTACTGCCCAGGTGAGTTCCTTCTATAGAAGAAATACGACGCACTAAAAAGCAGAACAAAGAAAGCACCCATTAATCCAAATAAAGAAATCATTTACACCCTCCGCCTTCTTTTAAAAAAGGAATTTATATCCATTATATACTATTATTTTTATTTATTCTATCTATATTAATAGCCCTGCAGCCACAACTAAATAGACATGACCAAAACGGCCATGTCTATTTTTCTACTATATTAAAAAGAAAGTTCTTTGAACCAAAAAGAATAAGGGGCTAAGCAAGCTTCATCAATTTCATTTATACGTTTTTTGCATCGCTGCAGCACCTCAGCAGGAATGTGTCTCTCTAAGTATGCAGATTCTCCGTTAGCTTGAATCGTTTCTTCTACTAGCTCTTCAAACACATCTAAGCATGCTAAAAACTGCGGAAAAGTTGTATTCACGAAACGCTCGCAGTCATCGTTGGACGTATCGAGCAGCACAACCGAACCGTTTTTTTGATGAAGACAAATTGGATCTCCAGCGCCTGTTGTTCCTAAAAACCAGTAGTGCTGGTAGCGAGATGATAACTCAAATGTTTCGCATAATGTTGTTAGCTTCCCTTTGGATGAAACGAACTCTAGAAATGGTGAAGCTTCTTTGGGCAATCCTTTTTCTGTTAGCAACTTCTTTGTCTCTTTATCAATATCAAGGGGTGCAAGCTGTTCGGCATCAAACTTCATTCGTTTTTCCTGTCGTTGCATCACATTTGACAACTTCTTTCACTCCTTTTCACCATTTGCTCTTTCTTTGCTTTTGTTTATTATAAAAGAAATCCAGCTCGTATTATATGCTACAAATGAACTTAATTAGACTGAAAATTTTTCCAATCTTTATTTATATAGCCCGATTTCCTCTTTATAAACACAGGTAAAAAGAAACCGATCAGATTTTCTCCAGTTAATTCTGCTTCGAAAAATAATTCTCATTCCCTTCTTCCCTTTTCAGCGTACTCTCGCCTCTTATAAACAGGCTCAATCTTTATTATTCCAATTTTTTCTACTTTTTGCAACTAGGACTTATCTCACCATTTCTTATGCGAGATTAATAACTTGACAAAATACTAAAATAAGAAACAGTAATTATTTACAATTTTTTAAACTTTATGGTTTAATAGGTATGTAATTCCTGTTTTTTACTATATTTTTTTGGAGGTTTAACATGAAAAAAGGGTCAATTTATCGTTTTATTGCTTTTGCTTTAATGTTTACCTTGTGTTTTAGCCAATTAGGCTTACTGAAAACACAAGCGGCAGGCAATCCACCTGCTAATGAAAAAACATTAAGCATTGGTAAAGCAGCAAAAGGAACATTTACAGAACCAGAACAAACACATTGGTACAAAATTAATCCTTCTAAGCAAGAGGTAGCAAAATTTTCACACTACCGAATTAAGCTTCAAAGTGATGATGAAGTAAACATCACGGTTTACTCTAGTCTTGAAAATGCCAAAAACAACGTGGCATTTGACCGTTATATGGGATACTCCTACAAAGATGAGCCTGCTCAGCTTGATTTTCCAATCGCTTGGACTGGCCCTTATTATGTGAAAGTTGAGTATTACGGAGATGGAGATCTTATTGTTGAAGATGATACCGAAGAAGGTGGACAAACTCCTTCTGAACCTCAGCCGGAATTAAAAACAGAAGTTCCTTACACAATCAGCTATGAAGGCGCTTCACTTCCTCCTTCTCAAATGATGGAAGAAGAATGCCCGGCTGAATTAAGTACAAGCCAAAAAGAAAACGGAAAAGGTATTTTAAAAGATTTGCGTACGATTCGCGACGCTGTGCTTTCAAAAACAGCAAGCGGAAAAGACCTTTCTTCTCTTTACTACAAAGCCGCTCCGTTTATCAGCTCTAAAATGATTATCGATAAATCGATTCGCGAACAAGTATACAAAGATTTAGTTCAGCTAAAGGGTCTATTTACAGATGTGGCGAAAAACGGCGCATCAAGCACATATATGATTACAAGTGCTGATCAAAAAGCGATCAATGATTTATACAGCATCGCTTATAAATCCGTTCCGGCTGCTTTAAAGAAAGACTTAGAAAAAGTAGCAGCACAGACAAAATTAAAAGACGTAACGGACTTAAACGTATCGTCTGTATTAGTAAGAGCTAAGTTAGTCAGCGCAAACAGCGTTTCAACAAAAGCTGAAACTCGCTATATTGTTAAATTAAAAGATGGTGCAAATGCTAAATCATTCAAAACAAAAGCACAGTCAAAATCAGCAAGCATTGAATCTATTAATCCATTAAAACAATCAGCTGCTTCTTTTGATAATATGTTTGTTATTCAATTAGATGACAGCAATGCAAAAAGTTTCAGCACGTCATCTGCTCAAGGTAAAATGACGGCAAAACAAATTCAGGCACTTCCTGAAACTGAATTTATCGAGCCGGTTCAAGAGTACCACGCTCTTTCAATGGATTCACAATATCCGTATCAATGGTCATTAAACAATACGGGTAAAAATGACGGTACGCAACATGCCGATATTCAATACGAATCACTTGAAAAATTACTAAACGGTCAAAAATTAAAAGATACGGTTATTGCCGTTGCGGATACGGGCGTCGATTCATCACTAGCTGATTTAAAAGGCGTGGTGGATACAAAAACAGGCTATAACTACGTGGATCGTTCGTCAAATGCAACAGACGACAACGGACACGGAACTCACGTAGCAGGTATTATCGCAGCCTCTGCAAACAATAACTATTCAATGGCCGGCATTAATTCTCATGCAAAAATTTTACCGGTTAAAATTCTAGATGCATCTGGAAGCGGAGATACAGAACAAATTGCGTACGGTATTAAATACGCGGTTGATCACGGTGCAAAAGTCATTAACTTAAGCCTTGGCGGATCTTACAGCCGCGTGCTTGAATATTCGTTAAAATACGCATACGATCATAACGTAACGGTTGTAGCTGCAAGTGGAAACGACGGTATGGAAGAACTCTCTTACCCTGCTTCATCTGCCTATGCGATTTCAGTAGGCGCATCAAACCGTTTAGATATCGTATCTGACTACTCAAACTACGGAAAAGGATTAGATATTACAGCTCCTGGCTCTGATATTCCAAGTCTTGTTCCAGACGGAAACGTCACTTATCTAAGCGGAACATCAATGGCAACACCTCACGTGGCAGCCGTTGCGGGATTATTGCTATCACAAAACCCAGGCTTAAAGCCAAAAGACGTTGAAAAACGTCTAACGGATACAGCTAAAGATATTAAATTTGATGAAAAAGATGCTCCTGTATACGATGATGAAGAAAGTCCAGCAGAACCCCCTGCTCCAGGCTACGATTACGTATCAGGATGGGGACGTTTAAATGCGTACAGCGCGGTAAGTGCACAGCAGCTGCAAGCGCAGGTAAATACATTTGTCAGCACGCAAAAAATTGTTACAGGTAAAGCTCAAAGCGGTTCAACTGTTAAAGTAATGAACGGCTCAAAAACACTTGGCACAGTTAAAGCTGATGCAAAAAATACGTTCTCTGTGAACATTCCAGCTCAAAAAGCTGATACCGTTTTACAAGTAGTTGTCACAAACGGAAAAGCAAGTACGAGCATTCGTGCAGTTGTTCAAAAAGCACCTGCCAAACCAGCGGTAAAAGCCGTAACGAATAAAGATGAGTACGTAACAGGAACGTCTAAAGCGAATTTTACGGTAAATGTTAAAAACAGCGCTAAGAAAGTGATTGCTTCAGCAAAAGCTGATGCAAAAGGCGCGTTCAAAGTAAAAATTCCAAAACAAAAAGAAAACACAGTCTTGTACATCACGGCTACAAACAGCCAAAAACAAGAAAGTGAAGAAGTAAAAGTAACGGTGCGTGACGTTATTGCTCCAAATGCACCTAAAGTGAATCCAGTCAGCGACGCGGATACAGCTATTAAAGGAACAGCTGAAGCAAATGCATCTGTTGTAGCGAAAGTGAACAACAAAGAAATCGGCAAAGCAAAAGCAAATGCAAAAGGTCAGTACAGCATAACGATTAAAAAACAAAAAGCAGGTACAGCAATCAGCGTAACAGCAGCAGACGCAGCCAACAATACAAGTAAAGCTACGACTGTAAAAGTGAGCGATAAAACTCCCCCTGCTGCACCAAGCGTCAATGCTGTCACAACAAAAAGCACGGCTGTAACAGGTAAAGCAGAAGCAAATGCTACCGTAACGGTAACAGTAAACAAAAAAAGCATTGGCTCTGCTGCTGCTAACAGTAAAGGACAATACTCAGTAAAAATTAAAAAGCAAAAAGAAAAAACAGTCTTAAGCGTAACTGCAAAAGACAAAGCGAACAATACGAGTAAAGCAACAACAAAAACGGTGACAAAATAAAGAAAAAAGGCGCTTGGCTTATGGCCAA
This sequence comes from Priestia sp. YIM B13490, assembly GCF_042787735.1. Classification (NCBI taxonomy): domain Bacteria; kingdom Bacillati; phylum Bacillota; class Bacilli; order Caryophanales; family Bacillaceae; genus Priestia; species Priestia sp. YIM B13490. The sequence goes on from NZ_JBHZOT010000002.1 coordinate 369,759, forward strand.
GTGCCTTTTTGTTATAAAAGCTGTTTGTTTTTAAAGTACTTCCACATTCCCCACGTTAACACAATTAACATAACAATAATAACAGCAGTAGCCCAGTGGGAATTTTGATATGGAATCGGTACGTTCATCCCAAAAAATCCGGTTACGAACGTCAGCGGAAGCATAATCGTTGAAATCAGCGTTAAGACGTTCAGCTTTTCCGATGAAGTTGCATTGGTAATAGAATAATACGTATCAAGTGCACTGTTTACGAGGTCTCTAAATGTTTCAGCAGAATCTACAATACGCTCTAAGTGGTCAAGCAAGTCAATGTAGAAAGGAACATTTTCCTCACGTATATCGAATTTCCACTTTCCATTAACCGTTAAGAAAATTCGGCGCTGAGGCAGAATAACGCGACGGATTAAGATAATCGTTCTTTTTAACGCCAAGAACTCTTCCGTCACTCCGCGGACTTCTTTGTTGTAGATTTCATCTTCTAATTCATCAATACGCATGTCAATTCGGTCTAAAATCGGAAAGTATTCGTCCGTGATGCCATCAATCAAAGCATACAGTAAAAAGTCGGCGCCGCGGTTCATAAACTTTGGATAGCGTGAGCACACAGCATCCATTTTACGAAGCCAGCCCATTTTATGTTTATGAATCGTCACTACGTAATTTGATCCGACAAAGGCATTTAACTCAAGCGTCGTAATCTCGTCATCACTTTCTTCGTTATAGCGAAGCGCGTGAAAGACGAAAAATTTATAGTCTTCGTAATCATCCATTTTAGCGCGAGGACTGTCATGTAAGCAGTCTTCAATCGCCAATGGGTGAAAATCGAATAATTTAGCAATTTGAGCAAGCTCTTGTCCGTGGACATCATACAAATCAATCCACAGCAAATTATCAGGATTGCGCAATTTCTCATGCACGTCTCCTAAATCAAGATTCGTTACCATTTCTTTTGTTTCATCATCATATAAGTATGTTTTAATCATTGATTTTTCACCTCACATCATTGAGGCATTAAGGAGTATTTTCCTTCGCTGAAATGAGAGGAACATATACACCATTGTTGCCCCTATCTTGTTTTGCAGTAACCTTCATCGAAATGGGGTCATCAGTGCCCATTCATCTCACCTCCTAATTAGTTGAAGGAACGCTGACTTGTAATACAGCTACTTCACAAAGTTTAATTTTAACATACAATCCAACTCTAGCGTAGCGCTTTTTTCAAAACCTTTCCCTCACCATTTAAAGTTTCAAACAAAACTTCCGATACTATAAAAGCAGTTATAATCGGCAATCGATAACTAATAAAGCTTGAATTCCTCCCGCAAAGGTTCACCTAACCATAGACGTTCAACCCCTCAAGGGGGATGCCTACGATTAGGTCTAGAATATCTATCACGGCCGGTCTTTGGTCATGGTAGATATTCTACACCGATAAACATTATATGTGTGATGGGAAAAAACGTGTAGGAATTTTTGGACTTTCATCGAATACTTACTTAACAAACTTAGATTACGAAAAGGACTGATAATACATGCATTTTAAACGTGAAGAACCGTTTCGCTTTTTATTTGAGACTCCCATTGTTGGAACGTTTTCCATTGCTAAATACGACAACAAAGAAATCGATTCTAAGCCAGGTCCTTTGTCCGTTATCGACCTTTCACCAAAAGGAATCAAAATAATCACGCCGCTTGATTTACCTATTTTCAACCATCAAATTCAGCTAAAAATTAGCTTTTATTTAAATGAAAAACCTATTCATATTACCGGACTTTGCGTGTGGAAAGAAAAACGGCACACCGAATACCTTTATGGCATTGAAGCGTTTAACGATGTGGAAGAACAAGCAATCTTAATTACAGAGCTCAAAACCTACGCCAAGAAAAAGCAAGATAAGCAATAAAAATAGCGCTCATTTGTTTTACTCCCCTTTTAAGATGGCAATACTACGAACGACTTCGATAGAAAAAGGTGAGACGATGAGCAGCAAAGCAAAAAAAGAGTGGATTGGCGGTCTCGTACTATTTTTACTCGTCAGTTTTGTCAGCATCACATTTGCAGGCTATCATACGGTGAAAGCCGCCGTTGATCACACGTATGTACCGCTTGAGCATGGGAATAAAACACACGTCAATTTAAAAAAAGGGCAACCGTTTTCCCTGCTTTTAATTCAAGAGAACCATCAAAATACGTCATTTGTATATATGACTGTTAATAAACAGCATGAATCAATAAAAATGACCCACTTGCCAGGGTCAACTCAGCTCGGCAATGAAACACTGCGAACCATTTATCATCGAGGAAATATGAATGCTGTCGTAAAGAACGTCGAAACGTATACAAAGCTTCCTGTTGATTATTATGTCAAAATGGATCAGCAGTCAGTCGTCGATGCTGTAAATAAATTAGGCGGCATTATCGTCACAAACAAACGTGCTTTTGAACAGAGCAACATTGTTTTTCCAAAAGGATCGATTCGCCTTAACGGAGAGGAAGCACTTGTTTTTTTAAAGGAGCGTAATGAGCAAGACATCTTTACTGCGCATGAAAGACAGCTGTCCGTCGCGAAAGCCATTTTCAGCCAAGCAGCTACGATTCCCAATGTTGCAAAGCTGCATTCTCTTGTATTTACGCTCGCTGATCACATTGAAACCAATGCAACCTTTAATGATATCAAAAGGATTCAAAAAACCTACAAACCGGCCGTTTCTCACGTAGACAAGCAGCAGTTTCCGCAAAACGAATGGAATCAAAAACAAGTCACAACGCGGCTGTATAAGCATTTAGAACGTAAGGAGCTGTTTTTATAAAAACGCCTCACGAAAAAACCATTGACCATAGGCTCAATGGTTTTTTAGGCTACTTATCTTCAGCAGGCACTACTTTTTCATTTATTTTAACCACAATTCTTTCATCCCGTTCATCTTTGAGATAGCTCTTTTGATAAAAAGAATGATCATTAGGCGGCCCAATGATAACCGTATCCGTAATCGGAACAACGGCTTCTGCTACTTCGCTTGCGCTTACTCGGTATGCTTTTTGAAACACGATCGGAGGCGTTAAGCGCAGCACGTCGGATCCTTCTGTAGATTCGAATTGATCATTGTTAAAAAAGAGATGAAGATGCGCTTCTTCCGATAAGGGCTCAATCCAATGCCACCAGCCCATCGGTATAAACACAACTTCACCTTCTTTTATTCGGTAATTGTGCATGCTGCTTGTATCAGGGTCTAAAATAGATACCTGCACTTCACCCGAAACGACGATATCTAATTCCCACGCGTTTGGGTGCCAGTGCGGTTCTCTCATATGCCCTTTCGTCATATATAAATCAACAAAAGCACCTCCGAGCATTGCAGGCAGCTGAGTTGAGGTTAGTTGATACGCTATATTTTGATCGTTTCGTTTGAACAGGACATTTTGCTTATAATTCACTGACAGATTAGGCGTTCCTGAGCTTTTTTTAATATTTGAATTATCCGGCACAAATCCAGATTTACTCATAGTGTCATACCCTCTTTTCATCAAAAAGTTATATGCACTATCCTATTAAAACTTTTAGCTAAGGGTGTTTTAATTAGGAAAAATAAAAAACGAGCGTTCCCACTCGTTTTTTATCCGACAAGACGTTCAATTTTCTTTTTCTTCCATACAAATTGATAATAGCTGTACTGCAGGATCAAGCTGACCACAAACGCCGCTGGATAACCAATCCAAATCCCTTTGATCGCAAGAGGTGTAAACTGCGATAACACGTAGGCTACGGGTACTTCCACACACCAAATAGCCATAATGCTAAATACCGTAGGCCAAAGCACCGTACCGCTTGCTCGCATCGTAGCGGTAATAATTTGCGCATGACCGAAAATCAAATAGCTCCAAAGTGTTATCACTAACAGCTCTTCGGCAATATGGAGCGTATGCTGACTTGTTAAAAACAGAGCTAAAATTTGATTCGAAAAGAGATAAATAAGTAAAATCAATACGCTGCCAATAACGTAATTCAGCATAATTCCAGAGCGGATCACTTCTTTTAAACGCTCAAATTTATTGGCGCCAATCGACTGCGCCGCAAAAATAGAAACCGCAATTCCTAAGCTGATTGCCGGCATTTGTACATAGCTCGCCACTTGGTTCACCGCTCCGTACGCTGCTGTAGCGTCTGAGCCAAATCCGTTTACAAACGTAATGACCGCAATTTCAGAAAGAGAAACTAAAATCATATTGATACTCGCTGGAATCCCTAAACGCATAAGCAGCTTTAAAAGCGTTCCGTCCATTTTTAATGAAATAGATGAGTCAAACTTTAACGGATGATTTTTCTTGCGCAAATAAACAATCATAATAATGAACGTTAATACGGTTGAAAACACCGTTGCATACGCAGCGCCGTACACTCCAAGCTTTGGCACTCCGATCCATCCAAAAATTAAAATCGGAAGGAAAATGATGTTTAAGACCGTACTCACAACTAAAAAGTAAAAAGGCGTTTTAGAGTCTCCGGTTCCGCGCATAAACGTCGTATAAACAAAGTATAAAAACAAAACAGGAATTGCCACAAACAAAATGCGCGCATAGTGAACCGTTACGTCAATAATATTAGCCGGCGTTCCCATAATCCGAAGAATATCCGGAGCAAATATGCTTCCCAAAACGGCAAGCACAATTCCGACTAAAAAGGTAAACGTGAGCGTGGTACCGATAATTTCTTTGACTCGTTTTTCGTTTTGGGCCCCGTACGCTTGCCCGATTAAAATGGAACTTCCTGAACCAATTCCAATCGAAAACGACACGAGCAGAAAAAACAGAGGAAAAAAAGCGGAAATAGCGGCTAACGCATCAACTCCAAGCGCTCTTCCGACAATAATACTTCCCGCCAGCTGCCCAACTGACTGCATGGCGTTACTTAACATGAGCGGAATCAAAAACACAAGCATCAGCTTACTGACGGATTTTTCTGATTCCACTGCTTCACTTTTAACATCTTGATTCTTCACACCTATTTCTCCTTTGTATCAGCTTTCGGCGAATGATAGCCTTTTTCGCCGTAAGGCTGCAGCTTCTCTAACCATTTCGCTTCCAGTTTCAGCAAATCCTTTTTTGAAAGTGCTTTTTCTTCTTCTCTTTTAATCGTTTCCAGCATCTCAATTGAAAAAGCATCCGCTCCGTACGTATTCCACTCGTTTTGAAGCTCTTTATTTTGATGAGTGTTCGTCTTTAACGTGAACTTTACGCCGTTTAACGTTTTGATGTTAGGCGTAGAGCCAATGTAAATCTTATCGTTTTGAAGGTTTTTTATTTGATACACGCCGCCTTCTGTTTTTACTTCTTTCGCTAGCTGCTTCATTTGCTTTTTATAGTCTTTTGAGTCCATACTCATACCTATTTCTCCTTTTCTCCAGTAGCTGCTTCCGTCTGCGCTGCGCTCTAAGAAACCGTACTCAATTAAATAGCGTCGCAGCACGGCGTAGTCATCATAAAAAGGTGTTAACCTATCATTTACTTCTTTTTCGGTATACGTTGTTCCAACATCAAAATGTCCGCTTAATTCTTCAAGAACAACAAGACGGTGTTTTTCTTGCAAGTGAAAGGTGCGAAGAGGTTCGTTCAAGCCTTGCGGAAAATTCTTCGCTAAAATTTTTTCACGCTCTTCATCACTGACGCTGTAGCGCTGACTTCTTCTAGGCGCCGTATTTGTTACGGGTGCCGTCTTCTCTTCTTGCCCGTCGTTTAACAGTTCCATCAGCGTTAAAAACACTTTTGCCTGACGCTCTTTTTTCTTTAACGTAAAGCGGTGATTCCGAATAGTCGATGAACTGCCAATTCCCATTTCTTTTTGAATATCGCTGTCGCTTTTTCCTTCTTTAAAAAACTTCACTAAATTTTTTTGATGATCAGACAGACCCGTTACCTCTTTATCTAGCTCTATTAAATGATGGAATACAGACCCGTGCTGCTGTTCCACATGAAGCTTCATATAGCGTTTTGCTTCATAAAAAACACCTTCCACCGGATAAATAATGCCTTTTTCAATGCTTTCACCGCACAGTAAGCAGTGGTAGTGATCTCCGCTTTCCCCGTACCCTTTCTTCATATCTTCAAAAGATGATTCCCAAAACAAATCGTTTACCATATAAATAGACACCTTTCTTATTTGTTTATTAATTTATAAACAAATATATTATATGTTTATTATTATGTCAAACTTATGTTTATGATACACAAAAAAGGTTGAATTATAACGAAATGAACCCAACCTAAATACGAACAAATGGGATACATGAGCTCATATAGATCACTTATGACACCGCAGTTAATTTCCATGCAAGACTTCGCTTTCCGCGGGCGGCCGGTGAGCCTCCTCGTCGCTTGCGCTCCTGCGGGGTCTCACCCCTTCCGCTTTTCCCGCAGGAGTCTTCGCCTTGCCCTCCAATCAACTGCTAGAAAGACCTACACACATGAAACCTACGTTAACCATAACAAAAAAACGAACCACGAATCAAACACGTTGATCAATGGTTCGTTTTTCACTTAGGCTAAAATAATTTCGTTCCGGTCTCTTTATTCCATTCACTTAAATAAGGAAAATCCTTAGATATAACGGGCTTATCATCTAAAAGTGTAATTAACTCTAAACGGTTACCGTCAGGGTCATTAAAATACACGCAAGCCGCTGGCATCCACGTATGAACAATCGGTTCTGTTTGCGGCTTTCCAAACGACGTCTCTTCCGGTTCAATACCTTTTGAACGCAGCCACGTTAACGCTTCATGAATATCCGCTGCTTCAATTCCAAAAGCAAAATGACTTCTTTTCAACTCTTTTTCATCGGTTTCCCAAAGTCCAAGCATCTGCTTTTGTTCCCCAACAAAGAAAAAAGCACAGCGCCTCTCTTCAATTTTATGAACAAACGTCAGCCCAAGACGTCTATAAAACTCAATCGAATTCTCCAAATTCCGCACCTGCACATGCGTCTCATAAATACTCTTAATCATAGCCTTCCCTCCATCCTTTTCTACTACTATAAGCCATTTCACACCAAACGGCTTCCTAACAAAGAATGAAAAATAACCATACTTAAGACCGAGAATCCCCAACACAAACATCCAGACCTGAAATTCCTAACAGCACTAAGGTTTTGATCTTGACTTTGACTAAGGTTTTGAGGCCACGCCTTGCGGGGTAGCCTCAAAACCTTAGTTCCAGAAAAACCCCCATGGCTGCACTCTAGCCATGGGGGTTTTTCTACATCGATAAATTAAGCGTGTGCTTTTGCGAGGCCGATACAGATACCGCCTGAAATAATCAGTACACTCGCAAGAGATACATAGAATAATTGACGCTTTGTTTTCTTTTCTCCCAAGAAGACAATACCGCCAAAAATTGAAATAACGATACCCATTTGCGATAATGAAAAGCTTGTTGCTACGCCTAGTCTTGATTGAGATAAGAATAAGAACATGTTTCCAGATGCCCAGATTAGACCTGGTAAGATATTACGAATCGTATATTTGTTAAATGGCTTATGTTTGTATGTAATGATTAAACCGCCAATTAACATACCGATTGCTTGCGGGAATAAAGCTGCCCATGCGTCTACGTTGAAGATACGTGCGATAACTACGTAAACTAAGAACCCAAGACTTGAAATGATAAGAGTGATAACTCCTTTTTTCGTTTGTCCTGGAGCCCCTTGTGCTCCTTCTTTTTTACCGTCTAATGAAGAAAGCACAACGCCTGCTAGTATTAAAAGAATCGCAATAGATCCAAGCACAATCGTTTGAAGCGTTGACCATTCTTTAAATACAATAACACCAAAAAGAGCTGTTGATACTAATTGCATACCTGTTGAAATCGGCATTGACTTTGAAACACCAAGGTATGGAACACTTTTAAACTGATTGCTTTGACCTACTGACCAGAACAAACCTGAAACAATTCCGACAATAACGAGCGTTGGTGTTAACACCGGCTGCACAATCATAAACTGAACAAATGAAAGAATCAAAGCTCCAATAATTGTTCCAAGCGTTTGACTGTAAGGTCCACCGCCCATCTTCATACTAACTAAAATCATGCTTCCCCACGCAACGGAAGGAAGAACACCTAGCAAAATATCCATCTTTCTCTTAACCTACTTTCCTATTTCTAATCTATGTACATCGTATGTAACGACCTGCTGCTTTTCTCTCATCAAGGGCAAAAGCCAAGCACTCATACTCCCTCGAATATTCCCCCAAAGGTCCACTTATGCGGATGAGCCTACCCCGCAAGGGGGGCAGCATCCGCTTAGGTCTAGAAGGTTTGATAGGACTGCTCTTTAGTCCTATCAAACTTTCTACATCGATAAATATATAACGTTTTCATAAATAGTGTTAAAACTGCTATTTCTTGCTGCTCGTATTATACTAACACGAACATTTATTATTTAGCTAGAAATTTTTTTGATTATTTTTTAAAAACAGAAAAAAATTTTTTCTTCTTGCTCTGCAGCTTGCTTTTCCCTCTTATGTAATCTGCAATCAGCAGAAACTAACGCCTCTGCTGATTGAAAATAAGAAGAGATAAAGCCTTTTCATTTTAGTTAGCTACAGGCTTACAAAATTGCTCTACTACTTCTTTGGCTGGAATTGAGCTAATCGCACCTTTTCCAGTTGTCGTTAAGGCACCGCTTGCATTTGCAAAACGTAAAATAGCATCGTGGTCAGAGTCAAGAATAGCCGTTAAGTTTTCTTGTGACACATCGCGGCTTAATAGCTGATAAAGGAATCCGCCAATAAACGCATCTCCTGCACCTGTTGTATCAACAACTGCTACTTTGTAACCGTTTGATTCATAGACAGCTTGTTTTGTATAAAGCGCTGCGCCTTCTGCACCTTTTGTGAACACAACTACTTGAACGTCACCTGTAAATAGAGACTGAATCGCTTGCTGTTCATCTTCAATGCCTGTGATAAACGATAGCTCGTCGTCTGAAATTTTGACAATGTGCGCTTGAGGAATAAATTCTAAAATCGTTTGACGGCATAGCTCATGGTCTTTCCACAGCGGAAGACGTACATTTGGATCAAAGCTGATAACGCCGCCTTTTTCTTTCATGCTTTTAATCGCTTTCATATGAGCGTATTTCATAGGGCTTTCAACTAAATCAACCGAACAGAAGTGAAGAACATCGTTGCTTGCAAACCAATCAGAGTTAATTTCGTCTTCAGTTAGCAATAAATCTGCTGAAGGATTACGATAAAAGCTGAAATCTCTTTCTCCGTCTTCACGCAGGGAAACAAAAGCTAAAGCTGTGTTTGCTTCTTCTGTACGATAGACCATATCAGTACCTACTCCTACTTCACGAAGCGTATCTACTAGAAAGTCTCCAAACGCATCTTCTCCAACTTTTGTAATAAGCGCTGACTCATTACCGTATGTAGCAACAACTGCTGCAACGTTTGCCGGCGCTCCGCCTGGCACACGCGTAAACGATTCCACTTCTTTCAATTGAAGACCTTTTTGAGCTGGAATCATATCAATTAATACTTCACCGATACTAAATAACTTACCCATTCTATTCACCTTACTTTTCTTTTTGTCATATTGTCATACTATGTTCCAAAAAATCCTTAAATCAAATTATACGTCCCAAACATCTTTTTCGTAAAGAGAAATTTCCAATTTATTTTAAAAAAATCACAAATTATCGTTTTTTTCTCACAATGTTTTATTGGTTAATTCCGTTCCATCCCTTATCAAACCTGAGATTGAAATGACTTTCTTACACAAAGGTCGCGGAATAAAAAAAGTTAATTTCCAGTTTAAACTGTTTATTTATTCATTTTTCGTTCGACATCTCTTCTCTTATTTCCTGTTTATTCGCCGTGAATATGCAAATAATGATAAAAATTCGCGTTTTTACCCCTATTTAAGAAGGAATGGCTTAAAATGTGTCGAATAGACTTAGGTAGGTATATGACATTATGTATGTTACACTAAATACAAGGCAAGGAAGGGAGAATCAGTCATGAAAATCAATGTTTTTCTAGACGACTATCGCAAATGCCCTGACGGTCATGTTTTAGCCGAAACGATTGATGAATGTATTGATCTGCTAAGATCATTCGATGTTGAACATTTATCACTCGATCACGATTTACTGAGTAAGACACGGAATGGATTAATGCTCGTGCATTTTATGGTAAAGCATCATTTATATGCCGATCGAATTACGATTCACTCCGCTAATCATTCAGGCAGCAAAGCAATGTACAACTGCTTTAAGGACGCTCAAAAAGAGCATAAAATGCCAAACAACATTAAAATTCTAAGATGCCCTCTGCCTCTTCGATGATACCTGCACCCTCACACATTCATTTCAACAGAATCTGTCCGATTCAATTCTCACAGACATCCTGTTTCTATAAAATGAAGAACAATACTGCTTGTTCGATACGTATAGATGTGAATACGCTTTAAGCAGTTTATATTATATAGAAGAAACCGCTCTAAAATACCGTAATGCTAGCTTTAAAAAGCAGACTATATGGTACAAAGAGCGGTTTTTTTGCTATTTAGACAGTTTAGCAGAATTCAAGTCAGCTGAGAGAGCAGCCGGCTGTTTTGCGTTTTCTTTCAGCTGCCTAGCGTTCACGAACCAGTAAATGCTTCCCACAAACAGTCCTCCCCCTACGATGTTTCCGAGTGTAACGGGAATTAAATTATGAAATAGCCCAGCAGCCGAAATCGCATCAGGATGCGGAAGCAATAAAGCTAGACCAAGAAACGTCATATTTGCCACGCTGTGCTCGTATCCTGAAGCAACAAATGCAAACAGCATCCAAAAAATAAGCATGATCTTTGCCGCATCGCTTTTAGTGCGCGCAGCCGTCCAAATTGCCAGACAAACAAGCCAGTTGCAAAGGATGCCGCGAAAAAATAATTCACTGACCGGCAAATTCATTTTTTTAGCTGCCAGCGTCATAAGTAAATGGTTCGGTTCAATTCCTTTAAACAAACCAGTTCCGGTAATTAACAAGCAAAGCCCAAACGCACCTATCGCATTTCCGATAAAACACCACGTCCAGTTTTTGAACGTATCTTTCCATGTCGTGACTCCCGATAGCGTACTGACTGTATAAACCATATGATTCCCCGTAAACAATTCAGCTCCTGCAAATACGACAAGCAGGAGAGCAACAGCAAAAGATAACCCCATCACAAGAGAAACGACCGGTAAAGAAGCAGAGGCCAAAGGTGCTCCTACCGATAGAGCTAATATAACGCCAAGTCCTACGTAAGCACCCGCTAGCACAGCTAACAGCAAATAACTCGGCAAATGCTCATTCACAAGCTTCGTTTTTTCGCGTGCTAACTCATTCATTGACTGCAGTGAATTCTTAAACAAAAGTGTTTCCTCCTTTTATTCATCTTAGACGCATACTTTTTCTTCTGTTTTTTCCAAAAACCAAGAAAGAGCAGAAGCTTGCTTCACCACTTCACCAATCACAATCATCGCGGGATTGCTGACTTGCTGTTCAGCAGCCGTGTCTACAATTGTGCCAAGCGTCCCTGTAACCGTGCGCTGATAAATAGACGTACCTTGTTCAATAAGCGCGACGGGCGTATCCGCGCTTTTTCCGGCGTCTAAAAGCTGACGGCAAATATACGGCAAGTTTTTAACGCCCATATAAATCGCAAGCGTATCAACTCCTTTTGCTAAGTGCTCCCAGCGAATACTTTCCGGCTTGCCGCTCAAACAGTGTCCCGTCACAACGGCAAACGAACGGCTCAGCTCACGGTGCGTCACAGGAATTCCAGCATAAGCAGGTGCCGCGATGCCCGCTGTAATACCCGGAACGATTTCAAATGGAATTCTATGCTGAGCGAGCACTTCTGCTTCTTCACCGCCTCTTCCGAAAATAAACGGATCTCCGCCTTTTAACCGCACGACGGTGTTTCCTTTTCTTGCGTAGAATACAAGCAAATCATGAATATCCTCTTGAGAAACGCAGTGATCACCAGGCTTTTTCCCGCAGTAGACGAGTTCCGCTCCTTCTTTTGCATACTGAAGAAGAACAGGGTTCACTAATCGGTCGTATAAAATAACATCTGCTTTTTCTAAACATTTGGCTGCTTTTATGGTTAGTAAATCTGGATCTCCTGGTCCGGCTCCTACAATGTACACTTTTCCTGTTCTCATTTTTGCTTCGCTCCTTTTAATGTGTTCCCTTGAATTTTTGTGGCGCGTTGAAAATCAACGCGCCACGGTACTTATTCTTCAATTAAAAGATACAGCAAATCTCCTTCAACAGACGCTTCGTACGTGTCGACACATCCGCTGTCAGGCTCTTGTACGTTACCGTCATGCAAGCAAATTTTCCAGTCGTGCATCGGACAGAACACCGAGTCGCCGCTCACAATTCCTTCACTTAGCACCCCGCCTTTATGCGGACAGCGATTTTCAATTGCCCGGATTTTTCCGCTTGATAGCTTAAACACCGCAATTTCTTTTCCGTTTACTTTCACTGTTTTACCTAGACTTACCGGAAAATCATGAATCGACCCTACGCATACTTTTGTAATGTTTTTATTCACCATCTTTATTTCCCCCCAGCTTTATGATGTAACAACTGTTTCGAACAGCTCTTTTTTCGTCTTTTTGCTTTCGACGATTTCTTTCCAAGGATCACGATACGTAGATAACGCTTCGTCCATACGCATATTCAGCTCTCTTCTCGTCTCAGCGTCATCAAGCACGGACTGAATGTGCGAAAGTCCCATGCGTTCAATCCATGCAGACGTACGCTCTAAGTAATTAGCCGTTTCCCGGTAATACTGCAAATAAGCTCCTGTAATGTCCATCAATTCTTCGTCTGTTTTTACTTTATACAATAAATCTCCTCCGCGAAGATGCGTACCTCCATTTCCGCCCACGTAAATTTCCCAGCCGCCGTCGATTCCAATAAAGCCAATATCTTTAATACCTGACTCAGCACAGCTTCTCGGACAAGCAGATACAGCCATTTTCACTTTATGAGGCGTCCACAGTCCTTCAAATTTTTTCTCAAGCGCAATTCCAACGCCCATTGAATCCTGCGTGCCAAAACGGCAAAACTGTTCGCCGACGCATGTTTTCACCGTCCGCAGCGACTTACCGTACGCGTAGCCAGAAGGCATATCTAACTCTTCCCATACGCTAGGCAAATCTTCTTTTTTAACGCCAAACAAATCAAGACGCTGACCACCTGTCACTTTTACGAGCGGAATTTCATATTTATCAACAACATCGGCAATTTTTCGTAAATCTTCTGCATTTGTGACGCCTCCGTACATGCGAGGAACAACAGAATACGTGCCGTCTTTTTGAATATTTGCGTGCATGCGTTCATTCACAAATCGTGATTCGCGTTCATCAACGTATCCGGTTGGATTCACCATACCTAAATAATAGTTTAGCGCCGGACGGCATTTCGAACAGCCTTCTTCATTATTCCAGCCAAGTACATTCATCACTTCACGCGTATGCGAAAGGTCTTTTGCTTTGATTTCTTCGACAACTTCATCTCGTGAAAGAGTCGTACAGCCGCAAATCGCTTCTTTTTGAACCGCCGCGTCAAAGTCAGCGCCAAGAGTATGCTGAAGCACTTCCGCTACAAGCGGTTTACATCCTCCGCAAGAACGAGAGGCACTTGTACAAGCTTTGATTTCATCAACCGATGAGCATCCTTGTTTTTGGATAGCTTCCACAATCGTACCTTTTGTTACGCCGTTACAGCCGCAAATAATATCATCGGCGCTCATGCTTGCTACTAAGCTTTCACCCGCGTTACCTCCAGATGGCTGTAAAATCGACACTTTTGCGACATCGGATACATCTTCTTGCTTTTGAATCATTGAAAACAGTCGATTTCCGTCGCTGCTTTCTCCAAAAAGAACAGCTCCTACAATTTGATTGCCTCGCAAAACAAGCTTTTTATAAATGCCGTCTTGTTCATCAAACACTTTGATCGCTTTTTTCTCTTCATCTTCCATGAAGTCTCCTGCGGAGAACACTTCAACACCTGATACTTTTAGCTGCGTGGATAAAACTGACCCTTCATAAGGAACTTTTTCTGCCCCGCAAATCGCTTTTGCTAATGCTTTTCCTTGTTCATACAGAGGTGCCACCAGCCCGTATACCATTCCTCTATGCTCTGCACATTCTCCAACCGCGTAGATGTTTGGAATATCCGTTTGCATATAGTCATTTACAACAATTCCTCGATTTACGTTAAGTCCCGCTGCTTTTGCAAGCTGAACGTTTGGCTTAATTCCAACGGCCATCACGACTAAATCAGCGTCTAAAAACGTCCCGTCCTTAAAAGATAATCCTTCAACTCGCTCATCGCCGACGATTTCCGCCGTTTGTTTTTCAAGCAAAAACTTCATGCCTTGTTTTTCTAATTCGTTTTGAAGCAGTTTGCCGGCTGTTGGATCAAGCTGGCGTTCCATTAAATACGGAGCTAAATGAATCACAGATACGTCCATCCCCAAATTTAACAGTCCGCGCGCTGCTTCTAATCCAAGGAGTCCGCCTCCAATAACCGCTGCTTTTTTATACTGCTGAGAAGCCTGCAGCATTTCATCCGTGTCTTTTATATCTCGAAAAGCCGTAACTCCTTTTTTATCAGACCCTGGAATCGGAAGAATAAAAGGAAGAGAGCCCGTTGCTAAAATCAACTCATCATACGATTCTACTCTGCCGCTGTTTGTCGCTACTTCTTTTTTCACTGAATCGATACTAGTAACCGTTTCGCTCGTATATAATGTAATATTGTTTTCTTGATACCAGTTCCAATCGTTTAACGTAATGTCTTCAACATTCGTATCTCCTTGCAGCACTTTTGATAGTAAAATACGATTATAGTTCGGATGCGGCTCGCTTCCGAAAATCGTAATTTCAAACGCTTCGCTTGAAACCTTCAATACTTCTTCAATCGCTCGAACTCCAGCCATTCCATTTCCAATCAATACGAGTTTCTTTTTTTGCATCTTCCATTCCTCCCCTGGCGTCTATACCTGCTTGTTTCAAAGATATATTTTCTATGCATCTTTAAAGATATACTTAAGATATATGAATTTTCTGAATCGTTCAACTTATGTGTTAGATTATCTAACACAGTTATGGTATGTATGCGATTCCATTGCTTTAACAGCAAGCAAAAAAAATAAGTGGTCTAATTACGTTTTAATTTGGATCATCCTTTGCATTTTTTTGTGATGTTTTTCACAACATTAATGTAGCAAGAATAACTAACCTGAGCTATGATAAAAATCACTCCTATGGAAAATGATCAATAATTTGATAGTCTTATTTTAATGACGTGAGTTAGTATCTTGTCATCTATCTTTTATCAGCATGCAAACTGATTATTGCGGGTATTGCAGACCAAGAAATCTAAATGTTTATGTACCAACAATAATTATTCCAAAAAATTCTTTATAAAGAATTTTTTAGATAAACTGTTCTTTATAGTATTTACTATCCCCCTTAAGTTCTCTATAATGAATTAATATAAACTCTATAAAGAACAGAATGGGGAATCATAATGCCACTCGTAAACATCAAAAAGATTTGGACTCCTTTAGAGATTTTTGGCTTTAAACTTTATAAGTGCAAAGACACCAAAAATTACTACTATAAAACGAAGAAAAGTCACAATCTAGCAAAATTGTAAAAAACAAACCCTCTTTCTTTTGAAAGAGGGTTTGTTTTTTTATTTTCCCGTAAACCAATTCACAACGTACTCTCCCCACACTTCATTTCCTTTTTTCGTTAAATTACCGCTGTCTTTATTTATATACTCTCCTAAATGAAACGGCCAAATGAGCGAGTGATTCATATAATATACCCAGTTTGCTTCAGAGACTCCCCTGATTGCTTCTACCCCTTCTTCATAGGACTCCGTTTGTGAAATATATGGCTGTGACGGCTGAATCATAAGGGTTTTTTTCAAGTCTTTGAGCTCATGAATGAGCTTGTCTGTATTTTCAAGCGTATCATCTAGCGTAAGGTGCTGGTAGTCATTTTTAAGAGGTGCTTCAAACAGAATAATGTTTGGCTGAAGCTGATTAATTTGATCAGCAATATGTGAGGATAAAAGCTCATCCGTTGTTTGGCTGCCGTATGAAAGGGTTTTAACCGTAAATACATCACTTCCATATGTAGCTGCTAGCTCTTTTTTAAACTGCTGAGGCCACCCTGCTTCCTTTGCGGATGTGGCAATTACAAGAGTCAGAGGCTTTTTATTTGCGATAGATGACTGGATTTGCTTTGTGATAAAGTCTGGAAGATTTTCTGTATAAGCAGATACATCGGAAAACTGTTTTTCTTTATGTACAACAGCAGTTTTTACTTCACTTGCCTGCGCTTCCGTTTGCTCCTGCCAGTGCTGCGTCCCCGCATACATCACCGCACCGCACAAAACAGCCGCCGCCACATTTACCCCAACCATCGCCTTCATTCAATCTCCCCTTTACAAGTTCTTCTTACAATCTCAGCAAATTGCTTTCATAAAGAAGAACTCAAAATTAGTAGCTCCTGCGAATATACCCTTAAAGGTCTAGCAACTCTATCATCACCGCTCTTCCGTGATGGTAGAGTTGCTACATCGATATAAAAATAATTATAGATTAGTAGAATTTGGAATGGGGGACCTTTCGTACGTAAAATCTCTACAAATACACGTATACTTCGCATATTTCCTAGCGAAACGTGAAGTTTCCGGGGAAATTACGTCACGTTTCTTAAAAAGAAAACATAATGTACGTTCATTCGCACAGGTGATCTTCCCCTTGTACAGTAGAGATACCGGCGGAATACAGCAAAAACGCGTTTTTGAAAAAGGAATGCTGCATGCAAGAAAGCTCGTTTGATCAAATCGCTTCATCTTTTCATCCATTAATTGTGTCGATGATTAAAAGATTTCATATTTACAAAGACTACGACGAATATTATCAAATTGCGTTGATTGGTTTATGGCGAGCGTATCAAAAATTTGATGAAAACAAAGGATCTTTTTCTGCTTATGCCTATACAACCGTGCGCGGTACGATCCTTTCTCATTTAAAAGGCACCATTTTATACGAAGAACGTGAAACACCGGCTGAACAGAATCTGCTTTCACTGAACGAAGATCCCGCTCTTCCCGTTCCGCTAGAAAGTGAAATCATCAAGCAGCATATCGAACATTTAACAGGAAGAGAAAAAATCTATGTGCTCGAACATCTGCTAGAAGGCTACTCGTATAAAGATATTGCCTGCAAATACGGAGTCTCCACGGGAGCCGTTAAAAACTGGGGAAAAGCAGCTCGCAAAAAGCTAAAGGCCTCGCTTCTTCAGGAGTAAGAAAAGGAGGAAGCTTATCATAAGCTTCCTCCTTTCGTTCATATGTGTAGTCCAAACGATTGTTCATATGTAGGACAAGTTTATTCGGTAAATCGAACGCATTATGCCAAGACAACCGGACTTTCTAAACAGTAATTACGAATAACAGCCGCTCTGGCCAGCTTTTTTTCTAAACTATAATAAGAAAGCTTAACTGGAATGAACGTTCCGTCTTTGAAGTGAATTAGCATGGAGGTTGGATCAACTGTAGCAAGCGTGTGTGAAGTATGAACATGAGAGGCAAAAATCCAGGCGCAGCCATAGTCATTTGGCGAAGATGTCGGAAACGCAATGATGGCTTGTGAACGATTAATAACAAGCGGCGTAAGCTGTTTGTACGGAAACATTTTTCGAACGGCGGCAATGGAGCCCTTAAACGTACTTAATTCTCGAATGCACGCTTCTTCTAATAATTGCTTACAGGTCTTGCTTAACATGTATTCTCCCGCTTCATCTAGCACCTTCGTTCGGTGCATAGGATCATTCACTGGAATTAATGCTTTTGTCGTCAAACCAATTTGATACTTTTCATCATTTGTCATACATCTACCTCCTTTTACTACTTTATAACTATTCTATACTATCGAAAAGGGGAAAATCTAGTCTTTTTTTCTCATTATTCTAAATGTTATGAATATATTTTTCATCAAAGAAAAAAGCGCTGAAACCAGCGCTTTTCTTTTAAATAAAAATGTCTAAAATAAGAACCATTGCAAACGCTGCAAACGATAGAATCGTTTCCATCACTGTCCACGTTTTTAACGTACTTCCGAACGGAGTTTCCTTCTTCAAGCGTGTTAAGGACATAGATGAATTTCGGTTGACTGTTAGCCTAAAAGCTTTTGTTTTCTGTTTCTTTATATTAAAATCAAGCTTATAAATAATAAGGTTTGATATAACAATTAATTTAGATATTAATAAACATTCAGTTTTGTCGATGTACTACCATTTAGTTTTGGTCATAAACTACAGGCAAAACGTAATCAACGATGCGATTTCAGATTATGCGAAAGAAAAGTTTGTATCATTAGGCAATAGATATAATATTACATTGGTCGAGCGGAACAACGACATTGACCACATTCATATTCTATTAAAAGCCTATCCCACTACAGAATTATCAAAGTTTATCAATGCGTACAAAAGTGCTAGTTCGAGACTGAATAAAAAAGAATTTCCTCTCGTTAGAAAGAAATGTTTTGGTCACGAAGCTTTTATTTATTGACCACTGACGGTTCACATATTGAAGTGGCAAAAGAATATATTGAAGATCAAGTGATGAAAGTGAGGTGATTTGATATGGCTAAACAAAATAAAGCTTATAAGTTTCGTTTGTATCCAAATGATGAACAAGCTTTGCTTATACGGAAAACCTTTGGTTCTGTTCGTTTCGTCTACAACAAAATGTTAGCAGAACGAAACGAAACTTACCAAAACCTTAAAGAAGATAAAGAAGCATTAAAAAAAGTAAAACACCCAACCCCTGCTAAATATAAAAAGGAGTTTAAATGGTTAAAAGAAGTAGACTCATTGGCATTGGCAAATGCACAACTGAACTTAGATAAGGCTTATAAAGCGTTCTTTAAGGGGAATGCTAGGTTTCCGAAATTCAAAAGCAAACGGCACAAACAAAGCTATACAACGAATGCTGTCAACGGAAATATTCAATTGCTGGATGGCCATATCAAATTACCTAAATTAAAAATGGTCAAAATTAAGCAACATCGAGTAATTCCTTCAGAGTATAAAATCAAATCTTGTACCATATCTATAACTGCATCAGGAAAATACTACATTTCTGTGTTGACTGAGTACGAAAAGGAGATTGAAAGAAAAGAGCTTGAAAAAGTTGTTGGATTAGATTTTGCGATGGATGGGTTATTTGTCGATAGCGAGGGTAGGAAAGCCAACTACCCTAAGTTTTATCGACAATCGCTTGATAAATTAGCAAAAGAACAACGTAAACTTTCTCGTAAAAAGAAAGGCTCTTCGAATTGGCATAAACAACGTATTCGAGTGGCTGAAATACAAGAAAAAGTGGCAAATCAGCGTAAGAACTTTCTCCACCATAAATCTAAAGAGTTGGTGTCCTCCTTTGACGCTGTTATAATTGAGGATTTAGATATGAAAGGAATGTCACAAGCTCTAAAGTTTGGTAAAAGTGTTGCTGAT
The DNA here is from genome assembly GCF_042787735.1 of Priestia sp. YIM B13490. Classification (NCBI taxonomy): domain Bacteria; kingdom Bacillati; phylum Bacillota; class Bacilli; order Caryophanales; family Bacillaceae; genus Priestia; species Priestia sp. YIM B13490. The sequence continues at coordinate 389,345 of NZ_JBHZOT010000002.1, forward strand.
AATGGATGGGGAATGTTCACGTCCTTTTTGCAGTACAAACTAAAAGAAAAAGGGAAACAGCTTGTTAAAATCAACAAATGGTTTCCTTCTACTAAGACTTGTTCGAGTTGTGGGAGTATCCAACCAATGCCGATGCACATTCGAACATACACCTGTTCGTGTGGACTAAACCTCGATAGAGATTATAATTCAGCACTCAACATCAAAAAAGAAGGCATTCGCTTATTAACGACTGCCTAGTAAAAATATTAACTTTTGGAACAAGAGGGTTAGCTTGGTTTATTTCGTCAGCTACCAAGAGTGACGATTACCCAAGAAGCCCCCACTCCAAGCACCCCGTAAGGGTGGTAAGTGGTGGGTAGTTCACACGGTGAGCTTGAAGGCCGTACAAAAATCGTTGAAGAAAAATTAGCGAGCAAGCTTGTATTCAGCCAAACACCAATGCGTAATTTCATCAGGCGCTTAGAATATGAAGCCTTATCCATTCATACGGTCGTATTTTACAACCGCCCGTTTTTAATTGACGAACATGAAGACATTTATAAAGCTATTAAAGAACGCAATGCTGAAAAAGCGGAAGCGTTAATGCAGGAACACCTTCAAAAAGACTTAGAGTTTTGCCTGCATTTACTTCAAAGAAGACAATAAAAAAGCTGCCAATCGGCAGCTTTTTTATACGTACATCTTTTCTTTTACAGAAATATCAGCTAACTGTCCGCTGCTGTTTTTGAACACCACGTGTTTCTTTGAAAACTTCGTCGGTGAATCAATACCGGCTGCTGCTGCTAAATTAAACAATCCTTCACGTAATGACAGCACGTAGTTGCACACGCGATATGACTTTTCTTCAATAATAAGCGCTTTTTGCAGCTTTGGATCTGTTGTGGCTACGCCTACCGGACAGCGGTTATTGTGACAAACCTGCGCTTGAATACAGCCAACAGAAAACATAAAGCCTCTGGCAATATTAACGCAGTCAGCACCCAGCGATAAAGCCGTTGCAACTTTATCTGCCGTTAACAGCTTGCCCGATGCAAAAAGCTTTACTTCATCACGAACGCCATACTTTTTAAGCAGTTCATCCACAAAAGGAAGTCCTGAAAACAGCGGTACGCCCGCTCCGTCCGCTAATTCTTGAAACGATGCGCCTGTTCCGCCTTCTGCTCCGTCAATCGTAATAAAATCAGGTCCGCTTCCCGTCTCTTTCATATACGCCGCCATCTCTTCAAGATCATTTGTGTTTCCGACAACCATTTTAATGCCTACTGGCTTGCCGCCTACGTCTCGAAGTTTTTCAATAAACTGGAACATTTCAGGATACGACGCAAACTCTTTAAAGCGGTTTGGACTGTCTACCGATTCTCCTGGCTTTAAATTGCGGATTTCGGCGATTTCTTCCGTTACTTTTGAACCGTCTACGTGACCGCCTCGCGTTTTGGCCCCTTGCGCCAGCTTAATTTCAAACGCTTTGATTTGCTTCATTTCACTTTTCTTTTTAAATTCTTCCCATGAAAATTCGCCTTCTTTTGTCCGAACGCCAAAAAGCCCGGGACCAATTTGAAAAATAATATCGACGTTTCCTTTTAAATGATACGGTGACAGTCCGCCTTCTCCCGTATTCATCCACGTGCCGCCTGCTCGTCCTAACCCTAGTGATAAAGCCGTAATCGCGTGGTCACCAAGCGCTCCAAAGCTCATGCCGGATTGACCGATTAATCCTTTTACAACAAACGGCTTTTTGCATGAAGGACCTATAACGACCGCCTCTTCATCCCGCAAATAAAACGGATCCGCTTCTTTTTCTTCTCGGTGCTCTCTTCGGCTGAATAAGTTATCGGCGTCCATTTTATATACTTTCGTTTTAATTTTTTGCGTATTATCCGCTTTCATTTCGTCGCGCTGCTTTGGAAACACCGCGTTTCGAATGTAGTAGCCCGGTTCGCTAAAATCACGCTCTGAGCCAAATCCCATCATCCGGTTTAGATATTTACCTGACTTAACGGTTTGTTCATATTGATTTCGAGAAAACGGCTTGCCTTCGTTATTATTTAAAAATAAATACTGACGCAGTTCAGGCCCCATTTTCTCAAAAATATAGCGCATTTTCCCGAGCAGCGGATAGTTTCTCAAAACCGAATGCTCTTCTTGTTTTTCATCTTTCATCCAAAGAATAATAGCGATAATAACCGGCACTACAATCACAAGCATCATGACCGCGCCAAAAATAAGTAAAATGATTTCAAATACTCCCATGATATCCCTCCTAAAAAGACTCTCCTATACGGAGAGTCACTGATTAAAGCATTCTGCTTAGTCCTTTACGAAGCGGCGGCATTTCGAGCTCATGTTCTTTAAAGAATTTTTTCATGATGTGCTTCGAATAATTGGCTGCTTGTCCGAATGAAATTTTGCCTGGAAGCGGCGGTTCATCCGCAATAACAACATCAATCACAACAGGAACATTCGCAAGCGCTGCTTTTTCAAACGCTGTTTCGAGCTCCTCGTGTTTTTCAACGCGGTAGCCAATTCCTCCGCATGATTCAGCGAACTTCGCAAAGTTCATCTCACCAAGCTGCGTTTGGTAATCCAAGTGACCTTGAATTGCTTGTTCATATTTAATCATCCCGATTTCACTGTTATTAAGGACGACTACAACAATTGGCAGCTTGTACTTCACAGCCGTCACAAAATCTTGCATGACCATCGTAAAGCCTCCGTCACCGCACACGGCTACCGATTGTTTTTCAGGATGAGCAAGCTTTCCTGCAATCGCAGCCGGGAGTCCGCAGCCCATCGTTGCCAGCCAGCTTGAAATCACAAATTTTTGATTCGTCATGCGGAAATGTCTTGCCATCCATACCGTCACGTTTCCTACATCAACAGATACAATCGCATCATCGTCAACGATTTTTTGCAGCTTAGGAATGACTTGCTGGGGCTTGATTGGCGTACTCACTTCGTTTTCTTCTTTTTCTACGTGCTTCCACCAGTTTTCCATATTAACTTGACACTCTTCTAGGAAACGGCGGTTTTCTTGATAATCTAAATTATGCGTAAGCTGTGACAGCGTCGTTTTCGAGTCTCCGACTAATCCAATCGATACAGGGTAACGTCTGCCGATTTGTGTGGCATTAGAATCCAGCTGTATTGCTTCGACTCCATCTGGTAAAAACTCACGATATGGAAACGAAGTTCCAATCATAATCAGCAAATCGGTTTCTTCCATCGCTTCATACGCCGGCTTTGTACCAATCTGCCCGAGCTGACCTAAGTTGTAAGGATGATGATCAGGCAGTATTCCTTTACCCGGAAGCGTAAAGATAATCGGCGCCGCAATTTTTTCCGCAAACTGCGCTAACTCAAGCTTGGCGTGCTTGGCACCCGTTCCTGCTAAAATAACCGGTTTTTTTGCGTATTTAATCGCTAGAAGCGCTTTAGCTACATCTTCCGGGTCACTGTGAGAAATTGATTTTGACACATTAGCAATTGGCGTTTTTTCATCAATTTTAATCGTTGAAGACGGAATATCATCTGGAATAACTAAGACCGCGACGCCTTTTTTCGCATAAGCCGTTCGAATTGCTTGCTGCAGCAGATGCGGAAACGATTCAGGCGAATCTACTCGGTGATTAAACACCGACACATCGTCAAAAACACGTTCTAAGTTCACTTCTTGAAACGATTCATTGCCAAGCTTCGCGCGAGGCACCTGTCCCGCTAGCACTAGCACCGGTGCACCGTCTGCTTTAGCATCATACAAACCGTTTAACAAATGAATCGCACCCGGCCCTCCAATCGACAGACACACACCGATTTTGCCTGTAATTTTAGCATAAGAAGATGCCGCAAGTGCGCCTACTTCCTCGTGACGGACTTGAATAAATTCAATTTCATCTTTTTCACTGCGCAAGTTATCCATGAAATGATTGATGGAATCTCCTGGCATACCGAAAATGTGATCGATCTTCCATTCTTTTAATACCGACATAGCTGCTTTGCCAGCTGTAGTTTTTATCATATTCAGCCTTCCTTTCTTTAACGTTGTTTCTATTCCATACCACAATGAAAGAAAGACAAAACAAGGAACTTTCCCGTTTTTATGGAAAAGTCCCTTGTTTTCAGCTAAATAATTTAAATAAACTAAATTTTTTCATCGGCTCAGGGTCTAATTGATGCACCGGACGACCGTCGATAATCGCTTCTGCATTTTCAATAAAAAAATAAAGTTCTGAAGCACCGTACATATCGGAAATGTAATCATACGCTTTTGAAAGTGAATAGTCGTGGTAATTGCGAGCATGAACGCCCGAGGCAATCACGTGGGCTAAGCGGTATTTAATAAACGTACACGCCGCTTTTCTTTCTTTTTTTCCGTTTAAACCAAGAATACTAGCGGCGCTTAGCTGAATAAGTACGCCTTTTTTAACAAGCTCATACAAACGCTCAGGGTGATCTCGGAAAATCGGGTGACATTCTGGTGAACGAAGAATAGGCACAATGCCTTTTGTGAGAAGATCATACAGCGTTTTTTCAAAATAAGGTGAGACATCACAGTCAGGCAGTGAAAGAAACAAATATTTATCGGTGTGATTAAGCGTAAGAAGCTGATTTCGCTCATAGTTTCGCAGAAGTTGAGGCGATAAAGGGACAAGCTGACCTGGTAATACTTGAAGAGGAATACATGAATTCGTGAGCCATTCATTAGCTGCGTTCACATAGAGAAATAAATGGTGTTTCATGAACTCTTGATCGCTATCATAAAGCGGCGTCGCCACCACGGACTGAACGCCTTGATCCGCTAAGGAGCGTGCCATCTTCAAAAAGCCGTCTACTTCCTCAGGTCCGCTATCGATATTAGGCAATATGTACGTATGAATATCAATCACTTTATTTCCCTCCCTGCGTTTTGTATAGCTCTATTCTACGACGATTTCAAGTGTGAAACTATGTATTCTTCTCGACATTTACCACCACGAACCCCGGAAAACCGCGTACTTTCCTGTCATCTACTTAACTAACAATATTTTACTATTATTCTTTGTGAAAACGCAAACAAAATTTGTAAAATAACTCCAAATAATGATGAGAAAAGAAGGGATTGAAATAGGTCTTTGTATGCAAATACCCTGATTAAACAGAAGTTAATCAGGGTACAAAGGGAAAAGTTAAAAGATTCCTAGGAATTTTGTTTTTTTGATGCGTTCAGGCTCTTGTTTATAAACAGCCTTCCCGCTCGCAATAGCCTCAGCATTTTCCATGAAATGATAGAGCTTACTGTTGCCGTATTTTTTAGAAACAGCAGAATAAGCTTTTTGCAGGCCGTACTGCTGGTAATTTTCACGATTCACGCCAGATGCAATAACGTGTGCTAATCCGTGATCAATGAACTGATAAGCGGCTTTTTTAGCTTTACTCCCGTTGCCGCCCAGCACACTTTGTGCAGACAGCTGAACGACTGCTCCATTTTTTACGAGCTTGTACAAATGCGCGGGATTCTCTACAAATAATGAATGACGTTCAGGCTCATTTAAAATAGGCACGATGCCTTTTAACTGAAGCTCGTATGCAATACTTTCTAACACTTCAATTTCCACATCTTGCGGAATCTCTAAAAACATATATTTTTCATTTTCATTTATTGTCATCATATAATAATCTTCATTTGATACAATCATCTGGGTAGAGGCAACTATTTTATGACCTGGTAAAACTCTTAACGAAATAGAAGATTTTCTTAACCATTCATTTGCAAGATCAACACTTTCTCTACAGCTGGAATCTTTTCCGTCATAAAGAGGTGCTGCTACGACTTCTGTTACGCCTTGTTTCACTAATACATTTGCCATTTCTAAAAACTCTTCTACACTTTTGGGACCACTGTTCACATTTGGCAAGATATTGGTATATATATCTATCATTCTTTTTCTCCTCTTTCTATGCCTCAGATCATGGATAGTATTCCATGAGTTATATTATATCATAGACCCCTACCGACTTTTCTATATAAAGGAAAATTGCTTCTTATGTATAAATTTTATGTCTTACAAGCTCCCATTTTGTCTTGAAATGCATTTTATAAGTATTTTTCTTTTTAAAACAATAGGCCTAACCGAATGGTTAGGCTTGTTGTTTACTGGCTAGATTTAGAATTTGTAAAATAGTGTGCTAAATACTGTGCCCACAGCTGTTCTCCCTTGTCATTAGGCTGACCAGGCGCTTGTGTTAAATAAGCTGAAATCTTTTCTGAGTGATAGTCCGGCCATGCTTTCCAATGATTGATATATTCATAGCCACTTTCTTTTGCAAAGTCTTCTAACGCCTTAGCATCAGATGGGTAATTATTTGCTTTATAAACGGGAGCTGACGGCTGAAGAATCGTAACCAGCTGTCCATTTTGACGTTTCAAATACGTCAAGATAATATCTACATTATCTAACGTATTCTCAATACCTACTACGCCGTTATCATTTAAAAGAAACGGTTCAAACAGCAAAACATCTGGACTTGCTTTGGCAATTTCTTTATATGTATCGCTTTTGATGAACTGTAAGGTTGTCATATCCTCATATTCACGGACGTCAACTTGGATTAAGGAAGAACCATATGTATCTTCAATTTTTTTCTTCAACAGCTCGGCCCAAGTAGCTTTTACTTCTTCTTGCGGTGCTGATCCAACAATAACTAGCTTCAGCGGTGTTTTTGTTTGCTTAGCTTTTTGAATTTTAGTTTTAATAGATTCCGGAAGATTTTGAGCGTGTTCTTTCCAAGTAGTTTCTGAATTACTTGCATCACTGGAAGCCTCTACTTTTGTTGGTCTGGAAACAGATTGTTCTGACACTTTGTTGTTCCAATACACTTTTCCTAATGAAATTGCGGCAATAAAAACAATGACTGCTAGAATATTAATCCAAATTTTCATAAATTGTCTCCCTTACTATATCTTTCTTTTTTGCTCTTATTATAATATAATTTGTAAGTAAGTGCAGAAAAATGATTAAATTTGTCATTTTTTCAGTAATTTTGATGCAGAATTTTTTTCAAGATAAGAATAATGACTTACATAGGTACTTCATTTATTTTATCAATATATTAAGCAAAGGAAGAGACAATGAATATGGAAGAATCTCAAACTCGCAAACGTAAAAGGAGAAAGCCGAAGAAAAAACGCGCATTCAAAATCATTATGGGTATTATTGTATTATTAATCCTTGGTGTAGGCGCTTATGCCTACAGTGTTTGGCATTCTGTTGAAAAAACGTTCACGCAGACTCATGAGCCTTTAAAACGTGATGTATCGGAGAAAAGATCTGAGAAGGTTTCATTCAGTGACAAAGACCCTATTTCAATATTACTCTTAGGAGTGGATCAGCGTGCAGGAGACCGCGGGCGTTCTGACTCATTAATTCTAATGACAGTGAACCCAAAAGATCAATCGATGAAAATGGTCAGTATCCCTCGTGATACACGCACAGAGATTGTTGGAAAAGGAACGACTGATAAAATCAATCACGCCTATGCATTCGGCGGTGTCGATATGGCTGTAAATACGGTTGAAAAATTCTTGGATGTACCGGTTGATTATTATGTCCAAGTGAATATGGAAAGCTTTAAAGACATTGTGGACGCAGTTGGAGGCGTGACAGTGAACAATGACTTAGACTTTAATTATGATGGGTACAGCTTCAAAAAAGGAAAGCTTACGCTGGACGGGAAAGAAGCTCTTGCTTACTCTCGTATGCGTAAAGAAGATCCTCGCGGAGATTTTGGACGTCAACTGCGCCAGCGTCAAATTATTGAAGGTGTTATTGAAGAAGGAGCAAGCGTTCAATCACTAGCAAACTATGGTAATATTTTAGATGCAATTGGAACGAATGTTAGAACAAACCTTACATTCGACGATATGAAGCAAATTCAATCGAACTATAAAGATGCTCGTCATAACGTAGAGCAACTTCAAGTAGACGGTCAAGGTGAGAAAATTAACGGCATTTACTACTATGCAGTTTCAGATGCAACGCGCCAAGAGTTGTCTGCTAAGTTAAAAGATCATTTAAATGTAAAATAAAAGTAAAGCCGTCTTTCTTAAGAAAGACGGCTTTACTTTTATTTCATTTGTTTACCTTCTGCTTTCTCTCGTTCTACAAAAGATATAATCTTGATTTTGTTCGTTTTTACATTTGTATATACCTTAATATAATAATTCTTGGATTGATAGAAATACAGACCTTCTTTGTCATTGATAAACAACGGTTTCTTCTTTAGTAATGATAAGATATCTTCTGTATCCTCATCTACATTTCTTAACGATACTTCGGTGATCATATTATTTAGTGCCACATATTGAACAGATCCATAATTTAGTAAAGTTCCATCGTTTGATTCATACTGATTTGTTAAAGATAAAGCTTGATTTCCCATTAAGTTTTGCTGAGTTTCACTTAACGGACTTAGCAGCTTACTTATACTGATATTATATTTTGACCGTACAAGCGAGTTCAGCGAATCAATATTTTTATTTGTTAGCGTTGACTGCTGTTCAGTATAAGGTGTTAAAAGAGCTGAACTAACCCAGCCTTCCTTCCCTTGTTCCGCATTCAATTTTACCCATTTTATATCTTCGGCAGGATCTTTTTTCTCTTCAAGAACTTTATATATTTCTCCAAACGATAGAACTGCTTTCTGGCTGCTCTCTAAATCTGGCTCTTCCCTGACAAAAGCAGTTTTTGTATTAATGACTGCTTTCTCAGCTTGTTGTTTCTTTTGAGCAGTACTGCTAGCAGAAGACTGTTTTTTACTCTCTGTCTGTTTGGTTAAATGGCTGGCACTTTGTGCCGCATAGACAGCGTACCCAGCACTTCCTAATAAAATAACTGCAGCTGCCGGCAACAATACTTTTTTAGTAAAACTTTTCTTTCTAGAAGAACTCTTCTGCTTATTTCCTATTCTTTTTGAACGAGATAGACTAAGTGGTTCAGCAGATTCTTCTTTTGAATGTTCACCTGTGTCTTTTGAAACTGAGGTGCCGTTATTCAATAATCCATGTGATAATTCATTGAGCTGTTTTTCACGGAACTGTTCGCGCTCTTCTTTAGACATCTTATTATATTCTTTTAAAAACTGACCGTATTGGTCCGCTACTTCGTTAATGTCTCCATACTCTTTGACATGTCCATAATGGATCCAAAGAGCCTTTGTACAAAAACTTTTCACCTGAGACAATGAATGACTGATAAAGAAAATGGTTTTGCCATTTTCCTTAAATTCATTCATTTTTTCTAAGCATTTATTTGTAAACGTTTGATCTCCAACAGAGAGCGCTTCGTCAATAACAAGGATATCCGGATCAATATTAACCGATATAGCAAAACCTAAGCGGGATTTCATACCGCTTGAATAGGTTTTTACAGGCTGATTAATAAATTTTCCAATATCAGCGAATTCGATAACTTTTGGCGTAATCTCTTGAATTTGCTTTTTGGTCAACCCCATCATTAACCCTTTAAGTTCAATGTTTTCTAGGCCTGTTAACTTGTTGTTTAACCCTGCTCCGATAGCAATTAGCGATGCACTGCCTTTAATATCAACCATACCCTCATTTGGCATTGTAACGCCTGCAATTAAATTAGATAAGGTACTTTTCCCTGATCCGTTTAATCCTATAACGCCTACGATTTCTCCTTTATCTACGGTAAAGGAGATATTATTTAGCGCATAGTGGTACTCTCCTTTACCGCGGTTCCAAAACAAATCTTTTACTTTCTCTATTTGCTTATTATACATTTTGTATTTTTTTGTTACTTGCTGAAACTTTACTTTATAACTCATATACCTGATTCACCTTTTATAAATAGTCAACAAACTGCTTTCTGAATTTCACATGAATCGCCGAACCTAATATAAGCAACAAGAGAATGACACTCCAAAATATAAGCGTATATGGAGAGTGAATAAAATTCCAGCTGCCTTTTAGCAGCGATTCACGATAACCGTCTACAATATAATAAAAAGGATTCATCGCAAAGATCTCTTTTAGCAATTGCGGCGTGTTATCACTCGGCAACCATAAAATAGGAGTTACATAAAACAACATACGTGTAGCTGTCTGAATGAGCAAGTGAATATCTCTTACCATTGTAGATAAAGTAGATGTTACAAACGATAAAGAAAGCAAAAAGCAAAATGACGACAGCATAAAATACAATAGACTAATAATGTTTATATGGTGGATACCTTGAGATGTAATAACAATAACCATTAGCATAGCTACAAGTATTAAGTGCGTATAAAGTTGTGCAACCACTACATATGTAGGTATAACACTCAGAGGAAAATTCATTTTCGAAACTGAATTCAACCTGGCATAGACTGAGTTAGAGCCTTGAAGGATGGCAGCACTAATAAAAAACCAAGGGATTAAGCCGCAAATTAACCAAACAAAGAAAGGGATTCCGTCAACATCTTGACCTCCACGTACTCCTAGACCGAACACAACCCAATAAACTCCAATTTGAAATAAAGGATTCAAAATAATCCAAAGTCCACCTAATAGGTTGTCCGCATACGATTTTTTCAACTCATAAGCTGATAGTCTACCAATCATGTAGAGATTTTGAATTTGTTCTTGTATTACGATTTTAATTGATTTCATATCATAATTCCTTTTGTACAATTTATTGAGAAATAGACTTTACTTCTCAATGATTAAGCCTGCTCTAATTCTTGATATATTGTTGCAAAGACGTGTTCTGCTTCAAGGTAGTGCTTTACTACAATACAATGTAATTGCTTTAAAAACTGCTGATAATAGTTCATTTCAAAATGAACGTGAAAGACGCCCCAAGGATGGCCTTCGTAAGAGATATACTTCTCTTTTGTTAAATCGATTGCATCTATTTGATAGTTTTCTTGAATATAACCATCGAGGAGGTCCCAATATTGATTTAATGTCTGAACATTGACAGAAGAAGCTATGGTTTTGACCTGACCTTCATTGTCATAATAAGAATCTGTGAAGCGTGCTTTATGAAGAACTACTTTGCAATTAGGCAATTCCGCTTGAAGAAAAGCAAATAGGTCGTTAACCGCCTTTTTCCAGAGTTCCATATATTCATCCTGTTTGTTTTGCAGGGTAATAGCATCATGATTTTTTAATTCCTTGAAATAACTAGTTTTAGCTAACTTCCAGTAATTATTAGTTAAAAAACTATCCGCCACACGAAGGCACCCAAAAAAGATGTCTCCAAACAAGTCAATGATTAAATAATCAGGCTGCTGTTTTTTTAGATCCTTTAAAAACTGCTTCTGAAAATCTGTTTTAACATTCCATGTATCCCAATCATTTAAGTTATCAATTTTGTCCTGTGGAAACGCTAAAGCAGGAGCCATTAAACTTATAATAGAAGATTGATTTTGCAAAGAAACACACTCGTAACTTTTTTTGTAGTCAGGATTAAACTTGCTGTTAAAATTATCACGTGTAACACATGAACCCAATACTGCTACTTTTACTGCGTCATTTTTTTTTCTTTCGATCCACATGGCTGCATAAGGTTCGCTGCTGTTCAGCTGAATAGTATATAATTCATTATTTAGCTGAGCAGGATTTCCCACATGTAGATGTGCTGACACTACCGTATCGTTCATGATGTACTGCATAGAGACGTCTTCTTTAGATATAGTCTTATACAAGTGTACACTATTTTGAAGTGGTATACGAAATACAATTGTATTTAAATTCAGCCTGCTCTCAATGGCATATTTTTTCCCGTTTATAGTCGCATAGCAATCCTGGGGAAGAATCGTTGCATTCATTTCAACAGTAAGAATCAAATCTGATTTTTCTAAAGAGCATTCAATGACTTTTGCCGCAAAGTCTGTTTTAGTGTAAATGGCAACTGTTTTTTTATTTGTGCTATACGGTTTGATCCAATGAGTTCCCCATACTTTTTCAGTCATATATTTGATTTTAGTTACATTAAAATCAGCTAGACTCAACTCGTATAATTGCTCTTCTGCTTTAATAGCAACATCTATAATCTCTTCTACAGATACTGAATTCCCTTTTAAGTGCTTTAAATCATTCAAGTTAATAATGACTGAATCATCCAGCGAAATTTGCTGCGAATAGGTTATGCTTTTGTTTTTATGTTTAGCACGTCTCGTTAGCAAGAGTTCAGCTGGCTTTAACTTGAGTTCTTTCGGAATATTTAAGGCTATTTCTATGATAGCAATATCTCTATATTTAATGTTTTCTACTAGTAAATTCATGACCCACCTATAATTAAGTATGACTTCTCTTCGTATAAAAAGAGCTTCTTATATGAAGAAAATGCAACATAACTATTGCATTTTCTTCATGCTGACCAGAGCTTTTGCTTTTATAAATCATTAAGACGTTTTTTGCTTAATAACGTTATAAATACGCTGACAATTATTTTGATCTTTATATTTAAAAATCCGCTGTGAATTTTCAAGATATTGCTTGTTTGCTTTAAAATCGTTGTTCACCACTGATCCAATAGCTGACATTAATTGATTTTCATTTGAAACAATCATTCCCAGATGGTTGTATTGGATTTCTTTTACTTGTGTATGGTGGTTATTGTGCGGATCGAACTGATACATAATAACCGGTTTATCCATATACAAAAAATCGCTTGATACCGAAGAATAATCCGTAATTAACAGCGAACTTTCTTTTAAGAGCTCTGAAACAGTAGCTGTACTTTTAACTAAAAATTCGATGTTCGGATGATCAATGACAAACTGATCCATAAATTTTTGCATTTGGCTGTGAATATAAAACTTCACAGGAATGTTATGGCGTTCAATCATTTCTAAAAATTCTTGATTGGTAATGAGGTTTTTGTAAGCTTTATAATAATCCGATTTTAAGAAGCTATTTTTATTAATTTTGAATAAATGTCTTCTCCATGTTGGCATGATTAAAATTTGTTTTTTGACATCCAGTTCGTGAAGATTATCAAAACGAGCTAAACCTGTTACAGCAACTTCATTCTCGCTGTAGCCCAGGGTGTTTTGAATAATTTTCTTTTCGTATTCAGAGCTCGAAATAATAAGGTTTTGATTGTATCTCTCTTTATGTAAATAAGGAGAGATATTATGAATAATAACACCATGCTGTAAGCAGATATTGTATTTTTTAGCCAGCTGCTTTTTAAATAACTTTTTAAATGTTTCTTTCGGCCTTGGATATGAACACTCCTCAAACGTCCATGCGCTAATGTAAGTGCTAGCCACCAGCATATATAGCTGATGCTTAAAAGAAGAATGATGAATGACATTTCCATGTTTCTTTACTTTGTCAAGATGAGGAGAATCCTCGTTAATAATATAATAGACTTTTTGATTTGGGTAATGTTCTCGGCAGTACTTAAAGAAAAAATAACCATTGTCTTCTGCTTGATCTTCACGTTCTCCTACAAGCCATACTTTACGGTTAAACAACGATACCTTAACCAGACTAGCGGCAGCTAGTAAAACCCCTTTGTATAGAGATTGTTTTAAGCTGCGAAGCATGCTGCTGGCTTTTCTAAAAGGCTTGGTTACTTTCCAGGAAAGCGACTCTTCTAAGCTGTACGGGTTCTTTTTAAAATACTGCTTATATTTATTTGTTTGCTCATACCAATGACGCTTACTTCTTAGTAATTTAATATACTCAGTAGCTTCTTCGTCCAGGTTCTTATCGAGCATCTTAAAAATCGGAATATATCCGTCTATACCGCAGCTTTTGATTTCTTGCGAGCTAAATAAAGCTAATAGACTTCTTAGCTCATTATAAGCAATCGTTTGCTTTTCTTCTGTTAAGTTATTTGTAAACGTATTTTTATCAATCAAATAAAGCATATGAGTTAAAAGTTGAAATTTAATGGCTTCGTTTAATTCCTTAGGTGCCTGCATTTGCAACGCCCGGTTAACCTCGCCAATCTGTCCAATCGATGAGCTGATATAATCTTCATCAAAAGTAAACCCATTTTTGTATTTTAATTTACCGATGTAGTTAAAAGAAAGCTTTTTTGTATAGACGAGAAAATGAAAAGCTTCAACGGCTGTACTTGTGACAGATTTAGATACTAACTGCGGATGCTGAAGCAGGGTGTCTTTTTTTATTAATTTTAAAGACGTTAACGCATTAAATCCTTTTTTTATAACATCAGCTGATGCATCCATATTTGTTTTCACCGTTGAATCTGCATTAGCTGATACAAAATCCAGTCCTTTTTTTTCTGCTGTATTGTATAGCTCACTATACAAATGAGGTGAAATACTATAATTAAAATCAAAGAAGCTGATGTACTTTCCTTTTAAAGAAGCAAAGTTCACCTCGCTTTCTTTTTGTACATGTATGTTGGCCTCCTGAGACAATTTAGAGAGCTCAATTACTTCCTGAGACGTTTTTTCAACGGCTTGATCAAGAATTATCAATTCAATGTTTTCAAACCCAATCGTTTGTTCTCTTAATCTATTAAGAGTATCAATAAAATTGGTAAGATTACTTTCCTGCAAAAGTGCTACTATGCTGACTTTCATTTATATATCTCCTCTTAATTAGTTGTTTCAATTTAAAGTTACGGCTGCGTAAGATTTTTGTCATTTTCCATGAATAGCTTTTTCTGATTTTGGCATGTTTCTTGTACTCTGCTTGCAGTTCGATACCTTGCTTGTACCACCAGCGTCTCGAAACAAGCATTTTATTATACTCTAGCGCTTCATCTATATACCCTTTATCTATCAAACTGATAAAAGGACCTTCAAGCTTTAAATATTTTTCAATTAACTTTTTATCATAACCTTTAATAACGTCTTTAACCAAGTTAATCAAATAAAGTTTTGTATCCATTTGCAGACGGTTAAAGTCTGGATCACACAGCTTCCATAATAGGGATCTCAGCGCGTTAATTTGAAAATACGTGTATTCTTGGCTGCCAAGCATCGGTTTTACAAGCTTTGCTGCTTTCACATCATTTTCAACTGTACTCACGATATCTCGCTGCGTTAATGATAAGTTTTTTGCATCATTTCTTGCTCGGTACATATAAATAACCTTCGGGATATAGCTAAATTTAGCTGCTTTAGTGAAAAGCTGCATGTCATAGTATTTGTCTTCGCCGTTTTTCATGCCTTCTACAAATGAAATGTTATGCTTTTTAATAAATGATGTTTTCACAAGCTTTAAATAAACGGCTGTTTTCACTTGCAGAAAGAAAGGAACGCTTTTTATATCTGCATTCAAGTACTGCTTATGTAACAAATAATTTTTAAATGTAATATGCTCATACTCTCTGCCGTCTTCATCGTCAAAACTCACCATTTTCCCCATTACAAAGTCTGATTTATTTTCATTAGCGACCTTGTAAAGAGCCTCGTACGCATCATTTGGAATATAATCATCGGGATCTAAAAAGATTAAATATTCACCAGTTGCTTTTTCAATGCCAATATTCCTTGGCTTTCCGGGTGCGCCCGTATTTTCCGCCAAGTGAATGGATTTAAAATGAGGGTATTTCTGAGAATATTGATTCATGATCTCAGCTGTGTTGTCCGTAGAACAATCATTAACCATAAGGACTTCCAATTTTTCATGGCCGATTGTTTGATTCAACAAGGAGTTTAAGCACTCTTCGATATAACTTTCTACATTGTAGATAGGTAGAATAACTGTAATTAATGGTTTATTCATTCATAATTCCCTCCACTCAATTGGTTGAATAGTAAATTGCTATGAGAATGTTCTTTTACAACATAATTTTGAATTTTATTAGCTTTATGAATAGAAAAGTGAGGAAATTGCTTTAATAGCTGAATCACTTCTTTTTCCGTTTCTACTCTCTCTCCAAATAAATCTTTTTTATGATTAATAGGACCTTCATTATAATGCTTTGAATAAAAGTCATCATAATCGAACTGATAGAATAAAACTGGTTTATTCATATAAGCAAAATCAAACGATACAGTCGAATAATCAGTAAGCAGCATACTGTGACTTCTTAATAGGTTTTGAACAGTTTCTTCTCCTTGCTTCACGACCGTGATTCTAGGATGGAAAGCAGGAAATTCTCCAATCAATTTTTGCATTTGATAATGCGGAAAGAACGTAACTGTTAAATTTTTTTGTTCAAGAAAACGGTGAAATTCTTCGTTTTCAAGCAGAGACAAATAGCGTTTCCAATAATCGGATGTAAACAGCTGCTGCTCTGTTTTAATCCAGCTTCTCCATGTTGGCATGATGAGAATTTCTTTGCCTGTGCTTGTATCTTCAAGCGCATCCCAGCGTGCAAGCCCCGTCTCAATTACCTCGTTTTCGCTATAACCAAATTCTTTCATAACGTGCTTTTTTTCGAACGGTGAAGAAACGACAAACTGACTATAGTTCATTCTATTTTTATGAAGAACATGATTAACCCGGCTAACACCAATTACACCATGCTGAATAAAAATCTTTTCATTTTGCTGCCACTCTGGATAATACTTCATAATTTTCTTATACGATTCCGTATGCATATTAGAAGTTTCAACGTAGCTGTTAATGGTTTTATGAGATATGAGTAAATAAAACGTATGCTTCAGACTATTAAAATGAATAATATTTCCTAAATGCTTGATAAATTGATAATCTGGAGATTGCTTATCAATTACATAATAAATATTAACGTTTGGATGATGTTTTCGAATATAGTGATATAAATGATAAGAATTATCTTGAGCCGTATCTTTTCGCTCACCAATCAGCCAAATTTGTTTTTTAACATAAAATAAACGAAACATTCTATATAATAGAATCGCTGAAAACGTATGGTAATCCTTAGCCTTCAAGAAGCTTGCATCATATCGGACATCTCTTTTTACTTGAACAGCAAAAGACTTTAATTTTTCCAGCATGCTTACTTTTTTTAAGCTGATTGTCATTTGCGAGCGTGTGTTAAATGCTGTTTTAATTTGAATATTATTCACCACATGGGCTTTCGTACGATTTCGCAGCTGCGCTAACATCACTTTTATTGGTTCTTCCACTGTTACATCATTCACAGTCAAACGAATATATACTTGCCACTCACCTTGCTTAAGAAAATCCAGTACGTTGAGAGAAATCGTTTTAAAGCCAGCGTCTTGGTAATCAATTTGATTATGTGAAAATATATAACTCACGTCTGTTCGTAAATCCTGCTGCAAAGAAACTGCTTTCTCTTTACCTCGGTATTTAAATAGCAAGTCCTTTTGCATTCCTTGAGCAGATAAGCCTTTAATAAACGCATAGCCGCCAAGTGTTAGCTGTCCGTCTTTTAATTCGATCACTTCAATTCGCTGTTCAACTTCTACGTGCTTCACTTCTAAGTACTGCTTATATCTAGGAAATGTTTTGGCCAAAGAGCTGTAAAACAGACCTTCTTCCAAAAAAACCTCGTTTATAGATTCATCTTTACAAAAAGAAAACATTAAGTTCATAAACTCTTCATAATCTCTTTGTACAATCATTTGTGTGAGCAGCTGACTTTTGCTGTCTAGGCTGGACGTTACTTCACGATGAACAAGCGTATCTAAAAAGCTGCTGCTTATATCTAACAGCTCATTCAAATGATTCTTCGGCAGCTTAGGACCCTTTGTAAAAAGAGAGTTAAAGAAAAATTCTGCCTGTCTCTTTTCGATTTCGTGAAGCAGAGACCGTTCATTGAGAGTACCGTATAAACTCTTTAATTTTTGCTGTACCATTACTAGCTGTTTAAAAAATGAAAGAGTACTATTTTTTGATAGTGTCATTTCATTGTCATTAACTCGGTAATATAAAACGTCACTATTTTCTACTACCGTTTTAAGCGAGCAGTAGAGGCTTTTTTGAGTGAATAACAGATCTTCACCAACATGTAAATCTTCATCAAAAGAAATGCTATGCTGAATAAGAAGATCTTTTTTAAATAATTTATTGCTTGCTGAAGGCGTGAGATGCAGTTCTTTGTGGGTAGAAATATGCCGTACGGCAGGAAGGCCTTTCGCAAAGACTTTCTTCATATAAGCCAAGTGCCAAGTGCGGTACTCATTAAAACATTCAAAGTTTCCTACAGCAGTATCTGCATCTGATTGTACTGCGGCTTTATACAGCCTTTCATAGGCATCAGCCGATACATAATCATCTGCATCTAAAAAGGCAACATACTCGCCTTGTGCGTAAGATAAGCCTTTGTTTCTGGCCGAGCTTACTCCATTATTTTCTTGAGTGAGATAACGAATATGAGGATGTGCTGCAGCATATCGGCTCGAAATGATGCCGCTGTTATCTGTTGACCCATCGTCTACAATGATGATTTCAATTGGCTGCAGAGACTGATTGATAACAGACTCAATACATTGAGAAATATAGGGTTCTTTATTATAGTTTACAATCACGACGGTGACTTTATATTTACTCAAGTTGCTCATTCCTATTCTTGTAAAAATTAGTGATGATGCTGCACACATTTAGAAGGTTAAAATTCTAGCTGACAATTATGCCAGCTTTTTGTAGATGTCGATAAAAATTTCTTTTTCATTATTCCAGTTATATTTTTCACGAGCTTGATAGCAATTACCGCTCATTCGTTCACGTTCTTCAGGATGATCAAGCAAGTAGTTAACGCCGTTGGCAATCGACGCTGGATCATGCGAGTCGACGCATACTCCTACTTCCTCTGTTTCTACTACTTTTTGAATTTCAGGGAAGCTGCAGGCGATAACGGGAACCGCACTCATCATATACTCAAATAATTTATTGGAAGACGCTGAATAATGGTTAAAACAAATGTTATTTAATACTTGGAAACCAAGATACGCATTTTTTGTATAATGCATCAGATCTTCCACCGGTACTTTGGCTAAGAACTTAACACGATCTTCAAGTCCTTGCTCTTTCACCATTTTCTCAAGCTGGGGTTTAATACGACCGTCACCAATGAATACAAGCACGCCTCGTTTGAACAGCGGTGCTGCTTCTATCAGCTTATCAAGACCTCTACCAACTTGAACACCACCTTGGTATAAAAGGATTGGTTCAGTAGAAGGAATATCCAGCTTCTCATGAAGATTAACAGATTGACTCAGCTCTGGCTTCACAACAAACGGGTAATTATGAACAACCTGCGGATACAGCTTGTACAAGTCTTCTGTATATTTAGCACGCGTATGATTTTCAGCAATCATCACATCCGTAAACTTAATATAAAGTTTTTCCATTATTCCGTAAATAGGACTGTTGTACCCAGTGCGGCTCGTTTGCACTTCGTGAGAATCATAGACTAGCTTTTTCCGGCGCAAAATTTTTGCACATGTAATGCCTTGAGGAAGCGTGTTTAAATCATTAGAATGATAAATATCATATTTCTTTTTTAACCCATACTTCACCATTTGACTTGCAATATAACCTCTAACCATAAACGTTCGAGCTTTTGGCGTCACAAACAGTCCAAGGAGAACAGCTACGAGTAACGTGATAACTGTCAGTTTCCATAATCCTAAGCCAAGTATAACTAAAGCAAGCAGCTGCAAAGGAATACTTTTTTTCAAACGTCGGGCAGCTCCAAGAAGCATTTGTAATAATGGAAACTGGTTGTTGACACGAATAACAGTAAAACCTTCCTTACGCTCTTCTTTCTTTTTAAGCTGTGGATTTTTCCGGTCATGAATCGCAATGAGATCCACATTATAGCCGGCTTCTACTAATGAAGAACATTCTCTTAAGACACGGGCATCATTGGTAAAATGATTCCACACAAACATACATACGTTCTTAGACATCTTTATCCTCCGTCGTTACTTTTAGATATTCATAGTGAAGATTCTATGTAATTATAAAACTTCGGCTTTTTCTCTCGTTTCTACAGGACCCATCTCTTCATATGCAGGTACTCTGTTTTCAATCAGATTGATTAACACATTGATATTTCGTTCCCACAGGAAATGTTTTTGAACATACTTTCGACTGTTTAGTGCCATTTCGCTTCGCAGAGAAGGACGCTGATATAGGTATAAAATATGTTTTAACATTTCTTCTGCATCATGAGAGTTAGCTACAATTCCTGCTTCTGTTGTTTCAATGATGGTTTTAGCATAACCGGATACGGCTCCAACAATAGGAAGACTGCACGTCATATAATCAATAATTTTCCCAGGCAATACCGTTTCAAATACTTCCTTGCCGTTAAGAGTAACAATTCCAATATGATGAGTTGAAATTGTCTTTAAACATTCTTTACGGGTAGAAGGCTTCATAAAATTCACGTTAGAAAGATTATGTTCTTTTGCAAACTTCACAAATTCCCGCTTTTTAAATCCGTAGCCCATCACCGTGAGCTGAATATCATACTCATTTAATTCTTTCGCTAGTTCCATTAAGATGGTGACGTCTTGAGCCAAGCCAATATTTCCTGCGTACATGACTTTAAACGGCCCATCACCTGATTCAATCGGAGAGATTTCTTCTTGGCGAGCGGCATTTGGCATAAAAGAGATTTTCTTTAGAGGAATATGGTAATTACCGATGATAAAATCTTTGAAGCGCTGACTGTTTACGATAATTTTATCGGCTTTTACATACAGAAGTTTTTCTAGCCTACTGAAAATATAAATAATAAACCGATAATTAAAAACCCCGACTCCCTTTAGTGATTCCGGCCACAAATCTCTTATATCTAGAATCATTTTTGTTCGGTACCGATACTTCGCTACTAACCCGACAACCGCAATAAAAATAGGAGGTGACGTCACAAAAATAACATCATATTTCTTACGGTCAAATAAAATAAATAAAATCATTCGAAACGCAATTTCTAAGTAGTACCATAAGCGGTTAATAATGCTTCTAGAGTATTTGCGATTGGCTACTTTTACTCGTGTAACATCATTTTCTTCATCTAATGAATCATCGTCCCAAAACTGCCTATCGCTATAGATCTTCTTATTGGGATACGTTGGTTCAGTTGTCAAAACATTTACATCATAATCATTTTCTTTTAAGAGCTTATATACGTTTTTCATCCGGTTTCCGGCGCTTCCGATTTCCGGATAAAAATGTTGAGAAATCACAAGTACTTTTTTTGTCATTAAGCTTCACCCCAATACTACTTAACCGGCAGCCTACTGAAATAAGCTACCGGCAGGTTTCTCTGTTTAAGCTTTGATTTGCTGCTCTTTTAGCAGCTGCTCCATAAATACAAGAAGATCTTTACGCAAATCTTCGTGCTGAAGAGCAAACTCCAGTGATGTTTGGATAAAGCCTAATTTTTCTCCTACGTCATAGCGCTTGCCTTCAAAATCATACGCAAACACGCGCTGAATTTCGTTTAGCTTTTGAATCGCATCAGTTAATTGAATCTCTCCGCCCGCTCCAATTTCTTGCTCTTCTAAAAATTTAAAAATCTCAGGAGTGAATACGTAACGGCCCATAATCGCTAAGTTTGAAGGGGCTGTACCTGCTGCTGGCTTTTCAACAAATGACTCTACTTGGTAGCGGCGGCCTTTGTTTGAAGAAGGATCTACGATACCATAACGATGCGTTTCATTTTCAGGAACAGTCTGCACACCGATCACTGAAGATAACGTTTGCTCATACTCATCCATCAATTGACGCAGACAAGGTGTTTCTGCCTGTACAATATCGTCTCCCAAAAGAACAGCGAACGGCTCGTTGCCAATAAAGTTACGTGCACACCACACTGCATGCCCTAATCCTTTTGGTTCTTTTTGGCGAATATAATGAATTTCAACATTTGAAGACTGGCGAACTTTCTCCAACAGCTCAAATTTACCTTTTTCAGCTAAGTTCTGTTCTAGCTCCGGAGCGTTGTCAAAATGGTCTTCAATCGCACGCTTGCCTTTACCCGTTACGATAATAATATCTTCAATACCTGACTCAATTGCTTCTTCAATAATATATTGAATAGTAGGCTTATCTACAATCGGAAGCATTTCCTTTGGCATTGCCTTTGTAGCAGGTAAAAAACGTGTTCCTAACCCTGCTGCTGGAATGATCGCTTTTCTTACTTTTTGCATGTTATGTTCTCCTTTATTATGTAGTTGTGTCTGTACGAGCTTTTTCGCTAAAAACCGCGTCCACTACCCGTATTTTGACTTCATTAGATAAATTTTGCACTAAAAGCAAAAAAGAAGGATGGGCTGGTTTGCACTTGTAAATCCGTCCAAACTAGCTATCTTTTCTTTTACAAAACGTTCTTTTTTTCTACACATATAGTAATATATCTTTTTCCTCAGTACATCAATATGCATGCTAGAACGCAAAATAACACATTTTACTATGTCAGACCTTCTGACACGGCTGTTTTAAGCGTAATTTCATTCATCTTATCAAGTAATAAGTCTGGATGCATATAGGAAAAAAGCGGCAAATTAAAATAGCAATGAAATTTTTATCTTCCTTTCATATGCCTTAAGACCTAACAAAAGCAATATTCATATTAGCACATTACAGTAAGTATTTCTATGTCTTTTTTTGTCGAAATTTCTACCTCAGTTAATGTAATGCTTTCTTTCCTTATATAAATCGCTAAGGGAAAATTAGGAACAGAACACCTCCCAAGCCAAAAAAGAAGCTTTTCAGAACCTAAAAGGGGCCTGAAAAACAGCAAACAAAAATAAGGCGCCGAAACCGCTTTGGTTTCGACGCCTTATAAGAAAGCCTGCCTGTTATTTAAGAAAATAGGTTAATTACTTCCATAATAGTAGTAATAATTTCCTTCTTCCATTTTACGATTATTAAGAACCGCTCCAAGCAATTTTGACTTTGCCTGCGTTAGCAACTCTTTTGCTTTTAACGCTGCATCTTTTTCCGTTTTCGAACTGCTTACAATTAAAAGAGAAGCGTCTACTTGATTAGCTAAAATTTGAGCATCCGCTACGGCTAAAATCGGCGGTGTATCAAAAATAACCATGTCAAACCGCTCCTTCATCTCAGCAAGCACCTCTCCCATTTGCTTAGAAGCAAGAAGTTCAGAAGGGTTTGGAGGGATTGGACCGCTCGTTAAGACGTAAAGATTCGGCACTTCCGTACTTTGAACCGCTTGTCCAAGCTGTGATTGTTTCGTTAACACATTGGTAAGACCCGTATGATTTTCCAAACGGAACGTATAATGTGCCGTCGGCTTTCGTAAATCTCCGTCAATAAGCAGCACGTTCAAGCCTTGCTGGGCATAAACAGCAGCTAAGTTAGCAGCTGTTGTAGACTTTCCTTCAGAAGGTCCGCTCGAAGTCAGTAAAAGAGATTTAATCTCTTCGTCCGTTCCTGAAAACTGAATGTTCGTACGAATCGTGCGGTACTGCTCAGCCACCGGATCTTTCGGACTGTTATGAGCGAGCAGACGTCTCTTTAACGTCAGCATTTTATCATTTTTTTGTTCTTTCTTTTTACGAGCCAAACGTCTCACCTCTTTGCGGTACGCGAGCAGTTAAATCCGGACGCTGTACGTTGGTTGCTTTTGGTACATCTTTAATCGTTGTCACAACTCCCATAACGGGCAGTTCTAAAAGATTTTCAATATCTTGTTCTGTTTTTACCGTATTGTCTAAGTATTCCAGCAAGAACGATAGACCGATACCCGCCATTAACCCAAAAACGATGGCAATTGCAACGTTCATAAGAGGCTGAGGCTTAACAGGACTGACACTTTCAACAAGCGTTGCTTTTGACAGCACGCTTACATTGTCTACATTCATAATTTTAGGTACTTCTTTTTGGAAAACAGAAGCCGTTGTATTTGCAATATCAGTCGCACGCTTCGCACTTGTATCTTGTACGGCAATCTGAGCTACCTGAGAGTACTCGGCACTTGTTACTTGAATTTGACCTTTTAAGCTTTGAGCCGATTCATCAAGCTTCAGT
The DNA here is from genome assembly GCF_042787735.1 of Priestia sp. YIM B13490. Taxonomy (NCBI): domain Bacteria; kingdom Bacillati; phylum Bacillota; class Bacilli; order Caryophanales; family Bacillaceae; genus Priestia; species Priestia sp. YIM B13490. The sequence continues at coordinate 413,223 of NZ_JBHZOT010000002.1, forward strand.
TCTTTAATGACTTTGTCCAAAATAGCCGGACTTGTAATAATGTCATTGTACGTGTTAATAAGCTGTATATTTGTTTGAACAGCTTGTGTATTATATAACTGTTCATCGCTTTTCGCTTGATTGACTAAGATCTGCGTTTTCGATTGATACACAGGCGTCAGCACAAAAAAGCTAATTACTGCACTTACGGTTGCTGCGATAATGGTAATCAGTACAATAAGCCAAAGACGCTTACGAAGCACTGCAAACAACTCTCGCAAACTAATTGTCTCTTCCATAGTTGACCTCCGAATTTAGTAACTTCTAAAAAATCTGTATACTCTTGATTATAATTGACAAAAGTTGTTTTAACTACGAATTCTTGTAAACTATAACTAAAGATTTACATTTTCCCTCTTTCTTCGCCATTTTTATATCGACAACAATATAAAATTATTTACTTTTATGTTGTTGTTTTATTTAATTAATTTTAGACACCTTTCAATTTTAGCGCTTATTCCCTTTTGGTATCCAGTTTCATTCATCTCAAAATATTATTTTCAGGATAATATTTATTTCTTAATATAATACCCTACATACCAATCGGAAAATTTTTGCAATCCTTCTTCTATGGAAGTCTCCGGCTTAAATTCTACAGCATTTTGTAACAACTCCGTCGATGCATATGTAGCCGGAACATCCCCCGGTTTAATAGGCTCAAATATTTTCTCAAATACTACCTCTCTGCCTAGAGCTTTACTTAAACATTTTTCCAAAGTTTCAATAAAAACCATTAATTTCTCTGGATTATTATTTCCGATATTAAACACTTTATGAGGGACGTTATTTTCTCCAACTGAAGGATTAAGAAGTAAACGCTCAATTCCTTCTACAATGTCATCAATATAGGTGAAATCTCTATATAAGTCTCTCTCAAAGTCACCGTTATTGAATATCTTAATTGGCTCATCAGCAAAATACTTATTCGCAAAGCCAAAGTAAGCCATATCTGGTCGTCCCATTGGTCCGTATACTGTAAAGAATCGAAGTCCTGTAGCTGGAACGTTATATAGGTGGCTATAAGTATGAGCCATTAATTCATTAGATTTCTTAGTTGCTGCATAAAGTGATACCGGATGATCAACAAAATCACTTTCTTCAAATGGAACTTTCTTATTAGCACCATACACAGAGCTTGAAGAAGCATAGATTAGATGATCTACGGGATAGTGTCTGCATGCCTCAAGGATATTGTAGAAACCAATAACATTACTTTGCATATACACGTCAGGATTCTCAATTGAGTATCGTACCCCTGCTTGAGCAGCTAAGTTGACGACAATGCTTGGCTTATGCTCTTTAAATACATTCGTAAGAGCTTCTTTATCTGAAATGTCTATTTTCAAGAACATAAACTTCTCATGCGGTTCCAATTGCTCCAGACGAGTATGTTTAAGCTGTACATCATAGTAGTCATTAACATTATCAATTCCAATAACTGTGCATCCTTGTTCTAATAACTTTTTAGATAAAAAGTAGCCAATAAACCCTGCTGCTCCTGTAATAAGGTATGTCTTATTAAAATCTAGCTGGTTGTAGCTCACGTTCGTTCGACTCCTTCATATTTTGTCTTTCTACTGTTTTTCTTCCAATAGAATGATACTCTACTTGTACTTGTTCCATTTCATCCACGCTATAGATATTTCGTCCATCGTAAACTAATGGTGTTCTCATTAGCTTCTTATACATACTTGGCGCAACTTCTTTTACTGCATCCCACTCTGTAAAGATAAAGCAAACATTGGCTTCTTTAACTGCCTCTTCAACATTAGACACGTAAGTAATACTCCCTCTTCCATGGCGACCTTCAGGATGTACTTTAGCAAAGTTTTCTGCTCCAACAGGATCAAATGCATAAATGTCGGCGCCTTGTTCTAATAATAAAGGTATATTTTCAAGAGAAGCAGCTTCGCGTAAATCGTCTGTTCCTGGCTTGAATGTTAAACCTAGTACAGCAACTTTTAGACCGTTAAATGTAATAAGTCGGCGACTTGCTTTTTTATAAAGCATGGTCTTTTGCTCTTTATTTACATTAATAGCAGCTTGTACGGTTTTTAGCTCGTAACCATTTTGCTTTGCAAGATAATCTAATGCTTTTGTATCTTTTGGGAAACATGATCCGCCAAATCCAATACCGGCATTTAGGAACTTGCTACCGATGCGTTCGTCAAAACTCATTCCTTTAGCAACGTCCTGGATATCAGCTCCTACTAATTCACAAAGGTTCGCAATATCATTCATATACGAAATTTTTAATGCCAAGAAGTCATTTGAAGCATACTTAATCATCTCAGCCGATCTTCTATTTACTGAGACAATTGGAAGGTTAAATGGTTTATAAATATCTTGTAAAAGCTCCTCTGCCCATTTACTTTCTGTTCCAATAATAACTCTTTCTGCATGTAAAGTATCATGGACCGCAGACCCTTGTGCTAAGAACTCTGGGTTTGATGCAACTTCCACTCTTACATCATTGATTAAGAAATCTTGAATAAATTGCTCTACTTTATCATTTGTGCCTACTGGAACTGTCGATTTAACAACAACAAGACAATCTTGCTCCACCGATTCAGCAATTTGTCTTGCTACTGTTGCAATATAAGAGAGATTAGCTGATCCATCTGGTTGCTCTGGTGTGCCTACACCAATAAAGATAGCATCTGCATCTTTATAAGCAGATTGATAATCTGTTGTGTAGTTAAGATTTCCTGATTCATAATTCTTTATCATTAAATCTTGTAAGTTTGCTTCATAGATTGGTGAAATACCAGACTTCATTAAATTTACTTTATTTTGATCAATATCTACACAAGTTACTTGATGGCCCATTTCAGCAAAACATACGCCTGCTACTAGACCAACGTATCCTGTTCCTGCTACTGCTATGTTGTACATAAGGTTCACCTTCCACTCTAACTATTTTACTCTCCCTTAATATTTCTGGATATATTTAATTTGATGTATTATTTCTCTATTTTTAACCTGTCCATAATTGGTTTCAATAGGATATCTAACAAAAGCTTATAAGGATTTCTCCAAGCTTTTATTAATATAATGTTGAATAGTTTCTTCGTATCTTGCTTTTCACCTTATTAAGTTGATATACCAAACTCAGAGTTAAAATAAATTCTGAAAACATAGTTGCATAAGCAACTCCATATGCCCCAAAATTATACCCTAATAAGATGTTTAAAATAACTATCGCTATTACACTTATTCTAAAAGCGATACCATACTCTTTTTGATAACCACTCGAAACCAAGCTCTGAATCCCTAAAAAATTATTAAGTATACTTAGAAAAAACCAAAGAACTAAGGGAAGCATAAGAGAGTGATACGCAGAATATTGTTTTCCATATATTAAATTGACTATTGAACTCGAGAACATAATCATTATAAAACTAACTATACCGATTATAGGAAGAATAATACTTAAAATTCTTGTAACACTTTTGATTCCATCATCAAAAGAATTTGAAAATTTTTGACTTATCCTTGGAAAAATAGCTTGACCTATAGGAGAAAACATCATAATCATTATATAAGGAACCTTTTGAATTGCTGAATAGACTCCTATCGTACTGTCACTATTAGAGAAGCCTAATACCGTAACTCCAATACCACTAAACACAACTGACATTGCTGAAGTCGTAAATATATGCCATCCATCTTTAAGTTCGTTAATAATATCTTTAAAAGAAAAACTTGTAAACTGTATTTTTAATTTATACCTTGTTATGGTTGCACTAAGAATTCCGTTAAATAGAAAAGTCACTGCATAAAGGACACTATACAAGTACACTTGTGTAGAATCTCTTATTAATAAGAAAATGAGCAAAACAGATAAAGTTCTTGACAGTACATTTATTATAGTAATATATTTCATGACTTGCAGCCCTTGAAATAACCATACTTGTTGAATTGCTGTACCAATTACGATAGTGAATAAAATTAAAATCAAATAAAGTTGTTTCTCATTTAATCCAAGTAGAAAAGCAGTAACAATCATTATTATAAATGATATTACACAAAGAATGAGTTTTGTCATTGTGATTCTTGTGAAAATTCTACTTTTTTCTTCTTGATTAGAAGCGAGTGCTAATTTCCTTGAACCAGACAAGTTAAATCCATATTCCACAATTACTTGAAAATATGTAACAAAAGTTAACGAGAATGAGAAAACCCCATACTGAGAACTCCCCAAAATTCTAGTTATATATGGAAGTGTTAATAATGGAAGTACAGTATTGAAGATTTGTAATATATACAACCACATACCGTTTATAAAGATTTTATTTTTTAGCAAAGAATTAATATTATAAACCATTTTAAACCCTCTATCTCTAAAGCTTTTGTTAATGGTAGTTTTTACTAGAATTTAATTTACTATGATTGCCTGTAGTAATATAGAAGTTTCTTGGTTGAGAAACTTGCTGGCTAGGAATAATCCTGTTTAATAAAATATACACCAACCCTCTATATTCCAGTATTAACCAACTCAGTAACTCCCATGCTTTCTATTCAAATCATAATTTATTTGTAGAATTCCTTTGTAATAAACTGCTTGAACCTAGATAAACTATACTTTAACTTTTTGTTCAATTTTAAATCTATGTTTGCTTTTTACACTCCTTTTAGCCCATGATGCAAAGGCGCTTAGAGGCGCAATAGCCATATATACTATTAATGCATCCATACTCTGAGTTAGTAACCCTATAATTAATAGCAAATACAGACCTTTTCTAGGTATACTTTTAGAATTGTCAGCCCAGAGACATGAAAATATTAAAATAAAAATTGTAGTTATAATACCTAAGAAAACTCCAAAGTTAGCGACACTCATCTCATATAAGGACGGTGTCATACCTGCTGGTATATCTAGAGGAGAAGATGTTCCATATAGTGCTGATGTCAAATACCTATAATGTGGGTATGGTTTTGAAGGCCATACAGTTCTAGGTACTAATGTAAATATAGTGGAAAGAAAAGTTTCTCCTCTATAGTCTAATATTGGATCATTTGATATGAGCTCTCTATACAAAACAAATTTTGTAACATCATCCCTTCCGTAATCAATTCTATATGACATGTACATTGAATCAGAGGAACTTTCTGCTATCGGTTTAACATATAAAGAATATATAGAATTGAATACAATCAAAACTAAAAATATAGCCACCAAGGCTTTCTTAATAGGGGGTTTTTTATGCTCAACATTAACACTATTTAACAAGAAGAATAGAAATGTAATTATTAGAGTAACAACAATGTATCTTTTTCCATCTATCCATATCAAAGAAAATGCATAAGTAAATAAAATTACATAATCAGATTTTTGTAGTTTTCTACAAAAAAACATACAGCAAAACGAGAAGAGACTTATAAATACTAACGCAGTATTTTGTTGATAGAATGTACTTGTTAAACCGCGTATTCCAGCTGTTCCGTAACTAAAGTAGTGGGTTATATTACCAGTTACTAAAATATGCAAATACGGTAAATAAACTAGTATTGGAAGTACCCTTTTTTTAAATATAATAGAATTGTTCTGCCTATAAACATTTATCTTCTTAGGGTTGTACAATTTTATATATATATATAAACAAATTACCGAAGCTAATATATAAAGAGCGTAAACTATTCTAATAAAGTTATTATTTAATGCTATTTGAAAGTTTATAAACCATGCAGTATACTTAGGAACTCCTATAGTGTTATCTAATAAGATAGGTAAACAATTAAAGATATATATAACAACTATTATATAATCTGCTATTGTTTTAGATTTATAATTTAATAACCTACCTAAAGATTTGAAGAAAAGTATTGAAGATATAACAATAAGGATCCAATCAATAATTGTCGCCATTTCGCACAACCTTTTTCTTAACTATTAATATCTAATAAGATTTTTTTCATGTTAGACACATTGTCTGTATTCTTGAAGAACTTTCTTGCATTCTCTTGATACACTACATAATTGTCTTCAATCCTATTTATACCATCAATTATTGAATTCTTATCTGAGAAATCTACACATTCTCCTGCTAAAAAAGTTCCAATTGTGCTGGTCAGCCCTGGAACATCACTCCCCAATACAGGAATCCCAAAACCTGTATATTCATAGATCTTATTGGGAGCACAAAACAAATTATTCATTGAAGAATCATCATAATTTGCTATACCTATGTGCGCATAACTAGTAATCTGTAGATGTAATGGTGCTGGGAAATATCCTAGATAGATAGAGTTTGCGTATATCTTTTTAACTTTATCTGCCCCATTGTAGAAAGATTTACCTATGAGCACTAACACATAATCAGACTTCATGTCATTTAATGCCTGAGCTAAAACTGCCAAATCTCTATCAGCAGAGATTATTCCCTGATATACAATAACCTTTTTCCCTTGAATTTTTGATATTGCAGCCTCTAAGTCCGGGGTTGTAGGTTCTTGTTTTAACATTTTAGGATGATGATACGGCTTATTAGGTAGTACGTATGGCTTTTGCTCTAGACTCCACCACGTTTTCATTATCCTAGCTCTATTATCTTCACACGCAATGATCGCAGAAGCATTGTGAATGATTCTTTTCAGTATAAAACGATAGAAAGGATACTTATCATATAACTCTAGTACACTTAATACGTATGGCATTTTTTTATATTTATTCACAAGCGCTATAGCACTATCTACGGTACCTAACCAAAGAACTGTATTTTTGTCTTTATATTGGTTTATAACTCTCCAAGCTTTTCTTCTAAACCTTAAATAGGCATTTATCTTTCCTAATTGAGGTATTGATATTCGTTTATTTCCCAGTATGATGCATTTTATTTTTCTTTTTTCAAATTCATTGAGCAAATGTTGGTCACATTCTCCACAGATTACAGTTATGTCTACGCCAAAGTCGTTCATGAGCAGTATTTGGGACACACAAGGTGGATACATATGCAAAGCTTCTTTCACTACATATATTACTCTCTTACGATTCATTTTTTCCTCCATCATTAATACCTAGACTGAATGCCTTATAGAAGTTATTACGTTCTACATCTAACTTACTATAATCATATTCTTTCGCTTTTTCAAAACTTCTTATCGCTTCTTCATGCATCGCTTTAAGGTTCATCGCCTCTAAATTTCTACATATTTCTTCAACAGATCCATTAGAGAAAATAAATTCTTTATTCAATAACTCTGGTATTCCCCCAGTAGTAGAACCAATAGATGGGCACCCTCTACTCATCGCTTCTACTAAAGCTCTTGGTAATCCCTCTTGTCTGCTAGGCTGAATATATATATCTATATTATCAAGATATTCAAAAACTTTATCATGAGATAAAGAGCCTAAAAATTTAACTTTATCAGATACTCCTGCTTTATCAGCAACTGATTTCAGAAAACTGTTATCTCCTCTTCCAACAATATGGTATTCAAAATTGTACCCTTTTTTATTAAGAAGTGAAATAGCTTCTATTACATATTGTTGCCCTTTATACCTTACGTTAACAGCTGCTGTCGTCCCTAATATAATAGAATCATTTTTAGGTATTCTATTAATTTTTTCTAAACGTCTCTCTAAAATACTTGCGTCCAATTGAGGTAAGGCTACATCCGAACAGCCTATAGTCATCTTACTATTAGGGTATCTTTTTTGTAAAAACTCTCTTGTCACATACATCACACTAGAGGCAGCTTTCACTCGCTGTTTAGTAGTCAAATACACATAAGGAGCAACAACCTTTCCTTTTAAGCTGTGATTCCAATAAGCATCCCATGGACACGCCACCATTTCTATCATATAAGGTTTTCCACTTTTTTCAGCGAGAGAAGTAGCTAGTGAACCAATAGAACTTGGTAATCTAGCAATCAGTGAATCACATTCTTTAATCTCTTGGCTAATAATTTTTTTGGCTTTAATAATTCTAAACTGACTTTTTATAGATTTAAAGTTAGGGATTTCTACAAATCTTACTCTTTCAGTCGACGCTAAAGTTAGTTTATCATCAAAATCATATATCCTTTTATGCCTACTAACGACAATAACTTCGTCAAAAATTTTTGTATACCTTTCTAGTACAGCTTTAGAAAGCCCTCCTGTACTATAAAAATTATCTTTATACTTATAAAACGTGTGGTCATGAGCAAATAATAGCTTCATACTCTTTTCCTTTCCTTAATTTTTTTTGCAGGTATCCCCCCTACAATTGTGTTGCTTTCCACTTTATTTTTAACTACTGCACCTGCAGCAACAATACTTCCAGAACAAACTTTGCTACCACCTAATATTCTACTTCCTGCTCCTATCCATACATTATTCTCAATAATAGTTTCCCTAAACTCACAACCCTGATCTTTTATATTTCTTTCTAAATCCAAATATATATGTTCTTCAGAAAGAATCGTACTACTATGAGCTATAGAGACATCGTCCCCTATACTAACTCCTCCTGCTGCGTCAATATAGCACATAGGATGAATACTCACATTATCCCCTATCTCTAAGTTGTGAAGACGATAAAAATAAACATTTGAAAATATCGCAACATTATCACCGCAACTTTTAGCACAGTTTTTTAAGCAGATGTATCTAACCAACATAGCTATATAGTTATCGTGGTTCCTTACTAATTTCAATAATCTTAAGTAAAAACTTGAAGGTAATATTTTTGATAACTTAACTAGAAGATTTATTAATGAGGAAAACTTTTTTACTATCTCTCTCTTCCTTGCCATAAGAAACTCCTTTAATTTCAACTTATAGACGTGTTAATTTTTTCAATTTCATTAATATATGCTGCCACTACAATATTTCGATCAAATTCTTTTTCAACTTTCTTTCTACCACATATCCCCATAGCCTTTTGTGATTCGTAACTTAGACTAATAAATTTTTCAAGTTTATGGATAAGATCTTTACTATCTTGTTGTACCACAATAAACCCGTTCTCGTTGTCATCTACTATTTCGCGACAACCACTCCTATTCGTAGTAATAACAGGTCTTCCAGAGGCTGCGCTTTCTAATAACACATTTGACATTCCCTCTGGATAATAAGTAGGATGAATAGTGCAGTGGGAAGTTCTAAGATATCTTTGTACATCTTTTTGCATTCCATGGTACCTAATAATACCTTTATTATTCAATTCTTTGAGTTTTTCTTCATACTCTTCTTCACAAGAGCCCAATATGTTAAACACTGTGTTTGAGTACTTCTTTTTTATATATTCAGCCGCCTCTAAATATTGATCAATACCTTTCTCTTTCATTACACGAGCAATAAATAAAAAATGAATCTCTTTAGATTTTGGATAATCCAGTAGAGAATATTCTTCTAAATTAACTCCTGAACCAGGTATTAACCTCTTATTATCAATAGAAATGTTGCCACTTAAAAATTTTTCATTCTCCTTATTTTGAAAGAATACACAATGAGCTTTTTTTAAAGACAGTTTGTAGAGAGCTAAAGTTACCTTCTGCAGAATTCCTCCATTTTCCACTGCACTTCCCAATCCTGTAATATTAGAGATATAAGGGACTTTACTTATTCTAGACACTATCCCTCCATATACATTTGGCTTAATTGTATATGTCAAGACTATATCGGGATTAGTACTTTTAATAATCTTTTTATACCTCCATAGTACTTTCAAATCAGTTATTGGGTTGGTTCCTCTTCTACTAATTGGAGTTTCAATAAACTCACACCCTAATTTCTCTAATTCAGGAACGAGATCTCCATTAGGAAGAGAAATATAAACTTTATATTTTTTTATTAATTCACTAATTAATTCCTTTCTGAATTTATATAAACCAACGTCGTTATTTGCTAATATAAGTATTTTTTTCATCAAACTACACTCCCAGCCCAGACCTAGCATATAATCATGTAAGCCTTATGTATTGGCGCTTATCTCACTTTTTAAAATACAATTCTACAAATCTATAGAAATTGAATACTAGACCTCGTTTATTCTAGTTAATACAAATTTATCAGAATAAAGAGGTACAGTATATTACCTATTTTGATAGTGAAAATTAGTATTTTTTCATTTATTACAACAGCTTATTTCATAGAGGATTTATTACCTTGAAAAACTTCTACTGTTGCTGCTGTTTCAGAACTAATTCCTTCCCTAATGAAGACTTTCTTAATTGTAAGAAATATTATCTTAAAATCTTTTATAAAGCTAACTTGATCTACATATTGTATATCTAAATCAAACTTATTTTCCCAACTAATCGCATTCCTACCGTTCACCTGAGCTAATCCAGATAACCCCGGTCTTACCTCATGACGACGTTTTTGATATTCGTTGTATAAAGGTAAATACTGAACGAGTAATGGACGAGGGCCAACTAATGACATATCACCTTTTAAAATATTAAACAACTCAGGTAATTCATCAAGAGACGTTGATCTTAAAAACTTTCCGAACTTAGTAAGCCGTACATCATCCGGCAAAAGTTCTCCATCCTCATCTCGCTCATCTGTCATTGTTCGGAATTTATACATTAGAAATATCTTCTCATTCATACCAGGTCTCTTCTGCTTAAACAACACAGGACTTCCTAATTTTACTCGAACAAGGAAAGCTACTGTTAAAAATAAAAGGCTTAAACAGATAATTGCAACTAGTGATAAGATGATATCTAAAAGTCTCTTTATGTACCCTCTATAAATACCATTGTTAGAAGTTTGCATTATTCACACCACAACTTTTTAATAATACTTACTACTCTCTCTAAGTCACCAGAGGTCATTTTCGTATCACTCGGCAGACATACACCATTTTCAAATAGCTTTTCTGCTGTTCCGTTACCAATATAATCATACTTTTCAAAGAATGGCTGCATATGCATTGGTTTCCAAACAGGTCTTGATTCAATATTCTCTTTTTCTAATGCTTCCATAACATCAAGAGGTCTTATTTGACCATTCAAAGTCATGCTACTTAACCAATAGTTCGGTTTATCCCATTCATTGCTGGGCATAAACACTATTCCTTCAAGACCTTCTAATTGCTCTTTATAAAAAGAGAAAATTTCTCTTTTTTTCTCTACTCGTTGATCTAAAACCTTTAACTGACCTCGACCAATACCTGCAACAACATTACTCATACGGTAGTTGAAACCTAATTCACTGTGCTGGTAATGCCTTGCCTGATCACGGCTCTGTGTAGCCCAGAAACGAACTTTTGAGATTTTTTCTTCATTGTTTGAGACAAGCATTCCCCCGCCAGAAGTTGTAATAATCTTATTACCATTAAAAGAGAAAACACCATAGTCCCCGAAAGTACCTGTATGCTTTCCTTTATAATAAGTTCCTAGACTTTCAGCTGCATCCTCAATTAAAGGGACATTATGTTTTGTACAAAGCTCTGTAATTCTATCCATATCAGCGGATAATCCATAAAGATGCACAACAATAACAGCTTTTACGTTAGGATATTTTGCAAAAGCTTCCTCTAGTGCTTCAGGACACATATTCCATGTTTCTTCATTACTATCAATAAACACTGGAGTAGCATTTTGATAGATTATTGGATTTGCCGTAGCTGAGAAAGTCAGAGTTGGACAAAAAACAATATCGCCAGCTTCTACCCCAGCTGCTTTTAAAGCTAGATGAATAGCTGCTGTTCCTGAAGATAAAGCTGCTGCTGATTTAGAACCTACTTTAATTGTTAGCTCTTCTTCAAACTTGTTTACATTCTCTCCAAGAGGAGCAATCCAGTTTGTATCAAAAGCTTCTTTTACGTATTCCATTTCATATCCTTCTTCACTCATATGAGGGGAGGAAAGAAAAATTCTATCTCGCATATTATGGACTTCCTTCCATCGTAAGATATCTTCTATTTTGTTTGATTATTGTTAACTATTCTTTTATAACTGCCGGTACACCAGCTACTAAAACATTGCTTGGTACATCTTTAGTTACAACTGCTCCAGCTGCTATTATAGAATTACAGCCAATATTAATATTATTTATAATAGTAGCTCCAATACAAATCCACGTCCGCTCCCCGACTTTCACAGTGCCGCCAAGGTGAGCACCAGGAGATGTATGAACACCATCTTGTAATAGACAGTCATGGTCAATTGTAGAAGCTGTATTAATAATACAGCTTCTACCGATTCTTGCATTTGGATTTATTACTGCTCCTGCCATTATTACAGTTCCTTCTTCTATAGAACTTTTTGTGCTCACTGTACTAGAAGGATGAATAAGGGTTGGTATTTTAAAACTATGATCACTTAATTTTTTTGTCCACTTAACCCTGGCATTATTGCTACCAATGGCTACAAATGCGTATTCATATTTGTTTTTCAAGGCGGATAAATCAGCTAGTTTACCTACAATAGGAATTCCTAATACTTCTGAAATATCTTCTCTATCATCCAGAAAAGCAACTTCTTCCCACTGTTCCATAAGTTGAGCAATTTCAGATACCACTTTCCCATGACCGCCTGCACCTAAAATTAATAATTTAGCCACAATATTTACTCCTTATTTTATTAAAGATGAAACTACTACCTTCTATAATAAAGAAATAGTCTAATTCATACTTTGTGCAAGCAAACTTTCACGATCGTTTGCTAAATTCAGTACATAATCCCTAGTATACTCTGTATCATAAACATTGTAATTATTAACCAAAGTTGAAACTCGAGAAAAATCTACTTCTACAGATTTTCCAATAAAGATCTTAGGGAAGATAGCCTCATCATGTACTTCATCTTTTCCTAGAAGCTCTTCATACATTTTTTCTCCAGGTCGAATGCCTGAATACTTAATTCCGATCTCTTCTTCCGTATAACCTGAAAGTTTAATCAGATTCTTTGCTAAATCTACAATCTTAACAGGTTCACCCATATCCAATACAAAAATTTCTCCGCCACGAGCAAGCGTCCCAGCTTGCATAACAAGTCTAGAGGCCTCAGGGATTGTCATAAAATACCTTGTCATTTCAGGATGCGTAACTGTAACAGGGCCGCCGGATTGAATTTGCTTTTTAAATAGAGGAATTACACTGCCACGGCTGCCTAGAACATTGCCGAAACGAACAGCTACAAACTTTGTCTGACTATGCTTATCTAATTCCTGAATTACCATTTCTGCAATCCTCTTAGTAGAGCCCATAACATTTGTAGGATTAACCGCTTTATCTGACGAAATCAGCACGAAATTACTAACTGAAAATGTATCAGCCGCCTCTGCTACGTTCTTTGTACCAATTACGTTATTTTTTACAGCTTCCTTAGGGTTATATTCCATTAAAGGGACATGCTTATGAGCAGCAGCATGGTAAACCACATCTGGTCTGTACTTGTCCATAACATCAAAGATCCGCTGACGATCTTGAATATCGGCAATAATCGGAATAACTTCAAATTCACCCTTGTATCGATTTCTTAACTCCATATCGATAGAATAAATCGAGTTTTCTCCATGACCAAGAAGCAATATTTTTCCCGGTTTGAACTTGCTTACTTGTCGGCAAATCTCTGATCCGATTGAGCCTCCCGCTCCCGTAACAAGAATTGTTTTTCCAGTTAACTTCTTAGATATCCCCTGAATATCAAGTTCTACGGGGTCTCTTCCTAACAAATCTTCAACCTGTACGTCCCTAAATTGATTAACGGATACTTTTCCTGTAATGATATCTTCTATCATTGGCATAATCTTTATTTGAGCTTTTGTTTTACTACACTCTTGATAAATCTTTTGAATTTCAAGTTTATTAAGTGATGGAATTGCAATAATAATATGTCCTATCTCATTTTTCTCTACAATTTCAGGAATATTTTCCGTTTTACCAAGCACTGTAACCCCATAAATCTCAAGCTTCTGTTTTGTAACATCATCATCTACAAAAGCAATTGGTTTTAGTTCACTTTCATTGTGCTTTAATAATTGACGGACAAGCATCGTGCCAGCTGATCCTGCCCCCACAATGAGCGCATTCTCTTTTTCTATGACTGACTTAATAAGACGCCCTCTTACCATTCTCCAGGAAAAACGAGAACCTCCAATAAGGCACATGTGTAAAAGCCATGTGATAAATAAAACCCGAATGTATACGTTACCGTTTACTAACAACTGAACAATAGCTGCTGTTCCAACTGAGAATGTTACAGCTTTTACAATGGCAACAAGTTCTCCCACACTAGCATATTCCCAAGCCTTATGATATAAGTGATAAATAAATGCAAATACATGATGGCTTAGTAGTAAAGTCAGAGAACTGATTGTTAACATTTGAAGTGTGTAAATGTTAAAGTAAGGGTTTAAAATATAATATCCAATGAATATTGAAAATAGGACGATGAACGAATCCATCCCTATTAGCAATGATACTCGTTTTGAGTAGCTCAATTTAACACCTTCTTCTTGTGAAATTTTGTCGCAAAGAATATCTAGTTAAGGAACATAACAATTACGTCCTTGAATTAAATATTTAAAACTAAAATTTTGGTAAAATATTAATAATCTTTAAAGATTATTTTTATCTGACGGGGGTTGTATGTTTCATTTCTTTAACCACCAAATCATTCATAATTTTCAGTAAGTCCTCTTTTAAATCGGGGTGCTGCAACGCAAATTCAATTGTAGTTTCAATAAAGCCTAGTTTCTCTCCAACGTCATAACGCTTACCTTCAAAATCATAGGCAAAGACACGTTGAATTTCATTTAGCTTTTGAATAGCATCAGTTAATTGAATTTCGCCTCCAGCTCCTACTTCTTGTTCTTCTAGAAACTTAAAAATTTCAGGCGTAAATACGTAGCGTCCCATAATTGCTAGATTTGAAGGAGCTGTACCTGTTGCTGGCTTTTCAACAAACTTGTTCACTTGATGGCGGCGGCCTTCGTTTGAAATTGGATCAATAATGCCATATCGATGCGTTTGGTTATCAGGTACCGTTTGAACACCGATTACTGAAGATAATGTCTGCTCGTATTCATTCATCAGCTGACGCAGACATGGTGTTTCTGCTTGCACGATGTCGTCCCCAAGTAAAACTGCAAATGGCTCCTCACCAATGAAGTTGCGTGCACACCAAACCGCATGTCCCAATCCTTTTGGTTCTTTTTGACGGATATAATGAATATCTATATTCGACGATTGACGTACTTTTTCTAAAATATCAAACTTTTCTTTTGAAACTAAGTTATTCTCAAGTTCTGGAGCATAATCAAAGTGGTCTTCAATTGAACGTTTTCCTTTGCCTGTTACGATAATAATATCTTCAATTCCTGACTCAACCGCCTCTTCAACGATATATTGAATAGTCGGTTTATCTACGATTGGTAGCATTTCCTTCGGCATTGCTTTTGTAGCTGGCAGAAAGCGTGTTCCTAGACCAGCAGCTGGAATAATTGCTTTTCTTATTTTTGACAATTTAGTCCCTCATTTCTACCTGGCTAAAATACTCTTTTATAGCATCTGCAATACGCTCGGAAGCTTTCCCATCACCATAAGGATTGGAAGCCTTAGACATAAGATTGTATTCTTCTTCATTTGTTAATAACTCATCCACGAGACTATAGATGGTTTCTTCTTCAATACCAGCAAGTTTTAGTGTTCCAGCTTCAATCCCTTCTGGACGTTCTGTAGTATCACGAAGGACTAAGACTGGAACGCCTAAAGACGGTGCTTCTTCTTGAACTCCCCCTGAATCAGTTAAAATTATATGTGCTCTGGAAGCGAAATTATGGAAATCAACTACTTCAAGTGGTTCAATTAGATGAATACGAGGATCTTCACCTAAAACTTCGTTAGCAATCTCTCTCACCACTGGATTCAAGTGTACAGGGTAAACAACTTGTACATCATTATTCTCTTGAACAATTCGTTTAATTGCTCGGAACATGTTGCGCATTGGTTCACCCAAATTTTCACGACGATGAGCCGTTAATAATAGTAAACGATCATTCCCAAGATGTTCTAACATGGGATGTGAATAATCTTCTAAGACTGTTGTATTTAAAGCATCTATAGCTGTGTTTCCTGTGACAAATATAGTTTCCTCACTTTTATTTTCTTCTAAGAGATTAGCAGCAGATTTTGATGTTGGAGCAAAGTGCAAATCTGCAAGAGCTCCTGTTAATTGGCGATTCATTTCTTCTGGATAGGGAGAATACTTATTCCAAGTACGCAACCCAGCCTCAACATGTCCTACTTTTATTTGATTATAAAAAGCGGCTAAGCTAGCTATAAATGTGGTTGTTGTATCTCCATGAACAAGTACAATATTTGGTTGAACTTCTTTTAGCACTTTATCTAATCCTTCTAATCCACGCGTGGTAACATCCATTAGAGTTTGGCGGCTTTGCATAATATTTAAATCATAGTCTGGAATAATATTAAACGTATTCAGTACCTGATCTAACATTTCCCGGTGCTGTGCTGTCACCACTACAATAGACTCAAATTCCTCACGTTTATTTAATTCCAATACCAGTGGTGCCATTTTTATGGCTTCTGGCCTTGTTCCAAATATAGTCATTACTTTTATTTTATGATTAATCATTAAGGCACCTTCCTGCAATTCATTTTCTATCTAGTTTCAAGCTATAAATCAAGTGTAAGTGTGTAGGTATCTTACATAGATAGATGCTTAAGGAATAACTCTCTAGTAATTTAGAGAATTATTCTTTAAGCATCTATTCTAAAAAATTGGGCATCTAACCCCTCCTCACACTACACTTTCGAGAACAGAGTGTCTAAGGTATGTATATATTGCACCCACAGTGCAGCCGAGTACCTCCTTAGATACTGGCTAGGAGATATCACCGCTAGTAATCTTAACGTTTATTTCCACCCCCAAAAAATTCTTTTTCTTTATTTTTGATGGCTTTATTTAAATGATATTTAAAAATCATTAGCTGTTCTAAAGAAACATCCTGATTTATATAGCGAATTGTCTTCTTGACATTCTTCGGCAATTCATTAAAATTCTTCACTTATATCATCCTTATCTAAAAAATCCCTAAAAACTTCTTCTTCTTAATTTTTTCCGGTGTATCTTTAAAACAAACATTTCCATTGATAACCGCATCCGCATTTTCTTGAAATAGATACAGCATGTCTATCCCGTATTCAGCAGAAATAAGATCGCTTGCTTCCTGCATGTGAAAGTTCCTGCCAGAGATGTTATGTGCATCAGAAGCAATCATATGAGTTAAGTTTGCTTGGATTAAATCTATAGAAAATTTCTTGATTTTCTTACCAAACCTTCCTGTTAAGCTGGATGCTGTAACTTGAGTAAGAACTCCTTTGCTCACAAGATTATATAAAATATCTGGATCTTCTATAAGCCTGCTGTTACGCTCAGGATGAACAATAATTGGCGTTAATCCTTCAGACTGAATATCGTATATTAATTTTTCAGTGAAATTTGGCACTTGGCTGGATGGCAGTTCTATAAAAAGGTATTTTCCTGTTTGATTTAAAGTAAGTATTTTACCGTTTTGATAGTCTTTGATAATTTCTCCATATATACGAGACTCTTGACCCGGTAATATTGTAAGAGGGATATTTTCTTGAAGCAAATAAGTATTTAACTGCTCGACTCGCTGTATAATTTCATTTTTTTCATTTATATATTTGCCATTTTGGTGGTGAGGAGTTGCAACAATGGTATGAATCCCTTCACTTACTGCTTGTTTTGCCATATGTAAGCTGTCTTCTATTGTTTGAGCACCATCGTCAATACCGTGTAAAATATGACAGTGAAGATCAATCATTTCTTATATTCCTCCTTATCACCTTAAATGAGCTATACGAACTAGTTATACTTATGAAATACTACCATAGGCATATTAACCCTTCAATGTCTTATTTTGTCGAAAAATATCAAATGACTTAATTTCTTCTTTTTATGACGTTTTTTGTATCTGAAATAGTCTTTTTTTATCATGATAAACGTTATAACTATATACTAATTATTTATATTAATTAGATTTATTTTCACTAAAAAGAATTTTATTCCAAATAACTCTTCAAAACTTATTTTATCAGTGAAACCTTTCTATTTATTGAGCCTAGAGAATTATTTATTTTTAAATTTCAGAGAAAAACAGGAATTCCTCTTTGTTATATTGAAAACGCAACCATTACTTTAAATATAACATTTTTATTGAAAACGTAATTGCAAAAAATAGACACTTATACCTATTAGAAATATAGTTAATAAGACTCTAATACATCATATACTCTAACTAATTCCTTGCAATTTTCGCCATCTTTTTTTATCATTAAGTGAAAATTTTGTAGAGAAAAGAGTTTTGTAATGATTTTAAAGCGTGTTTTATTAGTTCTTTTGCTATTATCTATTTCAAAGTTCTCACATACTCCGCATTTAGAAGTAATGGATCCTTCTAGCTGGACAAATTCGTCGGTTTGGGATCATGAGGCTACGCTTTGGTCCGTTTTGCGTCCTGGCAGTGAATTTTTCACCGCCTACAGCTACGGCTTTAATGCAGAGTTTATTGTACGAAAAATTGCCCACCTATCTTTTTTCGGCTTGTTAGGCTTGCTTTTTTACTGGAATTTAAAGAAGCAGAGCTATCGTTACATAAAAGCATGGCTGTGTGTAGCTGCTTTTGCATTTTTAGATGAAGTGCATCAGGCGTTTATTATTGGCCGAGATGGACGGATTATAGATGTAGCTGTTGATTCACTGGGTGCAGCCATTGCATTATATCTGTTGTATCGGGCGAGAAAAAAGAATATCAAAGCATAAGAAAAAAGCATGCAGAGCTGCATGCTTTTTTCTTATGCTAGAAATCTTGTATTCTTTTATTTTACTGTTACTTTTGAATAGGTGCTGTAGCCGCCTTGGCCTTTCACTAGTACGTGAAGCATCGTTCCGGATTTTTGCTGGGGTATGGCAATTGGAAAGTTCCCTGCATTATCTGTTTTTCCTGTCGCAATAATATCTGGCCACACTTTTACATAGATCGTCGAGTTTGGCTCGGCACTTCCTGTAAGTTTGGTATCTTGACTTGAAATAGCGTTAACTTTTGGTGCTTCCGGAGCTTGATCCGTTTTCACAAATAGTTTTGTATATTTGCTGTAGCCGCTTTGGCCTTTCACTAATACGTGAAGCTGTTTGCCCACCGGCTGCTTTGGAATCGTAATAGAAAAGTTTCCTGCATTATCCGTTTTTCCTGTCGCAATAATATCAGGCCATACTTTTACATAGATTATCGAGTTCGGCTCTGCTGTTCCCGTTAGTTTTGTATCGCCTTCACTTAGCTCATTTACTTTTGCTGCTTCAGGGGCTGTATCAGACTGTACATAAATTTTCGTATACGTACTGTAGCCACCTTGACCTTTGACTAGTACATGAAGCATGGTTCCCGCTTGTTGTTTTGGCACGTCAAACGAAAAGTTTCCTGCAGCGTCTGTTTTTCCTGTCGCAACGGTATCCGGCCATACTTTTACATAGATCGTCGAGTTAGGTTCAGCTGTTCCTGATAGTTTGCTATCACCAGCCTTGATTGGATTGACTTGAGCTGGATCTGGAACCGTGATTCGAGGATATTTATCCGTGTATTGAGAGACTAGGCTTACTCCCGGATAGTAAAAGCTCAGTATATCCGCATATGCTTTTCCTTGAGCAGCCATCGCATTCGCTCCGAATTGGCTCAAGCCGACTCCATGTCCGTTTCCTTTTCCTTCAATAGTAATTGTGTCCCCCAAAGGATCTTGCTTAGTAAGCATCAGGCTTTTAAACAGCGTTCCGTCCAGCATAAATCGAATGTTATCTGCTTTATCTCCAGTTCGACTCCATGTTTTAACTGCAAGCTTATTGTCTTGATCTACTTCGCCTTTCATCACGTAGGTTACGCTGATATCTCCTTTGCTCATACGCTGACCTGACGTTGGCTGATAAAGGCTAATTTTAGAAATGCCTACAATTTTAATGTCTTTTCCTTTAAATTGAGTCGCTGTTTGCATTTGTGCTTTAATTTTGCCTGCGATTTTTTCATCCGCTTCTTTTGTTTGACTCCACCACGCGTCTGGGTTTTTCAAATCTTTTGTAGATAGGTCAATTTGCTGTTTTTGAACTGTTAATGACCATTTTGTTTGAGGATCATACGGATCAGTTTTCACTTGAAAGTAAGGATGAGAAGCCTTTCCCCACGCATTATAATCAGATTCAATGATTCCGCCGTTGCTTGAAGAAAACACAGAGTTAATTAACGCACCGTTGTACTTTAATACTTTTCCAAACGTTTCATCAACTGCGCTGTTGGTACTGTTGTACCATTCATATCCTCCGTATACTTGAAAACTTGTTGTATCATCAATGATTTTACTTGCATAGCTTAATGCGTATGTTCTCGCAGCAACAGCCTGAGATTTTAATGCGTCCGCATGCCAAGACGTATACACTTCTTTTGGAACAACGCCTTTTAAATAATCTTCCATTGGAATTGTATTAATGGGTCTGACATATTTGCTGCCTTCGTTGGTAAACTGTACGTTTCCTAAGTAGTTTCGGTTATTAATAGAAAGGAAGGCTTCGTATGTAGATGGTTTAGCAGTGAAGCTATCGAATTCACCAAGGACTTCTTGGTTATGCAGGAGTTTGACTTTGCTCCCCGCTGCTTTTACTTCGTACTCTGTATTAGCTTGAAGCGTTACTTTGCTGTCTGCAATCGTATAGGACTGCGATGGCTTAATTTTAATACTGGATTGATTGCCTAAATATTTTTTTAATTTTACGGATACCGTCGGCTCTGTTTCGGCTGCCTGTACAGGCTTAATTGCAGCACTATAGCTAAACATAACCAGTAAACTTAGCATGAATAAAACGGGTAAAATCTTTCTCATTCTGTCTACTTGTCTCCTTGTCTATTTTTCTGTTTCCCTTCGTTATATCGGCAGACTTTCGACAATTTCCAACCTTTTTAGCTAAGTTTAATTAAAATATTTCTTTATTTGAGACTAGGCAACAAATAAACCAGATAACTTACGGTTTTGAGGCTTGTTCCATCCATAGTACGCTCGTGACTTTTTATCGACATAAAAAATAGCTTCTCATAAAAAGAAGCTGGTTTAAAAGTAATTTCTCTACTTAGATTTTTGTCCCGGAGACTTTCCCAGTGTTATCGACGCTTAGCTTCCAGCTCTGTCCGTCAGGAGATTTAAGGATCAGGCTGTTTCCTTGCTGAAACTCGAGGTTTCCGTACATTTTGCTTCCGGACGTTGCCACCCAAGAGGAACCGGGCATCATAGAAGACGTACCGAATATGCGGTTAATTCGAAAGCGTTTGTGGTCTTTTGTATATTCGCTTAGCGTAAGTCTCATTTTATACAGCGTATTGGCTCGCACTTCTGCCGTTACCGTGTTTCCTAAATTGTTTTTTACGTCTTTTGCTGTTGTCCACGCACCGTCTAGTGCTGTTAGATATTCAAATTTAATATTTTTAGGTGACTCACCCCATCCAAATGAAACCCCGGCCATATTCAGCATTTTAATTGGATTTGCA
The DNA here is from genome assembly GCF_042787735.1 of Priestia sp. YIM B13490. Taxonomy (NCBI): domain Bacteria; kingdom Bacillati; phylum Bacillota; class Bacilli; order Caryophanales; family Bacillaceae; genus Priestia; species Priestia sp. YIM B13490. The sequence goes on from NZ_JBHZOT010000002.1 coordinate 434,770, forward strand.
GTAAAGTCCATTTCAATCACAACGGGAGTTGAAGCTGGCACATCGAGGTAGTTCATGCTTTGTTCATCAATTAAGCTGAAGCAATTGCTGATGCTTCCTCCGTACGGGGCTTTTCCAGCTGTTTGTTTGACGGTATATTTTTTATCAGCTTGTACGAAAATATCGTCTTGATCGCCGATGATATCAGGTTTTCCTGGAAGTCCTGGCGCAAATATATTTCGGGTTTGTTCAAAAGGAGACGTAATGTCATTATACTGTCCGTTGTTTAAAATCGATGTGGATAAAAGGTTAGAGGCAAGCTGATTTCGATGTGAGATACTTGTAAATTCTACGGGCGGTTCTCCCCCGTTCATCAAATACGTATCCCAAATATGACCTTCAAACGTATTGTAAGCACCTGAACATTTAATTGCTCGTTTCGTTTGGCTGCGGCACTGCATTTGAAAATGACTAAAGCTGTTTCCTGACGTTTCATACGGCACGTCGCTGATACCGGCTACGTCAATTCCATACTGACAGCCGTCAATTGATAAATAGCTAAAGTTATTCGCGTTAATCCATGCAGGCGTATTGATGTTGGTGATTTTTTCAGTTTGCAGCAGTACGCCTCTTTCAAAGTTGCGAAGGTGTACAAAGGATACGTTCACAAAGCTGATAAAATCCCACGCTTTTTGGCAATAAAAATAAATGCCTTTTCCATTATAAGCGCCTGACGTATTGATCATGCTGATGTTACTTATCGTCGTTTTGTTTCCTGTTTCTAATTGCTGCGATCCATGAAGGTAAATGACCGAAGAGGTAAATGATGGGTCGATCACTTCAACGGTTCCTCCTGAAATAGACGCATCTTTTTGCAGCGTAAATACATGATAATTTCCCGTTACTTTAAGTTTTGTTCCGCTGTCCATTTCAAACGAAATAGACGGTTTAATCACAAGAGGTGATGCGATGGCATACGTATAGTCTCCTGTTAGGAGTACTCGTGATAAATTGTTAGCCTCTGCGTAATCAATTGCTTGCTGTATCGCAGGTGCATCATCCGTCACGCCGTCTCTTTTCACACCAAAACAAGCGGCGTCTACTATTCTTTCTTCACTGCAGTTTTCCATTAAACTCATCTCGCTTTCTCAGCAGCTATAAAGCATGTACTGCTTCTATTACTTTATGCGTTTTGACTACCTGTGGTTCACTATTTTCATAGAAAAAAAGCTTCCGTGTTAGAAGCTTTTTCCGCTCACGTTTACGTATTGATTAGCAGTGGACGCAATCATTTGACTCGACGTAAAGTGCTGTTCGACTTTTTTCCTTGCGCCTTTAGCAAAACGCTGCTTTTGTTCTTGCTCGGCGTACAGCACCGTAATTTTTTCTGCGAATGCTTGAGGTGAATACGCAGGGATTAAGTAGCCCGTGTCTCCGTCTGCTATTGCTTCCTTCACGCCTCCTACATCAATTGAAATCATCGGTGTACCAACGGCCATTGCTTCTAAAACAACCATTGGAAAGACTTCACGATGAGAAGTTAACAGAAGCATATCCATTTTCGTAATAAATGCTTCAGGGTCTTCTACTTCTCCCCATATCTTTATCTTTTCGGATAAGCCTTGCTGCTGAATGAGCTCTTGAATTCGCTGAAGGTCAGGCCCTCCTCCTCCGATATGAAACTTCATATGTTCGTGATCTCGAAGCAGTGAGGCAATTTCGATAAACAGCTCGTGATTTTTTTCTTTTGAAGCTCGTGCCAACAGACCGATATGACAGTCGAGTGAAGATGCTTTTTCTTTAAACACAAACTGATTTAAATCCACTCCATTGTAAATCGTTGTTACTTTGCTGCTATTTACGCCAAGGTGCATTAACTGCTCTTGTTCAAAGCGGCTGACCGTAATCACTCCATGCACATAAGAGTTTACGAGTTTACAAAAAAAGCTTTTTGCCTTTTGTTCAAGCACCGTTACATTATGCTTTGTATAAAGTATTTTTACTTTTTTTCGCAGCACTCGATTTACGCACACTGCATACATCACCATGCGCAGGCTGTTGGCATGAATGATGTCAATTTTACACGTTCGAACCTTTTTCCACAGTATATAAAGATTGTGAAGATGATTTTTTCTGCTTAAAGGCGTGAACCGTTTTTTATATTGAATTTTGCTGTACAGTTCTCCCATTGCAGCTGCTGTGTATACGGTAATATCGGGATGATTTAACTGATTTTCGAGCTTGCAAAAATACGTTTCTGCTCCGCCTGTAATCAATTTATCTGTGATTAAAAGTACGTTTTTCAAGACTTCACATCCTTTACGATTTTGAAAGGTTTTTGCTTTTAGCGTACGCATTTACGCTGTACTGGACAAAATAAGTGGCGCTTTTCCATAGCGGCAGCCGCTCTTGTTTGCGAAGAAGCTTCCAATACCTTGTCGCTGCTTTCAGCTTGTTGCTAGAAACCGAATGAGATACCAGACGATAATAAGCAAGTGACTCTTGAAGGCCGTAAGCTGTATAGCCTTTTCTCAACAGTGACAGCCACAGCGCCGTGTCTTCTGGTTGAATGTTTGGCATTAAAATCTCGGAAATTTGTTTTTTATCAAGCATGACCGTCAAACAGCCGATAATGGTATTTCCCGCTAGCTTTTTGTAATCAACACTTCTTGGAACGTTTACTTCAACTCCTGTTTCCTCACCTTTTTCATTGATTATGCTGTAGCCCGTATAAGAAAACGCACAGTTTTTTTCAAGCATAAAGGCCACTTGTTTTGCAAGTTTTTCTGTATGCCATACATCATCGCTGTCTAAAAAGGCAAGGAATCTTCCGTTTGCTGCGATTATACCTTCGTTTCGTGCCGCTGCGGCTCCTGAATTTTTGGTTAGCTGAAGCAGGTGAATGCGTTGATCTTTTCTACTGAATTTCTTTACTACTTCAGCCGTTTCATCTGTCGAACAGTCGTCAATAACAAGCAGCTCCCAGTTGAGGTACGTTTGCTGCTGAACGGATTTTATGGTGGATGAAATAAAGGCTGCGCAGTTATAGGCAGGTGTAACAATTGAAACGAGGGGCTGATCCGGTTGAGATTTGAAGTTATTCATTTTGCACTCTCCTCACTTTGATGATTTCGTAAATAGCCTGACAGCAGCGCTAGGTATAAAAAGAACAGCTCATTTACAATTAACGAAAGCGACATCATTTGAAGCAAAAAACCAATAAACGTTAAAAATAAGTAAGGTTCTTGTTTATGAATTTTTTGTTTTAAAAGCTGAAGCAACACAAGAAGTAAAAAGCTAAAATATAGACAAAAACCAATCATACCCGTCTCTGATAAAATCTCTAAAAACGTGTTATGAACGTACAGGGCTTCGCCGTAGTAAAACAAGTTATACTCTGAAAAGTTAAAAGCGCCGATTCCGGCAAACGGATGCGATGAAAAAAACTCAAATGCCCGGCTCCACAGCGAAAACCTTCCGCTTCCTCCGTCATGTAAAAAATCATCGGCTCGTTCAGTTAAAATGGTGAACACGTTAAAATTCGTCATAAAATGAGCGATAAGAGCAAGTGCACCAAATAAAAACACAAACGAAAGAGCTGTTTTAAGACTGTTAAGCGAACGAGTAATGAGCAAATATAGAATCAACACGGCGACCATGGCAATTAATCCGCCTCGGGAAAACGTTAACACGCTTGCTAATGTGCTAAGTAAAAGTCCGACTTTATTTTTAGTACTATCGCTATTCGTTAAAAAGTAAGTAAAAAACAGCGTATTGTAAAATACATAAATATTAGGATCATCCAGTACGCCAATCAAACGGGGATAGCTGCGGTCAATCATGACGCCCCATTTAATAATTTCTACTTCGGAGGCAAATTGAAAATGAACGGCTTGGAGACCGGCAATATAGAGCAGCAAGCTCACACCGTTAAAAAGAATGCCCGCTCCGGTTAACGCACGTTTAATACTTCCGCTATGAAACTCTGCTATCACATATTTCATTAAAAAGTAGCAAGCAAGGATAAGCAAAACGCCTAGCATAATACGAAGACTCGCTTCAGGGTACAGAGAAAACGCTCCGGTCATACAGTAAAAAAGATAAAATAAAAGCAGCAGCACTTCATACGCCTGAAGCTTATAAACGTAAAAAGAAGCAAAACTCAACAGCAGAAGTGCAAATAAAAAAATCATGTACGGCTTTAATGAAAAGCCAATATTCACGTTATATTTACTTAACGTAACAAGAACAAAAAGACAAAACAAAACGGTCGGTTTTCGATTTTGCACGTATACACTATCCATTTTGTGCCTCCTTTCTGTTCTCTACGTTTACTAACTTACTTTTTTGCAAATAGCTAAGCGCTTGATTTCTAATCTCTCTATCTAACAGCGTTAGCAGCAACACAAGCAGCATGTTCACACACAGCGCAATAAACGGATGCTGCGAAAACAGGAGCGTAGTAAGCACAATCGTACTGCCAAATAAACAAACAAAAATGGGAAAGGTTTTGTGCATAATGATGACTCTTTCTGGATTGCATAACCAGCAGCCGATAAATAAAATTCCTTCAATTAAAAGCGCGGCATACACGGCTCCCATCACAGAATAAGCAGAGCTTAAAAAGTAGTAAAAAGCAATTCCCGATACAACAGCAACCAGCTGAACGCCCGTTCTTCTTCCTTGAAGTCCTTTTGTTGTTAAGCCGTCTGCTAGTGCTACGCTTAAGCCTTGGAAAATCAGCATCAGCGACAGCCACTTTAACGCACCTCCAGCCGCAGCCCATTTATCTCCGAACAATAACGACACGGCAAGATCGGATAAATGATAAAAAGGAAGCGCTGTTAGCATCCCTACTAAACTCATAAGCTTCACTTGAAGAATATTTAACTCTAAATGTTTATCTGCCTGCTGGTGATTATAGTGACGAAACAATACCGGATAAAACGCACCTGCCACAATTCCTGGAACTTGATACAGCGCCGATGGAATACGGTACGCAACGGCAAACACGCCGACGGCTGCAAGCGGAATCGTATTTTCTAATACGATTGGACCAAGCTGCGGCAGCAGCATAATCAACAGTCCGCTTACAATAAAGGAGCCGATATTTTTTAACAGTCCGCGTTGAATTTTCTTTTTCAAATTAAACGATACTCTTTTTCTCACCATCCACAGTCCGTACACTCCTGCTAAAAGATAGGAAAAGCCAAACAAAAACGAAATAAAAAACGGGCTTGTATGCATCAGCATTCCAACCGTCAGCAGAACCACTAGCAAAAGAGCTGAGTAGATTCGAATGGCTCCTAAATGATGCATTTGTTCAGTAAGCTGAAAATACGTAATCCCTATGCTTTGCATTGCAAGTCCTGTCACCATCGGTACAATCAAGTAGTACATCATTTTTACAAGTGACGGTTCGTGATAAAACAAGGAAATCACTATATATGCCCCTGCAAACGTCGCAAGCAAAAGCAAAATTCTCATTTTCAAATACGATGACAAAAGATGATCCACGTCTGCTTGTTTTTTAGAGCCTTCACGAAGCACCGTATTGCTTAATCCAACGTCGGTAAAGTAGCCCAATATCATCGCAAAAGCTAGCGCTACGCTGAAGCTGCCGTAACTAGCTGCGCTTAAATACTGTGCCAGCACGATAAGCGCAGCTGCATTTAACAAACGTGATACAACGGTACTAATAAATAAATGAACAATGTTTTTCCAAATGGAATTTTTCTTCATACATTCCTCTTACTCCATCGTTTTAGCAAATCGCTGAGCTAGCGTTTCGTGATAGTAGTCATACGTTTTAGCTAAGCCTTTTTCAAGCGTAAAAGCAGGCGACCACTTTAATACTTTGATGCTTTCTTTGTTGCACAGTCTGCTGTCTGCAATATCACCTTCACGCACGCTGTGATAAGCAGGTGTTAAGTGACTGCCGGATATGCTTTTCATCGTAAAAAAGAGTTCGTTGATGCTGATGCTGCTGTTATTGGAAATATTAAACGTGCCGCATCCTTCATACTGAATGGCTTGTAAACACGCCTGGCTCACGTCTTCCACGTAAATAAAATCTCTTGTTTGACGGCCGCTTCCGTAAATAATCGGCTGTTGGTTCGTAACAAACCGGTCAAAAAAGATTGAAATTACGCCGCCTTCCCCCTGTGAATTTTGCCGTGGGCCATACACGTTGCTGTAGCGAAGAATCACGTAATCAATATCATACAGCTGTTTAGCAAGCTTTAAATATTCTTCAGACGTAAACTTTGACAATCCGTAAGGTGAAGCTGGACTCGTTGGGTGAGCAAGCGTAATTGGAGTAACGTTCGTATTTCCGTACACGGCAGCTGATGAAGCAAAAATGATTTTTTCAGCTCCGTGTTTTTTGCATGCATTAATAATGTTGATCGTCCCTTGAATATTAACATTGGCGTCATGATGAAAATTAGTAACGGAATGAGCCACGCTCACTTGAGCCGCTTGGTGAACAACATAATGAGGTTTAAACTCGGCAAATACTTTATCTAATTCTTCACTCACAATATCTCCGTAGTGAAAAGAAATACCTCGATTTTCTAAGTTTGCTATTTTTCCCGTTGATAGATTGTCGATTACCTTTACTTCAAATCCGTTTTGATAAAGAAGCTCTACCATATGTGACCCAATAAAACCGCATCCGCCTGTAACTAGTACTCTTTTCATGTTATCCCTCTCCTATCTTGATCCGTCTCCTGTTACAATGACTCTTAGCGTTTTTATCATAATCTTCACGTCAAACCGTATATTCGTATGTTGAATGTAGTAAAGATCGAGCTCCAGCTTTTCTGCTGGCGTTAGCTCATATCCTCCGTTAATTTGCGCCCAGCCTGTTAGTCCAGGCTTAACAGCAAGCCGCTGGCTAAACGAAGGAAGTGTTTTTTGAAACTCTTCTATAAATACGGCTCTTTCAGGTCGTGGCCCCACAATCGACATATCGCCTTTTAACACATTCCACAGCTGAGGCAGTTCATCAATTCGCGTTTGGCGAATCAGCTTTCCTACTTTGGTAACGCGGCTGTCATTTTTAACGGCCCACTGCGCTCCGTTTTTTTCAGCGTCGCTGTACATCGAACGCAGCTTCATAATCGTAAATGGCCTGCCGCTTTGACCTAGACGCTCTTGAAGAAAGAAAGGTGAACCCGGTGTTTCAATCATCACAATGAGCGCAAATAACAAAATGACAGGCAGTAATACCACAAATGCCATAAGCGAAATTGCAATATCACATACGCGTTTACACAGCAAGTAAAAAAGCGGAAAGTCTTTTTTTAGCACATCGGAATCACCGGTCGTTTTCGAGACAATTTGATTCATCGTTTCACTTCCTTCTATATAAAATGAGGAGCTAGTGAGACGGACTCCAAATAACGCCTAGCACATGAATGCGCGCTTTTTCCAGCATATTTTTCGTTTTAACAACGGCATCTAGTTTTGTTTTGCGCTCTTCCACAATGAGCATGGTCGCATCACATTTTGCTGCAAGAATATGAGAATCGGTCTCTTCTAAAAACTGAGGTGTTTCAAAAAGAATCAAATCGTATTCTTCTTTCCATCTTTTTATGAGCTCATCAAAGTACTTGGAAACAAATAGTGTGGATGCGTTTCGAAAGTGAGATCCGGCCGGAAGCACATCCAGTCCTTTGTATGACGTTTGTTTAATGGGTACATGCCGGCCTTTCCCGTTTACTAATACATCCGTTAATCCTTCTGAACTTCCAAGGTCAAAGAGCTGATGAAGAGAAGGACAATGCACGTTTCCGTCAATAAGAAGAACATTTTTTCCTTGTTCAGCAAATGAAATCCCTAGCTTTGCCGTCATAAGCGGCTTTTTATCGTTCACTTCCGCTGATGTGATTGTCAGGCATTTGGCTTCACTATTCAGCAGCACCTCAACATTTTTTCGAATCATATTTGTTTGGTTGATGGTTTTGGCATCTTGATACAGTGAAAATGGATACTTTTTTTGTTTAAAACTCAAGCTTCTCCCTCCTTGCCTTTGCCTGATCACTGCCTTGCTTTTGGTTTCGCTTCATTTTTCGAGACTCCAGCTCGATATGTCCAATAATCGGAAGTCCGATAAGTTCTTGAATATCTTGTTCATTTCGTACTGTACTATCAAGATATTCTCTCAACATCGCTCCCGCTATTCCTACCAACAGACTGACCAAGATAGTAATAGCTGCAACCGGCAGCGGCTTTGGGAATACTTTAAGGCTCTGCGACGGTTCGGTTAATACTTGAATGTTGCTTCCTTTCATTAACTTCATCGCTTGATCTTTTGAAAGAAGAGCTACTTTATTTGCGATTTCACTTACTGTTTTCGAATTCTCGTTTCTTACGGTAATCGTGACAAATTGAGAATTTTCGTTATGATCAATCGTAATTTGTTCACTCAGCTTTTTATTAGAAATAGTTAACTTTAATTCGTCTTTTACACCGTTTATGATCATCGGACTTTTAATAAAATCGATATACGAAGAAATTAATTGGGTATTCAGCTGTGTAATATTAGCAATCTCATCTACATTTTTAGATGTTGCTTGATTAACAAGTACTTGAGTAGATGCTTGATACGTAGGCTTTAGTAGATAGAAACAGATAGTTGTGATGCTCATACTCGTAATGACTATGACTAAAAGCATCGTAAGCCATCTTCTTTTTAAAATTCGAAAAAAATCCTTTAGCTGAATTTTATCCTGCATCGTAAACTCACCTCCATACGCTTTTATCTCTCTGTTACTTACGACTCACTGCTCCGCCGAAAACAACTTTGTTTCTTGTGAGGAATTTCCCTAATCTGCTGGAAGGCTTTTCAACAAAATGATACGTGACGGAAGCCATTGCCAGTGATAAAAGGAAACAAATGCTTAGAATGCTCCAGTACGGCAAAAGCCCGTGTAACAAATACAGCAACGAAAACAGCACGATGAGATGAGTTAAATATAAGCTGTACGAAACTTTACCTAGAAACGACAGCACTCCTGTACGTAAAACCTTTGAAGCTGCCGGCGATGCTAAAGCGATAATAATGAACATACAGCTCCCTACCATCACTGCTAGATTGCGGCATAAAAAGTTATTGGTGATCGCGTAATTTCCCATAATGCCTTCAGATAAATAACAGGTAAATGCAATCAGAACGATAAGACCCTTTTTAAATGTGCCAATTTTCAGATAAAGTTGAATAAAAAAATCTCGGTATTTCGCCGTAACTGCACCCGCGGCGAATAAAAGCAAATAATGATAAGAAAGCAAGAAGTTCGTAGGCTCTAAGTTTGATTGATTAAGCAGTAATAGCGCTGATGATGAAACAAAAACGAAAAACAATAGCATCATGATTTTCTTTGCGTCCATTCGCAGCAAAAGAATCATTAAAAGAGGAAAAATAATTGAAATTCTCATTTCATGAACAAGCGACCAAATAACATTGTTGTAAGCGTCTGTGTTAAATGTGCCAATTAAAAAGAAGTGCTGAAGAAGTAAACTTGGCGACTCGTTTGTGATCCATGAATGATTAAACCATTGGCTTAACTGTGAAATCCCACCTTGGCTAAATAAGATTTTGCATAAAATAGCCACACACACCGCAAACAAGTAAGGAAGATAAATTCGGCAAATTCTTCTTACAAGATAGTTCTCATACCGAAAAGAAGAACGCCCATAAAACGGCAGTGCTAAAACAAATCCGCTTAAGACAAAAAACAAAACAACTGATTCATTTCCACTGCTGAACAATATCCGCAGCGGGCTTTCTTTTACCATGGACAGTAAAAAAGAAGAATCACCGTCATACCTATACTCGCTGAAGCTTGGATAAATCATGAGATAATGATTTATCACAACAAAAAGAGCTGCTAATCCTCTTAAAGAATCAAGTTCTACATATCTTTTTTCCATGTAATCTCCTATCCTAATTTAATAAATAATGTTATCTCTTTATCGCGCAAGGATCATTTCATATAGCGCTAGCGTACTATACAAAACGTTCACTATAGCGAATAAAAAAGTGATAAATCGACAAATATTCTTAATAAAGAACAATTTGTAAGTGAAGTATAGCATAATATACCCGCATCAAGAATAGATATTTTGGCCTATTTTATTCTTTATAAAGAACAAAATATTATTTATTTTATATTTTTATTTACACACAATGCACAAATATGCGTTATAATGAACAAAAAACCTATAAGAAGAGGATGAACTGAATGTGATAGGAGAAAAGATTAAGAATTTGCGACTAAAAAAAGGCTATTCTATTACACGCTTGGCTGAAGAAGCCAATATTTCAAAATCGTATTTGTCTCATTTAGAAAAAGGGTTAAATAATAATCCTTCTCTTCAAATGCTTGATAAAATCGCGTCTTCTCTTCACACAACGATTGATGAATTAATTGAGGGAGACATCAGCTGTCCAGCTCTAACTTCAAAGCCAGCCCTCAATCTAGAGTGGCTTCATTTAATTGAACGAGCCATTCAAGACGGCATGACCAAAGAAGAATTTATTGAATTTCAGTATTATTTAAAGTTCCGTAAAACAAACTGATAGGTCCATTCACGAACGTTTAATTTTTTTGTTATAATCGACCTATTTCGACATCTTTTACAAATATTATTTTGTAAAATAACTGTATACTAAGAATACTATTACAAATTATCCAGATAAGGGCAAAACTATTGAAAAATAGTGACGCAAAGCTTCAGGTCTAAGGCCGCTTTCGGCTACGATAGCTGGGTTCCCTGGCAAAGGGTGGATGAATCGTAATGAAAAAAGAACATGTACTGTCAATCGATCAAGAGTGGGTAAGTCTTATGGAAACAGCCCGCAAGCTGGGTCTGACCATCGAAGAAGTCCGGAAATTTTTATCGGAGCTTAAGCAGAACTAAATTAAAAAAGCACGCTCTAATCAGAGCGTGCTTTTTACAGTTATTATTATTCTTCTAACATTTTCTCATAGAAATGGGCGTTGTTATCGAGCTGCTCAAAAAACGCTTGGAGAGAGTCTGAAATACGTGTATCCATAAAGTACACTGGCGAAGCAGCCTCTGTGCCCCACCTTGCTTCAAAATACAATCCTTCTACGACTTCAAAGAAAATAAAGCCTTCTCTTTCATCATACATATCTAAATCAGGATCATGCTCGTAAAAGTCTTCACGTAAATGCAAGTCTACTGCGCTGTCCGGATCTATAATTCGCTGAAAAGCAGTTGTTTCATCCCTATTTGCAAAGCCATATCCTATTTCCAAATAAAATTGACGGAGCTCTGCCGGGAATTTTGCTCCTAATCTTTGCTCCGCAGCTTCTATCTCTTTTGCTTTCAATGGAAGAAATTTATGCTTTTCATTATGAAGAAAGTCAAATACACTCATATTAAATACGAATTCCTTTTGGTTTGCGTTGATCAAACGTATAAATCTCCGTAAATCCGCACTGTTTTGCCATTTCAACTGCTTCTTTCATATGTGCTCCTACGGTTTCGGCAAAGTGTGAATCAGATCCAATTGTTAAGATTTCTCCGCCTAAATCGCGGTACAGCCCAACAACTTCAAGTGCCGGCAATGCTTCGCCCAGCTTCCCTCTCATACCTGAAGTGTTAATTTCAATTCCAATATTACGATCAATTGCTTTTTTTAAGATATCTGCAAGAATATCTTTGAACTGATGAAAGTCGAAAATGCCGTATTGCTCAAATGCATAGCGCTTCATTAAATCTAAATGAGCCAACACGTCAATATCCGCTTCGCTTACTAGCTTATGCATTTCGTTAAAATAAGCGCGGTAAATTGCTTCTTTATCATTAAGCTCCAAATGTTTACGGAGCTTGATGTTATTAATGTTATGCACCGAACCTAAAATAAAATCAAATTTCTCTTGCTTCATCGTTTCCTGATACTTCTCTTTTAAATAATGCGGCTCACAAATTTCAATTCCTTTTTTAATCACTAGCTGATTTTGAAATTGATCTCTGCATTCAGTTAGTTCTCGTTCATATTTATCAAAATCCATATGACCGTACGTTGGCGCTAGTGGATTTAATGAAAAGTGTTCGGTAAAACAAATTTCGTTTATGCCGTTTTTTACAGCTTGTTCGCATACTTCTTTCATGACTGCCTGTGAGTCAAATGAATTGTTCGTGTGATGATGGTAGTCTACTAGATACATAATTTAGTCACCTCTAGGTCTATTATACATTTCTCCTGCTCTTACTGCACATAGAGACCCTTCTACCGCCTCCCCCACCTTTTTTTGTTCATCAAAAGAATTTCCACTAAAAAAAGATATTTTTCCTCTTCCAGTAATCCTTCTTTTCTTATAAACTAACTTAATATAGCAGATGTTCTGACATACAACTTGACAAACAACTTTTACTTACAAAAGAGAAAGGAAAGAAGAAATGCAGATTGAAAAAAGTTTTGCTCAAACAAAAAGTCCCTTTCTATCTTACTTAAGCTCGTATGCTAAAAAGATGAAAGGAGAACTAAAAGAAGAACCGAAAATCAATTATAGAGATGCGGTCGTTTCTTCAATCGGAGGCTTAATTGCGATTATCATCAGCAGCGCGATTGCACTAGCGCTTGGTTATCCAATGGCGCTTGCTCCGATTGGTGCGAGCTGCGTGCTTGTTTTCGGAGCGCACAAAGGTCCTTTATCACAGCCTCGCCACGTGCTTGGAGGGCACTTGCTCGCAACAGTTTCCGCACTTATTATTTGGAGCTTATTTCATCGAAGTCTAATTACGATTGCGATTGTGCTTGCTTTTGTTCTTATTTTAATGATTCTTACAAAAACCGTTCATCCTCCCGCTGCAGCTAGCGCAATTGTCGCAATTAATACTCAAGCAGGCTGGGGATACTTAGGTATTATTATGATTTGTGCATGTGTCGTTGTATTGATTTCTACCGTGTATAATAATTTATTTCAAGATCGGCAGTATCCCAGGTATTGGGTTTGATATTAGGACTTATACATAAAAAAGACGTCTTTTATGAGAAGACGTCTTTTTTACGTATTGTTACCTACTAAGTTGTTTGCTTTTTCAAAGTCTATTTATCAGCTTTTACTTTACTTCCGTTGAACTAATAAGCTGATAAACTCCCAAACTTCCATCAGATAATTCTTTTACTTTATGAATGCTGTTGAATTTTTTGTATTTAACAGATCCGTCTCCGTACGAAATATCATACTCTTCTGTTGTATATACTTTATACATAGAGTCATCTAGTTTTGTTACTCTATTTACATTAAAGCTTAATAAATCTTCTGTTATTCCCTTTTTGATTAGGTAAGCGGTATAATCTTTTTGTTCCTTGTATTTTGGTCCGTTAGAATCGATATATGGCTCTGCAATAGAGAAGTCTCCACTGTTAATTGAGGAAATTGTAGCGTACATATATTGTTCAATAAAACTAGAAACTTCACTAGTAGATACTCCAGAATTGACTTCCGAACCTTTGTCCGTCGTCTCTTGATTCTCAGAAGGAGCCGATGCTTTTGCTGTAGCTTCTGTCGTATTTTTTTCATCAAAATTAAGCGCAACATCTTCTATGCCTTTTTTAATTGATACTTCTTCCGTTTTCTTTTCTCCGCGTTTTGCATATAGTTTTACTGACCCATCCATTGGCAGTGGACCTAAATAATCAATATCGCTAATTTTTGTTTTTGTGTCTTTACCATTAACGAACAGCGTCGCGTCATCATAATCTGAAGAGATGTATACTGCATGATCTGACCAATCAAACTCAACGTTTACATCTTCTCCGTTGGCGGCTTCAATCTCTTGTTCGTTTTCAACTTTTCCGTAATCATTTTGCACTTCACCTTTTAATGTATGTGTACCAGGTAAAAATGGACCAATCTTTTTAGAAGAGTCACTGCTTACCGTTCCAGCTTTTTGACCGTCAATATATACTGCTGTCGCATCTTCTGTAGACTGAGCCTGTGCATATACAGGGTTTATTTGTACCGTGTAATGATCAAAGATTCCCCACTTCTTTCCGTCTTGTTCTAGCTTAGCGTATGAAGAGTGATCTTCGCTTGGAACTCCTGCTTCAAGCGCTCTGCTATCTGCCGCTAACCCTTCAGAGATTGATTTCATTACATCCGGATTTTCGTGCAAATATGTAATAAATGATTTTGTTTGCTCATCGTTGGCTTCTAGTTGGATTTGACCATCATTAACATATTTTTTTACTTTATCAATATCGTTGCCCTTTACTGAAGCAATAAATTTTTCTGACACGGCTTTAGGCGCCATCATTGTTTTATCTATTCCGTAATAAGCGCCGCCAAGTATAGCAGCTGCTGCTATAACTGAAATCGCAATAATCTTTGTTTTTTTATTGGGAGGTTTTACCGATTCTCTCTCTTCCTCTACTGAAGCTGATGCGGGTTCTACGTAACGGTGTGTTTTTACTCCTTGGCTAGAAGCCTCTTTTCTTTCGACGGGATGTCCACACTCCGGACAAAATTGATGCTCATTTGTTAACTGATGGCCACACTCTCTGCAATATCCCAATTTCTACACTCCTTTTTTATAATGGTATGAAAAAGCACCGCTGTACACGATGCTTTCTGTCAACTTAAAATAGATCATTCAATTCACTGCTGTTTCCCATTCTTGTAATAATGGTTTTGGCTTCTTCTCCTAAACCATTCGCAATGAACGTCAGTACAATCGTAATGACTACATATACAATAAGAGTGCTATAGATACGATCAAGCCCATTTGTTCCGCTTTGCTTAAAGCTAGCAATCGTAAATGGAACCACAAGGAAAATGCTCAGCAAACCAAAATTCATAAAATAAGAGAAGTATTCAACATGGAGAAATGCCAGCACAAGCCCAATTAAAAGTAGAGCTGTTGGAATAATTAAAAACGTGCCAAAGCGTGAGAAGAATTCTTTAAAGGAAACGTCTACCTTTCCAAACTTTGCTGCAACATATGTTGCTCCGATAATAATCGCCAGTCCAATAAAAATGAAAATTCCTTGTTTAAAGACGAAATCCGTAAAATTGAAGTGAATGATGCTGTTGATATCTGTGGCTTTTATCAAATCAACGCCTGTATTAAAATCCTCCATGTCAGATGGAGCCAGCTCTTCACTGATAATAGGAAGCTTGAACATGCTTCGAACAAATTGAATCAACAATAGCTTCCAGCCTACATACAGCATAACAGGTATACTAAGAGCATAAAGAATGACTGTGATAAGAGCATTAACGAATTGGCTTTCGCCTGCTGCTTGCGCTGTAGCTGTTGGATTTTTAATCCCTTCTGCAAAATAACTAAAAAATGATTTTGACACTTTTTTCGCCTGACGAACACGCTGATTAGCCTGTTGAGGCGCATACGCTGGCTGCGGCTGAGATTGAGGCTGATATTCAGATGCTGCTGCCGTCTGGCTTACAGCTGCCTCTTCTTGTAATTTATGACCGCATTTCACGCAAAACTTTCCGCCATCATTAAAATGGCCGCAATTTGAACAATTCAAATACTCCTTCCCCCTTCAATAAATTGTTTAAAATATAGTCATATAGATTTATTTTGTTAAAATCTATATAATTCTATATTCATACCTTTTAGCATTATACACCATTTTTGGTATTTTAGGAGAAATGTTTTTAACGGATCAACTAAAAAAATCACTACCCAAACTCCCGCGCAGAATTCTTTATTTTACTTCTGAGTCCATGCACATTATATAAATCTTCCTTCTATAATTTTGTTTCACCAATAAAACTATTTTATGCCTTAAGCATCTTGTTTTAATTTTCAGAATTGTTTATACTCGAAACATGTTTGTTTTTCTAGAAAAACAAAGGCGGTAAATTTGCAGCACGGTCTATACATACTCAAGGGGGATTTTTATGTTGAAATTAATTGGGGTTTTGCTAGTGGCAGTAGGTTTTTTATTTCGTTTAAATACACTGCTTGTTGTGACTGTTGCAGGCATCGTGACGGGCCTTGTATCAGGTTTATCACTGCATGAAGTAATCACGATGTTCGGTCAGTTCTTTGTTGATAACCGCTATATGTCTATGGCTATTTTACTTACCCTTCCTATCTTTGGCGTGTTAGAAAAATACGGGTTAAAGGAACAAGCAGAAGTGCTGATCAAAAAAGCGAAAAACGCTTCTTCTGGAAATGTTTTACTTATATATATCTTTTTATCCGTGAAATTTCAGCCGCAGTCGGCTTAAATATTGGAGGACATGCTCAATCTGTACGTCCGTTAGTGGCACCTATGTCTGAAGGCGCAGCTCGTGCCAAATATGGAGAGCTTCCTCCTAAAATCAAAGAAGATATTCGCGCCCACGCAGCGGCAGCTGAAAATACAGGGTGGTTTTTCGGCGAAGATATCTTTATCGCAACGGGTGGAATTCTCTTAATGAAAGGATTCTTCGACTCTGTAGGCATTCACGTTGACGTCTGGGATATGGCGCTTTGGGGTATTCCAACAGCCATCGCAGCGCTGCTGATTAGTGCCATTCGTTTCCGTCAGTTAGACCGACGTATTCACAAAAAAATGACGAAGCACAAACCAACATCATCTTCAAAGACGGAGGCGAGTTAAATGAAAAGCATCCTGACGCTTGATACGATTTACTACTTACTCGGTATTATTGTCGCTTTTATCGCGATTCGAATCGCGCGTGACCCTAACCATCCTAATCGTTTAGGATCTTCTCTATTCTGGGCGCTGTTTTCCATTACGTTTTTATTTGGCAACGTGATTCCGCCTTTTTATGTAGGATGTTTGGTCATTATCATGGTGCTGCTTGCTTCATTTAATCGTGTAACTAAGTCTAATGAAGCCGAAACGCCTGCTGAAGAACGAGTGGCTCACGCACAGCGATTAAAAAACAAAATCTTTTTACCGGCTTTATTTATTCCTATTTTTACGATTATCGGCACTCTTCTTTTTGGAAAGATCAAGTTTGGAAACTGGGCATTGATCGACCCAGAAAAAGTCACGTTAATTTCACTGGCAATCGCAGCTGTCATTGCCTTTATCGCTTCAATGGGCGTCACTAAAGCAAAAATGGACGTGCCTGTTAAAGAAGGAAGCCGCTTGCTTCAAGCAGTTGGCTGGGCAGTTATTTTACCGCAAATGCTCGCAGCTCTTGGCGGTATTTTTTCAAAATCAGGTGTTGGAACAGTAGTATCAGATATTGTAAGTGATATACTGCCGACTAACTATGCGTTTGTTGCTGTGCTTGCTTACTGCTTGGGGATGCTGCTATTTACGATCGTCATGGGAAATGCCTTTGCTGCGTTTGCCGTTATTACTGGAGGCATTGGACTTCCGCTAATTGTACATATGCATGGGGGTAATCCAGCGATTATGGCAGCGCTTGGCATGTTTGCTGGCTACTGCGGCACACTTCTTACGCCAATGGCAGCCAACTTTAACATCGTACCTGCCATGCTGCTTGAATTAAAAGACAAAAATGCCGTAATTAAAGCACAAGTGCCAATTGCTTTATCCGTTTTTGTTGTGAATACGCTATTAATGTACTACCTTGTATATCACTTTTAAAGGAGAGTAATAGAATGACAACTGTATTACTAACTGGCTTTGAACCATTTGAAGGTGAAAGCATTAACCCGTCTTTAGAAGCTGTAAAAGCTTTGGACGGCGTAGCTGTTGAAGACTATCACATTGTTGCTAAGCCTCTTCCCACTGTTTTTGGCGAATCAATGGCTAAGCTTCATACGTATATAGAAGACATCAGCCCTTCTATCGTCATTTGCGTTGGACAAGCAGGCGGCCGGGAAGGAATTACGGTCGAACGCGTTGCTATTAACGTAGACGACGCTCGAATCCCTGACAATATTGGCCAGCAGCCCATTGATCGCCCTATTATTGAAAACGGCCCTGCCGCATACTTTTCGACACTGCCAATTAAAGCAGCTGTCGAAAACCTGCGCCAAGCAGGCATTCCAAGCAGCGTCTCTCAAACTGCTGGAACGTTTGTATGTAACCACGTGTT
Organism: Priestia sp. YIM B13490; assembly: GCF_042787735.1. Taxonomy (NCBI): domain Bacteria; kingdom Bacillati; phylum Bacillota; class Bacilli; order Caryophanales; family Bacillaceae; genus Priestia; species Priestia sp. YIM B13490. Next base: position 452,784 of record NZ_JBHZOT010000002.1, read on the forward strand.
TTATGGGCTGATGAATATGATTCAAAACTGCTGTATTAAAGGCGGATTTGTGCATATTCCTTATCTTCCTGAACAAGCCGTAAATCATCCAGGGAAAGCCAGTATGTCGCTGGATTTGATTGTGCAAGGGTTGCTTTCCATCGCAAAAACCACAATTGTAACGGAAGATGATATTTTAGTTTCAGGCGGAGCTACTCATTAATGCTAAAGACCAGTTCATATAGAGAACTGGTTTTTCTTTTTATACATGCACAAATTTTTTATTTAATAAATTAATGGAAAGTATAAACAACCTCTGCTCTCAGTCGATATATAGTATGAACATATTTCCCAAAGATGTTCAATTGCTGTTATCCCGTCTTAAAGCGGGACACTTCTTGTATACAAGGATGTAAACCAAGAAGTAAAACCATTATACGGAGGTAAGGAAAATGAGAATTAATCACAACATTACAGCTTTAAACACGTACCGTCAGTACAACACAGCTAACAATGCACAAGCAAAATCTATGGAGAAATTATCTTCAGGTCAGCGTATTAATAATGCAGCTGATGACGCAGCAGGTCTTGCAATTTCTGAGAAAATGCGTGGACAGATTCGCGGATTGGACCAAGCTTCTCGTAATGCTCAGGATGGAGTATCAATGATCCAAACTGGTGAAGGTGCATTAAATGAAACACACTCTATTTTACAACGTGTTCGTGAACTAGCTGTTCAATCAAGTAGTGACACTAACACTGCAGATGACAGAGCTGAAATTCAAAAAGAAGTAACAGACCTAATAAGTGAAGTAGATAGAATTGCTACTGATACAGAATTTAATACTCAAAAATTACTAGATGGTACAGGTGGAGATGCTGGAAAGTTCACTTTTCAGATCGGGGCGAATAAAGATCAAAAAATTGATGTAACGTTTGCTAAAATGGACTCAACTAGTTTAGGGGTTAACGCTATTGATTTAAGTGCAGATGCCGCTACATCTACTGCTGCAATTGATACAATTGATGCAGCAATTAAAACGGTGTCAGATGAACGTGCTCAACTTGGTGCTAAACAAAATCGTTTAGATCACACGATTAACAACCTAAGCACTTCATCAGAAAACCTAACAGCTGCGGAATCACGTATCCGTGACGTAGATTATGCTTTAGCTGTCTAAGCAGCCCTAAGCACAGTCGTCCTAGCTGGTAACGGCTAGTGATTATAATTGGGTGAATTGCTGGAAACCCCTGAGAGCTTTTCTTACCACAGCGTAGTTGGAAACGACAGGCGTAACGGTTAAAAAAAGAAAAGATTGGGCAATCAGCAGCTAAGCTCCTGTGAGGAAACTCTGGAGAAAGTTCAACGACTAAGATAAACCGTCTAAGGCATCCTGCTACGACGATGAAATCTGTAGGGTAAAAATATGCTGTTCCGCTTATTTATACCCGAAGTGCCCAACCCCTACTTCTTTGGAGGGTGAAGATATAGTCTAGTCATTTGTGAAAGCAAATGTTCGCACGATGGCGAAAGAAATGATGGAACAAACAAAGAATTCAATTCTATCTCAAGCTTCTCAAGCTATGCTAAGTCAAGCAAACCAACAGCCGCAAAACGTACTTCAACTGTTACGTTAATTGGCATTTCTAAAGGGTCTCCATAACGGAGACCCTTTTTTGTCATGTGATTTCATTTATTTGATCCTAGCATATTAACGCTATTGATTAATTAAATCATCTCTTCTCAACAAAAACTTTCCTTCTCAGCAAACTTCCAAAACCTTTTTTGATATGATAGTGTACAACGCTATCTACTTCTGTACAGAAAGTCATTTACCCGTACCTAATGAACGGCTGGATCTTGCTGACGTATTTGACCATCTATTAGTCTCTTTATATGTTTTACCAAATTTGGACGCTTCGAAAACCTATTCAAGCGTAAAAAAAAGTGATGTCTCCGTCGAGACATCACTTTTTTTATAGAAATCGCCTCTTTAAATATTCGGCGATTTTTTGAGGCGCAGCCGGCTGACTGACAATATAGCCTTGGATAAATGTACATTCATGCTTTTGTAAAAAGGCAAGCTGCTCTTTTGTTTCAACGCCTTCTGCGATCACTTTCATGTTAAGAGCATGAGCTAAGTACAAAATGCTTTTTGTAATCGCCTGCTGCTTTCCTTTATTGGTCACGTGTTGAATAAATGTTTTATCGATTTTTAACGTGTTAAATTCGAAGTCTTTTAAATGTGATAACGAAGAAAAGCCAGTGCCAAAATCATCTAATGCAAACGTTACGCCAATTTTCTTTAATTCGTCTATGACTTTTTTTACGTGTTCTTCATACTGAATAATAGAGCTTTCCGTTACTTCAAATTCAATGAATGAAGGGTCGATGTTGTAATGAGCTAGCGTTTGTTGAACGTGCTCTACAAATCCTCGTTTCAGCAAATGTTTAGACGAGACGTTAATCGAAACGGGCACGGTTTGTAACCCTTGATTCTTCCACTGCTGCAGCTGCTTGCACACATGATCAATTACCCAGTCGCCGAGTTCAATAATTAAATGAGTTTCTTCTGCTAATGGAATAAAGCTTTCCGGTGATACGCGTCCCCATTCCGGATGATTCCAGCGAATTAACGCTTCGATACTATCAATCTCTCTGCTGTTTGTATGAACCTTTGGCTGATATTCAATAAAAACCTCATCTTGAAGAAGTGCGTTGCGCAGTCCTTTTTCCAGATGATAGCTTTTATACGTCTCGCTGTCCATTAACGGAGAATACAGCTGCCAGTCGCTTCGCCCGACTTCTTTTGCACGGCGCATAGCAAGGTTGGCATTCGTTAGCAGCATCTTCACATCTTCACCGTCATGCGGGTAGATGCTGATTCCTATACTGGCTGTGACGTACAGAGAAAAGTCGTCAATGGTAATTTCTTTTTCAATTTCTTGAAAAAGAGCAGCAGCTAGCTTTTGACATTCATTGATATGTGCAAGAGATAAAAAACAAATCGCAAGCTCGTCTTCTCCTGCTCTAGCTAGCATCACATCTGGCGTAACGAACTTTTTCAACCGATTGGCGATACGCTGCAGCAGGCGATCGCCTACGTCGTGCCCTAATGTGTCATTAATATGTTTAAAGCGATTCAGTCCTACATAAAAGACCGCTAATGAATCTTTTTCTTTTTTCATTTGCCGAATGAAATTTTTTAATTCTCTTTCAAACTTTCTTCGATTCGGTAAGTTTGTTACATGATCATGAGTTGCAAGATATTCAACTTGATCCATGTACTTTTTTTCTGCGGTAATATCTTCAACAATGCCGTCTATGCGCACTAGCTTATCATTCTCGTCAAGCGTGGGAATGCATCTATCTTTTACCCACTTTATCTCTCCTGTTTTTGTATAAATTCGATACTGCTGGCGAATTGTTTTTCCTTTTTCTAACTGATGCTGCGCTTTTTCCACAGCTGGCTTATCTTCTGGATGAATAAAGCTTTCCCACAGATCTCTATCTTCTAAAAATTTAATCGCATCTTCTCCGTAAATGTTGCTAACACCGTTTGAACATACAATCATTTTATTGCGCTGCACATCAACGGACCATATTCCGGCATCCAAATTGTTATAAATCGTTTGAAACTGCTGTTCTTTTTGCTTTAATTCATTCGTAATTACTTTCGATTCGGTAATATCGTGCACAACACCAATCAGCTGTACGATGTTTCCCTGGTCATCTGCTACCGCATCCGCTTGTTCAAATACCGTACGTTCTTCACCGTTTGGCCGCATCAGCGTGTATTCAATTTTATAGCTTTCTCCGGTTGAAAGTGCCTCCATAACTGCTTCTTCTAATCTTTTTTGATCACAACCGTTGATAAATTGAAGAACATCTTTAAAAGAAGGAGTAAAGAGCTGATTAGGGTTTAATCCGTAAATATTATACAGCTGAGGTGACCAATAGCTTTTATCTTCCCGCACGTCGTAATACCAGCTTCCTACATTCGCAAGCTTTTGCTCCATTTTCAAATGTGTTTCTAATTTAGAAATGTGATTAGAGCGCTCCTGTTCTTTTGAATCATCTCGGCACACGGCGTAGACTCCCGCTACTTGTTCACTTATGATAATAGGAATAAGCGTAATATATAAATGAAGTTCTTTTTTTGTGTTGTGATTAATCGTTGTCGAAAACTGAACTTTTTCCCCTTGTAAAGCACGTTGAAAGAAATTTTGTGCCTGCTGTTGTTTCGATTTATGTATAAGAGCTGTCAGCTGCTGGCTTTTTTCCTTATGCTCGTTTCCTGTTAGCTTGAAGGCTGCTTCGTTGCTAAACATGATATCGCCTTCACAGTTGATAAAAAAAATACCTTCACTGTATTCTTTTAAAAGCTGCGTATTCAAACGATCAAGATGTTTCATCATCATGATCGACTGCTCCTTCTCCGTGTTTTTATCCGGCAAGATCTCATGGCGCCTCCTTTTCTCTATTTCTTTTATATTATTATAAGCTATATTTGACATATATTTCACCCTACTTTCCCCAAATGAGGAACATCTCAGGTAAAAATAACTGAAACCGTTTTTAAAGTCTTTTTAGTTTGGTAAAATAAAACATATAAAGGAGGGATAGCGTGACTCAAAGTGCTAAAAAATTCGACTTATTTTCTAGAGGTTCTTTTCAAACCGCTGCTTTTCTGCTTCTTTTCTCGCCTCTTTTTACTCGTTTGTTTCAGCAGAACGTCTGGGCGTATATAATAGTCGCTTCTATCATGATTCTTTTTAATTTCATTACCGAGTGTATTCTAGTAAAAAGAATCAGCTCCGTGCCTAAAAACTACACTGCTTTTTTCCAAACGATTTGTCTGCCTGTGAATACACTTCTGCTATGTTTTTTCTACTACATTACGTAAAAAAGCATCTATCAATTTGATAGATGCTTTTTTATCTTATGACTTTTTCAAAAGGCTCGATACATGCTTGGCTACAATCGATCCTTGACCGGCTGAAGAGCTGATACTAGAAAACAAGGGATTCGTGCACGCGTCTCCAATTGCATAAATAGCTGGGTCGCTGCTTTGATGCACTTCATTGATGACGATGAGCCCGCTTTGTGTAGTGGTGACTTTTTCTTTAATAAGTTCAACATTGGGCGCTACGCCTAGTCTAATCAGTACTGCGTCTACTGATAGGTTCTTACATTCACTGTTTTTACTTTTTAAATCGATCGATGTGACGTGATGCTTTCCGTGGATAGCCGTCACTTCGGTATCTGTCATCACTTTAACACTGGAGTTGGAAAGAACTTTTTCAACGTATTGCTCTCTTGCTTTAAAATGCGTAGAACGATGAATCAAATATACTTGTTTTGCTTGTGATGCTAAAAGATGTGCTCCTTCAAAAGCTCGGTCTCCTCCGCCAATAAGAGCAACCCTTTTACCTTTTAGCCGTTCTCCGTCTGCTGAGGCAGAATATACTTCTCCTCGGTCCATCATTTGCTGCTCACCCGGCACTCCGAGCTTTCGCTGACTAGAACCCGTTGCTAAAATAAGATACGTATAGCCAATTTCTTTTTCTGTTTCTTGCTGCTTTACTTTTACTGTTTTAGAACGTTCGTCAATAGAAATTACTTTTGTATTGGCTTCATATAAGCAGTCCATATCGATAAAATGCTGAACCATTTTACGCTGCATTTCGATTCCATTTTCCGCTTGTATTCCGGGATAATCAATAATTTCATTATAAATAGTAAACAGCTGTCCGCCTAACTGTGCCTGTTCTTCAAGAAGCAAGCACTCAACGCCTAGCCTTTTACACCACACGGCAGCAGAGATACCAGCGGGTCCTCCGCCAATAATCAGTACGTCAACATGTTGCATACAGCTCACCTCGCTTCTGCTTCTCAGCTTATATGGCTTTTTATTTCTTTACATTTGTCGCTGTAAAAGAGATAAAAATTCTCCTCGAACCTCTGGTTTTTCCATAAATGTTCCTCGAACAGATGAAGTGGCTGTAGAAGCTGAAGACTTTTTAATTCCTCTTCCGCACATGCACATATGCTTCGCTTCAATAATCACCATAACCCCTTTCGGCTCTAACACTTCTTCGATTGCATCTGCAATTTCATTTGTTAGACGCTCTTGCACTTGAAATCTCTTTGCATATCCTTCTACCGTACGAGCGATTTTAGATAAACCTGTAATTTTTTTATCCGGTATATACCCAACGTGAGCAACGCCAAAGAACGGCGCAAAGTGATGTTCACACATTGAATGAAACTCAATGTCTCGTATTAACACCAATTCATTGTGATTCACATCAAATGTTTTTTCCAAATGAGCTTTCGGATCTTCTCGGTAGCCTTCCGTGTATTCTAAAAACGCCTTCAACACGCGGTACGGCGTCTCTTCAAGACCGTCTCTTTCCGGATTGTCTCCGCATAAATCAATCAGTTCTTTCACCGCATTCATAAATGTGTCAGCTTGACCTATTTTTTTATCTATTTCAGTTGAATTCGTGTCTACTGTTTCTAAAAATTTTTGAGCAATTAAATTTTGTGTACTAAGTGCCATCTTTTTATGTCCTCTTCCCTTTTCTTAGTAAGTTTATTTTCAAATGATGTTTTTGCTTCAGCTATTTAAAAATGCTGCTTCAAAATCTTCTGCAGCAAGAGGCTTGCTAAACAAGTATCCCTGCATGTGATCACAGCCATTTTTCATTAAAAACGCTTTTTGATATTCTTCTTCTACACCTTCTGCGATTACCTGCAGCTTTAAGCTTTGAGATAAGCTGATAATCGCCTGCGCAATTTCACTGTTGCTGTAATCTTCTTGAATATCCTGGATAAAAGACCGGTCGATTTTCAAACAATCGATTGGTAATTTTTTTAAATAACTCAACGAAGAATATCCGGTTCCAAAATCATCGATAGAAATTGATATACCATATTTCTTTAACAGATGTAAAGCTTTAATCGTTTCTTCCGCGTTCATCAGCAATGTACTTTCCGTAATTTCCATTTCAAACCATGTAGGATCAAATCTATGGAGCGAAAGAAATTGCTGTATTTCCTTAACCAACACAATCGGATCCTGGAATTGCCGCGGAGAAAAGTTAACTGCTAGCGTCATTTTTTCGTTTCGGTCCTTGTTCCATTTACTGACTTGAGAACAAGCTTTCTTCATGACAACTTCCCATAGAGACTGAATCAAACCTGCTTCTTCTGCTATAGGGATAAATACTTCCGGAGAAACAAATCCAAGCTCTGCGTCATTCCAGCGAACTAATGCTTCTACGCCGGTGATTACATTGCGCTTTGCTTCTATTTTCGGCTGGTAGTAAACATCAATGTCACCTTTTTGAATCGCTTTTCGCAAGCGCGTTTCGATGTGAACTTTTTCAGCTTGTTTTTGATTTAATGAATCATGATAAATACTTACTTTACTGCCGCCTTGTCTTTTTGAAGCATACATGGCGACATCTGCATACGTAATAAGCGTGTCCAAATTCGTAGAGTGCTCCGGATAAAAGCTTAATCCGCTGCTGATACTGACGAAAACTTCATCACTGTCAATATAGCAGGGCTGTTGAACATACGCCATGATCTTCTCGGTAATACCTTGAACTTCTTCCGGTGTAAAATCGCTGAATAAAATAACAAACTCGTCTCCTCCTTGCCTTGTAAGAAAATTGTTAGCAGGAGGCAGACACTCTTTAATACGGTTGGCTATCAGCTGTATAAGCTGATCTCCTTTTGAATGCCCTAGCGTATCATTAATATCTTTAAACCGGTCTATATCCATAAATAACACGGCTACGTGACGAATGGACTTTTCCTTCGACTCAATTAAGCGCCTGTTTAATTCTTCTTTAAAATATCTTCTGTTTGGCAATCCTGTCAAAAAGTCGTGGTACGCATGATACTCACTTTCTTCCTGACTTTTCTTTAAATCGTCTACATATGTTTTTAAAAAGTGAGAAAGGTGGTTAATGTTTGCTACAAGTCCTCCCAGCTCATCTTTTCTTCTTACATTCAGCACCTTGCCAAAATTGCCTTTGGCGATTTGATTTACGTGCTCCATAATATGTTTAATTGGCCGCGTAATGGATGTAGAGAAGATAAAGCTGATAATAAGGACAATAAAGATAAACGGAAGAGACAGCAGTAAATGTTTGATTAATTCTTGCTGCAGCTCTTTTTCAATAAGTCCGTAGTCATACACTACGCCTATTACATAAGCTGGAGTGTTTTTTTCTTTAATCGGTACCAATGTCTTTAATACTTTTTTATGGTTAATTTCAGCAAGATAGCTTTGTGATTTTCCCGTTTTTAAGACCTCTTGTATGGATTTTTTATCCCGTTCGGTATTTCGATACGTGTATGTTCCATACCAAATCGGCTGATCTTTTATTTTAATATATTTATTGCCGTTTAAGTATACGTTTTGATTTCTTTTCCCGAAATTTTTGGGGTTAAAAACGGTTAGTTCAAGAACGCCTTCCAGATTTTCTGTAAAGCGGTTCATCACGTTCGTAGGACCGAACCTTTTTTCAAAATCCAGTACGTGCCGATCACGGAAATAAGGATCAATAATATAATTAGTAGACCCGTCGTAATAATAGCCCCACTTGTCAATGTGATTAGGGTTGCTAGAGGCTACTTCAATGGGACCGCTCCAAAAGTGAGGTAGAGTCACTCCTTTTTTGGTAGTAATCGGCTGCTGAGAAAGCAACTGCTGAAAAGATGTATACCAATAGCCCCACTCTTTTGTAGACATATTGATTTCCTTAGGGTCAGAAGATTTTACGCCTATAATATCATCTCCTGCAGGAGCTAATAATGTAATGTGAGATATCATCAGTTTTTTAGCCAGTCGCTTTAACTGGTCATTGCTGACGTCATGGTAATCAGCAGGCAAAGAATCCTGAATCGCAATCGAGGCCGTTCTTAATTCCTGTGCCATTCGATTTTCCATATAAGAAGCACTATTTTTGGAGTTTTCGACTTCGTACGCAATTTCCTCTGTTACCAGCGTGATTTCTTTTTTGTTAAATTCTATTAATCTATTTTTTGATCGAATGTAGTGCAAGGTATTATTCGCTAGTAGAATACACAATACCAGCAAAGTAAAGAATACGGATAACTTTTTCTTTATCGACACTAGTTGGCTGCCTCCTGTTTAAAGAACGGATCCGACAGTTTTAACACTTGTTTATGTTCTCTAGATTTACATCGGATACTATTCTTTAATTTCCACAAAAAAAGAATGAACTCATGCAAAAAACCAACCGCTTTGGTTGGCTCTATTCTTAACTAAATTATAAAACACAGCAAATAAATACTTTTATTTACATGGGTAGAACAAATTTGTATTACTATAATATTTTAACTTCTTTTTTCAAAATATCAATGCGTAAAATTTAACTTTCTTTATCCCTGCTGCTACTTCTTAAACTTCTTTAACATTCGGTGATACCAATAGATTCCGGCTCCCGTTAGTAAAATAATCGTTCCCCACTGATGGGGTAAAAACTTCAGCAGCCATATGGACATTATAATAGTCGCTACTGTTAAGTTACTCAGCCACTGTTCTCGGCTTAGCTTTTTCCTATTCACAATCACCGCCACATAGCCAATGGGTGGCGCAAAAAAACACAGCAGCATCAGAAATTTTTCTGAACGATGCCAAGGCTGTTTTTTCATTTCTTCTCACTTTTTCGATTTAAAATAAACTGATAGCCAAACGTCACAATAATCCCTGTCCAAAACATCGAGAGTGACGATACTAACTCAGCACTATTATAGGCATACATCAATGTATTCACAAACAGCAGGAGTAAAAGTATATAAAAACCTACCGACACAGCTTTATTCCAATTTTGATGCTCCTGCTTAGAGGCATCTTTAAACAACTTCATCAAAACTCTCCTTTTACATCTGATACATCATTTCTCCATTTAGGAATTCTATCTTTATGTTAGCATATTGGGTAGTTTTGGAAAATAGATAGAGGGAATTCTATTAAAAATCCACTAACAGTAACAATAGAACTATAAAAAGATAATAAATGTAAATAAATAATTCTTTTTAACTATTATTTCGCACACAAAACGTCCATATTAGTATACAATAATCTCAAAATATGTTTTTAAAGGAGATAAAAGGATGACAGCAACTCATAATCAGCTAACAAACGCTTTTCACCGTATGCCACACGATGCATTTTCTTGATGAAAAAGTAACGCTTCTTGTAGCAGGTGAAGATACAAACGGAGCTTACGCCGTGGCGCATGTAGTGAAACCAGCAAACCAAGGTCCCCCGCTTCACCTTCACGAACATGAAGACGAAACGTTTTACGTAAAGCGCGGCTCAATGATTTTTTACATAGGAGAAGAAATAATTGAAGCAAAAGCGGGCGATTATGTTTTTGCTCCTAGAGGTATTCAGCACCGCTTTGTGACTGGACCAGAAGAAACAGAATTTATCCTTACTGCTTCTCCTGCAGGCTTTGATTCATTCGTTAAAGAACTCGGTACTTCCGTTCCCGCAAATGCTCCTCTGCCGCAAGTGGGACCACCTACTGAAGAAGATGAAGAAGAAATTATCGGTTTAGTTACCGTCTCTAAAAAATACGGCATTACCTATCCTGAAATTGAAAAAGCAATGAATAAAAAATAAACCAATATATAAAGATCTGCTCTTTACCGGGCAGATCTTTTTTCTATTTTGATTTCAATTTGGCCATGGAATAATTTAACACACCCTTGTCCACACTATACTTATCTGTTTTTTCATAGATACGTACCATTTTTATAGATAGGAGGAAAGCCAATTGAAAGCAGAAAGCAAGCGTTTGACTTCAACTGAAATAACGAGTCTATGCACGCAGTATCACCAGGATACGCTGGCGGTCTGTGTAGCGAAACACGTCCTTGCAACGGTAACGGATGCCGAGATTCGGTCGCTGTTTGCCTTTTCGCTAGAGTTATCAAAAAAGCATATTGAGCTGCTTACTGCCATTTTTCATGCTGAACATTTTCCGCTGCCGAAAGGATTTACAGATGAAGATGTGGACTTGCACGCACCTCCGCTTTTTACAGACTCTTTTTGGCTGAAGTATCTTCACGACATGACGATTCACGGCTTGTCAGGGTACGGTATTTCATTTAGCGTGTCAGTTCGCCGAGATCTTCGAGATTATTATCATCAGTGCAATTTAGATGCCATGGAAATCTACAATCGGTCGCTCGACCTGCTTTTAGCAAAAAATCTTTATGTGCCAGCTCCTTATTTTTTAACCCCGAAAAAGCAAGAGTCGATTACAGAGTTGACTTACGCTCTTGATTTTGTAGGGAAGCAGCGTCTTTTAAACGCAAATGAAGCTGGAAATATTTATTTTAATTTACGCAAAAGCATGGCAACCAAAGCGCTTTTAATTGCGTTTAAACAAGTCAGCAAACGAAAAGATGTACGGAAAGTAATGGAGGCCGGGCTTGATGTAGCACACAAGCATATTGAGCTTTATTCTTCCATTATGCACGAAGAAAACCTTCATACTCCTCCGCTTTTGGATAATGAAATCACAACGTCTACGCACGCGCCTTTTTCAGAAAAGCTGATGACGTTTCACGCAGGAGCAATGTTTAAAGTAGCCATTACCTATTACGCAACGGCAATGACTACCAGCATGAGGCTTGATATTGTCGGTCACTGTGAAGCGTGTATTTTACGAGACTTAAAAGTAGCCGGGCGCTGCAGCGAAGTAATGATTAAAAACGGGTGGATTGAAAAGCCGCCTGAAGCAAGCGATCGTAAACAAATGTAAGTTTTTCCATAGCAGCTCTTGACCTGAAACGCGTTTCATACTTTATGCTGTATTTATTCTCATCAGCTGGCGTGACACGAACGGTGGCGTTACGGCTGATATGTTATCCATAAAAAAATCCGGTATGTTCACCGGATTTTTTGTATGCTTACATATTCATTTCTTTTTTATACGCCAGGTACGAATACAGATAAGGAACCGCCACGCACAGAACGATACTGCCCCACATGATAACCGACTTGTATCCATCAGGTAAAAAAGCGCTAATAAGAATTAGCAGTCCGCCGATAAAAAAGATCTTTCCAGATAAACGATGCGTCTTTTTCCATACGGTTTCATTGCTTAGTGTCCATGGTGTACGAATCCCCATAAAATAGTTCGAGCGCACGCGCTGCAAGTAGTTTCCGATAATGATAAAAACGAGTCCAGCCATAATTGGAGCAATGTACGACATCGGCACGTTATAGCCAAGCCCCTGTAAAATAGTGCTCATATTTACAAAAAAGAATAATAGCAGTACGGCGTTTAACACGATGTTATATGTTTTTGAAAAGTACTTATAATTTTCTTTACGCGGGTCAATTCGCGGAACAAATGCAATGATAAAATAAATAAGTACCATGATGCCTACTGTTAAGATCATTGCGTTTATCTTCGTTGCAAATCCGTCTGCTTCTCCATTTGCTCCCCAGTGAATGGGCATCGTAGCTGGAAGATGCGGCAGTGCAATCAGCCATGCAACCAGTGTTAAAAGGGTAATGCTTAAAGGAAATACGTGTTTTTTCATTTAACTCTCTCCTTTCTGAAAGCTGAAAAACCAGCCGATTAAATCTTGAAAAACGGTTGTATTTAACGAATAAATCACAAACTGCCCTCTTTTTTCATCTTGAACGAGGTCCGCTTGCTTCAAGATTTTTAAATGATTTGAGATGCTTGGTTTGGTCATATTAAAATACTCGGAAATTTCTCCTGCGGTTAAATCCCGCTCTTTCAGCAGCTCTAAAATCTTTCTGCGAGTGGGATCCGCTAAAGCTTTAAACGTTTCATTCAATTGAAGTTCATCTCCATCATATTTAAGTATTTAGATAATTATCTAAATATTAAACTACAAAATATAATATGTCAATATTTTGAAAAGAGAACATCTGCATTTGACTCATTTTTTTGTTTTTTCAAAGCAGTCCATGCATACAAACTGCGCTTCTTGATGTAGAAAAGCTTTAATTTCGGTCATGCCTCTTTTACTTGGGTACCTCATCCGCATCCATACTTCTTCATTCGGCTGAATTTCTTTTTGACAAACGGAACACTGCTCCTTTATTGCAAACATATTATCCCTCCATCTCTTTGTATAACTATACGTTTGACTAGCCAAAAGGTTTCATAAAAAAGAAGCTGGAATGTAACCAAATCAATTCTAGCTAGAAGCAACTAGAGACATGAAACCTACGTTCACCCTATCATCAATGAAAAAATCCGAACGATTCATCGTTCGGATCTTCCTTCAACTAATATACTTATGTCCTAGCCTCTTTTAAACATTATAGCGGAGTTACGTCTTCCTGCTGTTTTTGCTGTATTCTTTGCTTTTTCGATTTTCTGAAATGAAGCAGTTCATATACAACCGGAATGACTACAAGCGTAAGAAGAGTCGCAACGGCTAATCCTCCGATTACAACGACTGCAAGACTTTGAGAAACAAGGCTTCCGCTTTCGCTTTGTTTAAATAATAGCGGCAGCATCGCACAAATCGTAGCAGCGGACGTCATGACAATTGGACGCATACGCGTAGCGGCTGCTTCGACAATGGCATCGCGCATAATCATTTTCTTTTCATTTTGCTTCACTCGGTCTAATAGTACAATGGCGTTGGTTACAACAATACCAATCAGCATCAGTGCGCCTAATAAAGCCGTTACGTCTACTGGAATGCGGCTGATTAATACTCCTAAAACAGCACCAATCGCTGCAAGCGGAAGCGAAAATAAAATGGCAAACGGCGTGCGGATTGTTTTAAACGTGATCACCATAATTAAGAACACAATGCCAATCGACACAAGCATTGTAATGAACAAGTCAGAGAAATCTTCTCCTTGCTGAGTGCTTGCTCCTCCGATTACAACGTCAACATCTTTTGAAATCGACAGTCCTTTATTCTTACCGTCTCCAAAAATCGCTGTTTGAATGTTTTTATTAATCTCTGAAAGCTTTTCTGGATTGACATCCGCTGTTATTTGAATATACGGGTCTCCGTTTTTATGAAATTGATTTGTTGGCTTTTCAGCTTGCGTTAGTGAAGCCACTTTTGAAACAGGTGACGGTCCTGTCTCTGTCATAATAGAAATATCTTTTAACTCTTTTGGTGATGTGGGATTTAGGACAGATTCAAGAAGTACGTTTGCTTGTTTGCCTTCTAAATCTATCGCTCCAATCGGCGTTTTATTCAGCATAACGCCAAGCTGCTGTGCTACTTGCTGCGTATTCGCTTTTGTTGGATCTACGTCTAAAGAGTAAATCGTTTTCTTTTCGTCTTGATTCGTAGAAACTTTGTCTACTCCTTTTATATCGCTGATTTCTTTCTTAATGCTGCTTGCCGTCTTTTCTAACTTGTTCATGTCATTTCCAATTACATCAACGGTAATCGAAGTAGTAGACGCTCCCATTAGTGAAGCAGCACTTACGCTAAGATCCCCTCCGTCATAGAGCTTCTTTTGATTTTGAATTCGTTTCATTAGGGAATCCGTGTTTCCACTGTCTTTTACAGTAATCGTATACGTAGCTTCAGTAGGTGAACCAACGTCTCCCCACTTGGCTCCTTCGTCCGTATTACCAAGCTGCATGTATACTTCTTTTACTTCTTTTTGAGCTAAAATATAGCGTTCAAGCTGCAGTGATTTTTCTTCTACGGTTTTAATTGGCGTGTTATTTGGATAGCTTAACGTTGTGCCTACAAAGTCAGATGAAGAGTTATCAACCGCTCCTTTAGGCATCATCGTGTACGCGCCAATAGATCCCACAAATAAAAGCAGCGAAAGCAGCAGTACAACCCATTTATGATTAAGCGACCACGTAATGACTTTTGTAAAACGAACCGGCTGCTTGTGCTTGCGAATTTTTTCATTTTTTAATAATCCCGCACTCATTAACGGTACAACCGTAAGTGCCACAATTAATGAAGACAGCAGTGAATACGTCAGCGTTAGAGCAAACGGAAGCATAAAGTCCTGAAGCCCTCCGTTTACAAGGCCGATTGGTAAAAAGACAGCTACTGTTGTTAACGTAGAAGCGGTAATAGCGGAGCCTACTTCTTTTGTGGCATCAATAATTAAACCAAGCGAAAACTTTTCTTTTTGCATTTTCCGGAAGATGTTTTCAATGACAACGATGCTATCATCTACTAATCTCCCAATCGCTACGGCTACTCCTCCAAGCGTTAAAATATTAAGCGTGACGCCTGATTTAGACAGTAAGAACAGCGTAAAGCAAAGCGATAAAGGAATGGATACAATCGTGATAAACGTAGAGCGAACGCTGCGTAAAAACAGCATGATGACAATGGTCGCAAAAAGTGCGCCCAGCAACACTTCTTTCATCATGGAATGAACAGAGTTTTGCACGCTGTCCCCTGTTGCAAAAAATACAGAAGCGTCCACATTGTTATAGTCTTTGTTAATTTGCTGAGACAGTTTTTTTACTTCTTTTGTAATGCTAACGGCGTTTGAGTGACTGTCTTTTGTCACAATAAGTAAAAGTGCATCTTTTCCGTTAATATGCGTCACGACGCCTTCAGGCTTTTTCACCTCTACTTTTGCAAGGTCGCCTAGCGTTACATCCGGTGCAACCGGCAGCTTTTTCACTTTGTCCAAGCTGTCAATTTTACCTGTTACATTGATGTTGCTCGACTTGTTATTAATGACTTTTTCTCCAACTGCAAGCGACGTGTTTTTTCCTTCTAACACGCTGATGACTTTATCAATGGTCACGTTCTTTTGTGACAATTTTTTATTATCAACTTTAATAGACACGTAGGAATCCGCTGTTCCATACGTTTGAACACTCGCAATGCCTTTAATGTCTTTATATTTAGGGATCAGTTTTTTCTCTGCAAGATCCAGATTGTCTCTTGTTAATCCTTCTTTAAATGTGAGTGAAATATCTGCGATGGGAATCATAGAGGTATTTAATTGAATAACATTAGGCTTTGATACGCTGGCTGGAAGCTGCACCGAAGACAGCGCTTCTTGGACGTTTGTTTTTGCTTCTTTCATATCCGTTTTGGATTCAAATGAAAGATCGATTTTGGAATAGCCGTCTCCCGTCGTCGAGTACACGTTGCTTTTTCCTTTAACACCGGCTACCGCTTCTTCAATCGGTGACGTAACTTGTTTTTCCATAGAATCCGCATCCGTTCCTTGCCCCATAACCACTACTGACACTTGAGGCTGATCAGCGGTCGGCAGGAATTCCATCGGAAGTGTAAAATAACTAATGACTCCTAAAGCTAAAATTAAAATAGACATAATGGTGATAGCCGCTTTATTTTTGAACGACCATTTGGTGAGCCAAGACATGAAATTTCCCCTTTCACTTTTTCGTACAAACTTAGCCAAACATTTCTAAAATATGCTAAATAACCACTAAATTATACCTAATGTTCCTTACCATTTAAAGACTTATTTTTGTAAAAAGTCCCATTATTTGAACGAGATTACTTATGGATAATATAAGCAGCTCCTTTACAGCACAAAAAAAAGACGCCGATACCCGGCGTCCCACATGTAGTAAGTGAAAGAAGAAGAAGAATATGCCTACGATTTCTCAGGCAATTCTATGACCTTATTTGGTTTCTTCCCGTTTTTTTATGAAATAAACATATTTAGCATAAATTCCCTCAACTAGCAGCTCGTCTGTGCTTTGATTCGGTATCGTTTTGAATTTTTAAGGAAGTCAATAAAGCCACGATGCTTCCTGCAAAGCCAAATAAAAACAAGTGATGAATGCCTGCCATAAAGCTTCCGCCTGAAGTCAGCAACGCACCCATAATCGTAACGCCGATGGCTGTTCCCATGTTTCTGCAAAACATAAAAAATGACGTTGAAATACCTCTTTCATGTCCTCCTACTAATTGCTGTACACCAATGACGCCAACCGTAGAAAGCAGACCAAACGATAGTCCTTGGACAATCATGACGCAAAACACATAAAAGAAACCGTGACTTTCATTTAGCATAAGCAGAAGTGTTCCCGAACCAACCAGCAGCACATTCCCGATTAACAATAGCTTTCTGTAGCCGTGTTTTAAAATCCATTTACCTGCTGGCACAGATACAGACATCCACCCGACCGCCGTTCCTAACAGCGCAACTCCGCTCATAAACAGCGACAGATGCGCTACTCGCTGTAAAAATAATGGAATGTAGCTTGACGTACCGAATAAAGCCACCGTTCCAATAAATGCATTGATATTAATCCATGACAGCGTTTTGTTTTGGAACATAGACAGGGGTACAATTGGTGAAGCGTGTTTTCGTTCATGGAGATAAAAAATCACTAATAAAATAAGTCCCGCTACTGTATACACAACTCGGTTCTGTTCCACTACCGTCACAAGCAGCAGTGACGTAACGCCCGTTCCAAACAATATGGCACCGATGTAATCGACTTTTGCTCTTTTCGGCTTATAGCTTTCTTGATATGGCATTAACGTCAGAAATGAAACAATACATACGGGTAAATTAATAAAGAAAATCCATCTCCACGTTAAATAATCCACAAAAAAAGCGCCTAAAAGCGGAGCTAATACAGCTGATAATCCCCACATCGTTG
This sequence comes from Priestia sp. YIM B13490, assembly GCF_042787735.1. NCBI lineage: Bacteria > Bacillati > Bacillota > Bacilli > Caryophanales > Bacillaceae > Priestia > Priestia sp. YIM B13490. Next base: position 470,409 of record NZ_JBHZOT010000002.1, read on the forward strand.
TAAACAGCGCCTGAATTTTCCCTCGTTTCTCGACAGGAAATAAGTCTCCGGCAATAATAGCGGGAAACGCCACCATAAATCCGGCTCCTATTCCTTGAACCGCACGGAAAAGAACAAGCTGAATCATCGTATTCGCCACGCCGCAAAGCATCGAACCAATTAAAAAAGCAATAATTCCAAACCCAAATACTTTTTTGCGGCCAAATAAATCCGATAATCTTCCCGCTACTGGAGATAAAATCGTACTTGCAATCATGTACGAAGCAAACGACCACGCGTACAAATCAAATCTTCCAAGCTCTTTTGCAATAACGGGCATCGTCGTATTCATAATCGTTGAATCAAGCGAAGCCACTAGCATTGCCAGCACAATACTAACCATTACGGACGTTCTGCTTTTCATTTGACAATCTCCTTATCTGTATAATCTGAGCATTTAGTTTACTCCTGCTTGATAGATGTTGTCTAGATTTGTGCATAAAAAAGCAGATAAAAAGCTGAGCTATAGCTTTTTATCTGCTTTTTTGACAAGGCCAGCTAACCCCCTGATTGTCAGCAATGTAAAACTAACACTTGCAAATGTATGAAAGATGGTCCACTTTTTCCATTTAAACAGATTGCTATTTCTCTCTAAATACCACTGGCTGATACTCATCGGAACGCTCCACATCAAGCTTTTTAGTAAGATTGCAGGAAGCTTGTCTTCATAAGATTGTCTAACCCAAACCATACTTAGCAAAGGAAAAAACAGCAGATCATATAAAATATTAGTTGAAAAAATGCGAGGATACGGCCGAACAGGATATTTGATTCGATTCGTGTTTACAGCATAAGCATCAATAAGCGTGGCCAAAATCCCTTTTGCAAAAAAGACAATCAGCATTTCTTTAAATCTCGGTTTTTTTACAACAAAAGGAAAAAGAACTGCACACAACACAGTTAGCCCTTTTAGCAGTGTTCGTTCCATTTGTAACACTCTTTTCTTTGGGAATATCTATTAGTATGTACGATTACTGGCTAAAATAATAAGCAGGAATATAAAAAGCTTCTCACCGTAAAGGAGAAGCCTTTCTTTTCTTATTTTACATCTTCGCTTACCGGCTCTTGGTCAGACAGTTCTTTGTTTCGAGCCATAACCGCAAATCCAGCCATTATAATAATGCTGCTTGAAATTCCGTATAGGATTGGCGTGGTAGAAGAAAGTCCTTCAATCAATAGACCTCCAAGTACTACTAGTGTACTGACAACAATAGCTGAAACCCCTGCTTTTGGATGAATGTCTTTCCAAAACAGCGACACAACAAACGGAACAAAAATTGCTCCTGATAAAATGGCATACGCAACGTCTAAAGCGACAAGCACGTCTTGAATCCAAAGAGCAAAAATAATAGCAAGCACGCCAACAATAAGCGTATTTACGCGCGTTAAAATTAAATAATTTTTCTCTGAAATATTTTTAAGCCACACTTTTTTAATAATATCGTTACTAATCAGCGTAGAAGACGCAAGCAGCGTTCCTGAAGCAGTTGACATCAGCGCCGAACAAACGCCCGCTAATACGAGACCTAATAATCCTTGAGGCAGAATTTGAACTGCAAGCGTCGCAAATATGCTTTGACTGCTTTCTGCGTTTGGCAGCAGCAAGTACGCACACATTCCAATTACACTTCCCGCAATCGCGTAGGCAATGCTATACACACCTGCAAAAATGGAGCCGTTTCGGGCGACTTTTTCTGTTCGCGCCGTAAATACCCGCTGCCAAATATCTTGAGATACTGCCATACCAAGCGTATACAAGAGGAAATACTGAAAGATTTGACCGTATCCAATGGATGAAAAATCAAAATAAGATGATGGCAAATCTCCGGCAAGGGCTTTGAAACCTCCTGCTTCTGATACACTCATTGGAAGCATAAATCCAAAAATCGCCACTGTCATTACAACAAATTGAATAATATCAGTAACCGTTACGCTCCACATTCCGCCTAGAATCGTATAGAACAGAACAATCGAACCGCCAATTAACATCGAGGCCGTCATGTTCCATCCAAGCAGCGCATGAATGATCGTTCCCATTCCAATCACTTGAGTGACTGATACCATGAGTGTATAAATAGCGGCAACAACGGCGCTGATAATTTGCGCTTGAGCGTTATATCTTTTTCCTAGCAGTTCGCTGATAGTTGTCACTTTCAACGACGAAATCCGCTTAATGAAAATCGTTCCAAGCGTAATGATTCCAAGTCCAATCATCGTCACAAACCAAATGCCAGACAGCCCGTGCTCATAGCCAAGCTGAGCCGTTCCAATCGTCGACGCTCCGCCTAAAATAACGGCTGACAAACACCCTAAATACATGAACATCCCTAAGTTTCGTCCGGCTAAAATAAAATCTTCTGATGACTTTGCTTTTAACGAGCCAATAATACCAGCTACAACCAATACGCCAAAATAAACAAACATAACTGTCATATCCAGTCCGTTCATAACAGATTCCTCCTTATTATGGGTCAATCTATCTTTCAGTGAAACAAAGAGCTTCCTAAAAGCTTTAGATCACGTGAAGACTTGTGATTTCTGTCAGTGCTTCGTGTAGCACGCGAAGCCCTGTGTCAATTTCTTCTTTTGTAATCGTTAAAGGAGGAATCATTCGAATCACTTCTCCGCTATTTCCGCAAAGGTAAAACAGCACCCCTTTTTCCAAACATTTGTCTAGAATCTCAAGAAGAAGATTTCCGTCACCTTGCTTTGTTTTCGGATTAATAATTTCAATTCCAATCATTAGTCCTACTGAACGAATGCTTCCGATAACTTCATGCTTCGCCTTTAAATGCTGAAGCTGATCCGCTGCATATTTCCCCATTGCTTTTGAATTTTCAATCAGCTTTTCTTCTTTTAATACGTCCAGCGTCGCAAGCGCTGCTGAACAGGCGATGGGATTGCCTCCAAAAGTGGTTCCGTGTGTACCAATCGGCCACTTTTCCATAAGCTGCTTTGAAGCTACGGTAGCACTTAGCGGCAAGCCCGATGCGATGCCTTTTGCGATGGCCATAATGTCAGGCGTTACATCAAACGTTTGAGCTGCAAACCACTCGCCCGTACGTCCGAACCCTGTTTGCACTTCGTCAAAAATAAGCAGAATGCCGTGTCTGTCACACACTTCTCTTATTTTTTGCAGCCACGCTTTCGGAGGGATCACGTAGCCGCCTTCTCCAAGAACCGGCTCTACAATCATGCACGCTACTTCTTCCGGTGTGACTTGATGCTTAAACAAAGTGTCAAAATCTCTTTCCAGCTTTTCCACGCAGTAGATTTCCGGATCTTCTCCTTTTGGACACTGAGTCGCGTCTGCATAAGGCACTTGATACGTTAAGCCCGATGGCTGAAGAAATTTCCGATATTTGCTTTTTGATGTTGTCACACTAAGCGCTCCGAGAGAACGGCCGTGAAAACAGCCCGTAAACGAAACCGTATAAGGTCTTTGCGTAACGTACTTTGCCAGTTTTAACGCTCCTTCAATTGCTTCAGTTCCGCTGTTGGCAAAGAAAAAGCAGTCCAATCCTCTTGGCAATACTGTTTTTAATTCTTCAGCAAGCTGTAAAATAGATTCGTACATAATCACACCCGACGGACCGTGCATAAGATGGTCAACGCTTTCTTTAATCGCTTGTACAACTTTAGGGTGGCGATGACCTGTATTCGCTGTTGCAATACCTGATGTAAAATCTAAATATGTTTTCCCGTCAGCTCCGTAGTAGTAGCAGCCCTCTGCTTTTACCACCGGTAAATTAGGGTGATCTTTCGCCATGCTTGGTGCTAGTAAATCCGGTAGACTGTTCATTAACTGTGTAAGTGATGCCTGCGTCATATGACTTCCTCCTCGCAATCTATCAAGTAATGTGTTTGTACTTGTTTTACATGCAAAGAGCGTGCCAAAGACGTTAAAAAACGGAATGTTTTTTTAATTTTCTAACAACTGAAGGCTGACTGATTCCAAGTGCTTCCCCTATTTCTGTTGTCGTTTTATACTGTTTTTTTGCTTTTACTAATATCTCTTTTTCCAGCTCGTTTAACGCATCATTAAGCTTCATTTCCCCGTGTTCTTCAACGTGCTGAATCCGTTTCTTTCTGTGCAGAGAATGCGGCAAATGCTCCATTGTAATCAGCGTTTGCGAAGACACAACCACAGCGTGTTCAATCACATTGATTAACTCTCGTACGTTTCCTTTCCACTCATGTGCAAGCAGTGCGTGAATAACCGCATTATCAAACGTTCTTTTTCGGTTGTATTTCTTTTCAAACTGCTCGGCAAAATGTGTGAGCAGCGGAAAAATATCTTCAGGGCGCTCGTTCAAAGATGGAATGGTAATCGGTACGACGCTTAAACGAAAGTATAAATCTTCTCGAAACTCTTTTTCAGCAACGGCTTTTTCTAAATCTTTGTTCGTCGCTGCAATTAAGCGAAAATCCACGGTTTTAGGCTTTCTTCCTCCAACGGAATAAAACTGTTTTTCTTGAATGAGCTTTAAAATTTTAACTTGATGCGCCGGTGACAGTTCTCCCACTTCATCTAGAAAAAGCGTACCTCCATCTGCTAATTCGACCAGTCCCACCTTTCCATTTTTAGATGCACCGGTAAAAGCACCCGCTTCGTAGCCAAACAGTTCAGCTTCAAATAAATGATCTGGAATCGCTCCGCAGTTCACTTCAATAAACGGCCCTTTGCTTCTTGTACTTTTGTTATGTATCAGCTTGGCTAAGTGCGTTTTTCCTACTCCTGACTGCCCTAAAAGTAAAATATTTACGTCTACATTCGAAACGTGAACAGCCGTACGAAGAACGTGCTGCATCTTTTCGCTGTTGCATACAATTCCTTCTGTTGATAGATTTTGGTTCCGCAGCAGCATAAGCTCGCTCTTTACGCGCTGCATTTCGCCTTCCATCGCATCAAGATATGTTTTCATTTCCATAAGCTCCGTCACATCATGAGAATAGCTGACGATTCTTTTAATCTCTCCTTTTTCATCTTTGACAGGAATGCCCGTAACGAGCACTTGCTTGCCTTGTTTAGTTGTTTGTACAAGCGTAATTTTCTTCTTTGTTTCAAGCACAATTGGCGTGACGATTGGTGTAAACAGCCCTTGTTTTTCAAGTTCATAAACAGACTTTCCCAGCAGTTTTTCAGCTTTTACATCGTAAATGTTTCCTGTTCCTTCATGTATTCGGACAATGATGCCTTTTTCATCGGTCACAAGCAAATCATCTTTTAATGAATGAAGGATCCACTGATTTTCATTCCACTCTGAATTCATGTATGCTCCCTGCTTTCTATTCATTTTTGAATAAAATACAATTCGTTTTTGAATAACGGCATTTATTTTTGAATAATCAATTTATTATATCACGAGGACTTCTTTTTATTTTGAAACAGCAATTGAAATGAAGTTAAAAATGCATTAATATATTTTTATGAAGTTATAACTTCTTTTTTAGGAGGCTATATGAATCCATCATTTCAAGAATTAATTAAACATAAATTCCCTGACCTTTCCCGCGGTCAAAAAAAAGTGGCGGAGTTTCTCGTTAATTTTACGGAAAAAGGCTCGCTGTACACGGCCGGGCAAATTGGTAAAGAAGCAGGTGTCAGTGAAACAACCGTTATTCGTCTAGCTTACGCACTTGGATTAAATGGTTTTTCTGATTTGCAGGAGCTAATGCGAAAAGAATGGCTTTCTTCTGCCGAATCAAAAGAAGCAGCTAGCAAGCCTGCAGCGGAAGAAAAGAAACCTTTTAGTGAATGGCTTTCCCCTATTGACGAAAAAGAATTATCTCAAGCTGTAGATGCGCTTATCAAAAGTGATCAAGTGTATATTGCAGGTTTCCGTGAATCTCATACGGCAGCCTACTGGCTGTATTATAAAATGAATCAGCTTCGCAATCATGTTCTTTTATCTTTTCCAACAGGATTTTTGCTTGAAACGCTATGCAATCTTACTAGTGAATCTGCTGTTGTTGTATTTTCACTGCCGCGGTATACAAAAGAAGCGCTTGAAGTAGCCCAGCAGGCTAAAAAACAAGGAGCGAAAGTAATTGCCATTACAGACCGCCGTCTGTCTCCGGTAGGTCAAATCGCTGATATCACGCTTTTAGCTGGAACAACCGAACATATTTTATCGCTTCTTGCCCTATCTCAAATTGTCATTAGCAGCATGCAAAAAAGAGATAAAAAAACGGCTGGAAAACGACAAGAACACTTGGAAAAACTCTATGCCGAGCAAGGCATCTTTTTAGAATAGATAATAGAAAGGAAGTAAACAAATGACTGAAGCCTTAACGATTCGTTCACTTACAACAACCACTGAACTAGAAGACGTACGTGCATTAGAAAGCCGCGTCTGGGGAGAAGAAGAAGCAACGCCCGTTCATCAAACCTTGACCGCTGTTAAAAACGGAGGTCTTGTTCTCGGTGCGTTTTTAAATGAAAAGCTGATTGGCTTTCAATATAGTTTTCCCGGGTTTGACGGAACGTGTGTCTATTTATGTTCTCATATATTAGCAGTTGACCCTGCCTATCGCAGCATGGGTATCGGTGCCAAGCTTAAGCATGCGCAGAGACAAGAAAGTAAAAAAAAGGGTTATTCATATATCAGCTGGACGTATGATCCTCTAGAAAGCGCCAACGGGTATTTAAATATTGGAAACCTTGGAGCCGTTTGTTCTACCTATATTGAAAACTGCTACGGAGACATGAACGATCCGTTAAATGCTGACTTGCCTTCTGATCGATTCGTTGTGGAATGGGCATCCGCAGAAGATACAAAACGAGCTCAGCCTCTTTATACGCCAGATCAAATAATGGACGCATCGCTCATTCAATGGACGTTAACGGATCAAGGGTTTCCTTCTGTTACAGATATTGATGAAAGATGGTTGAATCATGACATCGTGTCTGTAGCTATTCCATCTGCGTTTCAGCAAATGAAAGAAGTCTCTCCTTCTCTAGCATTAGACTGGCGTATGCGTACAAGACGCGTATTTCAAACGTGTTTTGCAAAAGGATTCCAAGTAACAGACTTCATGAAGTATCCAGAAAGCAGCGCACCCGTTCATTTTTATATTTTAACGAAAAAAGAGGTACAAAAATGAAGATAAAAGACGTCATTTTACGGCATTTAAAAATGGATTTACTTCATCCGTTTACCACAAGTCTTGGAAAAGAAGTGGATCGAGATTTTATTTTAGTAGAAATTCAAGACGAAGACGGACGATCCGGCTGGGCTGAATCCGTAGCGTGCGCGGATCCTTTTTATAAAGAAGAAACGCTCAAAACAAACTGGCACATTATGGAGGATTTTTTAATTCCCTTGCTTCAACAGAAAGAAATTCAGCACCCTGACGAAATATCTGAACGCTTTGCTCATATTCGAGGCAATTACATGGCAAAAGCGGCGTTAGAAGGCGCAGTTTGGGATTTGTATGCGCGCAGGCAAAACCTCTCTCTATCTAAAGCGCTAGGAGGCAGTAAAAGTCAAATTGAAGTTGGTCTTAGCGTTGGCATTCAGCCTACGATTGACGAAACGCTTCGCAAAATTGAAGCAGGCTTGAATGAAGGATATAAGCGGATCAAAATTAAAATTAAGCCAAGCTGGGATCTTAACTTGACGCGCGCGGTTCGAAACGAGTTTCCTTCTATTCCGCTGATGGTTGATGCGAATTCTGCTTATACGCTTACAGATGCTGATCACCTTGCTCAGCTTGATGAGTTTGATTTAATGATGATTGAACAGCCGTTGGCTCATGATGATTTAATTGATCACGCTGAACTGCAGGTCCGCATGCGCACGCCCATTTGCTTAGATGAAAGCATTCATTCAGCTGAAGACGTTCGAAAAGCTATTAAACTTGGAAGCACACAAATTATTAACATTAAAATTGGACGAGTAGGCGGACTAACAGAAGCAAAAAAAATTCATGACCTTTGTCAAACTTACGGTGTGCCCGTATGGTGCGGCGGCATGCTGGAATCAGGTATTGGACGAGCACATAATATTGCCATTACCACACTTGCCAATTTTACGCTTCCCGGAGATACGGCCGCATCCTCTAAATACTGGCCGCGTGATATCGTTCATCCGGAAATCACGGTCGACAACGGTATTATTTCCGTGCCTGATACACCAGGCATCGGCTACGAACCTGATCACGATCAGATAAAAGCGCTAACTTTACACGAAAAAGTCTATACTTGCTAATCTTAAACAAGCTGGTACAAAAGTATGTTATTTGAAGGAAAATCCGAACGATGAATGGTTCGGATTTTTTTATTGATATGGTGAGCGTAGGTTTCATGTATATAGCGGCTTCTATCTGTACAAGACGAAGACTCCTGCGGGACAAGCAGAAAGCAAAGGCTGGCATGGAAATCAACAGCACTTTAAAAAGCAATGCCTATTAGCTCCTTTATCCAATTGATTTTTCTTTAGATTGGATAGATTTAGTTATGTCCCAGCCTCTTTTTCATAGGCGTCTCTCCTGATATGACACGTGCCTTGGCAAGATAAACAAACATATTAGCAAAAATGGTCTTATGCACAATCCTTCTAGTAATAAATGAATATAAATAGAGTGTAAGGGACATGCAAGGGTATATTCATTACAAATTTTAGAAGAAAGGAGCATACTGATGAATATTGAAATTGGAATTGCCATTTTCGTGTTTACAATGACAATGCTCGTCATTTTTTGGAGGCCAAACGGCATCAACGAAGCATGGCCGGCATTCATAGGAGCAGCCATTATCCTGCTTACAGGGATTGTATCCAAATCAGACATTGTTGATATTTTCGGAAAGATAAGCGGCGCTTCTATCACCATTATTGCCACCATTGTCATGGCCGTCATATTAGAAAGTTTCGGATTCTTCCACTGGGCAGCTGCACGGCTAGTGAGTTTATCCAAAGGCTCAGGGTACCGATTATATTGGTACATTCAACTGCTTTGCTTTTTAATGACTTTACTATTTAATAATGACGGCAGTATTTTAATTACCACTCCAATTTTAATTCTACTTTTGAAAAACCTTCAGCTAAAACCCCACCAGCAGATCCCCTACCTTTTAAGTGGAGCGCTTATTGCTACCGCTTCCAGCGCGCCTATAGGTGTAAGTAATATTGTCAATTTGATTGCCTTAAAAATTGTTCATATGTCGCTTTATATGCACACGGCGATGATGTTTGTACCGGCGACACTTGGTTTATTATTTATGTCTTGGCTCATGTATACGGTCGTAAAACGCCATTTGCCAAAAAAACTGCCGCATGCTTCAAAAGATATAGAAGAGAGTTTCTTTACGAAACAGTTTCACCCCTTAAAAGGAAGCATTTCTGTTGAAACAAAACGTAAACGCACACAATTTATGCTGAAAGTTTTATTATTTGTGTTTGTTATGCGCTGTCTCCTATTTGTCGCCTCTTATTTCGGCATACCAATCGAATTGGTTGCTGTACTAGGCTCACTGATCTTACTTATTTGGAGATGGTATCACTTACGTACAAACCCGATTGATATTTTAAAGAAAACGCCGTGGCACATTTTCGTTTTTGCATTTTCAATGTACGTTATTATTTACGGATTGCATAACGTAGGATTGACAGATCTACTTGTAAAAATTTGCGAACCAATTGTGAATCGAGGGCTTTTTGAAGCAAGCTTTATCATGGGAGGACTTGTTTCCATTCTCTCTAACTTGTTTAACAATCACCCTGCTTTAATGGTCGGAACCATTACCTTGACTGAAATGGGGCTCGATCCTATTACTCTTAAAACTATTTACCTTGCTAATATTATTGGAAGTGATATGGGCTCGCTTTTATTGCCGATTGGAACACTGGCTTCTCTTATTTGGATGCATATTTTAAAAGAAAATCATATCAAGGTAAAATGGAAAGATTATTTAAAAGTATCACTTATCGTTATCCCGCTTACCACCATCGTTACGCTTTTCCTCCTATTCTACTGGGTTCAGCTCATTTTTTCTTAATACTGATTTACAGGACGGATTGTACTCTTTTGAAGCTTACAGTCCGTCAGAAATAAACAAATGTCTCTCATAAAAACTCACTACGTTTTTTTATTGTTTTTTTATAGATACACATTCACCCAATAAAAACATTTTTTTACATTCACTAATTATTTAGAACAATTTAAAAAGAAAATCAATAAATATATTGAATCGAATTTCGTTCATGTGATAAGATATGGTTATATTGTTACTTTAACAATACATAGAGCGAATGAATTAGAAAATATGCAGTTGCATAGAACTTTCTAAACCCCACACGCAACATTTAGAGAGTGACATTCATTTTCTCAGTAACACCCATACCTTTCTGAAAAGAGTGAGTACATTAGACTTGCTCTTTTTGTCTGTTCAGTGATAAGGTTCATTTCTTATGTAGGGCCTTCGTTTACAATAAGACAACAAAAAAACAGGTAACTAAGCATGCCGCTTCTTACCTGTTTTTATATGCTAAAATGATAAAATCAAATTCTATCGCGCGAATGCCCTTTACGAAATTGATTTTAATTCTTCAATTAATTGAAAAAATTTTTCTTTGTTTCTTTCTTCTAATGTTTGATCGACTTCACGTAAAATTTGATCTCTTCTAAAATCTCGGATAGCCTTATTTAATACCATTTTAGCAAATATAGAATCGAGGATATCCATACGGATGGGCTGCGAGTCTGTCGGGTGCTTTTCGATATAAATCAACTCCTATCCTTTCCTCTATTATAACAAATTCTAGCAATGTATCAAAATTTCATGGGGATATGCGCTGTTGTGAAATAGCTTCGTATTCTGTTTCTAGCTCTTGAAGCGTAAGCTCATATAGCTGCTTGTTTCCTTTTTTATAAACCCCTGCATCCAGCAATAAATCAATCATTGATGTTTTTTTACATTGTATGTGAGAGTAAGCTTGTTTTGTCATCGTTACACCGCCTATTTTACACTTAAAAATGAAATGATTTCTCTAGCTTTCACGACCTTTCTTTATCATACGGCCCGTCCTTTAGCTTACTGTGAAGAAAATGTTAAATTTATGTAATAATGCATAAAAAGAGGCCGGGACATAACTAAATAAATCCAACCTAAAGACGAACAAATGAGATACATGAGCTGAACCACTTTTCCCGCAAGAGTCTTCTCCTTGCCCTTCAATCAACTGCTAGACGGGACGAAACAGATGAAGCTGTAGTCACCATAACAAAAAAAAACGAACCACTCATCAAACTAGTTGATCAATGGTTCGTTTTTCACTTGGGCTAAAATACTTTTCTCCCAGCCTGTTAGTTCTTCTATTAAAAATCAAAGTTGTCCGGATCTGGACCTACTCGGTGATTTTGGTTTAATTCATTAATTTTACTTACGTCTTCAGCATCCAATTCAAAATCAAATAACGATGAATTTTCAACAATACGATGTTCTTTTGTCGATTTTGGAATCGTTACAACTCCGTTTTGCAGATCCCATCGCAGAATAATTTGAGCAACTGATTTACCGTGTTTTTCAGCAATTCCTTTTAACACATCGTTATCTAGCAATTCTCCTTGCATAAGCGGAGACCATGCTTCTAGCTGAATATCATGCTTTTGACAAAAAGCATGCAGCTCTTTTTGCGTCAAACGAGGATGATACTCCACTTGGTTAATAACAGGCTTAACGTCTGTATCTTTCATTAAGTCTTCTAAATGATGAATTTGAAAATTACTTACGCCCACAGCTCTTACTTTTTCTTCTTTATAAAGCGTTTCTAATGCTTTCCACGCTGCTTTATACTTACCTTCTACCGGCCAGTGAATTAAGTATAGATCTAAATATTCTAAGCCAAGCTTTTGTAAGCTTGTTTCGTAAGCAGCCAGCGTCTCTTCATAGCCTAAATCTGCGTTCCAAACTTTTGATGTAACAAAAATATCTTCGCGTGAAAGACCTGCTTCTTTCAGACCTTGGCGAATTCCTTCTCCTACACCTTCTTCATTTCCATAAATAGCTGCCGTATCAATGCTGCGATAGCCTTTGACGATAGCTGTTTTCACCGCGTTTACTAATTCAGGCCCTTCTTCTACTTTAAAGACACCTAGTCCAAGCCAAGGCATTTTGACTCCGTTGTGAAGTGTTACTGTATCTTGCAAATGATTACTCATTATAAAAAACCCCCTGCTAATTTCTTTACATTTGTTATTATGAAACAGAAAAAAAGAAAAAGATAGAACCCACTTTAAAGTAAGTTAGGCACTTCAAAGTTCTAAGGTAACTTTTTAGTAACCTTCTATTTTACTTAAAAACCGCTAAAAGAGATGAGACATCACGAAATAAATCCAATCTAACGATGAACAACTCGGATAAATAATCTGGACTGCTTTTTCCACCGCTGTTGATTTCCGTCCAAGGCTTCGCTTTCCGCGGGCGGGCGCTGAGCCTCCTCGTCGCTTGCGCTCCTGCTGGGTCTCATCCCTTCCCCTTTTCCCGCAGGAGTCTTCGCCTTGCCCTCCAATCAACCGCTAGAAGCACTTACCTACATGATGCCTACATTCACGATAATCATAAAAAAACACGAACTATCCATCAGTTTTCGATAGATAGTTCGTGTTTAACTTTAACTAAAATACTTTTGTCCCAGCCTCTTTCTATTTAACACTTACGTTCGTTGCTGAACTTGTATTTCCAGCGGCATCTTTTGCCGTCACAGCCAGCTTTACGCCTGCTTTTTGTTTTGGAATAGTTACTTTAAACTGCCCTTTGCTATCTGCTTTACCCGATGCGATCAGCTTTGTACCGCTTTTAATCGTAATCACGGCATTTGCTTCCGTTTTTCCGGAGATAAAGGTGGACAAAGACGTAACGGCATTCACTGCCGGAGGTGCCGGCGGGGTTGTGTCTTGTACTTTTACAATTTTATAAGGACTGTACCCTACTTTATTTTGCAAAACTGCCGTTACTTCTGTTCCTGCTTTTTGAGCAGGAATTTTCACGCTGAACTTGCCGTTTCCATCAATTTTTCCACTCGCAATAATTTTTCCGCCTACTTTAATATAAATAGACGCATTTTTTTCTCCTGTTCCCGTTACCGCTGTACTTTTTTCAGTAAGCGTATTAACGGTTGGAAGCGCTGGTTTTGTCTGCGCGGCACTGACTGTTACAAACGTGTTGGAGCTGTAGTTATTGGCTGCATCTTTTGCAATAACAACTAATTTTGTAGAAGCAGGCTGCTTTGGAATGGTGATGCTGAACGTTCCATCCGATTTTGCATTTCCTTTGCCAATTACTTTTTTGTCAATTTTCACATGCACTTCTGCGCCCGCTTCTGTGCTTCCCGTTACGACTGTATCTTGATTGCTTACAGCGTTTACTTTTGGTGTAACGGGTGCTGTTTTATCCTGCACGGTTACGGTTACAGCTGGACTTACCCCCGCTGTGTTTCCAGCCGTTACAGACAGTTTGCTTCCTGCTTTTTGTTTTGCAATCGAGATGCTGTATGTTCCTTTAGCATCCGCTTTACCAGCTGCAAGCTGAAGACTTCCGTTTTTAACGATGACCGTCGCATTTGCTTCTGCTGTACCCGTAACGGCTGTACTTCGATCACTCACTTCATTAACTGTCGGTCTTACCGGAGCTTTTTGCTTTGCTGTAACGATTACAGTCGATGCAGAGCTGTTATTTCCTGCTGCATCTTTTGCTTGTACGCTTAGCTTTGTATTCGCTTTTTGCAGAGAAATGGCAACAGAAAACGCTCCGTTTGCACCTGCTTTAGCCGTTCCCACAGTTGTTGTTCCCACTTTTACAGTAACCGTCGCATTTGCTTCTGCTGTACCTGTAACTTTTGTATCTTGATCACTTACTGCGTTTACTTTTGGCGCAGCTGGTGCCGTTTTATCCTGTACGGTTACCGCAGTGGCTGAACTTGTTCCACCTGCATTTTGAGCCGTTACAGACAGCGTGCTTCCTGCTTTTTGTTTCGCAATTGAGATGCTGTATGTTCCTTTAGCATCCGCTTTACCAGCTGCAAGCTGAAGACTTCCGTTTTTAACGATGACCGTCGCATTTGCTTCAGCCGTTCCTTTAAGCATTGTGTCTTGATCACTTACTGCATTTACTTTTGGTGCAAGCGGTGCTTTTAACGTAGATTTAACCGCAAAAGAAGGCGCTTGACTTTCGTTCCCTGCTTTATCTTTTGCACTTACCGCTATTGTTGTTCCACCTATTTGTACTGGAATTGAAACAGTAAATGTACCGTTACCATCCGCTACTGCAGAGAACGTTGCATCGCCTGCTTTTACCGTCACGGCGGCGTTTGCTTCTGTTACGCCTGTTACGGTCGTATCTTGGTCACTTACTTCATTTACAATTGGAACAGAAGGCGGCGTTTGATCCGTTACGGTCACTACTGTGGCCGTGCTTTCATTTTCAGCTGCATCTTTAGACGTTACCGATACTTTTGTATCTGCTTCCTGCTCGGCAATCGTAATTGCAAATTTTCCAGCTTCGTCAGCAAGACCCGTTCCAATTACTTCATTTTCCACTTTTGCAATAACAGAAGCATTTGGTTCTGTCACGCCCGTAAGCGATGTTTCGCTGTCTCCTAGTGCATTAACTGAAGGTGCATCAGGCGCAACCGTATCTTTCGGTGGTTCTTGCTCCTGCTCTTTTCGCGGATATTTAGTTGTATAAAAACTTAAAAGAGTAGTTGTTGGATAATAAAAATCTAAAATTTCACGATAGTCTTTTCCTACGCTTGCCATTTTTTGAGCACCGTATTGACTCATTCCAACACCGTGTCCATTTCCTTTACCATTAAAAGTTGTTGATATGCTTGTTTCATTTGTTTCCGTTACAAGCAGACTAAGCATCGCACGGCTGTTTAACATCGATTTTAGCTTCGTCGATGTTAAATCCGTTAATTCCAAATGATGAACCACTAGTTTTTGCGAACTGTCTACATCTCCTTTAACGAGGTAGTCCACTGTAATCGCACCTTTAGTCACACGGCCTCCTGATGAAGGAGCATAAAAACTCACCTTTGGAATAGACGTAATTTTAATCGTTTTACCAGGATGCTTATTGGCTACTAACCATGACTTCAAATTATCCGTAACGGTTTTATCTTTTTCAGAAACCGTATTCCACCAAGCGCTATAGTTAGCTAAATCTTTTCCTGTTAAATCAATTTGCGTTTTTTGAATAGCTAACGTCCACGGCGTCTGCTTATCGTATGGATCTTCTTTCACCGGGAAATAAGAAAGCTGAGTTCCTCCCCAAGCATTGCTGTTTGATTCGGTTCTCCCACCGTTGCTTGATGAGAAAACGGCGTTGATTAATCTATTGTTGTATGTGACTACTTGTCCAAATGTCTCATCTACTGCTTTGTTTGTGCTGTCGTACCACGTATAGCCACCGTATACTTGATAGCTTACCGTGTCATTGATTACTTTTCCTGCATAGCTCATTGCGTATGTTCTCGCTGCTACTGCCTGAGTTTTTAAGGCTTGCAGATTCCAAGATGTATAGACTTCATTTGGCACAACGCCTTTTAAATAGTCTTCAATCGGAAGCGTATTAACAGGTCTGACGTACGTTCCTTTTTCATTTGTAAACGCAACGTCCCCTAAGTACTGTCTGCCGTTAATAGATATGGGATTTTTATAAAGAGACGGTGTAATTTCAAAGCTTGTAAAATCACCTAATACAGTGCTTCCTTGTTTTAGAGTGACACCTTGAGTTGTTGCTGTTACCGTATACTCTGTATTTGCCTTTAAGACCAAATCCGAGTTTTTAATAGTGTATAAATAAGACGGCTTAATTGTAATTGCATGATGATCTCCTAAATAGTTTACTAATTTTACAGACACAACTGGTTCTACCGTTTCAGCTTTCACGCTAGCAAGCGGCGTGAATTGAAACAGCAGTACGCTTAGTACTAAAGCAAATGCCGTTAACTTTCTCATCTTGTTCCCCCATTTTCATGTACTGTCTAACGCATTTTAATATCACTCGTTATATCGACATAGTTTTATAAAAATTAAAGCATTTTACCTAGTTTTCTTTTCTGCTCGTCCATTTTTTTGTCGAAAAAACGCTTCTTTATATCATATGAACGACAAAAAAAACGTGTGACATAAATCAATTGATTTAGTCACACGCTTTTATAGGTCTTTTCACCTTTTATTTTTTCATTTCTTCATATGCCGCTACACCATCTGCAATATGATTCATCAGCTTTGTAAGGTAAGCCTGATCAGACAGGTTCCGGTCTTCTTCTGGATTCGTCATATATCCCAGTTCAACTAGCGTTACAGGTACAGTCGACCAGTTAAATCCTGAAAGATCACTGCGATAGCGAATGCCGTCTGCTTCGACAAACTGATCTTTTTTCACCTCTGTCAGAATAGCTTGAGATGCCTGCAGACTGCTTTGATAAATAGACTTTGTATAGGAATTATCTTCTGCAGGAGTAAGCACAGAAAATCCTTTTACAGAAGCATTTTCAGAACCATCTGCATGTATACGTACGTGCAGATCAGCTTTTGAATTATTCGCAAGCTCCGCTCGTTCCCGGTTGCTGATATCTACATTATCAGAACTCCGAGTAAGCTTTACGGTTATGCCTTTTTCTTCGAGCAGCTGTTTTAATATCATAGAAGCTTCCAACGTCAGCTTGTATTCGGGCTTCTTGGTCACTACGCCTGATGTGCCTCCGGAAACTTTTATTTTTGTTTCTGCTGATCCCGGTCCGATTGGCTCTTTCTCCAGGTTAGCCTGAGATTGATGACCAGGGTCAATGTAGACTAAAAAAGAAGGAGGATCCGCTTTTTCAGGCATGTTGTTTTTTACATTTTTCACTTCATTACCTGCTTCATGAGGCTGTACTGCTTGGAACTGTGAGATGGGCTGCTTCACTCTTTCTCCCTGCGCATGAGCTTTTGGTACATTTCCGCTAACGACGGCTTTCTCTGTTTGACCTTTCATCATAAAGAAAAATGAGAGTACTGCTACTATTGCAACAATACCTATTCCATAACTCCATACTAAGCGCTTCATCTTCGCTCACCAAACTTTCGAATAGAGTGGGATATTCCTTATGTTAAAGTACAAAATGTGTTAACGTTATTATCTCATAGAATATGGATTTTTTTGTATAAAACGTTAAAAATAATATTGGCAATATGTTATGTATATGCAAACAAAAAACAACACTACATGATGTAGTGTTGTTTTCCAAAAAAATGACGGATGGTTAAATCCGTTTTGCACCAATATAACGTGCTTTCCAGTAGCTGTTGCTAAGAGATGTAATCGTCACGCCTTTAGACGTAGAAGCTTGAAGAAACTGATTATTTCCTAAGTACACGCCTACATGTGAAGGACCTTTTTTATACGTTTGAAAGAAAACTAAATCTCCTTTTTGAAGCTTTGCTTTTGAAACGCTTGTCCCTACTCGATACATTTGTTCCGTTGTGCGCGGAAGTGTTTTTCCAGCCTTTTTGAAAATGTATTGAATAAATCCCGAGCAGTCAAAACCTTTTGTTGTTGTGCCTCCCCATTTATAAGGAACACCCATTAATTTTTTACCAGTAGCAATAGCCGTGTCCTTGTATGAGTATGACGCTGCTTCTACTGTTTGAGCAGGTGCAATAAACGGACTGGCTCCGCTAAATAAGACTGCCGCTGCCGTTATAGACCCAATGATGGCTTTTTTCATTTTTCTCCTCCATTATGTAACCGAACGTTACGTTTCTATAGAACTTATTTTTCAATATGTTCGGTTTAATTATAATGAAAAAAGCCTCAAAAACTATTACGCTATGATTAAATAATGTTACAAAATGGTTACTAAGGTATTTTTATCTTTAGATATGTATAAAAGAGATTGAAACATACCTAAGTCAATCGAATCTACAGACGAATAAACGAGCTAGTATGAATCGCTTGTTACGCGGCAGTTGATTTCCGTGCAAGACTTCGCTTTCCGCGGGCGGCCGGTGAGCCTCCTCGTCACTTACGCTCCTGCGGGGTCTCACCTGTTCCGCTTTTCCCGCAGGAGTCTTCGTCTTGCCCTCCAATCACAAGCTAGAAGCAACTATAGAAATGAAACCTTCGTTCACTCTGCCAATAAAAAATCCGAACGAGTTGGATTCTCCATCAAGAATCTCCATTCATCGTTCGGATTTCCCTTCAATTAAAACACTTTTGTCCAGCCTCTTTTTCTTTTACTTTTCTTTTTGCTGTTTCAAAATTAAGTCCTGTTTCGCTTTAGCATCGTGATGCTGCGCTAATTCACGTGAAAATTCTTCATTTGCTTGATCCGGAGCAATTTTTAACTCTTTTGGTGTTTGAGGCAGTGACCCTTTGTTGTTATGTGATGATTTGTGATTATTTGCTCTTCCCATGTTGAGACCTCCTTGTATCAATCATTTGTTTTTCATCTTTAGTTACTATTCCCAATTTCCCAAAGCAAATTCAACCGAAAAAAGATTGAGACATAACTAAATAAATCCCATCTAAAGCCGGATAAATTGGATAAATGAGCTGGTATGGATCACTTGTTGCACGGCCGTTAATTTCCATACAAGATTTCGCTTTCCGCAGGAGCCTTCGCCTTGTTCTCCAATCAACAACTAGAAACAACTGCACAGATAAAATCTATATCAATATAAAAAAATCCGAACGAATAATCGTTCGGATCTTTCTTCAACTACAATGCTTTTGTCCCAGACTCCTTGTTGTTACGATACTTTTTTTGTTACTTCGTTAATATAAGCTTCCTTGTCTTTATCGTTAAATTGCCCTTCCCACTTCGAAATGACAATCGCACCAAGTGAGTTTCCAATTACGTTTACCGCTGTACGTCCCATATCTAACAAACGATCGATTCCAGCGATAAATGCAAGCCCTTCTACCGGAAGTCCTACAGATCCAAGCGTTGCAAGCAGTACAACAAACGATACGCCTGGAACTCCTGCAATTCCTTTAGATGTAACCATTAAAATTAATATCAGTGAAATTTGCTGTGTGATGCTCATATCAATACCGTACATTTGCGCGATAAAAATCGCAGCAAGCGCTTGATAAAGAGTAGATCCGTCTAAGTTAAACGAATATCCCGTCGGAATAACAAAAGATGTAATTGCTTTAGGACATCCGAACTTTTCCATTTTCGCAATAATACGCGGCAATACTGTTTCTGAACTTGCAGTTGAAAATGCTAACAGCAATTCATCTTTTAGCACTTTTAATAAGTGGAAGATGTTAACGCCAGCCCATTTAGCTACAAGTCCTAGCACAACTAACACAAAGAAAATCATTGTGCCGTAAGCAACAATTACAAGCTTACTAAGCGGAATCAGAGACGCTAGTCCAAATTTTGATACGGTTACACCGATTAATGCAAATACGCCAAACGGTGCAAACTTCATAACCAAATTCGTTACCCAAAACATCGCTTCTGCCGTGCCTTCAAAGAATCTTAAAACCGGCTTGCCTTTTTCACCGATTGATGCAATTCCAAGTCCAAATAGGACCGAGAAGAAAATAATTGGCAGCATGTCTCCTGCAGCAATTGACTCAAATACATTCGTTGGAACGATGTGAACAAATGTTTCTACAAATCCTTTTTGCTCTGTAGCTTCTGCCGTTGATGTGTAGCTGCTGATATCTGATTTTTCAAGACCGCTGCGGTCCACACCAGTACCAGGGTGAAGCAAGTTAGCTGCTAATAAGCCTACAACAATCGCAACCGTTGTAATGATTTCAAAGTAAAGAATTGTTTTTCCGCCTAATTTACCAAGCTTCTTAATATCACCAACACCCGCAACGCCCACAATGATACTAGATATAACAATCGGCACCACGATCATTTTAATTAAATGAATGAATACGTCTCCAATTGGCTGCAGCACTTCAACTGCTTTAGGATTTCCGTAAAAAATAGCCCCTACAATAATACCTGCAATCAAACCAATTAGAATTTGTCCTGCTAATCCAAGCTTTTTGAACATATCTTTGCACCTTCCTTCTTTTTTCTAACAGCTCAAAGCTGTTTATTTGCACTTAATGTATTCAACAGATACAATTCAATTAAGAACTGTTTATTAAGTAGTTCTTTTATTCATAAGATTACATTATCATAGGCATCACAAAATCTAACAAAAACCTACTGAAACTAACAAAAAGTTTTTAGAAAATTACAAAATGAAAACGCTGTAGTTTTTTTACTACAGCGTTTGTTTGACTTCATAATAGAGCATTTGAATAAATTTTTTTACGTTTATACGACTCGGAGTGCTGCTTTTTCCCGTGCCTTTTTCTATATCTCTCATGCGCTGATGCACCATTGAAAAATCGAAAAACTTAGAAGCATAATTTTCAAATTTAGGATTAAAGAAGTCAACCATACCAAGAGAGGTCAAATGATTTAAAGACTGATAAATAGCTCTTCTTACTCGCTGCTCGGCTGCTTTCATTTCTTTTTGCAGCACGTCTTCTGAAAAAGATGAACCAAGCTTTCTCACGGTAATTTTCTCAAAAATTTCTTTGAGAGAAGGAAAATGCTGTTCATACATCGTGCTTTTTTCCGTTTGATGCAAGTAATTGATGATTTCAATCAAATCTTTACTTCCGCTTTCTCCTAAAATCCCAAGTTCTCTTAAAAGAAACCTGCACGCTTCTGCCGGATCGCTTTCTTTTTTACCAAAAGAAGGCGTTTTTTGCTGATTTCCTACATTAAGTACGGTATTTAACGATTCTTGAATTTTCTCCATTGATTGTTGAACATGAATTCGTTCAATTACTTTTTGAATGACCATGAGTACTTCCATACGATTAAGCGGCTTCGTGATATAGTATTCAATGCCAAGCGAGTAGGCTTTTCCAATCAAATCTTTCGTTTCTACCTGTGACATCATAATAATTTTCCCTTTAAAACTATCCTTTATTTTGCGCACGGTTTCGATTCCATCTTGAACCGGCATTAATAAATCAATAAATAAAATATCGATCTGCTGCAATAAAGAAACTTGATCGTTTAACACGATCCCGTCTTCTCCTTCTCCTATAACCTCCCCTAGATCGTTATCTTCAATAATTTCTGCTAACATTGAACGAAAGACTTCGTCATCATCTATGATATAAAATCGCATATTAGTCCTTATCCCCCATTAACGTAGAAATAGGTAAATCTATAGCAAATTGAACACCGGGGCTTGGAGACAGATTAACAAATTGAATATTCCCTCCCAGCTGCTCGGTCATTTGCTTAACGTAGACAAGCCCAAGACCCGTAGAAGGCGTTCCGTCCTTTGCATATTTGGATGTAAATCCCGCTTTAAAAATGAGACGTTCATGCCTTTTTTTCACTCCGGGACCGCTGTCTCTTACATACAATAAAATGCGGTCTTCTTCTCGACATACATCGATAATAATCGCGCCTTCTTTTTCAATCGCTTCGACCGCATTCGTTACTAGGTTATTGATTAATGATAAAAACAAGTACACGTGATAGCGAGGATGCTCTCCTAAAATCGAATATGAAAAATGAATATCTTTTGCTAACATCGCCGCATATTTTTCGTTGCTGCGCATCACGATTTGAAGCAGACTTTCAATTTCCATATACTCAGAAAACTCTTCTTTTGTAATAACCTTGGACAGTCCTGCTGATATCCGCTGGTTGTCTTTTTTTATATCATGTACTTCTCCTGCAATTTGTAATGCTTTTTGGCTAAAATCGTGCAGTGAAGTAAGCTGGTGGATATCCGCTTCGTGTAATTCTTCATACAAATCATAAGACTTTTTCGTAATTCTCTCAGCGTCCTGCAGCGTTTTTTTCAAATGAATGGATTCCTCATATAAATTTGAAAGCACAACAAGCAGCTGATCATTTTTTTGAGAGATTTGTCGTTCTCTCAGCTGCCCCTCGTAAAGTTTGATCATACTAAATAGGCATAAAACAAAGAAACTTCGAAAGACGCCTACAATAAAAATCTGCATGAACTCTGGAAACACAATATGATGATGAACCATTACATACATACAAAGCAATTCCATCCCGCCTGAAACCGTTTCGATGATGATGCTCCATATGCCAATAATCCAAGGCTTTGAATGAAAATCGTTAATTTTAAACCACGAAAAAGAAATGGCATAAACGAGATAATAAATCCCCGCTGAACACCTGATCTGCAAAGAATGCAGAAAATCAAATGATTCGTAGCTATACCAGTCAAGGTACATCCGAAAGCCCACTATAGCACTCGCAACTAAAATACCTGGTATTACAGGAGATACCTTTCTTAAAAGCAGCAGTGAAAAGAAAAAAATGGGCACAGCAAAGCTAACTCTATACGTATCATGAAAAGGATAATATTTAAGCTCTCCTGCTAGCGGCACAACGACTATCATCACCAGAATGAGTAAAACATCTTTTTTTACTACCGTATCAACTTTCATCGTTCACTTCCTGCACTTTTTGAACATAAGTATATAGTTTAGCAATCTAAAAGACAATCGCTCTTCTCTATATTTTTTTACATTCCTACTTCCATTTATAAATATAGCCCATATATAAACAGTTATTTATTCTCTTTCATTATTCTCTGTAGTTTTTTAGATTTTCTTGTTTTATTTTGTAATTTTTGTTGTATAGTAGAAGTACCTTTTAAAATGTGAGGCTGTATCACAACTATTCAATTATTATTACATCACCTGATAGCTACACTAAAAAGGAAAACTATTATTTTATAGGGGGAGCTTATTTTACAATGTGGATCATTACCGTTTACTCGAAAAACCAAAGTCCGACTATGTTTGAATTTGAATCAGAGGTAGAGGCGAAAAAGACGTTTCAGGAGATTAAAGGGTGTAAGATCCTATCGGAAGTTATTTACTATAACGACCGAGTTCCCGCTTTAGCGTAAATCAGTTGATGTAGGAAATTTTACAAATTACCGGTTAAAAGCCACGTAAAGAGCCAAAGGATGGTCCTATTCCTTTGGCTCTTTACTGTTTGATTAGAAAAAACGAGGCTGAGACATAATGACATGAGCTGAACCGCTTGTGACACCGCAGTTGATTTCCGCGCAAGACTTCGCTTTCCGCGGGAGTCTTCGTCTTGCCCTCCAATCAACTGCTAGAAGGGTCTAACGTTGACCCTAACAAAAAAAACGAACCACTAATCAAACGTGTTGATCAATGGTTCGTTTTTCACTTCGTCTAACATACTTTTGTCCCAGCCTCGTTGTGCTTTGTGAGCATACTGACTGCCCACATTACGATAAAGTTGACAAGCAGCGCAATAAATCCGACATTGATATCCTTCATTTGCTGAGGCAGTGATGGAAATAACGTACCAATAGTAGATCCGCTGATTGTAATATAGGCTACTACAATAATTCCAGCAACAATCCCCCACGCTGCTCCTTGTTTCGTTACAAAGTTATTTTTCTTCAAGCTGAAAAGCAGAGATGGAAACAGCTGTGTCATTAGACTATAGCCCATTAAAATAATTGTTGACAGCGTCGTTCCTCCGTTTAGGGTAAAGTAAACGGAAATGAGAGCCACAACCGGTACAAAGCTTTTCGCTAAACGAGCAATACGCGCTTCGCTTGCCTGAGGCGCAAACGGTTTGTATATGTTTTTCGCCAGCAGCGTTGACGCACTCATTAACAGCATCGATCCCGGCACAAGCGCTGTCAGCAAACCCGCTCCTCCTATAATTCCAATAAACCAAGGATCAAAGGTTTGAATTGAGATCCGTAATAGCGCAAGATCCACGTCTCCTCCGCTTAAACCAGGAACTTTTAAAATAGCTGCAAATCCAACAAAAAATACAAAGAGCAGCATCAGCGTATAAAGAGGACTAATGATTGCATTTTTACGAAATACCTTTGCATTTTTCGCTGTATAGCTTGAACTAAAAACCTGCGGCCACATATAAAAACCAAGTACTAGTAAAATAACGGTCGAAATAAACCACGAGACGCTTAATCCTTGCTCAGGAAACTTTAAAAACCCTGGCTTCGCTGTATTCACCGCTTCAAACATCGGACCGTATCCTCCGTAATAATGAAAAGGTAAATAAATGCCTAAAAATCCAATCACAGCAAGCATCATAATGTCTTTAATAACGGCCGTCCATGCAGAACCGTGGATACCGGATATCATAACATACAGCGTTAAACTGATAGCTCCCATCCAAATGGCTGCCGGCATTGAAATGGCACCGTATGATGCTTGTGATACAATAATCCCCAATCCTTTTAACTGCACAACAATAACAGGAATGACAGCAATCACTCCTACAGCAGCTACAAGCACACCAAGGTAAGGGCTTTTATATTTGCTTACAAAAAAATCAGGCTGCGAGACGAGCTTATGATCTCTTGCATACTTCCAAATAACAGGAAGAAGCCAGTATGATAAGACATATGATAAGCTAATATAAATTAACACATAAAGTGCAGGAGCTCCTTTTCCATAAGCCCATCCGCTTCCGCCTAGAAACGAAAACGTTGTGTAGATTTCTCCGGCCATCAGCACAAACACTAAAACAGCCCCGAAACCGCGTCCGCCTACCGTCCACTGCTCCAAGTTCATATCCTTGCCTTTGGTTGATCGTATGCCAAGAAAAATAGCTGCCACTAAAAATAGTAAAATAATAATAAGTGCACTATTCATTCTTCTTCCCCTTCCCGATTTCTGGGATCAAGCTTGTACATAACCCCTAAAATAATGGACGTAAGCACCACCCATATCACCATCCAAAACATATTGAACGGCATACCGAGAACAAACGGAGTCACTCGATTAACAAAAGGGAGAAAACCTAATATGCCTACGAACGGAAGGACAGACAAAATATAGATAAATTTCATGACTAAACTCCTCCGACTTTCTAAAACTAACTTCTTTATATTACCACATATTCCGTGTATTCAATGAAGGAATGCTTGCATTTAAACTGAAATAATCTCTAAAAGATAAAATATTCTGTACTATTTTACAAAAATACTGTTTTCATTTTTCTGAATAAATAGTATAATTTCTTCTTATAGTTCGCAGGAGGTATCGTACAGATGAAAACAATAGAGAAAATCAGTACATTTGCAGGAAAAACATTTACGCTTTGGGTTATTCTAATTTCCGTTATTGCCTACTCATTCCCAGAGCATTTTGTATGGATTGGAAAGTACATCGTTCCGCTCTTAGGAATTGTCATGTTTGGAATGGGATTAACGCTGTCAGCGTCTGATTTCAGTGAAGTGTTTCGAAGACCGAAAGAAGTAGCACTAGGCGTGGTGGGACATTTTATCATTATGCCGCTTCTCGCATTCGGTTTGGCGATTGGTTTAGATTTACCAAAAGAAATAGCAGTGGGCGTTATTTTAGTAGGCTGCTGTCCAAGCGGCACATCATCAAACGTAATGGTCTTTTTGGCTCGAGGAAACGTTGCGCTCGCAGTTGCTATCGCTTCTGTTTCAACCATTTTAGCACCGATTGTTACACCGCTTCTCATTTTATTATTTGCAAGCAAGTGGGTCGATATTGATATCATGTCTCTTATTATTTCCATTATACAAGTTGTCATCATTCCGCTTGCTCTTGGATTTACAATCAAAAAGTTTTTTGGAAAAGCTGCAGAAGCAAGTTCCAAAGCTCTTCCCCTTGTTTCAGTAGTCGCGATTGTCTTGATTGTATCTGCCGTTGTGGCAGGAAGCCAAGCCCAGCTTGCTAAAACAGGCGGTATCATTTTTGCCGTAGTTGTTCTTCACAACATTCTTGGTTTCACAATCGGCTTCTTCTTTGCCCGCTTATGCGGAATGGATCTAGCCAAACAAAAAGCAGTGGCAATGGAAGTTGGTATGCAAAACTCAGGGCTCGGCGTCACCATTGCTTCCACTCACTTTTCGCCGCTAGCCGCTGTCCCAAGCGCCATCTTCAGCGTCTGGCACAACATCTCAGGCTCAGTGCTAGCCTTTATCTTCAGCAAACTAAAAGACAAAAACCAGCCTTCGTCTGATAAAAAAATGGCTGGCTAATACCATACACTTATAAGGGAGCCAAAAAAACTCCCTTGAATGTTCCCAAAAATCTTTTGTATTAAGAAGGGTTTAAAAAGTTCTTAAAAGGTTCTACCTAGCGGAATGCCACCAACTCCGCAAGGGGGGTGTCATTCGCTTAGGTATAGAAAAAAGAGACATGGCGCTTTTGCCATGTCTCTTTTTTCTACATTGATTAAAAACTATTAGCCTCTTCCTGCTTGGAAAGAAGGGTATTTCGTCATACCACCATCAGCAAATAATGTAATACCTGTTACATAGCTTGCTTGTGATGATGCTAAGAATGCTGCAACTGCTGCTACTTCTTCTGGTTTACCGATGTAACCCATTGGAATCATGCTTTCTACGTCTGCACGTTGTTCTGGATCTGCAAATTTCTCTGCGTTAATTGGTGTGTTCATCGCACCTGGTCCAATGTTATTTACGCGGATACCTTTTGGCGCATATTCAAGAGCCAATGTTTCCGTCATTAGTTTCATACCGCCTTTACTTGCTGCATAGTGAACAAATAATGGCCAAGGAATCATTTCGTGAACGCTAGACATGTTGATAACATTTCCTTTAATGTCGTTTTCAACGAAATATTTAATTGCTTCACGGCTTCCTAAGAATGCACCTGTTAAGTTTGTATCAATAACTTTGTTCCAGTTATCTAGAGATAGCTCATGAGAAGGAACTGGGTTTTCAACACCAGCATTATTAATCATAACGTCTAATGTACCAAATTCTTTAATAGCTGTTTGAACAAGATTTACAACGTCTTCTTCTTTTGTTACGTCGCCTTGAACGATGATTGCTTGTCCGCCTGCTTCTTCTACTTCTTTTTTCGCATCTAAAGCTTCTTCTTCATTGTTGTAATAGTTAATAACAACTTTTGCTTCTTCTTGACCGAAACGAACAGCCATTGCGCGTCCTAAACCTGTTGATCCACCTGTAATTACAACTACTTTATCTTTTAAATCTGTATACATAATAAAATCCTCCTAGTGTTTTCATTTATTCATACATACTATCATTAACTTTTACGTAAACGTTAACTTTTAGCCATTCCGAGGAATACGCCACCTAAAATGATGAGCACAATACCAATCGTAATTGAAATAAGCTGACGCTTTGTTTTCTTTTCTCCAAGTAAGAAGATACCGCCAAGCGTTGAAATAACAATTCCCATTTGTGATAATGAGAAGCTTGTTGCAACCCCTACTTTAGGTTGAGAAATAAATAAGAACATGTTACCAGCTGCCCAAATCAGCCCTGGAATAATGTTGCGAATTGCGTATTTATTAAACGGTTTGTGTTTATAAGTAAGTATAAGTCCACCAATTAACATACCAATAGCTTGTGGGAATAGCGCCGACCATCCGTCTACATTAAATAAACGAGCGACAACTACATACACTAAGTATCCAATTGTTGAAATAATAAGGGTAATAATCCCTTTTTTGAATTGTCCAGATTGCTCTGGGTTTTTTTCGCTTTCTAGTGATGTTAGCACGATACCAATAACAATGAAAATAAGAGCTAACACGCCTAAAATAACGGTTGTTGTTGTTGACCACTCGTGAAATACGATAACACCAAACAATGATGTCGTCACAAGCTGCATACCAGTTGAAATTGGCATGGTTTTTGAAACACCAATATAATCAATCGTTTTCAACTGATTACTTTGCCCAACTGCCCAAAATAATCCTGAAACGATTCCGACAATAAAAATAAGCGGCGTCAATACGGGATGAACTACGAAGTAAATAACGGCTGAAAAGATCAGCGCACCAATTGTAGTCCCAAGCGTTTGACTGTAAGGACCTCCGCCCAATTTAACGTTGAACAGGACAATACTTCCCCAGAAAATCGCAGGAAGAATAGCCAAAAGGATATCCATTTGATACTAACCTTCTTTCTCAAACTCTTGATGTAATTGTAAATTTAAAGTACCTTTTATTTAACTAGGTAACTTTATGTAACCAATCTTAGACCTTTTTTCTTGATACGTCAACAATAATATGTCGATTTTGTGACTTTTTTTGAATACTTTACAATACAGCGTTTCCAAGCTACTGAAAGTTTTGAAAATAAAAAAAGATAGCCTTTTCATTATCCAAATGTTAGTATATAATAACATTACAGTGGTTACTTTTAATATCCTATATACAATAAAGCAGGTGACATCAATGAATGATTTTGATGATTTATGTCCAAAAGTGTGGAAAACATTCGATATAATAGGAAAAAGATGGAATGGATTAATTATTTATGTCCTTATGAGCGGACCTAAACGCTTTAGTGAAATTCACAGCAGCATTCCTTCTTTAAGTAAACGAATGTTAACCGAACGAATGAAAGAGCTGGAAGAAGAAGGAATTGTGATCCGGCACGTTATTCCTGAACGTCCTGTTCGCATTGAATATATCTTAACTAAAAAAGGATCAGAGCTTGGTATGATCTTAGGGCCCGTCAGTAAGTGGGCAAAAACATGGATAAAATAAAAAAGCCTCCAGTGAGGCTTTTTTTACGTTTGATAGAGGATATAATTATTTTTCCCTTCTCTTTTTCCTTTGTATAGCGCATCATCTGCATTTTTTAATAATAAAGCGGCTGACTCCCCGTCCTCTGGATAAATAGAGACGCCGATGGTAGTTGTTGTGCGCAAACAATAGCCCCGTACGTTCCAGCTTTGCTGAAGAGATACATGAATCCGCCCAGCAATTTGTTCAATTTCCCGTCCATTTGTTACGTTTAAAATAATGATAAACTCGTCTCCGCCCAACCGATAGATGCGATCGCCTTTCCGTACACAGCTTTTTAATCTCTTCGTGTATGCTTTTAGAAATTCGTCGCCTATATGATGGCCATATTCATCGTTAATCTGCTTAAAATTATCACAGTCGAGAAACAAAAGCGCAAAAAACTCATCGCTTTTCCGCTGCCCATTTTCAATTACTTTGTTTAACTCTTTTAATAACATCGCCCGGTTGGGAAGACCTGTTAAACTATCGTGAGTGGCTTCAAAATGAAGTTTATTTTCTAGCGCTTTTTGTTCAGTAATATCATTGTGAATGGATACATAATGAGTAATATTTCCGTCTATATCTTTTAACGGCACAATTGTTTTCGATACCCAGTATGACTGATGATGCTTCGTCTCCATTTCAAGCTGCCCTCGCCATACTTTTCCGCTTTTTATTGTTTCAAGCAGCTCATGGTGGTCATGATGAAGCTCTTCATCTCGATAATACTTCCCTAATAAATCTTCTTTTTCATAACCTGAATACTGTACATACATATCATTTACATAGGTAATAATTCCACCTGCATTTATAATCATAACGCTAGCTGATTCATCAAGCGCATATTTTATATTTTCAAGTTCTTTCAGCGTATAAGCCAGCTGTTCTTCTGCTTCTTTTTGAGGCGTAATATCGTGTAAGATTGCATAAGCCCCAACCGTTTGATTATTTACTTTAACAGGAATGGTGGTAATATACACGTGTTGTATAGAATGTTGGCTTCTGCGGAATGTTAGTTCTGTACTATAGCTAATTTCTTCATATACATTCCAAGACTTGTAATTACAGGCTCCCATTCTTTTAGCAATATCTCGGTAATTTTGATGCAGCACATCGCTTGCAGAAAGCTGCAGCGTTTCTAAGAATGCGCTGTTGATATTTAAAATCGTGCCGTCCAAATTCAGCATACAAACCGCGTGGTGGTGGTTTGTAAATAGCGATTTGTACCACTGTTTGCTTTTTATGAGCTCCAATTCTAATCTTTTAATAGCTGTGATATCTCGGTAAATCACCGAATAGGCGACCAGTTGATTTTGATAGTCATAAATCGGTGAACAGCTGACAGAGACACACACGCTTTCGCCGCTTTTTGTGTACCTGACTGTTTCATAAGGAGGCAGCGTCTTGCCATTTTTTAATTCTGCTATTAATTTAAGGTTTTCTTTTTCCTCTTTCTTTGACACGATGTTCATCTCTTGACGGCTTTTTCCTATAACTTCTTCTTTTCTCCACTGAAATAGCTTTTCAAATGCACCATTGACTGCTAAGACCTTCTCATCACAATCAGCAATTAAAATGGCGTCTACCGTATTTTCTAAAAACGCATCGAGTAAGCGCGTGCTCTCTTCCTGCGTTTTTTTATAATGAATTTCTTGAGCCATGACAAGGACATGTGAAGGGGTTGTCGCTTGATTAAAAAGAGGGGTAAATGTTACTTCATATGCATGCCGGTCGGGCTGAAAAAGCTGTATGTATTGATATTGAATCGGTTCTTTCGTGGCAATAGCTTTTTCACAAAGTGTGTAAAAAAGCAGATTTTCTTCTTTATTGATTATCTTGTCTTCCATTTTGTCAAAGAATTGCTGAGCTGCTTTGTTACATTCTTTATAATATAGCTGATGTTTTTCTTGCTGAATTAAAATAACAGGCTGCGGCATATTCATAAAATAAAATTGGAATACCCCTTCACTATACATACTAAATATCCTCCATCTGCCTTTGGAATTTCACTAAACGTCTTGTTTTGATATGCAATTTACTCATTCTACCAAGCCAACACATCTTCTTTATCCCTTAAAATATTTTAACAATCGCACAAAATCACATAATTTTATAAAAATTCAAGACATCTGCGTTGCATATAAGTCTAATTACCCGTTCTCATATTACGATAAATTATCTATTTAGTGAAGTGTATGGTTTAAGAGTTCAGCAGCCTTTCTCGTCTGAATAAACTGCGGTACTTATTATAAGTTAAGTAGGAAGAGATCGACTGCGGCGTGCCCAGTAAATAGCCCTGAGCAGCATGTAGGTTTAACGAAATCGCTGCGGCTAAATCTTTATCTCGTTCAACGCCTTCTAAAATGAGATTCGTATGCGGATAATAGTTAACAAGCAAATCAATCAGATCTTTCTTTTGCTTGCAGTCAGCTAGCCCTTCAGCATAGCTTCGATCCAGCTTCATATAGTGAGGTTCGTACATGCTCACTTGTCTCATCGCTGCAGCCCCTGCTCCAAAATCATCAATCGCAATTTTGAAACCGGCCTCTTTCAAACTCATTACTCGGGCAAAAAGAGCAGGCGATTCCCATAAAATCTTTTCATGAAGCGTTTCATTTAACTCCCATACAATGCGATGCTTGGCGTTTTTATAGGTGTTCAACAGATACGTTAAAAATAGTTGAAAATGGGGATGGAGAAGAGTAGATGGAAACACATTGATAAATACATCCTCTGATTTCAACACATCAAACGGAAAGTGCTTGATCGCTCCTTCAATTGCCATCGTATCAAGCTTGTACAAATAATTATGGCGTCTTGCCAGTGAAAACAACTCTTCAATCTGCCCTTTTGCGAAAGCCGTGCGCAGCAAAGCCTCAAAACCAAGCGTCTCCCACGAATTCAACGCATAAATAGGCTGATATACAAACTGAAAGTCTTCATACGTCAGTTCCTTTAACACATGAGCATCCATTCTTTCGTTTAATCACCTTTCGTTTTCAATATACTATTTCTTCCATAACCTAAACTTATAAAAATATATCCTAAAAACAGATAATTGTCCATTAAAAGTAAGAGATTCCATTAGGCGATTTAGGTGTTTTGAGACTTGCTGGGGGCTTATGATAGCAACAAAGAAGTGTTTTAGAGGCTTTTATGCTTTTGATAGACAGGCTGTAAAGGATGTTTCAAAAAAGAGCGGACTCACTCTCATCTAAAACAAACAAATTGGATAAAGGAGCTGGACTACTTGTTACACCGCGGTTGATTTCCGTGCATGGCTTCGCTTTCCGCGGGCGGGCGCTGAGCCTCCTCGTCGCTTACGCTCCTGCGGGGTCTCACCACTTCCGCTTTTCCCGCAGGAGTCTTCGCCTTGCCCTCCAATCAACCGCTAGAAGCACCTATATACATAAAATCTACGTTTACCAGATACTTAGCGCAATAATCTCTTATCGTTAGTTTGTAATCATAGACAAATTGCTAATATTGATAAATAGATGCTAGTTGGAAAACCAAAGATACCAGCCCATACAAAGCATTACAAAGAAATATTGTACCTACAGCTAAAGCAAATCCTATAACTTTCTTCATCTAATTTGTTACCTCTTCTTCTCTATAAATTCTCTACTATTTTTCATCTTTAAAATGAATATTTTCTAGAATTTTTAAAAACCATTCTTTCTTTTTATCTTCATCACCGCTTTTATATTTATCACTACTATCGAAAGAAATCTGTAATACTTTATTAGAACTCTTATCTGCTACATATGCCAAGTATGCATTAGGAATATGTTTCTTTTTATCTACTATTACACGCTTTTCTGTTCCTTTGAAATAAATATAAGCTGATTGGTAGTAAACCCTCGTCTGTGAGTTTTCAATCTTATTAGGAATACTTAATCCAAACCTTCTCTTAAATAAATACACTTTGTTTTCACTTGAGGGAATAGCTCCCCATTGTTCAAAGTCTTTATTATCTCTAGCGTAATCTCCATTTTCACTCAGTAGTCTATATCCTTCCGGAAACCACATCGTATACTGCCCCGTCTTTGATTTAAATTCATAAAATCCGTCGCCTACTTTTTTATCTTTGTTCAAGAACTTACGTGTAAAGTGATCATCAAAAGCTGGGACATTTGGATAGCGGCTTTCGTTTATCATCCATATTCCACCTATTAAAATAGCAACTCCTGTAATGATTGCGGGAAGGGTCTTCGTACGTTTTTTTATTGTCATACACTCCCTTTATTATTCTTTTGAAATAAACGGGACTTAATGTAAATTGTTCAACATATAAAAATCCCTCAGACCACTGTCTGAGGAATAGAAGTATCCCTTATGTTAATTCACTTTCATCCATTGATTCTTTATATCGAATTTCGTACTCTCTCTTATGCATATCTTTAACAGAATGCATAAAACTCATAATATGCTGAAATGCTCCAGTATCATACTGCTGAGCCCTTAGCGTATATCCCCGCTCAGCTGCTTCTAATTTACTTTTAACAGCATCCGCAAACTCACCCGTTTGGTTTTCTAAATAGCTTTTAGCATGCCAAAGCTTTTCATTCACTTCTTGATCCTTTTTAATTAACTCTTTAATTAACTCTTTAATCCTTTTTGCCTGCTCGTCTTTGAAGTCATCACCATCAAATTTAAACGTGTATTTACCGCTCGTTGTTCCTGTGTGTGTAAAATCAAAATCAAACAATTAAATCCCCCCTACTACTTTTTTCATACTTTTAATATCTGAAGCTACCGATTCGTCTGCTTCCATCATCTTCTCGAAATTTTGGAAGAACGCTTCAAGAAACTTTTGATAGTATGTAACTTCCTCTTGAATAGAAGAAATAATCTCTTCAACAGGGGTAAATACACTATCGTCTAGCGGATCAAACGTTTTGTCAAACGTCACTTTTTCAGCCACACGCTTTTGTCCAAACCAAGCGAGAGTAGCTCCGTCTTTATCTGCCTTTTCCATAAATGACTGGGGAGAAGCTTCTTCTCTGGATATTTTCATTTTTAACTTTTTCTTCTTAGCTTCGAAGACTTCGTTAATTTCACTATGTAAATACTGCTTTAGTGCATTTAAGTTTGCTTCTTTGTCTTTAATGGCATTAGCACAGTAATAAACAAACTTCTTCATTTGTTCATAATCTAGCAAGATTTCTTCCTGAGATCCTGAATCAAAAACCTGATAATATGTCTTCATAGTATTAGCTTCTGTGTATTTGACGACGTAATTAATTCCGTGCAGTTTTGCTTGGTCCCTTTGAGATATTCCTTTATAAACCTGTGAGAACCCCCCGGGACTAGTTAGTAAATTAACTCCACCTGCTGCGCCTAGAGCAACTCCAGCTTTTATCTCACCTAAATGGAGAAAAGGATACTTTTTTATATGCTCAAGGTATTGCTCACTCTTATTAGGAAGGTCGAGTAACGTTTCCTGTTTTACATGATCATTAACAAAGCCTAAGCCACCTAGTATCGTTTTCACTCCAAGATTATAGCGAAATTGGTCTATCATATACACTGGATTCCATTTTGCTTCTTTTTGAAAAGGATATTTTCCAATGTTAATCATTTCTTCTGTATCTAAATCTCCAAGCATCGTCACTTTGCTACCTGCATACCAGCTGTTTGGAAAGGATTGAGCATGCATGGGCTCGCCTTTTACCCAGGTATGGCTAATTCTTTTTGCTTCTTTTTCATAATAAGTATTAGCTAGAGATATGAGGTCATTTGAAGATAAACGTCTGCTTGCTCCTCTTTTTCGATTTATATATTCTAAGAAGTCTTTATCAAGGTCTTTGAGCTGTTTAACATTTACAGGAGCATCATTCAACCCTCTTATGTTCACAAAGTTTTTAGTTAACAGACCTAATGTAACTATAAGGTGACCACCTAGAGAATGACCATCTCCATACCTTTTAATTTCAATATCTGAACCTTCCACCTTTTTTTCTACTTCATTGTACATCTCTAAAGCATCGTTAATTTGCTTGTTACTTTTTCCTGCTCCAATACCTAATGCATCATAAACCACATCACCAAAATCTTTGGATGGTTCTGTTCCTCTAAAGATATAATATATTTCATTAATATGGTGCTTTTTATCATAAAAATGAATAGCAGCTCCATCGAAACCAGACTTTTTTCCAATTTTCATGTCCGTACTGCTATAAATCTCAAAATTCGGCGGTTCTTCCCCATTGTTTCTTCATAGATTTTTTTTATTTCTTTCTCTTTTCCTGATAAATCCTTATATTCAAGTTGTGTTAACTTATTTCTTAAACTATTATTTAAAACAGAATGATTAGCCATTGTGTTCATCCTTATTAAAAGTAATGCTCTTTAATATATTTATAATCCATTCATCTCGTTCTTCTGCTGACTTTTTAGAAAGATGATCATCTGTACTATCAAAATAAAATTCAATTACACGCTCGGAGTTCTTGTCTGCAATATAACCAGCATACGTAGTTGGAATATGTCTATTAAAGTCCGTAATTACCCTTTTATCTGTTCCTTTAAAATATATGTACGCTCTGTCATAATAAATTCTTGTTGTATCTGTCTGTAATTTTTGAGGGCTAGTACTATGAAAACGTTTCTTAAATAAGCTTTCTACATAGACCTTTTCTTTATCGGGATTTTTCTCAGACAACTCAATGTTAATATATCCTTTATGTCCTTCATTGTTATTATTCGAGGCTTTCCAAAATTCATAATATGTATCGTCTTTAACATAATCTGATGCATCCTCATGTATTAATTGATACTCCTCCGGAAACCACATCGTATACTGCCCGGTCTTCGACTTAAATTCATAAAACCCGTCATCCACTTTTTTATCTTTGTTTAAGAATTCACGCGTAAAGTGATCATCAAAAGCAGGGACGTTTGGGTATCGGCTTTCGTTTATCATCCATATTCCTCCTATTAAAATAGCAGCTCCTGCAATGACTGCAATAATGGTCTTCGTACGTTTTTTCATTGTCGCACACCCTTTTAGTTATGTTATAACCTATGTTTTATACATGTTCGATACTATCATACTTATAATGGGAGAATCATAAGCAGAACGAATCAAAGAACCATAATTAGGAAGTGGTTATTTTTTACTATCACTTACCCTTTCTTTTAAATAAATAATCGTTTCTTACTTTATTAATGATTTCTCTCAATAAAGAAAACCCCACTTTCAAAAAAGTGAGGTTGATTACATAATATAGACCATTTACTGAACGCTTCGCTCTTCTTGTGCCAGCACATCAATTTCAGCATCAATCTTTACGCTGTGGGTTTTTCCATCAAGTCCAAGAATCACAATTTCGTACTGCTTGTTAGCAAGAACAACCGATTCAATAATGCCTTTATGCTGTCTTAACGCGTATGCTTTTGCACGGCTTTTAGTTAAAGGAATCGTTTTTTCTTTCAAAATACTGCCGGTTTGGGCGTTAATTTTTACTTTATGCTCTTCTCCGTTTAACGTAAGGATGTCTACTATATAAATAGGAAGAGTGAGTATTTTACTCAGCGATATGGATTTGATAATGCCTTTATATTCTTTTAATGCGAGAAGCTTTGCTTGTTCTTTCAACAAAAGAGATCGTTTTTCAGAAATCATTTGACGCCATCCTTTCTAGTTTATAAAACGGACTGCTGTTTCAATTTCTTAACGTACCATATCCTATGTATACGTCTACTAACTAGTATAGCGGGCTTGTCTTAAATTTATCTTAATATTACATGAAAGATAGCTGAAGAAAGCTGTTATTCACTGAAAAAACTAGACCTGATTAGATCTAGCTTCTTATTGGTGAATGTGAATTCTACATCTTTTTCGTTTCGAATCGTTCTACGGCTCTCATTTGTTTGATTGATGGGGATTTGTGTACGCACATGCCCAGATGAACTTTTTGAAGCAAATAGGGATCAATGTAAAAACCATTTTGAAAGATGTTTTCTTTTTCCTGTTCGTCATGAAATTTGGAGCATCTTACACAGTAATACATATCATAACCTCCTTGCGGACTATTTTATAAACGGGGATAGTTTTGAATGGTATATTTACCTACATCATATGGAAAAGAACAAAAGTCGTGCTTGTTTAGGGAAAATGTCCGAAAAGGAGAAGGCTTGTCTGTGGGCTAAAACACTGGATTTTAAAAATGATTATTTAGAACATAAATCAGTTTAATTCTAATAAAAAAGCCCCTTTCAAAAAGAAAAGAGGCACTTTTTATTAATTTGTTACTTTTGCGCTGTTTTGATGCCAGTTCCAAGCTGATGCGATAATTTTTTCTAATGAAATTTGCGCTTCCCAGCCTAATTCTTCGTGAATTTTATCAGAAGATGCAACTAGGCGTGCCGGATCTCCAGCGCGGCGGTCTGCCATTACAACATTCGCTTTTTTACCCGTTACTTTTTCACACGTTTCGATCACTTCTTTTACAGAGTAACCAAGGCCGTTTCCAAGATTGTACGTTGCTGTTTTCTTCGTGCCGTCTAACAGTGCTTGAAGCGCTGAAATGTGAGCATTTGCTAGGTCCGTTACATGAATGTAGTCACGGATGCACGTTCCGTCTTCAGTATCGTAGTCTGAGCCGAATACAGAGATGTTTTCACGTTCACCAAGCAGGTGCTGAAGAATGATTGGAATTAAGTGCGTTTCAGGATCATGGCACTCGCCAATTTCCGCTGTTTCGTAAGCACCCGCTGCGTTGAAGTAACGAAGCACCACATATTCCATATCGTAAGCACTTGCAAAGTCAGCTAAAAT
The DNA here is from genome assembly GCF_042787735.1 of Priestia sp. YIM B13490. NCBI lineage: Bacteria > Bacillati > Bacillota > Bacilli > Caryophanales > Bacillaceae > Priestia > Priestia sp. YIM B13490. The sequence continues at coordinate 507,810 of NZ_JBHZOT010000002.1, forward strand.
CTGTTCAATCATTAACTTTGAACGTCCGTACGGATTAATTGGGTTTGTTGCCGTATCTTCTGTAATGATATCTACAGAAGGGATCCCATATGTAGCAGCAGTAGACGAAAAAATAAACTTTTTCACATTGTGCTTCATCATCGTTTGTAAAAGGGTTAACGTCGCAGCTACGTTGTTTTGATAATATTTAAGAGGATCTGTTACTGACTCCCCTACTAAACTATTAGCAGCAAAATGCATGACAGCATCAATTTTATGATTTGTGAATACGCTTTCTAAATCTTTCTCATTACCTAGATTTCCTTCTACGAATACCGCTTTCTCATCGATTGCCCAGCGATGACCCGTTGATAGATTATCAAGTACCACAACTTCATTTGTTTTCACTAATTCTTTTACTAGGTGGCTTCCGATATAGCCTGCTCCTCCGATGACTAAAATCATACTGTCAGTCAGCTCCTTTTTATTAAGTGTCGCTACAGATATCGTACCCGTTTCTTTTCCATTTGTAAATATTTCATTTTTCAGTATATGATACCGCAGCTGTCTCTTTTAATTAGTATATCTACTAATTGTGAACTGAGTGTGAAGATATTCGTTTCTGCTCAAAAACCCGTGCGTGTAGGCAACGGGTTTTCTTCTTAGATTTGCTGAGGCACTTTCTTCATATCTTTTACTTTATTTTTTAATGGAAGCATCCCTTCAATATGACATTCAATACAGTCCCCGTCTTCAATAACAGCCGGTCCCGGCGTTCCGGTGAGGATGATGTCACCTGGATGCAGCGTCATGACTTTTGAGAAAAATGAAACACAGTATGCGATGTCGTAAATCATATTAGACACTGTATTTTCATGCTGCATGTCTCCATTTAGCAATGTGCGCACTTGAAGTGATTTTACGTTTGATATACTTTCTTTTGTGATAAATTCTGAGCCTATACTGCAAAATGTATCAAAGCTTTTCGCTCGCATTAAGTAACGATGATTCGCCGCATGAATATCAGCTGCGGTTACGTCAATTGCTGACGTATAACCAGCAATTACGTTTATGGCTTCATCTGGCTCTATATCCTTACACGTTTCGCCGATTACCACCGCTAGTTCCGCTTCAGCCGTTGTTTTGTAGGACTGCTTTGGAATACGAATGCTGTCATCTGGTCCAATAATGGCGGTTGCGGGTTTTAAAAAACTAACTGGATCAATGGCACGGTCGTAGTCTTTTAGTTTTTCTTCAGAAGCCGCATAATTAAATCCAATGCCTAATAATTTCGACGGATTACTAATGATAGGAGCTGTTTTTCTGCCCTGCAAGTGCAGTACGGGAAAAGAGCTGTTCATACCAAATTTATTATGGGCGTACCATGTTTCAAGGTGGCGAAGTTCTTTATATTGAATAAGATCCCAAATTGTTGTAGACCAGTTTGTTAAATATTTAGTATTGATGTCTTCTATAAGCATAATGCTGTCATTATCTAAAATAGCTGCTTGTTCTTTCCCTTGCTCTATTATATTTACTAACTTCATGATACGCTCCTTACCGATGCTTGAATGATACGACCGCTGTTTTCTTTTACCCAATTTAATAATTTTTCATCTTGGCTGTATCCTGCAATAAAAGATAAACCGACTGGCAAACCGTCTAGTTCTCCTGCAGGTATCGTAACTTGGGGAAGACCGCTCAGGCCGGCAATACACGTCATTTGAAGTGTTCGCAATCTTCTGTTTTCTAATTCCGGTCCTTTTGCATCTTTTACAGGCGCGGGTCCTGGAGCTGTAGGAAGTACTAATATTCCTTCTTCTCCAAGCTGTGAGTACATAAAATAGCGAAGTTCACGACGCTTTTCTTCTATATAATTCATATTTAATAATGTAAGAGTGCTGGCCCATTGAAAGCGGCTTCCGATGTCTTCTCCAAAGGTTGGATTTTCTTTTTGAATCCACTCTCCGTGCGTTTGCCAGATTTCTTTTCCTTGCAGCAAACGGAAGGTTTCCATATATGTAGAAAAACCCTGAGGGGCAATCGCTATCTCTTCTATAGTAGAGAAAGACTCCATTACGTGGTTGATAGACGGCGCAAGAGCTCGCATGCTTTGTTCATCCACGAGTTCCATTACATCTGTTGGTACATACAGCCGTGTAAATCCATTAGCACGCGACGCTGAATTCAATAAAACCGCTCCTACTTTTTGCAGAGTGTGGCCGTCTCTAGCCATTACACCAACTGTATCAAAGCTAGGAGCCAGTGGAATCAGACCGTTTGTAGAAATGCGTCCGTGAGAAGGACGATACCCGAAAATACCGCAGTAGCTTGAAGGAATTCGAACCGATCCTCCCGTATCTGTTCCAATCGCAAAATCAGTTATTCCCGCTGCGACAGCAACCGCTGATCCGCTTGAAGAACCTCCCGGAATTCGATCTGCGCTTTTTGGGTTTACCGGTGTTCCGTAATGCGCGTTTTCTCCATTTAATCCGTACATAAGCTCGTCAGTATGCGTAACTCCCTTTAGCGCAGCTCCTTCTTTTAAAAGAGCAGCTACTACGTCTGCATGTTCACTTGCAGGCTGATGCGTGGCGAGCCAATCTGGATTTCCCGCACTTGATATATGTCCTTGTACATCAAATACGTCTTTTAACGCAAAACTCAAGTTATTTAACATTCCCGTTCCCGTTGGAGGTACGTAAAGATCACTGTCTACAAATGCGTTCCACGTATCTTTCATTCAACCATCTCCTCGTTTCTTATATCTGTTTAGAATATAAAATTTGGAATAAGCCGGTCAATGAATGTGTCAGGTCTGTTAACATTAATATTATGTAAATTTCCCAGCTTCTCTTTTCCTAGAGAAACTAGCCGTTTTATTTCCCTTTTAGCACGTTTGCGAGTAAAGTAGAAACATATCATTTTACGAAAAGGACTATCGCGATGGAACAATCTACTACGCTTTTCTTATTTATTTTATTAGCTTTTGTGCTAACAAGAGGCATTCCATTTATAGGTTCATTTGCTCCTAGCATTAATCAGCTGCTTCGGCATATTGGACGTTATTTTTCAAATTTAAATACGATGTTTCATGAAGATGGCCACGCGTTAATGGGGCTTATTGTCGGAAAAGGCGTCAATCGCATTGAGCTGTATACCAATAATGAAGGCGTAGCTGTGACTGCCACCTACGCGGGATCCCGTGGATGGCTGCCGCGCGTCATTATTGCTTTAGCCGGCTACCCGTCCAGCTCAGCAATGGCTTATTTGTTTTTCTACCTGCTCGTTCACCATCACTACGACTGGCTTTTTTATGGGTTAGGAAGTGTTGTTGTTATTAATTTACTGCTTTGGGTACGTAACGGATACGGAATTGTATGGCTTTTTTCTATCGGTTTGATCCTCGGAGGTATTTATTATTTACAAGACCCACAGCTTACGCGCTACAGCATGATGTTTGTTGGTGCGCTGTTACTTGTAGAATCTCTATTTTCTGCCTTTATTATTTTTGTGTTAAGCATCAAATATCCACACGATGCAGGTGACGCTACGAGTTTAAAGCAGCTTACCCATCTTTCAGCACGCTTTTGGGGTTTTTTATTTTTCGCACAGGCCGTGTATGTGGCTTATTTGATTTTTCAACTGATTTATTAAAGACAAAATCCCCAAATTTTTCTTAAGAAAAATTTGGGGATTTTATAATTTAAAGGAATAATTTACTTTTATGCACTAAATAATGGTTTACGAGTTCCCTTAATGAGGTATATATTGGGTACTATGAAGTCGTAAAGAGGTGTGGGATACTTGTCATTATTTTTAAAGTGGAAGCAAAAGAAGCATGAAAAAGAAGTAGAGCGTGTTCTTGAGGAATCAATCTCAAAAAGAAAAGACTACTGGAACACAATTGGACATGTAGACGGAGACGTATTAACTCATTTGTTAAATCCCATGTTTTTTGGCGGGCCTGCTTGGCCATCTGGACGTCAAACATTTATTCGTGTTCAAAAAACAGAGACGGTTATTCTCGCAAGCGACGGCTTGTCCGATCCGTTTCAATCCCCCGAAGAAAAGAGCCGAAAGCAAGGAAAAGGTTTAGAATTCTATATCGAATGCGATGATGAATCTCTGCGCGGACCTGTATCTGATATCCAGGATCACTGGGCATTTGACCTTCTTTATCAAATGAGTCAAAATGCTGCCGCTCATCCTAATATGCTAGAACTATTCATGAAGCACGATATTCTTTCAATTGAATTTACTGATTTGGACGTACCGTCTCATTTTGTAAATGAAAATGGAGAAATTGGTGTATTGCTAGGCGTTCAGTCTCCTTCTGTTTCAGCTAGCCTCTCTTTACCTTACGAATCTATTAAACTGATTAGCATGAAGCTTCTTACACCAAACGAATTAGAGTATGTACGCGAACAAGGAGCGCAAGGACGCAGGCAGCTTGCTGAAACATTTCAGCTGTCAAAAAGTTATCATATTACCATGACTAAAAGAGAGTCTCTTATTTAAAAGAGGTTCTTTTTTTATTTCTTCTATTGAAATAGAGCCCTGTAGAATATACTCCTTATTTACATGTAACTCAAGTTCACATACTTTTTTAAAGCTGCTTTTCATATGAGCGTACTATTTTTGATTCATGGTATATTTTGCTATAGTAAAAAAGAAGATATAAAAAAGGAGATGGACGTTAGACATGGCAGAAAAAGTACAGATTGGAAAATCCGAATTATATGTTAATCCTATTGGACTTGGAACAAACGCTGTAGGAGGACATAACTTATATCCTAACCTAAACGAAGAAGTCGGCAAAGACCTTGTTCATAAGGCGCTAGATAATGGCATAAACCTCCTTGATACAGCGTTCATTTATGGTCCAAAACGTTCTGAAGAACTAATTGGCGAAGTGCTAAAAGAACGTGGAAATCGTGAAGAAGCGGTTATCGCCACAAAAGGAGCACATAAAATTGTTGGAGATGAGGTACTGCTAGACAACTCTCCTGCGTTTTTAAAACAGTCAGTTGAAGATAGCTTAAAACGCCTTCAAACAGATTATATCGATTTGTATTATATTCATTTCCCAGACAAAAACACACCAAAAGACGAAGCGGTTGGTGCGTTAAAAGAATTAAAAGATGAAGGTAAGATCCGTTCTATTGGCGTATCAAACTTCTCGTTAGATCAGTTAAAAGAAGCAAATAAAGATGGTTATGTAGACGTGGTGCAAGGCCAATATAACTTAATTCAGCGAGAAGCAGAAAACGATATTTTACCTTATACGGCTGCAAACCGCATTTCATTTATTCCGTACTTCCCGCTAGCTGCTGGTTTACTTGCTGGGAAATACGATAAAAACACAAAGTTTAATGACCTGCGCGAAGATATGCCTCATTTTATCGGGGAAGCATTTCAGCAAAACCTAGAAAAAGTAGAGCGTCTTCGTCAAATCTCTAGCGCAAAAGGCGTAGAAGTAGCTCATCTTGTTCTGGCTTGGTACTTAACGCGTGATTCAATTGATGTGTTAATTCCAGGGGCAAAACGCGCTGAACAAGTACTTGATAACTTAAAAACATTAGATGTTCAGCTCACTTCTTCCGAAATTAAAGACATTGATCATATTTTTAAATAATATAAAAAGAGCTTTGCCATAGGTAAAGCTCTTTTTTCTATACAATTCCGCTGGCTAATAGAACAAAAGCCGTAAAGAAGAATCCCATCTGTACAAAGCTTGTTACGTATTCTTTTGTTTCTTGTTTATATTTCCATTCATCTATACTTTTCAGCAAAATATTCACGATTAAGAATAGGAAAGATACGATATAAGGCTCTACAACCATAAAAATCATATCCAATATGAGAAAAAGAACAAAAGCTACCATCACATATTTGTCCCAACGTTCTAAAGCTAGACTTTCATACTCATATTTTCCCCAAAATTTGCTGCGAGGTCTATCAAGCACTTTTCCTAAAATAAAATCTACTACGACTGCTGCTCCTACTAGCATGATTAATATATACATCGTCATCTCTCCTTCCTTTTTATGGTATCATTTCAGCTCGTTTCTGTTAAGATCTCAGCTACAAAGTGCTTAAACTGCTTTATTTCTTCTGTTTCGCCTTTTGTTACGATATACGTGTGTGAAGAAGGCCGAATAATTTTTTGCTGTGAAATTACGCTTAACGTTTGATTTTCAACTTCCTTTTTCACCATAGAAAATGGCAAATAAGATACGCCTAAACCTTCTTCAATAAAGCGCTTTGTAATTTCTACTTGCGTCACAGGAAGCAGCTGAATGTGAGGATAACAAGCCTTGAGTTGAAGGAGTAAATCTTCCCAATAAACAGGATGATTATTCGTAAGCAGCCGGTAGGAAGATAACAGCTCCTGTTCCGTACGTGCTCCTACAGAAAACGGGGCGACTAAGACTGCTTTTTCTTTATGAATTAACTCATAAAAAACGTCTGCCTGACCCGGAAGCATCCTTGTTAATCCAACATCTGATTTTCTGTCGCTGATGTCTTTTCCCACTTGAAACGAATTTGTGATATTAACCGTGACTTCAATATGGGGATATCTCTCTACAAATTGTTTGATTAGACTCGGCAAAACTGATGCTGCTATTTGAGGAGCAGCGGATATAGTCAACTTTCGGTTATATCCTTGCTTCCATAGCTTAAAATTCCCTACTCCTTCCTCATATGCTCTCACCATTTTTTGAGCATGAGGCAAAAAAAAGCGTCCTGCCTCAGTCAGCGCGATATATTTACCTTTTTTTTCAAAAAGCTCATCTCCTAATTCTTGCTGCAGTCGCTGAATATGCTTTGATACAGCAGGCTGCGTTAAAAATAAATCTTCAGACGCTTGTCTGAAATTTTCATAAGAAGCCGCTACAATGAATGTTTTTAGCCATTTGATCTCCATTTTCTTCTCTCCATCTCTTTCTATTCATAACAAACTGGAATCAATACTGCTTATTTTTGTTTATTTTCTTTTCTATCAAACTTCTATACGATATATGTATCTCAATATTACCAAATAAAGGAGCTGTAAAAATGAAAAATAACGTTAAAGAAAAATTTAATGCTCATGCTTCTCAGTATGATGAGCAGCGCCGCAAACTCATTCCTTGTTTTTTGGATTTTTATTCTATTCCCGTTTCGCTTCTTCACTTTTCAAAAAAGCCGCTTCGCATACTTGATATCGGAGCAGGTACAGGCTTGTTTTCTTCTTTTGTTAAAGAAAAGTACCCAGATGCGCATTTCACGTTGATTGACGTCTCAGATCAAATGCTTGAAAAAGCAAGGGAACGCTTTAAAAATGAACAGCATATAGAATTTATCGTATCAGATATAACAAGCTACAAATTTGAGCACTCATTTGACATTGTGATTTCTTCACTTGCTATCCATCATTTAGAAGACAAACAAAAACACAAGCTGTATGAACAAATTTATGATTTGCTGCATACAGGAGGAATATTTATTAATGCCGATCAAGTATTAGGCCATTCTTCTATTATTGAAGAGTTATATAAAAAAGATTGGAGCGAACGAATTGCCGCAAGCGGATTAACTCATGAGCAAATTGAGGCTGCTCATGAACGTACGAAGTTAGATAAAATGGCAACCCTACATGATCAGTTAAATTGGTTAACAGCAAGCGGGTTCAGCGCAGTGGATTGCATTTATAAATTTTTTAATTTTGTTGTAATGTATGCTCAAAAATAACGGTTTAAAAACTACTTGTCTCTTTGCAAGTAGTTTTTTTACTCTCTCCCTCCCTATATTCGAATAAGAATATTTATCTATTTCCACAAAACTACGCATACTTCTTTTCCAGTTTCGTATATCTAATAATAGCTTCGTTCTCCTTAACTTTTGAATTTTTTGTACATAAAACCCATATAAAGTATTTTTATACTATTTTATGTCTTTTTATGGTATAAAAAATACAACTATGTTACAATATGATTACAAAACAATCTGTATAACGCTTTCATTTCTTTACACGAAAATGAAGAACTGGAAAGGGTGTGATGCTTATTTAAATATGAATCCGCTAGATTAGTAAACTTATATTCCTAAAATTGTACAAAGCATCAAGAAAAACTTAGTTATTCTTATTATTATAAATTCCCGCTAGTAAAGTCTTTCTACTTAATGATTTCCTTATTAAGCCCATACATACAGGTATAGAAAATACAGCTATTCGTCTTTTATTTTATTAGTGAAGAATTTATAGCACCGCCCGAAGCATACGTTTTTCATTAATGCAGCCTAAGGAGGCGCAGCACATGGCAAATAGAATATCAAGAACAACTATCGTACTCATAGCGGCTATTTTAGCTCTAGCCTGCTTGTTTGTAGGAGTTCCAAAAACAGAAGCTGCTTCAACACCATCTCATTTAATTATCATTAACAAAGCGACAAACAAACTCGCTTATTATCAAAATGGTTCACTTGTCCGAACGTTTTCAGTAGCAACAGGACGCACGCAGTCTCTTACACCAGAAGGCCATTTCAAAGTAGTAAATAAAATTGTCAATCGCCCTTATTACTCAGGGAACATTCCTGGTGGAGACCCTAGAAACCCTCTTGGCAATCGCTGGCTAGGTCTAAATGCGAGAGGTACATACGGCACGACGTATGCTATTCACGGAAATAACAATCCTGCTTCCATCGGCAAATATGTAAGCAGCGGATGTGTTCGTATGTACGATGAAGAAGTCGCATGGTTATTTAGTAAAGTGACCGTCGGTACACCGGTTGTGATTACAACTTCTTCTAAATCATTTAACGACATTGCAGCAGCAAACGGGTACAACGTTTCTGGAAACTCAGGTTCTACTCCAGCTCCTTCTACAGGAACTGTTTTAAAGAAAGGCAGTAAAGGAAATGCAGTTAAAGAACTTCAGCAGGAACTAACTTCACTTGGCTATAATACACAAGGTACGGACGGTGTGTTCGGTGCCAATACAGATTCCGCTGTTCGTAAGTTCCAAAAAGACCACGGCTTAACGGCTGACGGCATTGTTGGCCCATCAACATATAAAGCTTTAGGAAGTTCAGGAGCGAACCCGACGACACCAACAAACCCGACAAATCCAAAGCCAACAAATCCACCAGCAGATACAACAATTAACACAAAACAAACGCTGAAAAAAGGAAGCAAAGGCAGCAATGTTCAAGCTCTTCAAAAGAAATTAACAGCGATTGGCTATAATACAAAAGGTACGGACGGTATCTTCGGTGCCAATACGGAAGCTGCTGTACGTAATTTTCAAAAAGACAATAAGCTAGCAGTGGACGGCATTGCCGGACCTAATACTTTAACTGCTATTTCCAAACGCTAATAGAGCCTGATTTCAGGCTCTGTTTTTTTATTGATAAACCGCTTTTTTTACATCGCGCCTTGACCCCTTAATGAACCAGTACGCCGTCTTTCTTTTCTACGACATACTTAATTAGCTGATAAACCGTTCTCATAAGATTTTGCTGCTGATAGATATCATTTTTGGCAGGAATTACGTTTTCTATCAGTCTGCTATATTTGTAGGCTTGATCGTCTTCTTTTTGTTTATAAAGAGCGAGCCAGTCATTACGGGATTTTTCAAGCAGCTGTTCGTTGAAATAGGAATAAACGACGGTTGCGAACTCACCTGCCAGTTCTTGAATAACCTGCTGTCGGTCGGTGACCGAATGATAGGTACTTGACCACCCAGACGGCTGGCTTAGAAAATGCTCGTAGACAGATGAAATAAAAGCGGACGCAATGACTGGCACCGGCCCTTCATGCTCTCCTAAGGAAATGTTCAAACATGTTTCTCTATCCATATAAGGAATGTTCAGCGACTCCATCGCTTCATAAAAAGCCTGAGAGACAGTCAAGTTTAAATAAATAGGATGCAGCTCTTGCTGCTTTTTTCTCGTTTCTGATACTAAAGCTGCCTTTAAGTCTTTATACAGAAGGTGACTCTCTTTGAATTCCTCGTGTACACATTCTAAAATAGTCGTATTCCCTACTGTTAAATAGTAGTGAAGCTGCTTTTTCATAAGAGGTGAAACGTTTTTAAGCGCATAATCTATCATTTTAGCCATGGCATGTTTTTTAGCATAATCCGTATGGCAGCTTGGAGAGGTCAGCAAATCTCCGTGTGTGACACAAACGTTTAGCTTAGCACCGTGACCATGTACGATGAGCTGTTGAAGAAATTGAATATCTAATTCTTTAAGCCCATGATGTACGTATAAAATAGAAGCTGCTTGTTTAAAAGAATCGTGGATGGTGCTCGTATATTCAAAACACGCATGCTCGCAAATCGCTACTCCTTTTTTAAAAGAAAAAGGGCCGCAAACTTCAATTCTACGAAACAATGGATAAATAAGAAGTCCGTTATTTTCTTCTTCTTCATTTGTTAACGGACCAAGAGAAGACAGCTCTTTTGCTGTGAGACGGCAGGATATTGGCCAGTCGTCTTCTCCTATTTCCCATGTTCCTTCCTTGTATTCTTTCAACCGGGATTCAATTGCCAGAAGCATTTGCTCGGTGATTTTCCTGCATTCAAGCCGCTTGTGCCATCCCTCTGCAAAATCTCTTCCTTCTTGATCAACAGCGTCTTTTACTATTTCACTTTCTCGTTTAATTGCATCTACAAATTGTTTGAATGAACTATTTTCATCACTCATTCTTAAAGGAACATCATCATTAAAATAACGGGCTTTGTATGGGATATCTCCCAAAAGAGCGCGCAGATTAAAAGAGGCATCTCCGTGTAATAATTCAAAGACCAAGTCATAATCTGTGCCTCCTTCAGCATACACTTCAGCGCTTCTTAGTAGGATATTCTCCAATTTCCTTTGCACTTCGCTTCGCGTAAAAAAAGAGACGGAAGCTTCATAATGTTGGGAATCCTTAACCTTATACGTAGCAGAATAAGCGCCTTTACTGCCTATTCCTAGAAAGCCACATTCCTTTTTTATACCAAGAAGCTGGCGGATTAAGGCTGTTTTGCCGCTTCCTTGTTCTCCGATTACATGAATGTACTCATACTCGCTGTCAATTTGTTCGCTCGTTCTTTTTTCAATATCGTTATAAAAAGCATTCACTACTCGTTCATCATATCTTGCTTTTGCTCTTCCTTTTGCAGTACTTGTCCAAAAATCCTGCACTCTCAGCAGTTCATTCATCTCTTCAACCAGAATGTCAATTTCATCGTGTTGCTCTGTATACATAAACCGTTTAACAAACGGGTGCGATCTTCCTCTTTCATCTTTTTTAAACGGATGCTGAAACATAATTGACCAGCCTTTTCGCATAGGAGATTGACAGGCTTTTGCACGAAAAACTTTCATTCATTTCCCCTTCTTTCCCTAACATTGTCCTATTTGAAATGTATGGCTTTTAAAGGGGGGATATGTCTATGATTTTCCTCTTTTTAGAAGGATTTTCCCTTCATTTATCGAAGTAATTAATTGAGGTGATGGGAGAATGTTGACAAAAATTGTGAAATGCAGCATACCGACTGATAAAAAAGCATCTTTTTCATATACGCAACAGCATTGGGCTGCTCTTGCACACGTGAATGGTTTCATTGGCCAATTAGGGGGTTGGAACGTGGAAGATGAAACAGATGCTTGTATTCTAGCTCTGTGGGAAGATGGAACAACTTATCAAGAATTCATGAAGCATACTCATGATTCTATTTTTTATAAAAGCAAGCAGGATCAAACATATACGAATTTGGACGTTTCAACATCAGATCCGTCCTACTTCATAGGAGCACGCTACAATTATTATCGAAGCAGCGCCATTGAAAGCCGTTATTTAGTAAAGACGGAAATTGAAGTCGATTTTTACGACAAAGAAGATATCCATGAGATGGTAAAAAGCTTGATAAATCCTTCTTATCGCTGTTTATCTCACGTTGTATCACCAATCGAGCATAGCAAGCTTATCATTTTTTCATTATACGGATCTGCTTGTCCGCAAAAAACAATTGATACTTTCGTTCATCCAAATGTACTGAACGCGTCTCAATACATATATCAATTAGAGAAAAATTGGAACGTTCTTTCCAATTAAAAAATAGAAGCCTAGGCCCGACGCCAAAGCTTCTATTTTTTTATGATATGAACATCTTGGTTTTGTACGGTAATGACTTCCTCCGTCATTCCTACAAACAAACCGCTTTCTACTACGCCTGGGATCCTTATCAGCTGTTTTTCCAACTCAGCAGGATTTTCAATTTCTGAAAAATGGCAGTCTAGAATGTAATTCCCGTTATCGGTGATAAACGGCGTATGATCATCTAAAAGCCTAAGCTGCGGTACACAACCTGCACTGCGAATGTGCTTCGCCGTCATTTCCCAGCCAAAACGTATAACTTCAACAGGAAGAGGAAAAGCTCCTAGCGTCTTCACTATTTTCTTAGAATCTGCAATCACGATAAACCGCTTCGCTGCGTACGCAATCATTTTTTCTCGAAGCAGCGCGCCTCCTCCTCCTTTAATTAAAGAAAGTTCGCTATCTACTTCATCTGCTCCGTCAATTGCTATATCAATATATTCAACATCTGCTAAGGTAACAATGGGAATACCTAGTTTCCTTGCCAGCTCTTCTGTTTTTTGAGAAGTAGGAACCGCTTTGATGTGTAATCCATTTTTTACTCGTTCACCTAGTTTTACAATTGTATAATAAGCTGTTGAACCTGTCCCTAGCCCTACAATCATTCCATCTTCAACAAATTGTGCTGCTTTTTCACCAACTGCTTGTTTTTCAATCATACAAAGGCCTCCTTACTCATATTGTACCCGTTTACATAAAAAAGGAAAAGTATTATGAACCCTTACGTAAAAACTCAGCTGACTACTCAGCTGAGTTTTTTTGAAACTGTGTATTTAGAAGAATTTTTTCTACCCAATACTGCTGTTTTGTACTGTTTGTCTGTTCGCTGCTTTTTAGTTCAAACGTATAGTAAATATACTTGTCTGAATAATCATCATTCACATAAGCATGGTAAATGCTATGCTTTCCATCTCTTGTTTGTTTTTTCACATAAATCGTTGCATTTTTACCTTTTAACATGTAATCAGGCTGAAACGCATCTATTTTATTTTGAGCTGCTTTGCTTTTTTTCTTAGAAAATAAAGCCGTTATTTTCCCAGCATTGTATGAATCATTTTCCTTCGTTGATGCTGTCCATACTTCACTTTCATCTTCACTGCTTTTATAAGAAGATTTATGAATAACATACTGAAGCGGAAACCACATCCTATATTGATTGGTATCCGAAGTAAATAATTCAAATCCATTGTCTGTTTGTTCATGATCGACCAAAAATGTACTCGTAAACTTATCTGCCTGCGCTTCACTTTTAAATTTCCCGCTTTGAAATAGCCAAATTCCTACGGCAATAACCAATGCTCCGGCTACTGATGCGACTTTTTTTCGATCCATTGTTTCCACACACCTTTTAATACCCCTTTAGCTTTTGATAATACCATATTGACGTTTATATCGTCATAAGGAGAAATAACCAAAGGGTTATATGAGCGCACATGCTAATTTAACTAGAGAAAATAAACTTTTTTACAATAGTAAATTTGATAACAGACGCTGAGCTAACAGCCGGTTAGCCTCACCGGGCTCTAGCGTATACGTTAGTAGTTCTTGCTTTTCAGCTTTCGCTTTTATCAAACATTCACCCTTTGGAGAAAGAAGAGAAGTTGTGCTTTTTTGGTTCTCTAAGGCATAATTCACGCTTGCAAAGTAAATACCATTCTCCGTACTTCTTGCAATCATTGCATAATCATAAAACTTCGGATCTGGTACTTCACCAGTAAACTGTGGATGAAACACAATGCTTGCTCCTCTTATAGCAGCCCATCGGACAGTTTCAGGATAGCGCCATCCCTCATGGCAAATGACAATACCGAATTTCACGCCGTTTATTTCAAACAACTGGCGGCCATTTCCAGGCTTATAACCAAATTGATCTTCTGCTGGATCAATTTGATTTTTAGTTTGATACCCTAATTCTTTTCCATTTTCATCAATTACAAAAGCAGTTAAATGCATACCAAGTTCGTCGCGCCACTCCAGTGGTAAAATTACGTTGAGCTTTAACTGTTTGGCAAGCAACTTAACTCTATAAAGCGTATTTTGTTGAATTTCGTGATTGTATGTCTCAACTTCAAAACCCACTCCTCTAAGTCCCGGCACAATTGATTCTGGAAAACATGCAAGGTTACACCCTTCTTCTGCTGCTTGTTTCATATAATTTTCTACCGTTTCTATGCCCTCTGCGGCTGACTTTGGAAATCTCACTTGAGCTAACCCAATTTTCATTCATTGCTCCTCCGTTTCCAATATCATAAAAAACTCATGCTACTAGCGTAACATGAGTTTTTTATCTTTACGTAAATAATTTAATTAGCATGCTAAGAAGAATACCTACCGCACTAAAGTCCGAATCTCCAAATGTTGTGCCTTTAAAACCTAACGACGCGAGAACAGGCAGTAAAATAGCCGGTAAAAAACTAATTAAGATTCCATTGGCAAATGACCCGACCACTGCTCCTCTTCTTCCCCCCGTCGCATTTCCAAATACTCCGGCAGCTGCTCCCGTAAAAAAGTGCGGAACGAGGCCTGGCACGATAATACTTAGACCAAATAGAGGCAAAAAGAACATTGAAATGAGACCTGCGATAAAGCTTGAAAAGAATCCAATGACCACTGCGTTAGGAGCAAACGGAAACACAGTTGGACAATCTAGAGCTGGAATGGCATTTGGTACCGCTTTGTCAGCAATTCCTTTAAATGCTGGTACAATTTCTGCTAAAAGCATACGAACACCCGCCAGCACGACATATACTCCTGCTGCAAAAGTGATTGCTTGAATTAGCGAGTACACAATAAAATTTTGACCCCCGCTTAATTTTGTTTCGATAAATGCAGGACCTGCAAAAAGTGCAACAACAATAAATAAAACGGTCATGGTCAGTGAGACAGAAACGGATGTATCCCGAAGAAATCCTAAGGATTGAGGAACTTTAATTTCTTCTGTTGTTTTTTCGCGATTTCCTACTCGCTTGCCGATAAACCCTGCTACTAAATAGCCTAAGGAACCAAAATGACCAACGGCAATATCGTTTGACCCTGTAATTTCACGCACATACGGCTGAAGCAGTGCAGGAAATAAAACCATTAAAATACCTAATAATAGTGAACCGATCAAAACCAAAGGTGCTCCCGTTAACCCGCCGGTAGATAAAATTGCTGCAATCAAACAAGCCATAAACATGGTGTGATGCCCAGTTAAAAAGATATACTTAAATTTCGTGATGCGCGCGATAATGATATTTACAATCATACCTAAAAGCATAATCATCGCTGTTTCTGTACCAAACGTTTGTTGAGCTACAGCTACAATTGCTTCATTATTAGGAATGATGCCTTCAACGGAAAACGCTTTATTAAACATTTTTCCAAACGCTTCAAGTGAAGCAATTAATATATTAGCTCCCGCTCCTAATATAAGAAAACCCATAATTGTTTTTAAGGTACCTGATACAATATCTGCACTTTTTTTCTTTTGAAGCAACAAACCGATTAGTGCAAACAACCCTACTAGAATAGCGGGTGTTCCTAATATATCTTTCATAATTAAATCAAACATGGCTTACGCCTCCACGAAGTATTTTTGCAGTGCTCCTTTGATTTCCGCTTGATTTAAAATGTTTTGCAATGCCACGACCGTGCGAGTGCCATCATCCAATTGATTTACAATATCTGCAGATCCTAAATAGATATCTGCCTGCTCCGTTTTACTAGTTGTTAAATCCGTATGAGATACCTGTGCCTCAACACCAAGCTCTACTAAAATTTTCTTTACATTCATTTCCACAATAAAACTGCTTCCTAAACCGTTTCCGCATACAACTAAAATCTTTTTCATTTTTTATCTCTCCTTTTAATTTGAGTAAGCTTCAATTAATGCAAGCATTTCTTGTTTTGTATTCATAGCAATAAGCTTGTCAATATTATCGTTTTCAGATAGCATCATTGAAAGCTGTGACAATGCTTTTAAGTGGGTTTCATTATCAGTAGCAGCAAGTACGATAATAAGCTGCGCTCCGTGCTGTTTTTCAGTAGAAAAATAGACCGGCTCCTTTAAACGAAGCATGCTCATACCCACACGATTTACACCTTGTTCCGGCCTTGCGTGAGGGAGCGCAACTTTTGGCGCAATAACAATATAAGGGCCTAACTGTTCTACACTTTTGATCATTGCTTCTACATAAGAAGGTTCAATATATTCATAGTTCAACAAGGGCTTGGCAGCCAGCCTAACAGCTGATTTCCAATCGTCTGCTGAATCTGTAAGCTGCAAGAATGGCTCTTGCAATACTTCATGCAACATTGGCTTTTTATCCTCTCTTACCATTTTTTTAGATTGCTGTATCACTAGTTTTAAATTAGCTAACAGAGCTGGTTCATCCTGAATATTTGCATGCTGCTTAATAATACCCATGATGGCTTGAGTGGTTAGCTGAGAAGAAGCTGGTTCAACTAAGTCGATTAACCGCTGCTTTTCATCATCCGTTAAAATAGGATTCACAAGCATCACATTCATTCGCTTTTTTAATGGCGTAGTTGTAATAACTAAATCATAGGTTTCTTTAAACTGCTCATAATCTCTTACCGTCATTGGCCCTATCAATTCAGCATCTGTTAACAGTTGTTCAAGCTGATACTGAAGCATACGGGACGTTCCAATTCCATTGGCACAAACAATAACAATACGCTTTTGTTTTTGCCTTCCCTCTTGTTTTTTCATCCATCCTCCGAAATGAAGAGCAAAATAAGAAATTTCGTCTTCATTAATACGTGTTTGAAGGCTGTTTTCCAAAGGAAGCAACGCTTTTTTTGTCAGTTCTACTATATCCTGATACTTTGTTTGAATAGCCGAAAGCATAGGGTTAGGGAGGTGAATATTATAGAGAAGCCTGTAATAAGCCGTCTTCAAATGAATATATAAATTTTGTTCAAGACGATTTCGATCTTCAAATACCACACAAGCATATGCTTGAAAACGTGATACCATTTCTTTTACAATGCTTCTCATCCAATCATCACTATCTGCTTGATTTACTACATTTACTTTTGCACTTAGTAAAACCGTGGCCAGATAATGTTTTTCTTGAGGTGGAAAATCAAATCCTAAAACGCTTTCAATTTCTTGGAGCGCTTTGTACTGCCTGGTTTTTTCTAATTCGTCTTTTCTAGTAATCAAGGCGTCTACATAGCGCTTGCCTCCAATACGCTGAATACAGAACGTGAGCATATAGGCTAATTGCGTCAGCATCTTGTCTGTAAACGCCATTCCCAGTTTATCTTCACACTCTACAAGCCAGTTATAAATCATTGAATATTCGTAATCTGCTTTCATGACCCTTTTCAACAACTCTTCTTGATGTTGACTTAATAATTCTGTGATGTGTATATAAAGCAAATTTCGAATGTCGCTTTCAGATCCTTTTACTTCGTACCCATCTTTATAGCTATATGTCAAAGATATGCCTTTCTTTGCCCACTTGTTTTTTAAGTCTTTAATATCTTGTAAGACAGTGTTGCGACTAACTTCTGTTTCATCCATGAGCTGCTGAGTTCCGATTTTCCCGCCTCGAAGTATACACATCAAAGCAACGTATATTTGCCGGTCCTCAACTGATAAGTAAGCAGATGGCATAACATGAGAAAATTGTTTAGCAACTTGGTCCTTTGCTTGATCGTTTAGAAAAAAGCCTTTCCCATATGTGTACTGAACAAACTCTAATTCTTGCTGACACAGCCAATCGTTAATTTTCTCAATATCATAATAGATAGTACGCCTTGACACTTGAAACTGCTTCATTAACTCTTGTACTGATATAAATGTTGCGGCTTGAAGCAAAACCTGCAATACGGCCGTACTGCGTTTGTCTAACAAATGAATCACCTTCAGTCCAATTCGTGCACAAATTGAAATACTTACTATGCTTTATGCTTTTACTATACTACGGGTCTTACAAAATGATTAGACCGAATTCACCCACATACATTGTGCAAAAAATGTACTCAACAAAAAAAGAAGTGCTGTATGCACTTCTTTTAAGAGTTAATCTTTAGTCGGCTGTTCCATTGCTTCTCCGATGGCTTTTTTTAAATGTCCGTCATGTTTATCAAGCAGCCGATGCACCTCATCACCTTCTGTAGAAGTAAGAAGCGCAAGAATGGCGGCTTTTGGCGTTTTGTATGTTTGTAAACTTTCCGCTGCCTCCTCTGGTGAGACGCCTGTTAGTTCCGCAATAATATTTTTAGCACGCTGTACGAGTTTATCATTAGTCGGCTGTACGTCTACCATTAGATTGCTGTAGACTTTACCAATTTGAATCATTGAAGCGGTCGTCAGCATATTAAGAACAAGCTTTTGGGCAGTTCCGGCTTTCATTCTTGTTGAACCTGTTACAACTTCCGGCCCTGATTCTGCTACTATTGCATATTTTGCTTCTTGTTCCATAGGTGATTGAGGAGAATTTACAACACAGCCCGTTACTGCTCCCAGGCTGTTTGCATACGTAAGCGCTGAGAGTGTATAAGGAGTTCTTCCGCTTGCAGCTATACCTACAAGAATATCTTTATTTGATAAATTAATCGCTTTCAAATCTTCTATCGCTTGTTTCTTATTATCTTCTGCTCCTTCTAACGCATGACGGAGCGCTTTGTCTCCCCCGGCTATAATCCCAATTACCTGTTCGGCAGGTGTACCGAATGTTGGTACACATTCAGATGCATCTAATACACCTAGCCGCCCGCTTGTACCTGCTCCGATATAAATAAGACGTCCGCCTTGTTTAAAGGCACTGACAATTTCATCTACTAACAGAGCAATAACAGGCAGCACTTTATTGATCGCCTGAGGCACTTGATGATCTTCTTCATTAATTTTTTTTACAATTTCCAGACTTGATAATTCATCAATGTTTAAGGTTTGCGGATTGCGTTTTTCTGTTAAGATATGATTTAAGTTCACTGTGATCCCCTGCCTTTTCCACCATCATTTTTTCTCTATTTATACTCGTTCATGAACAGCTGATAAGCTCCTTTAGCAGATGATACTCGCTGTGTTGCCCACTGGATATGCTTTATTTCTTTTTCACATGCTTTTTTATAAACATCAAACACTTCTGGAACTTCCGTTAAAATGCTGCCCTTGCATGACAGCAAGCAGCTCCCTTTAAACCGCTGTTTCTTATATAAATGAAGAGTCATGTTTGCAAGGTTCTTTCCAGCCTGTTGAAGAATGTCACTTGCTTCTTGTTTATGATTTCTCGCTTGATTTACAACAAGCGGAGTGAGTGAAGCAACCTCTGATTTAGGAGATGAATAGACAAACTTTTTTATATCGTGTATGGTATCTGCTTTTACATGTTGCAAGATTGTCTGACTAAGGCTGCTGTAAGGAAGGCTTTGATCATGCTCTTTCGTCAGCAATATCAGTGCTTGAAGACCAATCCAATATCCGCTTCCTTCATCTCCAAGAAGGTGTCCCCACCCTCCTCCGTATTCGTACACTCCGTCTTTTTTCCCAATGCTGACGGCTCCAGTTCCTGCAATGGTTAAAATCCCGTCTTTTCCATGCAGTAGTGCTTCATGTGCAATCATGGCGTCATCATATAAACCTACTTCTACCTGATAACGATCATAAAAATATCTTTTTATTTCTTCTTTAGATAATGCTTTACTTCCAGCAAGCCCTAGTGAAATGCCTTTACATGTATGACCAGCAAGCGCAGTTTTGCACGCCGTAATACATTCATCAATATGAGTAATAGCCGTGTTGTAATTAATGAGCAAATTTCCATAGCCGCTTTTTGAAGCAGCAAGCTCTTGACCGTCTAAGCTATACGCAACGCCTTCTGTTTTTGTTCCCCCGCCGTCGATACCAATAATATAGTCCATTTTATCACCGCTCAAAAAAAGCAAATTTGTCCCATGGCTGCAGTTCATTTAGTAAAAAAATTTCCTCTTCTGCAATGCGTCCTACTACGTTTGTTTTACCTGAGTTCTCCATGTCTAACAGCGCAATTTGCAGCTCTCCTTTGTACTGTCCATAGAGCTCATTTTCTATTAAAATATCGCCTCTTCGAATGGAAGGAGTATGCGTAGGCTTGAATTCTTCTTTTTTATATTTTACTCGGCTTTGCGTAGAGCGAATTAAATAATCAGATACGTCTCCGCGGTAAAAATGAAACTCTTCCAGCACAATTTTTTTCTCAAGCTCGGTAATCGTATCATACAGGGTCACGTTAAAAGTAAAGCGCTCTTGCTGAACAACATCACGCAGCGCCTTCATCTCTTCTTCTGATGCATACGCATTCGCAATGATTGCACAATCAATTAATCCCGTTTTAAAAAGATGCTTAGCCTGCACGTCGATCGGAAGCGTGCGATGCATTTCAAGCGTACAAAGTCCTTCAGTAACAGGCCACGGTCCAAAAGTAGCGCTTGGTGAATTAATAAAGGCTGCTGTTTCAAGGTTATGTTCTTTAAACAATGCTGAACACTTCAAAAAGTGATCATACGACAACCCCGCATATCGATGAGGATAGAAGTTGTGCGACCCGATCAGCTGCTTTCGATTCGGTCGGTAACTTAAAATATTATCCACATACTTCGTCGCATTACTCATATTAATTTCAATCTTTAAGCCGTATGGATTAAAGGTCATAATGGACTCTTCATTTCCCGTATACCCTAGATCAAGACGAATAGCATAAGCCCCTAATTCGTGAAAAAAAGATAAGTCATCATAAGAAATGCCAAGCGCTCCAAATACGCGAGGAGCGATGTCCACTACTACTTCCATCTCTAGCTCATTGGCAAACTCAATAATTTCTTTAAAATTTGCCATTACTTTTTTCTGATCGCCTTCAACAGAAAGCAAGCATGTAAAAATGCGGGTAAATCCGTATTGATGCGCAAGTGCTATATACGCTTTATCTTTTTCGACAGTCGAATGTTCCGGGTAAATCGCAATACCTAGCTTTTTCATTGATTTTCGCCTTCTTTTTTAAATTTTTTAATAAGCTTAATCATATGTTCAATTAATTTTTGCTCTGAAATAGCCGTCATTAAATGATCTTGTGCGTGAATTAAAAGCAGCGACTTTTCAATTGTTTTTCCGTTCAATTCACGTTGAATAAGCGCAGTTTGCGTTTTATGAGCATGACTGAGCTCTTCTTGAGATTGCTTTAAAAGTTCGTCAGCTTTATTAAAATCATAGTCTTCAGCTGCTTCTAACGCTTCATATGCAAGTGATCTGGCATTTCCTCCGTATGCAATAAGTTCAAAAATTTCATTTTCCATATTTGCTGCTTCTGTCATTTCTTCCATCCCCTTTTTTATAGTGGTACAGGCGTAATGTTTCCTAATATTACAGGAGACAAGGCGCCGGTTGCGCTTGGTACATTGCTTGGATAACCTGAAAGTGTTTCATTTGCGAGCACCGCAAAAGCTACGGCTTCTTTTGCTTCTGAAGACATTCCTATTTCTTCTTGTGTATACACGCTGCAGCGTTTCCCGATCTGCGCTTTAATCATATTCATCAGCGTATTATTATAACTTCCGCCTCCTCCAATAATCACTTCGTCAATAGAATAGGCAGGAAAAATAAATGTTTCATAGTGATGTACAATGGATGATGCCGTGAACATAGTAATCGTAGCTAGCAGATCTTCCTTTTTATGTTTACTATAATTCTCTAGCAGTCTCTTTGTGTACTGTGTACCGAACAGTTCTCTTCCAGTCGATTTAGGAGGAGAAAGCTTCATGTAATCATGATTCATACAGTCTTCTAAAAGCTCTGAAATAACCTTTCCTTCAGCTGCTAAACGCCCATTTTCATCAAATGAAACATTAAAAAGCTGCTGACATGCTTCGTCTATCATCATATTTCCCGGCCCCGTATCAAAAGCTACTACGGGTATAGGAGATTTTTTTGGCGGAATCAACGTTACATTTCCAATACCTCCAACGTTTTGAAGCAGCCTTGTACGCTCAGCGTGGCTGTACAAAATCCGTTCCGTGTGAGGAACTAACGGAGCACCTTGCCCGCCTGCTGCCATGTCCATCACTCTGAAGTTTGCTATTACCTTCGTTTTGGTTTCATAGGCAATAACAGCCGGCTCTCCAATTTGGAGTGTAGACATCGCTGTACTTCCCGAAGCATAAGGCTGATGGTAAATGGTTTGACCATGCGATCCAATAACATCTATTTGTTCAAGAGAAAAGCGGGCTTCTTGGCACACTTTTTTCACTGCATCCGCAAATGCATAGCCAAGTTTAAAATTTAAGCTGCAGATCAGCTGTACATTTGAATGTTCAAAAGAAAGCGCCTGCTCAATTTCCTTTTTTAACTGAGGTGAAAACGGCACGGTAATAAAATGAAGAAGCTTAACTTTACTTTCATAGCCGCTTCCTTCAATTTGAACAAGAGCTGCATCAACTCCGTCGAGTGACGTTCCTGACATAAGTCCAACAGCATACATACTACGCGTTCACTTCCTTAAAAAAAGCAGGTAAGTACTTGCGATGAGCTTGAAGCAGTTCATCTAAGACCGACTTAGCCAGCTCGTCACTTGGAACAAGCGGATTAATGCTCAGCGCAACCAGTGCTTTTTCATAAGATCCTGTAACCGCAGCTTCTGCTCCTACTCGTTCAAACGATTTAATTTGCTGCACAAGTCCATTAACTTCTACCGGAAGTTCACCGACAGCGAGCGGTACTGGCCCTTGCTTTGTTACTACACAGTTTACTTCAACCGCAGATTCGTTTGGGAGTGAGGAAATAGCTCCATTGTTTTTTACATTTAATGTTTGAATATCGCCTTTATCGTTATAAATGGATGAAATTAAATTGCATGCGGCATCGCTGTAATAAGCGCCCCCTCGTTTTTCCAGCTGCGGTGGCTTCATTTCTAGATTTGGATTTTTATAGAGTTCAAAAAGCTCGGCTTCTAATGCTTTGACCACTTCAGCGCGTGTGGTACCTGACTGAAAGGCCAGAAGCTCTTCTGCTAATATTTCTTTTGTTTTGTAGTAGTAGCGGTGATAAGGACATAAAATCACGCCAAGAGCTTCCAAAAAGTCCGGTTGCCATGGAATAGGAGCTATATTTCTCATTGTTACTTGAGAGTTTGGATCACTTAATCGCCGAATGACTTCTTGCGTTACTTCCTTTCCTTTTGCATACACATGCAGTCCATATACCAAGTGATTTAACCCTGCAAATTCAATGTGAACATCTTCTTTTTCTACTTGAAGCAAGCCCGCGATGGAGTTTGCCATATGTACAGGCAGGTTACAAACTCCTACTACTTTAGAATGCTTTCCGTAGCGAAGCAGCGCCTCCGTTACCATACCTGCAGGATTTGTAAAATTAATAAGCCAAGCGTTTGGACAAACTTCGTGTATTTCCTCGGCAATTTTCAACAAAACTGGTATCGTTCGTAAGCCCTTAAATAACCCTCCCGCCCCGTTTGTCTCTTGACCAATCATTCCGTACTTAAGAGGGATGCGTTCATCTTGAATACGCGCATCAAGCTGACCTACTCTAAGCTGTGTCGTTACAAAATCAGCATTTATCAACGCTTTTTGTCGATCAAGCGTTAAATGAATTTTCATATCAACACCTGCTTTTTTGACCATTCTTTTCGCAAGTGCTCCTACAATTGCAAGTTTCTCTTTTCCTTCTTCAACATCTACAAGCCATAGCTCTCGAATTGGAAGCTCATCATATCGTTTAATAAACCCTTCGACCAATTCCGGTGTGTAGCTTGATCCTCCCCCAATTGTCACTACTTTCATTTTTTGCCCCTCCTTGTTAAAAAACGGCTAAATATGTAACGGCTGTGCACCCTATTCCAAGCAAAACAAAGCGTATACAAACGGCGGTTTTAGATAAAGCTGCGTTTGAAAGCCGAATGGAAATAAATGTTGTAAGCAGCGCCGCTGATAGGCTTGTAATGGCAAATAAACTATGCTGCGCTGATAAACCAGCATACTGCAGCAGAGGTGTAAAAATAACGTTGCAAAGAACCATGGTTAGCAGAAATAAAAACACAGTTTTATATCGAAACCGTACAAACATTGACCCTCACTCCTACTAAAGAGATAGAAGCCAAACAAGTTGGCTTCTGTTTCTTTACATTTGAACTGAACTATCGGATGGTGCAACCGTTGCATCATCGCTTTTTTCCATTTCGACCATCTTTCGGTCGTACATTTTAAAGAACGGAAGATAAATGACAACAGAAATAGCAATATTGATAACGACTAGCACAACCGCCCGCCAGTCTCCTCCGGTTGATAGATACGCTCCGATCGGTGCCGGGAGCGTCCAAGGAACCATTACGTAGGTTGGCGTAATAAGACCTGTCGCCGTTGCTGCGTATGAAATGATCGTTGTAATAATCGGGATAATGATAAATGGAATAATTAAAATAGGATTTAAGACAATTGGCAAACCGAAAATAATTGGTTCGTTAATATTAAAAACCGCCGGAATAAAAGATGTCCTAGAAAGCGCTTTCGAATATTTAGATTTTGAGAAAAACAGCATCGCTAAGGCAAGACCTAGCGTCGCTCCAGATCCTCCGATCCAAACAAACCACTGAAAGAACGTTTCAGGTGCAATATACGGAAGTATGGAAGCTCCGTCTGCTACCGCTTCAGCATTTTTGGCTAAATACACTTCCCATACAGGCCTTGCCACTGTCCCAACAACAGAGACGCCGTGGATTCCAAATGACCAGAAAAACGTAATTAAGAAAACCGGTATTAATACTCCTGCTAAACTATCTCCAGCTTCCACAAGCGGAGCAACTAGTTTATCAACTAAATGGTGAAGATCGATACCTAAAACAATGGTAATAATCGTCATAAGTACAACAACAATCGCAACCGGAATTAGTGCTTCAAAAGACCTCGATACCGAAGGCGGCACTTGTTCTGGCATTTTAATGGTGACATTTTTTGCTTTACAAAACCTGAGAATTTCGACCGATAAAATCGATACAATCATCGTTACAAATAAACCGTGACCTCCAAGGTTTGTCATTGGAAGCATAAACCCTTCTTCTTCAATCAGCTTTGGAGTGACCGTAAGGAGTAGTGCAGCTACTGCAATTTGCGCTCCTGACAGCGGATCGAGATTATAGCTTTTGGACAAGTTGTATCCTATCCCAAAGGCTATATATAAAGACATAATAAACATCGTTACGCGATACGGTATTAAAATATTGGCGCTGTTATCAGCGGCCCATTTCGCAATTGTGCTGTCTTGCGGCACAGGCGGAAACGCTAGAATCAAGAAAAAACTTCCGATAATGATAAACGGCAAAGCGGATATAACACCATCGCGAATGGCTTGAAGATGCCGCTGTTCTGATAATCTGGCCATGGGTCCCGATAAATTGTTCTCTAAAAACGACACAAATTTGCTCATATACCCTTTCCCCCTCTATATTCTCCCCTTGTGTAAATGAAACCCCTTATCTATTTAAAAAGCAGGAATACACCTGCTTTTCTTAACTAACGAGCTGTTGAACCGTTTTAAAAAGCGTTGGACCTCCAAGCGGCGTATAAGCCTGCGGCGGAATGGGCCCGCATGGAACAGAAGCTTTATCTGCTTCCGCTTTCACTGCATTAAACCGGTGACGAATCTGCGGTGCAACCATTACAACGTCCCAGCCCTTTTGAATTTCCTCTGCCACTTCATTTGTTCCAATTGCCAGCACTTCCATATCCGTTCCGTGCTTTTGTGCTTCTGTTTTTAATGCTTTTACCACAATCGCACTTGACATTCCTCCAGAACATACAAACAATACCTTCATTTTCTCATTTCCCCCTACCTCTTTATTTTTTGAATTACATTATGTGTATCGATTATGCGTTCAAACACTTGATTGCCTTTTTGAATACATAACCGTATAAACATCGCATCTACAATGGCTAACTGAGCAATACGAGCGCTCATCGTTCCAATTCGAATATGCTGTTCTTCTACCGAAATAGTCAGCAGAATATCAGCTAATCTAGAAGCTGGCGATGATCCGTGCTGCGTTAGCAAAATGACGGCTGCTCCTTTGTCTTTGGCTATTTGCATCAGTTCTACCACTTCTTTTGTTTGACCTGAAGTGGATACCACAAACAGCACATCATCTTTTGTCATATTCGTAGCCATCACCATTTGAACATGACTATCTAATGAAAACAGAGCCGAAATATCAATTCGAAGCAGTTTATACTGAGCATCTAGCGCAACTACAGATGATCCTCCTGCTCCGTATAAAAACACTCGTTTCGCTCCATGAATAGCTTCCGCAGCTGCATCAATTGCAGAAGTGCTCACTAGTCGGCTTGTATTCATCAGTGCGCTCATACTTTTGCTTATGACTTTTTCAAGCACGGCATCTGTCTCGTCTTCAAAATTAACTGGAAGATTCGGCAGCTGTTCGGTATGCACCTTATGAGCATCTTTTGCTAATTCAATCTTTAATTCTTTAAAACTATTAATGCCTACACGCTGACAAAAGCGAATAATCGTAGCTTCGCTGCACTGACACTGCTTAGCTAGCTGTTTGGTCGTTAAGTTCAACGTGGTCGTGGGATTTTCTAGCACGTAATCAGCTACTCTTCCTTCAGCAGGACTGTAATGATTCATTTGTGCATCGATTAAAGTAAGTACGGAAAATTGGCGCATGAATTCCTCCATCGTTAAGTAACGTATTTCTAAAATATTCTTTAAATTACCATTATTATATTTTTTCTGAAGTTTAATTTCAATATTTTTCTGATATTTTTAAAACTTTATTTTATTTTTCAGAATATTTCATTAAAATCTATTGTGAATATAACGACCGCATGCTATATTATGAAAGAAATTTTATCTCAACCAAAAAAGAAGGAGGAACGAACATGCATATTAAAAAATGGGTTGGAGGCATCTTGTTTTTACTGCTGTTTTGTTCGAGCACATTGCCTGCTAAAGCAGACGTACCTACTACGTATCAAAAACGGGAGCTTCGAGCCGCTTGGATTGCAAGCGTATACAACATTGATTGGCCTTCTCAGCCTGGTCTTCCGGTTGAACAGCAGAAAAAAGAGTTTACCTATTTGCTAGATGAAGTAAAAAAGATGGGGATGAATGCTGTTGTTGTTCAAATTAAACCGACCGCCGATTCCTTTTATCCGTCAAAATATGGCCCGTGGTCAGAATATTTAACCGGTACACAAGGAAAAGATCCCGGCTATGATCCTCTGGCCTTTATGGTAGACGAAGCACACAAGCGCAACTTAGAATTCCACGCATGGTTTAACCCTTACCGCATTACAATGAATCATACTGATTTAAACAAACTAGCCGATAATCATCCTGCCAAACAACATCCTGATTGGGTCGTCTCCTACGGAAAACAACTCTACTACAACCCAGGTATTCCAGAAGTAAAAAACTTTATTATTGAAGAAGTGCTCGAAGTCGTAAGAAACTATGATATTGATGCTGTTCATATGGACGACTATTTTTATCCTTATAAAATTGCAGGTCAAACGTTCCCAGATCAAAAAACATATGAAGCCTACGGTGCTCAAACGTTTTCCAATATTGAAGACTGGCGGCGTGACAATGTTAATCAGCTTGTTCGAGATTTAAATAAATCTATTAAAAAAACAAAATCATACGTGAAGTTTGGCATCAGTCCGTTCGGCGTATGGCGAAACATTGCTAATGATCCAACCGGCTCTGAGACGACTGCTGGACAAACAAACTACGATGATTTGTATGCCGATACGCGTACGTGGATTCAAAATGGATACATTGATTACATCACTCCGCAAATTTATTGGAATATCGGATTTGAACCCGCTGCTTACGATACGCTGCTCAACTGGTGGAGAGATGAAGTTCGCGGAAAGCCAGTTCACCTTTATATTGGACAAGCTGCTTACAAAATTAATAACAACGCGGTGGAAGCTTGGTCTGATCCCGATGAGTACCCAAGGCAAATTGCTCTAAATCACCAGTTTCCAGAAGTACAGGGGAGCATGCATTTTAGCCTGAAAGATTTGAACCGAAACCCGCTAGGAATAAAAGATAAGCTGCAAAACGATATTTATAAACACCCTGCGCTTATTCCAGCAATGCCTTGGCTTGATAATACGGCCCCAAAAGCACCAAAATTAAAAAACGCGGGTCCTCATACAAAAGAAGCAGCATTTGAAATTCGAGATCACCAGCAGAATGATTCCGCTTATTATGCCATTTATCGCTTTCAAGGCAATAAAAAAGGCGACATTAACAGCGCAGAAAATCTGCTGACAACCGTTCGAAAAACAGGAGAAAAACAATTGTTTGTAGATCAAAATGCACTCAAAAATCAAACATACACATATGTTGTAACCTCTGTTGACCGTTTGCATAACGAAAGTGCCGTTTCCCGCACGCTTACTGTAAAAGCATCTCATTAAAAAAGGTTCTATAGCAAAATGTATGGTAGGATAAAGAAATCAAACGATGCTTTATCAAGCCATTCTGTTATAGAAAGTAGTGAAAAAAAGATGGAACCAAATTATGATCGCGCTTTTGGCGTATATGGAATTTGTATGCGAGATAACAAGCTGCTTGTTATTCGAAAAAATAGAGGTCCGTATATTCATCGTTTTGATTTGCCAGGCGGACAGCTAGAGCACGGTGAAACATTAACGGAAGCGATGAAAAGAGAATTTGTGGAAGAAACAGGCTTTGAGATTAACATTATTTCTCAAGCGGGTACAACAGATTTTCAGTATCCTTGTAAGTGGAAAGAATTTACTCACGTGCATCACATTGCTGTATTTTATTGCGTAGACATTGCCGGCGGTGAGCTTCTTTCCCACCCCGTACAGTTTGAAGGACAGGATTCTTTGGAAGCATTGTGGATTGCACCGCAGGATCTCAACATCGATAATGCTTCGCCTCTTGTTCTAAAAGCAGTGGAATCTTTAAGCTTATTATCATGGCCTTATGAATCTCAGATTTATGATGATTGGGAGCTTAAAACCTCTGAACAATAATAATGATAGTTGCCTACACATTACTCCTAAATATCGTACACTTAGCTTCTATTTAAGTTGAAATCAGAAAATATGTTTAATTTCTTTCTAATGGTGGAACAGACAAGTAACACTACTTAATTACTAATAGAAAGGAAGATTAAAATGAGTAAAGGTTTAGGAGATAAAGTTAAAGGAAATGTATCAAAAGCTAAAGGTGAAGTAAAAGATCAAGTGGGAAATGCAACGAATAACCGCGACCTTCAGCGCGAAGGAAAAGCTGAGAAAACAAAAGGAAATGCTCAAAAAGCAGTAGGCGAAACAAAAGATACATTTAGCAATAAATAAAAAAGGACGAGCTTAAATGCTCGTCTTTTTTTATTTAATAAGCTGATTTAAGCTTTTAATGATTACGTTTGGCTGCAATTCTTTATGTTCAGCTACATTTCCTTTTCGGTTGACCCAAGCCGTTGCGAACCCGTAGTTTTTAGCACCGGCAATATCCCATGTATTCGATGACAAAAATAATACTTCTTCTCTTTTGGCGTTCATTTTGTTTTTTGCATAGTGATAGCTTGCCATCGTAGGCTTGTACTGTTTGATTTCGTCTATGGAAATAACGTCCTCAAATAAATGATTCATATTGTGATAAGAAACAAGCGGATCAACCATGTGCTTAGGACCATTCGTAAAAATAGCCAGGCGATACCCTTTTTCTTTTAAATAGGCGAGCACCTCTTTGACTTCATCGTAGACATTCAGCTTCATGTAGGCACTCATCAGCATTTTTTCTTCGTGTTCCGTTAAATCAATATCATTTGCTTCTGCTGCATATTTCAGGGATTGATTTGTTAATGTATAAAAGTCAACGTATCGTCCCATCAGCTGATATTGCATGGCGTATTCAATTTGCTTCAAACGCCATAAATGACTAATGCTTTCTCCCCGCTCCGGATACAGCTGATCACACGTTTCAATAACGGTATGTACATCAAACAGTGTTCCATATGCATCAAATAAAATCGTTTTAAATTTCATCTGTGTTCGCCTCCTTCTTTCATTTTACCCACTCGCAAAAAAACATAACGTTTTTTCTGTTAAAAAAGAGGCCTATTAACAGCTGATGTATGCTCATTTCTTATGAAAATAAAAAAACAGCAGGCTCTCCTACTGTTTATAATCCCACACGACTTTCCATTCTCCTTTTTCACGAACAGCATACACTTTCTGCACCAAATCAAAGTTTCCATATTTCCCTTTATACGTTTGGATAACAGTCATTTCGTAAACAACAGGAAACGCTTTACGATCATTTTCCATCTTCCAGCTCTTTCTTTTTTCAACATCTTCAATGGAATAAGTAAAGGTGTCTACCCCGAAATGATTGAGAAATACGTGTGCTCGATCTTGTATGTATGCACCTTTTGTCCATTTCTTTTTCATGGATGAATGAAAAAGGTCCCATGATTCCGAAAAGTTTCCTTCCTGTTCTAGCGTATAAAATTCTTTTACGGCAGATTTGGCTTGATGACTCGGAGAAAAGAATGTAAATTGAAACATCCAAACTCCCAGCGCAATAACAGAAAGAAACACAGCTACTCCTAAACTTCGCTTCAAAAGCAGTGTTTTTTTTCGATACAAGTAAAAAGCCCCTTTATCAAAAATGCAGTATACAACAGCTTATTCGATATCCAAGCTTTTTAGTATTGCCGGACTAAACTTATCCGGCATATCTTTTAAAAAAGGGATTGAGACATAAACATAAAAGATCCGAACGATTCATCGTTCGGATCTTCCTTCAACTAAAGTACGTTTGTCCCAGCCTCTTTCGTCGCTATACAATGTGAAAAGCCATTTGCATGGCTGCTAAAAAGCCCACGAACACAAGGCCCGTCACGAGACCCTCTTTCCAATCTGGCCGGTCCCCTCGAACAAATTTAGCAATATCATACGATAGCATCGCTGCTAAAAAAATGGATAAGACAATATACAGCGGCTCCATCTTTTATCACCCACTATTTCTTTTCTTCAGTGTAACAACTTTTTCATAAGTATGCATGTAAGAAAAACAGCTTAAAATTCTTGACGAATGTGTGAAATTTCTCTTTTTTATGCATAAACTACTTAAAAGCGTGAAAGGAAGATGCCGTTTGTCTGCTTTTAATCCTCAGCAATTTAGCGTCACATACCGGCAAGGAAGCACGCCCACCTTTCCTTTTATTGGGCGACGCTATACGCTCACACATTCTGAACAAACAGACGATTTATTTCTTTGGATCGACGAAAAGTTTGCTGTTGATCAATTAAATGAGCAGCGAAATGAGCTTTTTGCCGAATGGCTCCACAAAGACGGTGTTGATACGCTGTATGTATACGTATTTATTGGCAATGAACAAACGGAAAAGTCCGTTCAAGCCATACGGTACGCTATTTTCAAACAGGAAATGCCTTACTTGCTAAAAGCATTGCGCTACGGTGATGCCACGTTTTTCAACGCTCACCCTGCTTTAGATCGTTCCCCCATTTACGTACATTTTCATTCCAGCGACAAAGATTTTCATTCCATTCGATATTTTCAAACGCCTTCTCACTATGCCTAAGCATATGAGAAGGGATCTTTACTTCGTTAATCTCCTGTTTTCCAAACTCCATTTCTTCTAGGATCTCCGGCTCCTTCCATTTGTTTATCTTGAAAATTAATGGTTAACGCTTGAATACCTCCATAAAAGACGTCGCTTTCCTTTTTTTCTATTCGAAACGCAGAAGGAATATTTTTGGTATTTAAATCGGGCTCTACATAAATAGTCGAATCATCAAAAATAAAGCGCGGTTCGTTTACAGCTTTTTGAAGCGATTCATTTCCTTCAAGGTTTTTAGAAAGTACCTGAGTTAAAATTTGAGGAATCCGCGTTCCACCCGGAGAACCTATTCCCATCGCCCACTCGCCTTTTTCTCTTATAATAGTTGGAGCCGTAAAAGTTCTTGCTCTTTTTCCCGGCTCGCGATTATTCGGTTCTTTGCTTCCAAACGTATCAGCATTGTTATTAAGAAAAAAGCCGTCAACTTGTTCGCCTGTACCAAAGAAGTTACTCAACGTATTAGTTGTAGATACGACGGTTCCTTCTGAATCAATAACCACAAAATGTGTTGTACTTTCGTGTTCTTCATCGCCTTCACCTGAAGAACGTGTCGGGTGATTGACCAAGTTTGTTATATAATCATCACTGACTAATTCACTTGAGTTTTGATTATGAAAGTCTGGATCTCCGATTTGTTTTAACCGGTCGGAGTAAGCTGCCTTTTTAATTCTGTTCATCGTTTCGTAATATTCTTTGTCAGGCATTGTTTCAAGATTTTCTTTCTCTGCCATTTTTAACATTTGAATCAGTGTAATTCCGGAAAAAGGCGGAGGCGCTGAAATCACTTCCGTTCCATTGTAAGTTGAAACGACAGGCTTGATTTCTGTCACTTGATAGGAAGATAAGTCTTTTTTAGAAATAGGCGTTGCATCAGCAATATCTTGTGCCACATCTCCTTTATAAAATGCAGACGCACCTTCTCGCTGAATTTTGATTAATGTTTTAGCTAACACGGGCTGCGACAGGGTTTCTCCTTCTTCGATTGCTTCTCCCTTTGGATAAAAAGCGGATAGATCGTCTACATCCATCCTTCCTCTAGAGTAATACAATCGAGACGATAAAAGAGAGTCTACTTCAAACCCTTTTTCAGCATATTCAACAGCCGGCTGAATCAAATCACTCATTGATTTTGTACCATATTTCTGCTGAATATATTCCATACCAGCGACAAATCCCGGCACGCCGTTTTTACCACTCATAGAAGTTGGAGCGGTTTCCCGGTAATCGATAAAAGTAGCAGGCTGATCTTTTTTGGCAATCAGCATACCTCCACCTCCGCCAATTCCAGATCCAAAAGGTTCGACTACGTTAAGGGCATACGAAATTGCAATGGCCGCATCTACTGCATTCCCGCCTTCTTTTAATACGTCCATCCCTACATTTGCTGCCAGAGAATTAGAAGCACTCACACCGTAAGAATGATCATTATTTTTTTTTAGGAGCTTTTTAGGATTAAGTTCTGTACTTGATTGAGTCATAAATAAAGCGGCTATAACGCCGATTAACAACAAAACAGCAACAATATTAAATAACAGTAATTTTTTATTCACACATTCCCCTCCATTTTTACTCATATGTATATTTTGTGAAGCGCTTTCATTTTTATCCATACATTACATTGCACACAAAAAAGACATCGTCTAGGACGATGCCATTTTTGTTACTACATAAGATTTATTTTCCAGCAGCTGCCGCAGCATCATTTACTGCATCTGTAGCAGCTGATTTTGTTTGTTCAATCATTTTTACGTTATTTTCAATTTTTTGCTGTTCATCTGTTGAAAGAGTAGCCGGATGTTTTAAAGCTCCAAGTCCTGCTACTACTCCTGCTACAATAGCAATTGGTCCTACAATCCCTACGATTCGTTTTGCGATCATTTTCTATTCCTCCAATTAAGTTAGTCTGTACTTTTTTCCCATAAACCGTGGCGGCGCGGATCAGCGTCACCTTGAATCTTATTTTTCTTTAAGTCTTTCACAAGAGCTTGAACGCCTCCGTAAAACATCGCGTTATCATTGTTTTTTAAGTCATAGCCGTACGTTTTTAAACCATCTTTAGTTGACTGTTTAAGCTTAGCTTCTGAATAAAACTTATGAGAATCAAAAATGACACGCTTGTTTTCTACTGCGTTTTTAATGGAATCTTTGTCTTCAAAATAATCCCCAATTACTTGCGTTAACACTTGAGGAATGCGATTTCCTCCCGGTGTGCCAATGGACATTACCCATTCATCACCTTCACGAATAATGGTAGGGGCTGTAAATGTTCTTGGACGCTTACCGGGTTGACGCTTATTAATTCCTTCCCCAAACGTATTGAGCGTATTATTTAAAAAGAATCCATCTACATATTCACCGCTGCCAAAGAAATTACTCAGCGTATTCGTTGTTGATACAACGGTTCCTTCACCGTCCATGACAACAAAATGAGTGGTACTTTCATGTTCTTCGACGTCGCTTACTTTGGTATGATCTGTTTCAGTATTATTTAATTTATTACGAAGTAAATGCACGTAATGATCGTCGATCCAATCATTTGGCGTTTCTTTTATAAAAGCCGGATCAGCAATTTTTTTCAAGCGGTCTTGATAAGCTACTTTTGAAATTTGACCAAGAAAATGATAATAAAGACTAGGATGCGATTCCTTCAGCTTCCAAATATCTTCTTGATCCGTCATTTTTAACATTTGAATAAGCGTAGCACCAGCAAAAGGCGGAGGTGCTGAAATAATTTGATGACCTTTATAATTCGTCGATAGAGGTTTGCGTTCAACAGGCGCATACTTTCGCAAGTCTTTGTGACTTACTTTTGTTTCTTCTGTAATATCGTCTGCAATCTTCCCTCTATAAAAAGCATTTGGCCCTTCTTCCTTAATCTTTTGCAGCGTGTTCGCTAATTCATGCTGTTTGACAATTTCACCTGTGTTAATGGCGTCCTTATCTGGATAAAAGCTAGGAATTTCATCTTCATTCACATTACCTTTGTATGAAACCAGCCTGTCGTGCAAATCTTTGTCCACTTTATACCCATTCTCAGCATAGTTAATGGCCGGGTCGATTAGTTTGCTCATCGACATAGATCCGTAGTGGTGCTGAATATAATCCATACCAGCAACGAACCCTGGTACGCCAATCTCATCTTCTTTATCATTCTTAGGTGCAATTTCTCGGTAGTCAATAAATGTTGGAGAGGCATCTGCTGGATCAATCAGCATTCCGCCGCCTCCCCCAAGTCCTGATCCGTACGGTTCCACAACGCCAAGCGTGTAGGAAATGGCAATAGCTGCATCAACTGCTGTACCGCCTTGTTTAAGAATTTCCATACCTACTTTTGTGGCGCGAGGATCTGAAGTACTTACTGCATATTCTTGTTTTGGAAACATAAATTGATAAACACATACACCTACTATGAGTGAAAAGATGACAATGGAAACAATAATCGCATTACGTTTATTTATCATCTTTTACCTCCTCTGTGTATGACGGGCTATTAGTTAGCTTGCGCTTCGTTCTTTTTGCGCTCCTCTGCATGTTTTATAATGCGAGAATGATCTAAGTTTAATTCAAACTTGTTTCGTTCTTTTTCTAACAGTTCAGGGTTTGAAGAAAACTTGTTTAAATCGTTATAAATACGCTTCATGCGCCAAGGGTTATCTGTTGGAGTTGGCGTACCTGCTTTAATAACCATTGGAATAACATCAATTTTAGCTTGGCCCTGCTTATTTAAATGATACTGAACCATCGCTGTATTTTTTGTACTTGACCACCCTTGGTCAAAAATAAAGTTTCCTAAGCTATAGAAAATAACCGAACCTTTATATACGTCATATGACTGTAAAACGTGCGGATGGTGACCAATGATAATGTCCGCACCAGCGTCTACCATCGCTTTTGCTAGCCCTTCTTGACGAGGACTTGGCTGTGCATCGTATTCTTCACCCCAGTGGGCATTTACTACAACTAAATCAGCATTTGCTTTCGCTTGCTGAATCGTGCTGAAAATAAGATCCGGATCTGCTTTTAAAATCCCTGGGTTGTTTTTTCCAGCCGACATTCCGTCTGAATGTACATCCGTAAAACCTACGGTTGCAATGCGAATACCGTCAGCATCTTTATACGAAATATGCTTTGCTTCTTCAGAGTTACGGCCAGCACCAACAAAATCTAATTTGTTTGCTTCAAAAGTAGAGATCGTATCTTCTAACCCTTTTGCACTGTAGTCCATTGAATGGTTGTTCGCTAAGTTTAATACGTCGAAACCTGCATTTTTAACAGTCGCTAGATCAGCAGGCTTACTATATAAATGAATACCTTTTTCCATTGCTTTATATGAATCTACGTCATTTGTTAAAATCGGTGTTTCGTAGTTCCCGCTTACGTAATCCGAATTTTTAAAGAACGGCTCCACGTTGCGGAATACAAAATCTTCTCCGTAGCGTTCAGTTACTTC
This sequence comes from Priestia sp. YIM B13490, assembly GCF_042787735.1. Classification (NCBI taxonomy): domain Bacteria; kingdom Bacillati; phylum Bacillota; class Bacilli; order Caryophanales; family Bacillaceae; genus Priestia; species Priestia sp. YIM B13490. The sequence goes on from NZ_JBHZOT010000002.1 coordinate 544,021, forward strand.
TCTTACATGGCGACCCATCATAATGTCTCCGACCATAGTCATCGTTAAATCATTATTGGCCTCTGGATTAGCCGTCTCAGGGTTTTCAAGAGCATCCGAACGCTCCATCCATCCTGAAAGAGCTAAAATTACGATTAAAATTGGCGTTAAGATAAGAGCTTGCTTGCCCGTTGTAGGCTTTGTTTTCTTTATAAACATCAATACTTTTTCTTGAAAGTTTAATTTTTTCTCTTTCAACGCTTTCACCTTCCTTTACCAGCTGCGGTTTGTTTGTGTATTAAAATAAATAATAAACTTGCATAATTCCAAATGTTACACCACTTAATAAAACCGTTGTTCCAACTGTTAAAGGAAGACCTTGCTTTTGCATTGTATTTGCAATTAAGCCCGGTACAATGATACCAATTCCGCGTAATTCAAACACTTCAAACGGCAAGATCGGGAAGAAATAATCAAATGCAACTTTAATCACAATACCCGTAATTAACATCGCTGTAAATTTGCGACGTCCATATAAAATAACTACTTTTGAGATTCCGTATACGACGATAACATAAGTTAAAATACTAATTAAGAAAATCATTAAAATGGTAATTGGCTGATCAAATACAAGAGCTAAATACCCCGGTACGATAAGACCCGCTGGCAATACGCCCGTTTTTTCTGTAAAAATTAAGCTTAGTGTAACCCCTAACACAAGGGCGATATATAAATCTGATCCGAACATGGAATGGCCTCCTAGATTAAACTGCTTTTCTCATCTTTTTCATTTCAATAATAGCTTCAACAAGCGGCTCGGCTGAACCGTGGATATTTCCGACACCGTATACGATACGATCTTTTAAATAAGGCTTCATGCGCTCTAAAATTTCTTCTGTAGAAGCGCCTTCCATATCCCAGAATTCTTTTGTTGGCAATTCGCCTCTTTGATATGCTGCAGCGATTGGTGAGGTCGTCTGACCAATTGCAATCATTACGTCCGCTTCAATGTATGGCATTACATCTTCAGCAAATTGCTCCGTGCGATCTACACGGTCCGGACGGCAGTTCATAATGACAATAGGAAGTTTTTCACTATAGTTCATTGAATCTACACGTTCCCAAATACGAAGCGTGGAAGAAGCGTCGTTGGCAGCAAATCCATTCACTAAAAAGGCTGGATTTTTTTCATCGCCAAACGTTGTAATTCTCATAGCTCCTGGGTCAGGCTGGGCATTTAACATTCCTCTCATCGCTGTTTCAGCATCGATACCAAGTGCTTCTGCTACTGCTAAACCGATGGAAGCATTATCAGGGAAAACCATATAATCAAATTCACGTAAATACGCTTCAGATACTTTATCATTGTCAGCTACAATAACTTTTGTGTTGCGCTCTGCGGCTATTTTTTTATAGTATTCCAAATATGGACCTTCAATTGTAACAAGGTGGCCATCGTAAGGAATAGTAGCAGTGAACGCTTGAGCAACTTCATCTAGAGTTGGACCCATTACATCCATGTGATCTTCTAGTACGTTTACAATAACGCCTACCTTGGCTTGAATCAGCTGATTTTGGAATGTGATTTGATAATCAGGCTGTACAGCCATACATTCACAAATAAGAGCTTCTGCGCCAATATCGGCAACTTCATTTACCACTCGTCGCTGTTCTCCAATGTTCGGACCTTCTTTACGACGAATAATTGGTTCTTCTTCACTTGTATGCCAGTAGATCATACGCGCTTGTGTTCCTGTCGTTTTTCCTACTGTTTTGTAACCTGCTTCTTTTACAATACCTGTAATCAATCGTGTAACGGTGGATTTTCCGCGAATACCATTAACATTCACTCGTACAGGAATTGAATGCAGCTTGCGTAAATGTCTGCGATACTCCCAAACGCCATACCCTACTAAAAATAGGCAGCATAGGATAATTAAGATCATGTTTCATTCTTCTCCTTCCAAACTTCTCCTGTTGGATACGTTATGAATGCTTTTGATTCATAATGATAGATATACGATTTCATAGTTTCACTCCCTTTATATATGTATGGGAGCTAATCAATTAACAGCGCTAGCATGCTGCTAAAACACCTGCTTTGAAAAATGGACTCGAGTACCAATTTCAACAGCTCTAAAACTATCATCTGCGCTCATTAGTGGTCAATAGCTCAAATGTTATATATTCTTACAATTCCGATTGTCTATTTACAGAATTAAAAACTCATCGTTTTATTTAAAATTTACAGAATAGGTCTAAAGTTTATTTACCTAGAAAAATCCCATCGATACCTTTTTTTACCATAACAACAGGAATATTTTATACACCACTCTTACAATTAACACACGGAAATATTACGTAATTAAAAATTTCTTAACTTTAGAAAACGTTTTGTAATATAAAGGTGGGATAAAAAATATTTTATCCCATTAATTCCTTTTTATGGATATACCAATTGGATTTGTCTAACAACCGTACTTATAAGGATGATAGATAGATATAAAAGTAAAAAAAATACATTTATTTATCATTTTATGCTTACATTTAACTTACTTAAATAGAAAGGACATTAAATATTTTTTTCTAATTATATAAGCATTTAGACTCCATGTGTTCCTAGTTCTTTTGTTGTAATTTTATAGATTTCCTTTATTTAATAATCAATTCAGTAAATCTAAATCTCTTGACTATGGCCTCTTTTCCTATTTTTATTTCAATATTTTCTGAATCTTTCTACCGATAAAGGAGTCTTTCGTCCGTTAAGATTGCCTAGAAAAATGCATGTTTTCTCACTTTTTTGGTATATGATGTTATCATAAAAAGAAGAAGTATCATCAGAAGGAGGAAAACAATGGTTGATACAACCCTTTATTTTCTATTTTCTTTTTGCTATATTGTCCTGTTTTTCTTTAGCATATATGTAGTGCGAAAAAACACTTCGCCGTTTTACATGCTTTTTCTTCCTTTAGTAATAGCTGGACTAATTTACGATAATATAATGATTGGGATTGGTTCATTTATCGGTGAAGGGGATACTTTACGTTCACTCAGCATGCTTCGCTTTTGGTTTCACGCTTTATTTACCCCTACTTTGGTGCTCTTTGCGTATGGCGTAGCGAAATATTCGACGATTACATGGGCTAAAAAACCTGTTGCCGGCATTCTTTTTTTGCTAACTACGTTTGCCTTAATTAGCTATGAAATAATCGAGACGATTAGTCAGCGTATGGAAGTTGTACGTGAATATGGCATTGTTCGCTATACATTAGTAGGATCATCCGGTCCCCCTCTTATGGTTCTCATTGTGGCGATTATTTTGCTTTTTGTTGGAATTTCCTTATTTCGCAAGACGCGATGGAGCAGTATGATGATTGGAGTAGCCGTGATGATTGTAGGAAGTGCCGTGTCAATTCCTATACCAAGCACGGCTGTAACAAATACGTTTGAGCTTATTTTTATCTTCTCTTTATTTTTAACTCAGCGTCATTTAGTGAAAATACATTAAAAAGAAGCGATTCCCTTGCTTCTTTTTTTTATATTTGATATCTTTTACCTAACGACCGTTAGTTAGATTGAGGAGGAGCTTTTCTTGAGTGAATTATCAACTGTAGAAAAAATTAGAGCTGCAGCAATGGAGCTCTTTGGAGAAAAAGGCTATACAGAAACATCGCTTGCCGATATCTCATCAAAAGTAGGCATAAAAAAACCTTCCCTGTACGCCCATTTTAAGAACAAAGACGACTTATTTTTACTAACCGTGCATGATTTAATGAATTTATTTTTAACAAAGTTATCTGTTATATACGAACAGCATAAAACAAAGTCTGCTAAAGAACAGCTTCACTGCTTTGTTGTAGATTTCTGCACGATGATTGAAAAAGATTCTTTTGGCCAGATGTACCGTCGTCTTATTTTGTTTCCACCTGAACATTTACAGTCGGAAGTAAAAGCTATTTTCTTAAGAAGCGAACGATTGTCTGATCAAATTCTGCATGCTATTTTTACACAGGGAATGGCTGAAGGCGAAATAATTGAACGTCCGATTGATTTGTATATCAATAGCTTTTATTGTTTAACCGACGGACTGTTCATTCAGCGCTTTTATTATGAACCGGAGTATTATGACCAAAAAATTCACGATGCTTGGACGATATTTTGGGAAGGCATACGTGCTAAATAGGCCCTGTAAAAAGGGCTTATTATTATGCAAGGAGGAATTAAAATGGCTTGGATTTACCTTATTATCGCTGGTTTGCTCGAGATTGTATGGGCAATCGGCTTAAAATATTCACACGGATTTACTGAAGTAACTCCAACAATCATTACAATCGTCACAATTGTGATCAGCTTTTATTTCTTTTCAAATGCCTTAAAAAAAATTGCTGTCGGAACAGCTTACGCAGTATTCACTGGTATAGGGGCTGCTGGCACAGCGATACTTGGAATGACCGTTTTAGACGAAGGAGCAAATATTGGAAAGATTTTATTTTTAGGATTAATGATCTTTGGAATCGTTGGTTTAAAGTTGATTTCTACTGAAGAAACAGAAAGAGAGGGATCGTAACATGGCTTGGATTGCATTAATAGCTGCCGGTTTTTGCGAAGTGGGATTTGTGATTTTTTTAAAACTTTCAGATGGGTTTAAGCGGTTGTTTCCTTCGATTGGATTTATCCTTTTCGGTGCAGGAAGTTTTTATCTTCTCTCCTTAGCATTAAAGGAGATACCTATTGGAACAGCTTACGGCATATGGACGGGAGTAGGAGCTGCCGGAAGCGTACTTCTTGGCATGCTTTTCTTTCATGAAGCAAAAGATATGCGTCGAATTTTATTTATTTTTTGTATTGTAGCAGGTGTAATCGGCCTTAAAATCACTGGATAATGATGTACTACTTCCTTTCTTTTCATGCTATACTAAACTTGTAAACACTTTCAAAAAATAGGAGACGATGACAATGAACCTTGGGTTTGGAGAAATTGCCTTAATTGTATTTGTCGCTCTATTGCTTTTTGGCCCAAAGAAACTGCCGGAATTAGGGAAAGCTGCCGGAAAAACGTTAAAAGAGTTTAAAAACGCTACAAAAGGAATTATGGAAGAAGATGAAAAAGAAAAAGCTCCTCCTAAATAAGAGGCTTATATCTCTTTTAAAAGCTGACTCAAACGTTTGAGTCAGCTTCTTTGTGGTGAGAATATACTGAAATTCGATTTCGACCCGTACGCTTTGCTTCATATAAAGCCTGATCTGCTCCATGGACAATTGAAATCAGCTGTATGTGTTCGGATGGAACGACTGTCATTATTCCAACACTGATTGTGACACACTTAAACACGTCAGAAGCTTGATGGATAATTGCACGCTGCTGCACTTGCTGTCTAATAGCTTCTGCCATTTTTATCGCTTCATATTGATTAGCTCGAGGAAGCAATATACCAAACTCTTCTCCTCCGTATCTTGCAACAAAAGCCGCTTCGTCAAAAACAACGCTTTTAGCAATATTCGCTACTTCTTTTAAGCATTCGTCTCCTTGAATATGGCCATAGGTATCGTTATACGCTTTAAAATAATCAATATCAAATAATAGAAAAGAAAGCGGCTCTTTTTCTTTCTGTGCATATTCCCACTCATTTTCCAGCTGTTTATCAAGAGATCGGCGATTGTTCAGACCTGTTAAGCCATCTTTCATGGACAGCATTTCAAGCTTTTTATTGGCTTTGCGAAGATCACACTCAGCCTTCTTTTTCTCCGTAATATCTCGATATTCCCAATAGTGGCCAATATACACATGACCTTCATAGATTGGAATGTAGTCACGCGCATAAATTTTACCGTTAATAAACGTAATTTCTTCATCTACTATTGACTCTTTTGAATAAACGGTGCTTTCTACCGTTTTTAAAAACCTAGCAGGATCTTTCAATATAGGAGCGTGAGATAAAAACAGCTGATTACTTTTCAATCCCACGTATTGATTAGGAGGTCCGGGTATGTCAAACATGTCACAAAAAGTTTGATTAATAACAGCTACTTCGCGCTCTGGCGTTTCAATCATGGTACCTGTCTTTGCATTTTGAATCATAACTGAAAACATTTTAGACAGCTTTTTATGCTGACTTGTCGTTACTCGAGATACATATATATATCTACCTACCAGATACACCAAACACCCACCTATAAAAGAAGCAGGCAGTAAATAAATGATAATTGTAGCAGCGTGCTTGATATCTTTAAAAAGAAAGGACAATGAGAAGAATACGCAAAGCAAGCTAATAGAATTCATTAATTGAAAACGAATAAATGGACGATAAGGTAAGCGAACCGTCCACCCAGACAGTAAAGCCATTACGATAATTGCAGCAGCCCCTATTATTCCGCTTGCCGTAATTCCAAACAAAAGCAGACGCATTACCCCTATAATACAAGCCGCAATGATAGCAGGTACCATTCCTGCATAAAGACAGACAATTGTCACCGCTAAAAAGCGAAGGTCAAGAATAATAGTAGAATCTATTTTAATTGTATATATCATTAAAATGCTGCCTAATAGGCCGTAAGAACATCCGTAATAAATTAAGCGATACATTTTGTACCGGCTTATTCCTTCTACTCTAGAAATGATTTGCTCTCGAACTATACTCGCAGCAAACATGAAAGAAATAATTAACGTGATATTAAAGAGAAGTTGACTCACTTTATTCTTCACCTCTTTCCAAAAAGCTAAAACAAAAAACAATAGGCTTCTTAGCTTACATATTGTTTACTGCCCCTTTTTATAAATCGTGCTGTTCGATTTATCGAACAGCACGATTTTTTCCTTCATTAAATAAAACTCTTCTATCCTCTATTCGTTGCCGACAATCCTCTCTATATAAAGAGTGATTATCTTCCTTTTATACAAGAAATTCTACTTGTTAGTATACTACTAAACTCTATTTGCACACATAATATTTTACCTTTTTTTTAATATTCATCCATTTTCTATTTTTTGTATTTTCGTAAGGTAAGTAGTCAAACTTCAGCAAAAATAAAAAAAGAGCGCCGATACAACGAGCGCTCTTTTTTATTTATGGCGTAAAAATTCCCAAAGTCCTGGCGTTTTGGAAAAATCAAACGTCTTAACAGCGGAAAGAATTTTAATCTTTAAATCTTGCTTTACGTCTTCTCTCTCATGCAGCGAAAAGCTTTGAACAGCTTTATTTAGTTTTGGTTCCAGCTTTTTTAATAAACGCCTTGACGCCTCTTCATCTCCAGCTTTCACTTTACTTACAAGCTCATATAGAGTTTCCATTTCTTCACTTCTTTCTTAAGTCAGTTGTTAATTTCTCTACTTTTTCTTCAAGTCTCTTTATATTGTTTTCTACACGCAGTAATAAATAAAAAGAAAGGACAGCAGGAAATCCTACGTTTCCAACAAGTTGAAGCCACTGAGGATCAAACATATCTATCACTCACCTTCATAATTTTTTTCAACTTGCTTAGCGCACGTTGATAATGATTAGAAACCGCTTGCTGAGAAATAGAAAAATAAGCAGCGATTTCTTTATGAGTCCAGCGTTCGACAATAATCAAGTGCAGCATACACTGCTGCTTGGCCGTTAATTGGCGAAATGCATGATGAAGAATACGATTTTCAAGTTGATTTCCTAAAAATTCATGCTCCCATACAGCCCCGTCCTGTACTCCTAGCATATCTTCCACTGTTCGATTTCCATCTAGCGCAGCCGGCTGCTGCAGGCGAAGAGGAATATAAGAACGCTCTTTTTCTTTGATACGCATAACATCTCTGGAATAATGTCTGCAAAGCTTGTTAATATAATGAAGCAATCTAACTTCGCTATAAAACTGATGAAATTCTTTGTTTAGAAGTCTTTGTTCTTTTGTATCATGTTTAACAACCGCTTTTTGTAATCGCTCATAGCGTTCTGGTGTCAAAAATGTATTCATTATATGAGTCTGAAGAGTTGGGCTGTGGTTTGTAAGAAATGTATGAAAGGTACATTCTTTGTCATGCCGCTTTTCTTGCTGCGAATAGAGCTGAGTCATTGTGCAAATCTCCTCCTTTTTTTCTTATACTTATTAAAAAGGGAGAAAAGAGTAAAATAACAACACCAAAAACGAACGCTTGTTCTTATATAAATTTAACTATATTAGGTTTTTTATGTCAATATGATGAATTGCTCATTAATAATGAAAACGACTCAGTAAAAAATAAAAAAGAGATTGAGACATAACGAAATGAATCCAATTTAAAGACGAATAAATAGGATACATGAGCTGATCCCGCTTGTGACACAACAAAAAAAACGAACTACTAATCAAATATTTTGATTAGTGGTTCGTTTTTCACTTCGGCTAAAATATTTTTATCCCGGCCTTTTTATTTCTTCTTCATGTAGAGATTATTCTTCGCCTAAAACGCGGTTAATACGTTTGCGAAGCATCGGCATTCCATTTCCACCCGCTTGGAAATGGCGAAGCTGACCTTCTTTATCAAATACATAATATGCTGGTACATATTTATTTTCAAAAGCGTCTGTTAACTTATGCTCACTGTCTACGTAAATTGGCTGAGTAATATCGTGTCCCATTGCCATTGCCTCAATAACACCCATATCTAAGTCATCTTCCGAACGAGGCATATGAACTGCTACAACATTCAATTGATCATCATACTCATCACGAAGATCATTAACTTCAGGCATTGCTTCTTTACATAAATGGCAGCTTACTGACCAAAAGTGGATAAGCGTTGCTTTATCACCTACTAAGTCTTCCTTTGTTACTTCGTCGTTAATCCAAGATGTTGCTCCAGTTAATTCAGGCATTTGTTCACGTAATTTCATTTTAAAATCCTCCTCCACATTAATTAAACTGAATATTCTGTTTTTTATAGTTAGAAAACTGCCTTTTCTATTTTAATGGCAGCAGTAGAGGAATTTCTCCTCTACTCCACCGCTATTTATTAAAGTGTTTTTTGACCTGGTTTCCAGTTAGCTGGGCAAAGTCCGCCAGTTTGAAGAGCTTGAAGTACACGTAATGTTTCTTCTACGCTGCGGCCGATGTTGTTATGGTTTACAACTGCGTATTGCAATTCACCTTCTGGATTAATAATAAACAACCCGCGAAGCGCTACGCCTTCTTCTTCAATTAACACGCCGTAATCACGTGCTACTGCGTGAGTTGGATCTGCAGCTAATGGATAATTCAAATCTCCAAGTCCATTATCTTTACGATCTGTGTTAATCCAAGCTAAGTGAGTATGAATTGTATCTGTAGAAACGCCTACAACTTCAGCATCTAGATCTTCAAACTCTTCGTAGTGATCTGATAGAGCTGTAATTTCTGTTGGACATACGAATGTAAAGTCCATTGGATAGAAGAACAATACTGTCCATTTACCGTTTTTCATATTTTCTTCTAAACTTACTTTTCCAAATTCCTTATTTGCAAGTACAGCCTCCATTTCGAAGCGTGGTGCTTGTTTTCCTACCATACGTTCTGCCATGTCAAAACCTCTCCTTGTACGATGTATTTTACAAGCTTATGCTTGTATGTATTATTTTTAATGCAATCAATGACAGCTTCTATTTGATAACGATTATTAGTATCATTATAAACTAGTAATGACTATTGATTACATTGTTTATTATACACGAGCTATTATTATAGTCAATACTTTTTTATAATCATTTTAATCTAGGATTGATTATCGAATATTTTCCACTCTTTTTATTCTTTCCTTTGATTAATCCTATGTATGCAGGGATAGATAAAGATAGAAGATACTAAAAAACTTCCCTTGTTTCAACATATTTGCTTTTAAAATGTGCCGAAGCAAGATTTCGAATCTCAATTATGTTCTTTATAGCGACAATAAAAGAGAATGAGACATAACTATCTCAATCCAATTTAGAGACGAACAAATTAGAAAATGATCTAGTATGGATGATGGGTTACACCGCTGTTGATTTTCGTGCAACAGCTAGAAGCAACTTCATACATGAAACCTACTTTTACCCTATCAATAAAAAAATCCGAACGAGCTTGATTCTCCATCAAGAATCAAACTCGTTCGGATCTTTCTTCAACTAAACTACTTTTGCCCAGCCTCTGTTATTTATTATCATTTGGATATACAAGACCGATTTGCTCTCGCACTTTATCCATCACATGCATTGTTAAATATGAATTCTCATAAGAATTTGTGTCCGATTCCATCTTTCCTTGCTTTAACAGCTCTACGAATTCATTTATTTCATAGTACATAGCAGGATAAGGCTGATCGACCGTTAACTCTTCTACCCGTCCGTCATTGTACCGAATTTCTACTTTTTCAGCGGTATGTATTTTGTCAATAATCATACTGCCTTTTTCTCCTTGAATTTCACTTGGCAAATGCGAATTTGTAATTTTAGAATACATGATGACCGCGTCACGATCTTCGTACTCTAAAGCAACTGACCCTTCTCCATCTACTCCAGATTCTAGCATAAACGCCGTTGCCTTTATTTTATGAGGCCCTCCAAACAACGTAATCAGAGGATAAAGACAATATACACCTAAATCCATCAGTGAACCGTTTGCAAGCTCTGGCTTAAAGGCATTAAGCACGATACCTTCTTTATATTTATCGTAACGAGAAGAATACTGACAGTAAGATGCAACGTATTTCCGAATTGGACCAATTTTATGTAAGTTCTCTTGAATCACTTTGAAGTTAGGAAGAAGGGTTGATTTCATCGCTTCCATTAGTAACACCTTGTGATTTTTGGCTGTTTGAATCATGCGAGTTACTTCTGTTGCATTGGCTGCGAGCGGTTTTTCACACAATACATGCTTGTTATTTTTCAAAAATAAGATAGCTTGTTCCGCATGATAAGCATTTGGAGTAGCAATATACACTGCATCAATTTCAGCACTCGCTGCCATTTCCTCTAAATCAGTAAATATATGAGGAATATCATATTTACCTGCAAATTCTTCTGCTTTTTCAATCGTTCGAGAATAAACAGCTGCCAGCTGAAAGTCGTCTACATACTGAGCTGATTCTAACAGTCGATCTGTTATCCAGTTTGTTCCTATTACACCAAAACGAATCATCTTTTCATCTCCTTTTTATCATCTATGTTGTATTGTATCGTTTTTAAAAAGAAAAACGAAGAAATAATAAAAAATCTATACCATTTTCCATTGCTTTATATTTATTTTGTTCCATAAAAAAACAGCTCACATCAAATGCAAGCTGTTTTTCAATATGACTCAAACGTAAGCTTATGCTTTTTCACCCACTACAGCAAAGCGTTCATTCACATGGTTTTTATTCTCTAACTCATCTATTAAAGCAATCGCGTAATCCGCATAGCTAATATAACTTTCATTTTGACTATTTGTGATCACATGATCTTTTCCTAATTGATAGGCTCCCGTGCGAGCACCTTCTGCATCAAAAAAGGCTGCTGGGCTTAAATAAGTCCAATTTATAGTCGACTTTTCAAGTTCTTTTAAACCTTTGCCCATGTTTGAAGCAGTTGGATAATAAGCTGCTGGAAAACCGTCTGTGCTCATTAAAGGCGCTGTTTTTTCTGCATCTACAAATAAACTTCCCGCTCCGCCCACTACTGCGAGTCGCGTTTGCACACCTTGAAATACTTTAATAAGTGATTGTATAGACTCAACGTGAAGCTGTTCGCTTCCAGGAGGTGCATTAAATGCATCTACCACAGCATCAAACTGTTCAATATCTTTTGAAGTGATGGCAAAAATATCTTTTTCCATTACGTTTGTTTGATTTTTTAGTTTAGAAGCATTTCGAACAATGGCTGTTACTTCATGTCCTCTCTGTTTTGCTTCTTCCATAATTAATTGACCTGCTTTTCCTGTTGCTCCAATAACACCAATTTTCATTTTTATTCTCTCCTTTTATTTTAGTTGTAACCACTATAGTTACATACAACACAAAAAAATTTGAGCTTTTTATAGGACTACTAATTCTTCTTAGCTCGTTGTAACCATTATAGTTACAATTCGCTCAATTTGTCAACCTCGGTATTCATTTTTTTTACGAGATAAAAGATTTTAGTGATTGCTAAAGATCCATAAAAAAATAGCTTATTTACCATTTCAAAATATATCCATATTTTCAACTTATTTTTATCTCAGAGTACTTTTTTATGAAAAAAGGTTTCTTTTTTATGAAAAAGTGTTATACTAGGTATATTATTTCTTGTTCGGTGTTAACAAATAGAAAGACTTTCTTTAAAGTGATTCTTATTGAAATTGAGCAGAGATAGTAATATATTCGTGGATTTTCCACACAGGAGGTACTACAATGGTACAAGGTAAAGTAAAATGGTTTAATGCAGAAAAAGGTTTTGGATTCATCGAAGTAGAAGGACAAGACGACGTATTCGTACACTTCTCAGCTATCCAAGGCGAAGGTTTCAAATCACTTGAAGAAGGTCAAGAAGTTACATTTGAAATCGAAGATGGAGCTCGTGGACCACAAGCTGCTAACGTTCAAAAGTAATTGATTAAGAAGCTGTCACTAATGTGACAGCTTCTTTTTATGCTCTTTTTTGGATTTTTTATTACATTTTATGAAACTTTATCCTTTTTCAGTCGTATATGATAGTAGAAAAACAAGTGAGGAGGATAAAGATGCACTCTATTTCACTATTAAATGTATCTAAAAGTTACGGTTCGTACAAAGCGGTAAAAAACATTAATTTAACCGTAGAAACTGGCGAACTATTCGGCTTTTTAGGCCCTAACGGTGCAGGAAAAACAACGACTATTAAAATGATGACAGGACTATTAGAACCTTCTTCCGGCTCTATTAATGTGTGCGGAATTAATGTGTGGGAGTCCCCTGTTGAAGCAAAACAAAAAATCGCCTACGTTCCTGATCAACCTACACTTTACTTAAAACTCACCGGCATGGAATACTTACAGTTTGTCGCCTCGATTTTTAAATTATCTGCTGACGAATTCGAGAAACGCTCCACTAAATGGTTACATCTTTTTCAGCTAGAAGAACGAGCACATGAACTCATTGAAGGCTACTCACACGGCATGAAACAAAAAATCGCCTTATGCGGAGCGCTTTTACATAACCCTAAAATTATTTTTTTGGACGAACCAACTGTAGGACTTGACCCCAAAAGTGCACGAACGCTAAAGAATCTATTACGTAGGCTTTGCGATAATGGCGTAACGGTCTTTATCACTACTCATATTTTAGAAATTGCTGAACAGCTTTGTGATCGAATTGGCATTATTTTAGATGGAGAAGTTATTGCTTTAGGTTCTATGAAAGAGCTTAGAGAGCAAGCGAACAATAATCAGTCCAGTCTTGAAGACATCTTCCTCGATTTAATAGGAAATGAAGAGCAGCAAAACATTATAGAAGAACTTGCAAAAGCTGGTGAAAATCAATGATGAAACTCTTGCTCCAAACAGAAGGAAAACTACTTCTTAACCATGTTAAATCTTCTAAAAAACAAGCTTACGCCACGATTGGATTTTCTACTTTATTTATTGCTCTTATTGTGTATTTTCTGTCAAAAGGCGTATGGAGCGTGGCACCCTCTCTCTCTTTTGAGACGGTGAGCAGCTTATTTTCTTATAGCTGTTTATTGTTAATGGGCATGCTTGTCTTAATGGGAATCCCGCAGGTATTTAAAAACTTGTATTCCTCTTTAGATTTATCCTTTTTATTTACAATGCCCATTCCAACAAAACAGCTTTTTTGGGTGAAATATATTAAGAGTTTCCTTTCTACACCATTAATCATGTTTTTTCTATTTTATATACCGTTGATCGTCTACGGTATTCAAGTTCACGCTCATTTTTTATTCTATATTATTTCCTTAGCCGTTTTATTAAGTACAGCCGTGATAGGCCTTTCTATTTGTTATTTACTTAATCTCCTGTTGGTTCAACTTATTCCTGCACAAAGAGCAAACGAGCTTATGACAGCCATGAGTGCTTTATCAGGTGTTATTGTATATGTATTATTTCAACTTCCCAATTTTAGCTCTAATGGAGCACCTTTTGAAAAAGCAATAACAGCCCTTCCCTTATTTCCTAACTGGACACCTTTTTACTGGGCGAGCACAGCAATAACCTCAAGTGCTAAAGGATCTGTTCATGCTTTTTTACCCGCATTAAGTATTATGGGTTTGGCTTTTCTTAGTGTACTTTTATCTTCTTTTTTAGTAGAAAAAGGATTTAGAACTGGATGGGTTCGTTTAAGTGAAGGAAAAGCCAAAAAAAGAGCTAAAATTTCATTTAGCAAAAAATATCGAGTTCACCATCCAGTTATGGTTATTGGGTTGACAGATTGGAAAAATATAAAAAGAGATTTGCGAGAATGGCTCGTTTTTATGCCTTTTGTATTCTTTCTGATATTTCCTACCATTGGCTTTTTAAAAAGTGGAGCTACTTTAGAGAATATTATTTCTTATAAAGATAATGTATGGCTCGGTGTACAAGTTTTCTTTTTATTTTTTTACGCTCTCTTTAATGGGTCAATGTCTGCTTCTTCAATTGCACGTGAAGCAGAGACAGCATCACTTATAAAAAGTCTGCCGATTTCCAGTTGGCAACTTGCACTAGGTAAGCTGTGGATGAGCTGGTTGCTCCCTTTCATCCTGCTATCAACTATTGAAATTGTTTTAGGCTTGTTCATTCATTGGTCTGCTGTGCAAATAATCAGTGGTATTTTGCTAAAAGGAATTTTAACTATTGGGATTAGCAGTATGGGAATTTGGTTAGGTACCATTGGTGCTAAGCACAACCCTAACAACCCTCAGAACCGTCTTACATTTGGTGTGTCGATTCTCTTAGCAATTTTAGCCTATGTGTATTTATTTATTGCCCTTATTCCATTTGCTTTACTAAACCTCCCTTCTTCATTTAAAGTATTTGCAGACGAACTTGCAGGAAGTGGATTCATTGGTTTCATAGCTGGTCTAGTTTCTGAATTGCTTTCATTTAAAATGGCACATCCTACTATAACTTATCTAATAGGCATTGCTCTTATAATTATCTTTTCAATAGGCATTGCTTTTCTGATGTTAAAACTTAGTACAATACGCTTAAACAAAGGTATTCGAGTGGCAAAAGTACAATCACGTTCCACTTTGGGAAGCCAGAGCTAAACAAAACATTTATAGAGATGAGGCACATACAAGAGTATATTCGTCGAAGGAAGATCCGAACGAAGTGGATTTTTGATGGAGAATCCACTTCGTTCGGATCTTTTCATTAGGATGGTGCACGTAGGATTCATGTATATAATTGCTTCTAGCTGTTGATTGGAGGGCAAGACGCAGACTCCTGCGGGAAAAGCGAAATAGGTGAGACCCCGCAGGAGTGCAAGCGACGAGGAGGCTCACCGGCCGCCCGCGGAAAGCGAAGTCTTGAACGGAAATCAACAGCGGTGTAACAAGTAGTGATATCTATTAGATGATTTATACCATTTGTTCGTCTTTAGATTAAATTGATATAGTTATGTCTCAACCTCGTTTTTAACCAATTAAAATTTGGTTTTCCTGCCAAAGATTGGTCAAGTTCGCATCAGCGAGCCGCTGATGCGTCTCTTTTACGCTAAGCCAGCGATGCTTGTTGAAAACAAAGCGAGTTTCGGGAAGTTCAGTCCATATTTCCTGTACAGACTGCACATTTAATAGAACAAAGTTTGCTTCGTTTCCTTCTTCCACTCCATACTTTTCTTTTCCAATCAGCCGGGCTGGTATACTTGTAATCATTCGGAGCAACTGCCGCTGATCATCCGGACTTCCCATATGTGCAGCATAGGCAGTTAGTAACCCTACTTGCAGCAAGTCTGCTTTTCCAAACGGATGAAAGGGGTCGTTCACGTTATCAGATGCAGTAGCAATTGGAATCGCTGCTTTTTGTATGTCGCGAATACGCGTTACGCCTCGTCTTACAATTCCTTTATCTTCTCTTCCCTGTAAATATAAATTAGAAGCAGGTAATGTGACAACTCCAATTTTCGCCTGTTTTAAAAGATTTAAGATTTCTTTCACTTTTGCATCAGTCATTCCTGCAAGCGAGCAAAGATGCCCCACTACCACTTTTCCTTCCATATTTAATTCAATTGTTCTGTGAGCAATATTAATTATTGTATCAACAGACGGATCATCGCTTTCATCCACATGTAAGTCAAGAGGTTTATTATAGGCTTGAGCCAGCGAAAATAGAGCATCAATCTCTTTTTCTGGATTTCTAGCTAAATGAGGACAGCCTCCAATCGCATCAATTTCAAGGTCGAATGCTCGTTCAATTTTATTCATCTTATGCATATCATCAATGTCTAGGTTAGAGAATAGCGGAACAACCTGCACGTCCATATACGGGCTTAATTCATCTCTCACTTCGACAGCCGCTTGTAAACTTCGAAATAAACTATCTTCTTCCATGCTGCAGTCAAAATCAATATGCGTTCGAATCGTAGTCGTACCGTTAGCTAATGCCTGTAAAGCAGTTTTTAACATTCGCTGCTTAATTTCTTCTTCTGGAAATGCCGGCAGGCTGCTGCTGTAATTTTTAATGGCTTCTTGAAGAGTTCCAGATATATTGGGCACTTGAGGAAGCGAATGAGCTTTGTCTAAATGCATATGCATATCTACAAATCCTGGTAATAGCACACGACCCTGTGCATCAAGTGACGTTTCTTTTCCTAACACGGCCGCGTGCAGCGGAAAAAACTCGTCACCTTCAAGATAGCCGTTTTGTAAAACGATAGAAGTATACATTCCATTTGAAATTTTCACTTCAAAAAGAGCGTGGTCGTGCATAATTGGCAAACGAACATTAATTAAGTGAAGCAACATAATTCCCTCCTCAATTTTTCAACTTCTTCATTTTTCATAGACCGCTTTATCTTCTCTATCATTTATTGTTTAAAGCATTAATTCGCCAAATTTCGCAAATCACCTTCTCTTTAGAGACCTTTATTTACAGAGAAAAAAGCAAGAACAAAAAAAGGAGCAGCGTCCCCACGCTGCTCATCAAAGAAAAAATGCTAGAAAATAGATAGAATATACTTCCCATGGTTAAATGAGGGCTTACAGATAAAGCTTCAGTGAGTGATTTCATGCTTTGCATCGCTATTCTCCCCAGAAAGCAATGCAGATACAAACAAGAAATTTTCATCACTCGCTCATACTGTAAATAGACACATAAGAAAAAGCCCAAACAAAGGCAGGTCTCTCAAATACAATGAGCAAAAACCTACCCGCCTGGGCTTTTATCCCTTCGGTGTCATATCCACTTCTTTTCAAAAATGAATATGTGAATCGCTTGGACCAAACTTTCTACTGACGTAAAAATGGGAACCTAGATTCACTTTTTACTCATAGTCCTATCATTTACGGTGATAAGGTAGAAACGTCTGAGCCATATTCTCAAACATATATGAGTGAACCGTATTTAGCTTTTTCTTGTCTACAAATATACTATAGGTCTTTCTGTAAGTCAACTATAAACGAATAATCTTTTTAATAAAATTATATATAGTTCGCCTTTTACAAAAGTTTACTTTTTCAAAAAGTTTGTTAAACTATCTAACACAGTAGTTGCATCTTCCTATAATCCTGCTTATACTTCGAACTACTTACATTACCTATAAAGGTCTTCGCTCTGTTGAAGACAAAAAAGCGATCTAGGGTTCCGTTTAACACATGTTAAAGGCTGGTCCGAGAGAGAGCGTACGGAATGGTTCCGTATACATAAGGGGATAAAAGAGCCGCCTCTAAGTCGAAAACTCGGCTCAGAGGCAGCTCTTTTGAATTATGAAAACCTTAATTTAAAAACTCTCTTATTTTAAGGTAGTGCTTATTTAGGCAGATCCTTTTTTATGTATCTTTTCTCTTTTTCATCCACCAGCCTGCACCAACTATCACTCCGATTACGAGAATAACAAATATTAAACGATCAACATCATGCAAATATTTTTGGATTTTTTCAATATCTCCAAGTCCTCCTACATAGAGCAAAAAAACAAACCACGGAAAAATGCCTAAGGTGCTGTATAAAACAAAGTCCCTAGATTTGATTTTACTAAGACCTGCCAAATAGGTTATATAGTTTGCGATACTGATGGGACGGGAAATCGTAATACTCCATTTTCCATATTTATGAAACCATTTTTGGGCACGTTTTATATTTTTTTCACCAAACCAGCGCTTGGTAATAGATTCAAACCTGTATCCCATAACGAACGGAATATAGTTGAATGCGATATAAATAACGGTATTAACAGCTGAAACAATAAGGATTTTCCATATTGAGAGCTGCAGCACCGAGCCAATAAGCAAAATCGATAACGTACACGGAAAAGGAATTGCCGCAGCTTCGATTGCTGTAGCAATAAAGATGCCCACTATGCCTAAATTTTGTACAAAATCAATAAACCCTTGCACCTTTTTTCTCCTTTCAATCATACAAATTTCACGTTCTTTCATCATAACTCAAACTATTCAAAATTTCACGATTTCAAAGCAATTTTACTAGTAAAAAAAGCTCATACGCACCCGTTTGCTATATTCGATTATCTTCTATCATATGCAGTTCATAAGTGAAGTAACGCAAAAAAAGAAAATAGCAGAAAAAAACTCTTTTATTAGTTATAATAAAAGAGTTTTTTTCTGCTATTATTTAACTTTAGCAATGATTTTCCCTTTCACATGGCGTTTTGAAAGCTCTTCTAATGCACTCGGCACTTCTTTTAACGAGATGATGCGCTCAATCATCGGAGCTACTTTCTTCTCTGCTACTAATGCTAAAAGCTCATCGCCCATTTTTGCTAAATCCGCTTGCGCAATCATGTCATCAATGTGGTGTGCAGCATTTAAAGCTACTTCATGATAAGAAATCACCTTTGTAAAAGGCTTTACTTTTGTATAATCAGGTGCACCAGCAATATGTGCTAAATGTCCTCTATAGGCAATCATATCTAAAGAATCCGTTGCGTTCTTTGCGCTCACCGTGTCAAGCACAGCATCTACGCCGCGGCCATTTGTCAGCTCCAATACTTTTTCCGCGACGTTTTCCTCGCGATAATCAATTACATAATCAGCTCCTAACGACTTCACATACTCATGATTATGTGCTGAAGCTGTTGAGAAAACGGTTTTTCCAGCGTTTTTAGCAAGCTGCACGCCAAAGCCTCCTACGCCTCCAGCTCCTCCATGAATTAAGATGGTTTGAATATGGTTCATTGGAAGTTTACGAAATAGTGCTTCATACGCTGTGTAACCTGCCGTAGGCAAAGCAGCAGCTTCTTCAAATGTAACAGCATCAGGAATGCGCGAAATTGAATGAGCAGTTGTAACCGCATATTCAGCATATCCGCCTTTTTTCATAAAGTCCCCGTGATAGACAACGCGGTCTCCTTTTTTCCAGTCAACTACTCCTTCTCCAACTTCATCAATTGTCCCAGCTACATCTAAACCTAGAATGTGAGGATATGTCCAATAAGGATTTCCATTAGTAGCCGTTTTATAATCTACGGGATTAAGTCCCACTGCGTGCACTTCAACTACTACTTCCCCTTTATTTGGAAGAGGTTTTTCTATTTCTTCTACTTTCATTTCTGTCCATTTATTTTTATCTTGCAATAATAATGCTTTCACAGTCTAACTCTCCTTTTTAAATCATTTGCCTAGCGTTGCTTTTATTATTTTATCTAAAAATGATTTGCTTACTATTTTTATTTTAAAGAGAGCTTGTCTATAATACAAATTAGAAAATAAATAGATATCCATAAATAAATTTATAAGAAAGGATAGCATAAATGATTGATTTTGAATGGTATCGCAGCTTTATTAGCATTTACAAATATCGATCCGTTTCTGAAGCAGCCAGAGCGAGGATCTTAACGCAGCCGGCCATGAGTCAGCACTTAGCTGCTTTAGAAGCTGAAATAGGGGAAGGTTTATTTATCCGTGCACCGAGAAAAATGATTCCAACAGAAAAAGGTAAAGAACTGTACACGCGTATTGTCCCGTTAATTGAAAGTCTAGAAGCTGCTTCAATTGAATTAAAAATGACCGCTTCATCTCCCGACGCGCTGCCGGTCGTAAAAATTGGTTCTCCCGTAGAGTATTTTACCGAACAAGCTTTAGAAAGAATAAAAGATGCAGGCATCCGCTGCTACAGCCAGTTTGGTATTGCTTCTGTTTTGCTTGAAAAGATACAAAGCGACGAAATTGATATTGCGATTACAACCCAAAGATTGCAAATACCTGGAATTGAATATACGGTCATTGAAGAAGAAGAGTTTGTCTTAACCGTCCCTCCTTCTTTTGAAATGACAGCTAGTAAAGACGTAGAAGAGTTTTTATACAACCAGCGGTGGATTAGCTATGGTCTTGAACTTCCTATTATTAGACGTTTTTGGCGGCAGCATTTTAAAAAACGACCTGAAATTCAGCCTCATCACGTGATTCCAAATCTTCAAACGGTGTTAAAAGCCATTCAGCATCACATGGGAATCAGCCTGCTTCCCCGCTATTTAATTCAAGAAGCACTTCGAGAAAAAAAAGTAAAAATCGAACTTGAACATTTAGCAGTAAAAAATCAGATCTTTCTTGCTTATAAACTTAAGCATCGCGATCATCCTACTATTCAAAAAACGATACGCTGCTTAAAAAAAGAAACCTCTGCAGACTAGTCTGCGGAGGTTTCTTTTTTTGACAGTTGCTGGGCTGAATCTACGCCTACTAAATCTAAAAAGAAAATAAAAATAGGAATACCAAGAATTAGCCCCCATACGCCCAAGAAGTGTTCACCAAACACTAAAATGATAAACGTAATGAATGTTGGCAAGTTTGTTTTAGATGACATGAGCTTTGGATTTAATACATAGCTTTCAAGTGCGTGAAGTACTACCACCATAATTAACACAGATAGTACTTTTACACCGCCTCCTAAACTGTAAGCGATTGTACAAAGTGGAATGAGTGAAACAAATACCCCAAGAACCGGCACTAGCCCTAGTAGAAAGACCATAACGCCAAGTGCAAGCAAATTAGGAAACCCTAACACCCACAGCGCAATAACGGACAAAATGCTGTTCACAAAAGCGATAATAAACTGAACTTCTATTACCTTGCCGAAGGAATTAACAAATTTTCTCCCCAAATAGCCAGCTTCTTTGAAAAACCAGCCCAGCCTAGATTGTTCCAGTTGGACAAATAATCGGTGAATCCGCGACTTTTCAAGTAAAAAGAATAGGCTTAACAAGAGTGCTAAGAAAACTTGTGCACTTACTTTTCCAATATTAGATAAATAGCTGTATACTAAATCAATATTCTGCTGAATATTCTCTGGTGATTTGAATCTCTTTAGATTATCGATAATATAGGTGACGAATGTATTATCAGGGGGGTGTTTGTAAAAATACATCAGCTTCTGTACAAGCTCAGTAACTTGCGTCATAATAACCGGGATATATACATATCCTACAATACCGAGCGCCCCAATCAGTGCGATATAGATGACGATGAGTATAAGCGTTGAATTAAGCGGAAGCTTTCTTCTTAACGTTTGTTGAAGACGACCAATTAAAAAGGTGAAAATAAACGTAAATAACAGCAGCTGAAGCATACTTCTAATGCTGACAAGTAAAACTGTAATGATAATAAGCGTAATGATGCGAATAGTAAGTTTGTTGTGAAGCCAACTTCTTGCAATATTCATGAAACCTTCAATTCTCCTATCTCTCTTTTTCCCAAGTCATTTGTATACATATAAATAAAACGGATACGCTAGACGCTCATATCCGCTTTCGCTATATATAGTGTATCATTTAATATTCAAATTTTACTATATTTCGGCGCTTTTTAGTATGTCTTTATTTTCTCTCCGCTATTCTTTTTCATTTTCCCATACATTATGATAAATTAGCTTGTCTAAATCCCTTCTTTTTTCCCAGTTAGCTTGTTCTAAGATTGGTTTCTCAGGATATTTATCTGTATAGCCAATTGACATAAGCGCTACAGGATCAATATGAGGAGGAATATGTAAAATGTCACGTACATCATTTTTCTTATAAAAACTTACCCACCCCATTGCCAGTCCTTCTGCATATGAAGCAAGCCACATATT
Organism: Priestia sp. YIM B13490; assembly: GCF_042787735.1. NCBI lineage: Bacteria > Bacillati > Bacillota > Bacilli > Caryophanales > Bacillaceae > Priestia > Priestia sp. YIM B13490. The sequence goes on from NZ_JBHZOT010000002.1 coordinate 566,137, forward strand.
TTGAATCGCACACGCAGTTGACATCATATCGGTCTCTGGAATTGAGTTTCTTCCGAGAACATGAGAGCCCCCTCTTGTTGGATCACACGTTACGCAAATAGTTAACGGCGCTTCTTTTAATCCTTGAATCTTGAGCTCTAAAAAATCTTCTTTCTTTTCATCTTCATAATGAATAGCCAGTGCTCTTCTCTCTTTATCTGCTGCCCAGGCAAGTTTATTTTTCACTTCTGTATCAGATACTAATATAAAATTCCAAGGCTGCATAAACCCGACGGAAGGTCCGCTGTGAGCAGCCTGCAGAATGTTATAAACCGTTTCATTCGGAATCTCATCAGACAAAAATGTTCGTACATCTCTTCTTCCATAAATCGCTTTGTACACCGCTTGCTTTTCGTCGTTTGTAAACGAATTCATCTTCTTCAACCTCCATTAAATTCTCTTTTTAACTATTTTTCTAAAAAACATTAAAAAAATGTGATCCAAACTTTATGTTTTCTCGTATTACTATATGAATCTATCATAAAGGAGGTTGCAAACATGTTCAACGACGTTTTAATGAACTTATTTAACGCGGTAAGCAGCATAATTAACACAATTGGATAATTTGATTGTACATATTTAGTAAGAGAGGGGGCATATTACATGCTAAACGAGGTACTTATGAACTTTTTTAACGCAGTAAGCAGTATCATCAATACAATCGGATAAAAAAAGCACAAAGAAAAGGGTAACTGCCATTACCACCGTCTTTATGCTTTACTAGTTCAAAATCATATATTTTACAATAAAAAGAACTCTTTGATTAGGAGTTCTTTTTATTTATCCTAACATGTTCCCTTTTATTTGTATATATGCCTTGCCATTTCAACAGATTCATTTATATGTTGCAAGCATACACATAGGTCTGCAGCTCGTAGTGCAGTTCTTTTAAGTCTTCAGCTGCTTGAGTCAATAACTTCTTTCGCTGAGCTGTATACACATCTAGAATAGCTCTTTCTACTTTTACCTTTTCTTCATATAAAATATCTAACTTATCTTCATTTCCTTCAAGGGAAATAGGCTTTAACATAGCAAATTGATAAATGGGTTGTCCATAATCCAATTTTGTTAAAATAGAACCTACTAATACATCCTCCGAGCATTCATATACGAAGTTTAACAGCGTACTTAATTCTTCTAGACGAGAAATATCCAGCTCTGCATTTTCGTTGATCACAGTCCCTATATATTGAAAGCACTCTTCTTCTAACTCATTATAAATAGTTGTGATGCGGTGCAATACTTCATTCAACTTCATAAAGTTCCCCCTTCACACACGCTTCTTGATACAACCATATGACAAAACTTGGTGTTTTATACTAACGAAAAAGCGAGGAATATAAACCTCGCTTCTTCTTTTTACCGATACATACTGGCAATGTCTTCAATAAACATAAGCGGTTCTTCTTCTGTTAGTTGTTTAATTGGAGAATAATCCTCTCCACCAAAACTTTGATCTATGTCTTCAATAAACGAAGAAACTTCTTCCGACTCTTCACGATTAGCCGGCATTTCGTATTTTTGTAATTCTGTGCGGTGCACCACGGATAAAATATGGCGAGGAAATTGCTGCTTCGTTTTTCCAAAACAGTATACCGGCTTGTGTTTCAAAAAGCGTTCTACTTCTTCTTGCCGGTTATAAATGCTTCCATGATCACCCCAAGCTACCACAACCAGTTCAGCATCTTCCACTGCTTTTTGAATATACTCACCTGCTCTTGTTCCAACAGCTTCTTCTTTTGAAAGCATGCGTAAAAACGAAACATGATCGGTTTGATAGCTGAATAAATAAACGATTTCTAAAACTCCAAATCCCCACTTTTGCGCCAGTTCTATGCATTTGGATACAGCTGTATCGTCGCTGTATTCATACGTATTTTCTGGAAATGACAAGATAAACGTAAGTTTACGTTCGTTTACTTCACTCCATTTGCATAATAGAGAGTATTTGTATGTGCCTGTTTCATCAAAAATAACTTCTTTTTTCACTGCTTCCATCCCCCTGCCTTCTTACAATCTTGTTACTTATCTATTGCAAATGAGCTAAGCAGTAATCGTAACCTTGACTGTTAAAAGTTTTATTTTATATGTATTTCAAAATCATGCCTTCATGACAACTTTTCTTCCATTTTTTCAAAAAGCAATTTTTTCTTCTATACATGCTTTTTACAGCTAGTGAATATTCACATATATATCTTTCCTCTTTTCGGCCCTCCAGTCAAAATAGATAAAATCAAAAGAATGGTCTATAATAAAGAAATAACCAATGACTTTTTCACTCATGTTTTTGACAGTTACGGATTTTTTCTCAGCAGGTATGTTCAAACCTGATCCTCTGAGAAAATAGAAGATAAATTTGTGTAAAGAAAGGATTTTGTAAATGGCTACTACACACACATTTACAAGAGGAGAAGAAATTGCAAATGCGATTACACACGGCGTTGGAGCCGTACTCAGCATTGTTGGATTAACGCTTTTAATCGTACTTTCTTCGTTAGAAGGAACGCCTTGGCATGTTATCAGTTTTACTATTTACGGAGTAACCATGCTGCTTCTCTATGTCTCCTCTACGCTTGTCCATAGTTTTCCGGAAGGTAAGGTAAAAGATCTTTTTGAGATATTTGACCACTCTTCTATTTATTTGTTTATTGCCGGTACGTACACTCCATTTTTATTTATCGCAGTAAAAGGAACCACCGGCTGGACACTTTTTGGAATTGTATGGGGCATCGCTCTTGCAGGAATTGTATTCAAAGCTTTTTTTGTAAAGAAATTCCTTTTTATTTCCACCATTCTTTACGTATTTATGGGATGGATGATTGTTTTTGCTTGGGATTCGTTAACTCAAAACATTGCCCATCAAGGAATTGTCCTTCTCGTAGTTGGAGGCGTGTTGTATACAATCGGGGCCGTTTTTTACGTATGGCGAGGATTTCGTTTTCATCATATGATTTGGCATATGTTTGTTCTTGGCGGAACCGTACTCCACTTTTTAGCAATCATTTTATATGTATTGCCTATAACCAATTAAAAAAGGGCCAGAGGGCCCTTTTTTAATTGGTTATAGAATTCCTTACCACAGTTTTGCCATTTGAGTCACAAGCGTATAGACTCCTAGCACAGCCATAATAACGACCACAACACCGCCAAAAATGGTAAGCCAAGTCGGATGCTTGTAATCGCCTACTATCTTCTTTTTATACGCCGCTATAAGCATTGTTCCGAGTGTAATAGGTAAGATTAACCCATTTAATGCTCCAGCTAAAATAAGCAGAGTGACCGGCTGGCCAATCGTTAGGAAAACTAGGGTTGAAATCGTAATAAAGGCAATGATAATCCAGTTTTCATATTTCTCAATCCTTTTGCTGAAGGATTTAACAAAGGAAACCGATGTATATGCTGAACCAATAACTGAAGTGATAGCCGCTGCTGCCATGACGACACCGAATAATTTATAGCCAATATCCCCTGCGGCTAACTGAAAAACAGAGGCTGGTGGATTATCAGGATTCAGTTTTAACCCTTGACTCAACACACCTAATGTCGCTAAAAATAGAAAAATTCGAATGATCGAAGCAATCGTAATACCAGATACTGCTCCTCTTGTTACTTCAGGAATCGCGGCTTTTCCTTTAATTCCTGCATCTAATAAACGGTGACCTCCTGCAAATGTAATATATCCTCCTACCGTTCCTCCTACAAGAGTAACAATCGCCATTACGTCAATGTGCTCCGGCCAAAATGATTTAGAGACTGCTTCTCCTACTGGGGGAGCGGACGAAATAGCCACATACACCATTAAAATAATTAATATTCCGCCCATTAATTGAGCAAATCGATCCATTAATTTTCCGGCTTCTTTGACTAAAAAAATTGCGATAGAAATGATGGCTGTAATGACTGCACCAGCTTTAGGGGAAATACCAAATAGCGCATTGAAGCCAAGACCCGCTCCTCCTACATTTCCAATATTAAATGCTAAGCCTCCGATTACAATTAAAATAGCAATAAATAAGCCGAGACCTGGCAAAACACTGTTAGCGATATCCTGTGCTCTTTTTTCTGAAACGGCAATAATACGCCATACGTTTAGCTGAACGCCAATGTCTAATAAAATCGACAGTAAAATGACAAAACCAAAACTTGCGGCGAGTGCTTGTGTAAAGACCGTTGTTTGAGTTAAAAAACCTGGACCCACTGCTGAAGTAGCCATTAAAAATGCTGCTCCGAGCAGCACGCTCCAGTTGCGCTCTTTTTTCATGATGTCACCTCATTGTGGTTGAATAATGATTTGTTCTTCTTTTAGCTTGTCACAAATAGCTTTGGCAAATTCAACAGCATGTGCACCGTCTCCATGAATACAAACGGTATCTGCTTGAATGGGAATCTCTTCATTTTGCACAGTAAACACTTTCTTTTCTTTGACCATTTTAATTACTTGAGAAATAGCCGCTCCTTCATCTTGAATCACGGCGTTTTCAACGTTTCTCGGCGTCAGCATGCCGTTCTGTTGATAGGTTCGATCTGCAAATACTTCCTGAGACGTACGCAAGCCCATTTCGTTTCCGGCTTTAATCAATTCACTTCCAGCCAAACCATATAGAATAGCTTCCTCACTAACATTATAAACAGCTTCAGCAATAGCTTTAGCTATGTCTCGATCCCCTGCAGCCATATTATATAAAGCGCCATGAGGTTTCACATGATGAAGGGTCCCTCCTTCTGCACGTATAAAAGCTGAAAGAGCCCCCATTTGATACACCATTAAATCATAAGCTTCTCGAGGCGTAATTTTCATATATCTACGTCCAAATCCAGCTAAATCTTGCAATCCCGGGTGGGCGCCAATCGCCACATTTTCACTCAAAGCCAGCTTTACTGTTTCTCTCATAACCGAAGGATCTCCGGCATGAAAGCCACAAGCAATGTTTGCTGACGTTACATAGCGTAAAATTTTTTTATCATTTCCTAATCTATAGTTCCCAAAGCTCTCCCCTAAGTCACAGTTCAAATCAACGGTAGCCATCTTCTTCCCCCTTATATTTTCATTCGAAGTGCTCTTTTAATATGATTTATTTTCTTTTCCTGCTCCATATATAAATGCTGTGCTTCATCCAGTGAAATTGCTTGAAAAGAAATCTTTTTCCCTGGAGAAATTTGCGCCAGCGCTGAAAAATCTGCAGTTGCTACCTGTCCGATTCTAGGATATCCTCCTGTCGTTTGATGATCTGCTAATAAAACAATGGGCTGTCCTTCTTTTGGTACTTGAATCGTACCGAACGTCACAGCGCTAGAGAGCAGCTCTTTTTCTTGACCAAGGACTAATTTCTTCCCTTTTAGCTTATAGCCCATGCGGTCAGATTGAGGGGTAACGTCAAATTCTTGATTAAAGAAATGCTGTTGACTTTCTTTTGTAAACCAATCAAATTCTGCACCTTTCATCGTGCGGATAATAGGCGTCTCGTATGAAGGAAGAAGTTTAGGATGAATCGTCCAAAAAGCCTGCTGAAAAGAGCGGTCCGTTTGCTTTTTCACCAGTTTCTTTATAATTGCTTCCCCCGTTTCTGTAGGAGGGTGGCTTAATATTTCGTCCCCTGACTGTAATGCTTTACCGTGCAGCCCGCCTATCCGAGCGCGAAGTGAAGTAGATGTACTTCCCATAACTGCAGGAACATTAAAAGCACCGGAAACCGATAAATAAGAACGGCACCCTAAAGTCGGAACGCCAAACTGTAGCACGCTCCCTTTTTTCACATATAAAGGCCGCCACATCTTTACGGCTTCATCATTAACAGTTGGCGATAAATCCCCTCCCGTCAGGGCAATCAAAGCATCTTGCTGAAATTCAATTTTTGGCCCCATTAACGTAATTTCAATAACCGGCTGATTTTCTTGATTTCCTACTAATAAGTTGGCAATCCTTAAAGCAACTTTGTCCATTGCCCCGCTGACAATCATGCCGTCCTTTTGATATCCATGTCTGCCGATATCTTGAATCGTTGTTAATAAACCGGGACGTATCACTTTAATACTCATCTTCATCCACCTCCTTTTGGGCTTCATATTCTGTTTCAGAAATGGAAACAAATCGGATACGATCACCTGCTTGAAGCAAGCTTGGCGAATCATTTTTGGGGTTAAATAGTGTAAGAGGAGTACGCCCGATTAACTGCCATCCTCCAGGTGTCTCAATTGGGTACACGCCGGTTTGCATTCCTGCGATGCCAACTGACCCTTTTGGGATGCTGTTTCTCGGTGATTCTTTTCTTGGAGTCGCAATTTCTTCGCTCATCCCTCCCAAGTAAGGAAAACCAGGAGCAAAGCCTAACATATACACCAAATATTCTCCATTTGTATGAATGCAGATAACTTCATCAGGCGTTAATGAATGAAAAGCGGCTACCCTCTCTAAGTCCGGGCCGTACTTTCCTCCGTAACACACCGGAATTTCAATTTGTCTAGCGACCGCTTCAGATTTTTCTTCCTGGCGGAAAAGCAGCTCTTCAATATATGTAGATATTGCTGTGTAAGGATTTCTTCTTCCTTTTTCACTCATTACCCAAGGGTCATAATAAATTGTAACTGTTGTAAAAGCCGGCACATATTCAATCATCCCCTTACATAATGATTGCTCTAGTACCTCAGTAAATTGCTGAATACGTTTATGTATACCGAAATTAATTTCGTCTCCAAACGAAACGACAATGCCGCTGTCACCAAGAGGATAAAGTCGATAATCGTGACTCATTCCGTCTCCTCCTTTTTTTACTTAGTATTGTTTGAGCAGCTCCCTTTAATGCTGTAGTTAGATACATTCATTAGAATTACTAATGGAATTGTTGTTTTCGAATAATAATTTCTTATATACCTAATAAAAAAAAGAACAATAAATCCCTATCCTGTATGGATAACATTATATAAATATAAAATAATCTTATGTTCTACTAAAACAAACTCCAAAGAAAAATTCAACCTTTTTAAAATTTTATCGTCAAAAGGATCACGTTTTTTCAATTTTCCCCATAAAAAAACTGCTTTGTTTTTTATACCAAAGCAGTTTTTTTATAAACATGTACAAAAAGATAAAACTTATAGGCAGTGAACCATTATATACCTCTTCGGGCAAAATCTACAAAACGAAACTTATCCAGACGATGACGTGATTCCGTATATTGAAAAAGGCTTGCATCTTCTAAATACACATAGTTTCTTACTACCACAATATGTTCATAGTCTTTTAAATCTAAGTAACACTTATCTTCGTCCGTCAGCTCGTCAACGGAAATTTCTTTTTTGGCAAAGCTTATTTTCAGCCCAAGATCTTTTTCTAAGTATTCATAAATAGAGCCTTTACATATGTCTTTTGTGAGGTGAGGAACATACTTTTTATGAAAAAAATCTTTATCTAAAATAATTTTCTCCCCATCGATTTCCCGCGCTCGAACCACTTTCCATATAAGATCTTTTTTCGTCGCCCCAAGCTGTGTGCACAGGTCTTGATCGGCCTTGACTAACTCAAACTCTTTTACAATAGTGGTCGATGTATGTCCCAGCTTTTCCGCTACTTCTTTGAAGCTAACAAGTCCTGATACTGGAAAATCAAAGCGTGATACGTCCAATACAAATGAGCCTTTTCCTTTCATTTTTTGAATGTACCCATTTTGTGAAAGTAAATTTAACGCTTTCCGTATCGTTTCACGAGACGTTTGATACTGTTCAACAAGTTCATTTTCAGAAGGAAGTTTTGTATTAGGACGCCAGTCACCGCGTTTAATTTTATCGACTAACTGTTCGTAAATGCTGATAAATTTATTTTCTTTCAATTGCCATCACCTATTTTACTTTCTATATATACCCAATTGTATAAAAAGAACGATAGATTGTCACCCATCGTTCTTTTTACTTTTTCTCTATTTTTTTAAATGATACACGATTGATTCATACGGCCGAAGGAAGACTTGCTTGAATTCCTTTGATGAATCTTCGTAGTTAGACAGCAATATTTCACTATGATATTCTTCAAAAGTTAGATTTTCTGGCAGTTCAAAAGTCGTTTCGCTGCCGTAGAAATTGTTTATAACCAACAGCTTTTCATCTGCTCCATTTCGGATATAAGCAAAAATCTGCTCGTCTTCTCCAAGAATCAATTCATAGTTTCCATAGGTGATAATCTCGTACTGCTTGCGCAGTGCAATAAGCTTTTGATAAAAATAAAAAATTGAATCTTCATCATCTAACGCTTTTTCCACATTAATTTCACGGTAGTTATCGGCTGGATTAATCCACGGCTTTCCTTTTGTAAAACCTGCATTTGGCTCATCGCTCCATTGCACCGGTGTACGGGAATTATCTCTTGATTTATGTTTTAAAATCTCCAAAATTTCATTTTCGTTCATTCCTTGTGCACGTTTTATCTCATACACATTTAATGACTCCACATCTCTATATTCATCAATAGAGGAAAACTTCGGGTTTGTCATCCCTATTTCTTCCCCTTGATAAATATAAGGTGTTCCCTGCATCAGATGAATCGTTGCAGCGAGCATTTTGGCAGATTTATTATGATAGAGTTCATCGTTTCCATAGCGGGAAACAACGCGAGGCTGATCATGGTTGCACCAAAATAGTGCATTCCATCCCCCTCCTTTATTCATCTCCGTTTGCCAAGTTGATAGAATCTCTTTTAATTTAATAAAATCAAAATCTGCTAGCGCCCACTTTTCTCCGTTTGGGTAATCGACTTTCAAATGATGAAAATTAAACGTCATGCTAAGCTCGCCCCGGTCCGGATGAGAATATTGAATACAGTGGTCAACAGTTGTCGACGACATTTCCCCAACGGTCATGCTATCGTATTTTGAAAAAACTTCTTGATTCATTTCTCGCATATATTCGTGAACGCGAGGACCGTCGGTATAAAATTTCCGTCCATCTCCTGGTGCGATAGAACCATCATCATCTAAAAAGCGCTGATCTTTTGAAATTAAGTTAATAACGTCCAGACGAAATCCATCTACTCCTTTTTCAAACCAAAACGTCATCATATCGTACACGCTGCGGCGCACACGCTCATTTTCCCAGTTCAAATCCGCTTGCGTGACATCAAACAAATGCAGATAGGATTGTTCTGTCAGCTTATCATGCTCCCACGCCGAACCTCCAAATTTTGAAACCCAATTCGTCGGAGCACTTCCATCTTCTTTTTGATCTTTCCAAATATAAAAATCTCTGTACGGGTTATCTTTCGATTTTTTAGCTTCTTGAAACCATTTATGTTCAGTTGACGTATGGTTAACGACAATATCCATGATGATTTTAAGATCCCGCTTATGCGCTTCTGTTATTAAACGATCGAAGTCCTCCATTGTTCCGTATTCTTCTTGAATAACAAAATAATCACTTATATCATATCCATTATCCCGCTGCGGCGATTTATAAATTGGCGTTAGCCACACAACGTCTACGCCAAGCTTTTTCAAATAATCTAGCTTTTTAATAATACCAGCTATATCACCCACGCCGTTGCCAGTCGTATCGTAAAAGCTTTTAGGATAAATTTGATAGACAACTGATTTTTTCCACCAAGGTTCTTGCATTTTTAACACCACCATTTAATTCTTTGGATTATGTTGAAACGATTCTGTAGCCGCGACAGTTGATGTAACAGTTGATTTTTTCTGAAGCTTTCCAAGCGTTAACGTTAAAAGAAACGGCACCACAATTACGATTACCATTCCAATAATAAAAGCTGGCCAGCTTTGTGGAACAATTGATAACGGAGCAGGGATACCCCCAATTCCCACCGATGCTGCTTTCACTCCTGCCACAGATATGACGACACCTGCAATAGCTGAACCAATCACTGCAGAAATAAAAGCAAATCTAAAGCGTAAATTCACACCAAACATTGCAGGTTCCGTAATGCCAAGCCACGCTGAAATCCCTGACGTTAAAGACAGTCCTTTTAATTTCTCATCATTTTTTGAAAGAATCATTATCGCAAAAGCCGCAGAGCCTTGTGCAATATTAGATAATGCTACCATTGGCCATAAGAACGTACTTCCCACACTTCCAATCAGCTGTAAATCTACGGCTAAAAATGTATGGTGCATGCCCGTAATAACAAGGGGAGCATATAAGCCGCCGTATACAAGTCCTCCAATAAATGGAGCCGTTTTAAACAGCCATACAACTGCACCTGTAATCACATTTCCTATTGCAAATGTAATCGGACCAATCACAATAAAAGCGAGAAACCCTGTTACTAAAAGAGCTACAGGCGCTACAATTAAAAGCTGAAAACCATCCGGTATTCGTTTTCGTAAAAACAATTCGATTTTTGCTAACACAAACGAAGCAGCTAACACAGGTAAAACCTGTCCTTGATAGCCGACTTTCTCAACGTGCAGGCCAAATAAATTCCACGTATCGATACTTCCTTTTTTTAATGCTTCTCCATAAGACCAGGCATTTAGCAAATCAGGATGGACCAGCATGAGCCCAAGGACAATTCCAAATAAAGGGCTTCCTCCAAAACGCGTAACAGCTGACCATCCAATAAGAGCCGGCAAAAAGGCAAAAGCCGTATTGGCAATTAAATTAATCATGCTCGCAAAGTCTTTCCACTGTGTATGAACATCTACGATTGATTTATCATCGTAAAAAATTCCTGCTCCTGTTAATACATTATTTATTCCCATTAATAAACCCGCGGTTACGATGGCCGGTAAAATAGGAATAAAAATGTCAGCTAATGTTTTTATTGCACGCTGCAGCGGATTTAAGTTTTTAGCCGCTTCGTTTTTCACTTCTTCTTTTGATAGTTCGCCTATCCCTGTAAGCGCCACCATTTCTTTGTATACTTTATCGACCGTGCCTTGACCAATGACAACTTGAAACTGGCCGTTTGTAGAAAAAGATCCTTTTACTAATTCGTGCTCATCTAGCATACGTTGATTGACTTTACCTTCATCTTTTAAAACAAGTCGAAGGCGCGTTACACAATGCGTTGCAGCAGAAATATTTTCTTTTCCGCCAACGGCTTCTACAATGCGTTCAACAGATTCTCGATTCATGTCTTTTCCCCCTTGTTTCCGTTTTCATTTTACTCCTGTATTTCCTATCCCCCATATAAATCTCACCGCAAACCTGTATATACAAGTTTTATGTTTTTATTCTAACCTGTATATACAGGTTCGTCAACAAAAATAAAATTACTTCTTTTTCATTTCATGATATAGTCAAAAGGCAAAGTATATGGAAGGAGACGTTACAATGCTGCAAGTAAGATTAATGGGAAAACAAGAAGAAATTAATGAAGCAATCAAACAGTTTGAACAGAACTACCATATAGAACATCAGTCAAAAGAATATACGCGAAGCGCTAATCCAAAGTACGAGCGCAAAAAAGATACTCGGGTGTATCTTTCCATGCATCCTAAAAAATAATTTCCGGTTTATTTCAGAGAAGAATAGTAGCTTTTACAAACTAAAGGATTTATATTATAATTTCAGTATTTACTATAACATCCGATTTGTATTTAAAAATCAGAAAGAGGCTTAAAAATGGCATATAACGACATATCTCTTAGAGAGAAAAGTATTGTATTTATCGGCTTTATGGGGGTAGGAAAAACAACTATTGGAGAAATGGTTGCCAAAAAATTGTATAGAGATTTTGTTGATATAGATCAAGAAATCGAAAGAGAATTTAATATGCCTACTTCTCAGATTTTTAAAGAGCACGGTGAAACTTTCTTCAGACAAAAAGAAAAAGAAGTAATAAATCGACTTTCACAGCAGCGTTTAAAAATCATTTCTTTAGGGGGAGGCGCTTTTTTACAAGAAGAAATTCAAGAGATTTGTTTATCTAACTGCATCGTATTCTTTTTAGATTTATCTTGGGATTCTTGGAAAGAACGCATTAGTTTAATTATTGATAGCCGCCCTGTTTTACAAGGAAGAAGCTTAGAAGATATTGAAAAGCTATTTTACGATCGTCAAGCTATCTATTCCAATCACCATTCGAAAGTTGAAACTGATAATTTAGATATTGAAGAAGTAGCTAACTATATCGTTGATTCATTAAAAACAGCTTGGGACATTTATCAACCTTAATGAAATAAAAATTCGTTCCCTTAACAAGCCTTTACAAAAAAAGACGTAGCTTAATGCTACGTCTTTTTTCATCCCTAATGCGAACTCATATAAAAATTGATAAAAAAGGCAATTGTGATCACATACATCATCCAATGAATTTCGCGACGGCGTCCTGTAAACAGTTTAATCGCTGTGTATGAAATGAAGCCGAATGCTAAACCTTCTGCAATGCTGTAGGTTAACGGCATCATGACAATTGTTAAGAAAGCGGGAACAACTTCAGTAAAGTCGTCGAAGTTAACGTTTCGAATGTCACTCAGCATAAGCGAACCAATAATAATGAGTGCCGGAGCAGTAGCAACACTTGGGATAAATTGAATGAGCGGTGCAAAAAACAAGGTAAATATAAATAAGATGGCAACCGTTAATGCCTTTAAGCCGGTACGCCCTCCTTCTGCAATACCTGTTGCATTTTCAATATACGTATTTAACGCAGTGCTTCCAAAAATAGCACTCGCCATTGTACCGATTGAATCCGCTGCAAGCGCGCGATTTAAACCTGGAATTTTACCGTTTTTATCTACCAAGTTTGCTTTTTTAGATAATCCAATCAATGTCGCTAGCGTATCAAATAATTCTACGATGGTGAAAGAAAATACAACTGAAAAAATGCCGTAGGCAACTGCACCCTTTAAATCCATTTGAAAAAATGTTTCTCCAACGCTTGGCGGCGTAGCTGAAAAGACGTCTTTCAAGGAATGAGGAACTGCTTGTACTCCTACAATCATCGCTAATATTGTCGTAGCAAAAATACTTATAATGAGAGCGCCTTTTACATTTTTAGCCATCAGTACAGCTGCTAATATCAGCCCAAAAATAGCCAGTAAGGGACCTTTATCCATGACATTTCCAAGCCCTACAAAAGTAGACTCGTTTGCCACAACTAATCCAGCGTTTTTCAAACCGATAAACGCAACAAAAAGACCAATTCCAACTGCTATGGAAGACTTTAATACGTTCGGAATGGCATCAATAATCTTTCCGCGTATTCCTGTTACCGTTAAAACAAAAAATAAGACCCCGGATATAAAAACTGCTCCAAGTGCCGTTTGCCATGACAATCCTTGCCCTAATACTACTGAATACGTAAAAAACGCATTTAAACCCATCCCTGGACCGGTTACAATCGGGAAATTTGCCCATAGAGCCATCAGTAACGTACTAAATACAATGGCATAAATGGTAGCTGCAAGCGCCGCTTCGCGGGGGATACCCGCGTCAGACATGATAATGGGGTTGACAATTACCATATAACTGACCGTCATAAAAGTTGTAAGTCCTGCTAGTATTTCTTGTTTTGGTGTTGTGTTGCGCTCTGATAGTTTAAACAAGCGCTCTAATATTCCGTTACGCTCCAACACGCGCGCCTCCCTACTTCTAAAAAAAATAAAAAATCCTACCTATTCAAATGTCCTAAAAAAGACACGATTTAGGAGGATTTTACGTTGCAAAGTAAAATCTTTTGTCCTATTATAGTCTTAATTTGTAGATATGCAAAGGTAGAAAACGCTATCATTATAAAAATTTTTATCTTCCGTTAGTTTGGAATTTTGAAAATTTATTTCTCTTATCTTTTTAGTCTGTTGCAAGAGTACTCTTTTTACTCATTTATACAAAAAAGAGATTAAGACATCACTAAATAAATCCATTCTCAAGACAAATAAACAGATGAAACCTACGTTCACCTTGACAACAAAAAAACTCGAATTATTAATCAATAACTCCGATTAATAATTCGAGTTTTACTTTTGCTAAAATACTTTTATTCCAGCCTCTTCTTTGTTTTACATCTTATGAAATCAAAAGCGGGATTCTTTTTAAAAGACGATCAATCGAATGATTTGCTTCTTTCAATACAATTCCTTGGTCAATTGTTTTTAACACGCGATTTTCCATCACAATTTCTCCATCAACCATCGTTAATTCTACATCTCCTCGCGTTGCTGAATACACAACTCTGGAAATAGGGTCTACGCCGTAAGATGGAAAAGTATGAAGCTGATTTAAATTTAAAATAGCAAGATCCGCTTTTTTCCCGACCTCTAAACTTCCAATTTCTTTTTCAAGCCCGACTGCTTTCGCTCCGCCGATTGTAGCCATTTCTAGCACGTGCTTTGCATTCATGGCCGTTGGTCCGTGCGAGGGTTTATGAATCGTAGCGGCCAGCCTCATTTCGTTGAACATATCCAAATTATTATTACAAGGAGCACCGTCAGCGCCAAGACTTAAAAATACACCTTGCTCTAATAAACCGGGCACATCTGCGATTCCCGATGCAAGTTTTAAGTTTGAGCCTGGGCAATGACTAACTTTTACTCCTTGATTCTTAATAATTTGCTTTTCTTGATCATTTAGCCACACACAGTGCGCTAAAATAAGGCGTTCATTGGCTAATCCTAAATGATCTAAGTACATGATATTTCTCATACCCGTTTCAGCTTCTACGATGCGAATTTCTTCTTGATTCTCAGAAGCATGAGTATGTACATGGACATTATATGCAGCTGATAAATGGCTCACTTCACGCAGCAAATCTTCCGTACACGACAGCACAAATCTTGGGGAGAATGCGTATCGAATACGACTGTTATTTGAATTATGCCATTTTTCAAGCAGCTCTACACTTTCTTTGATCGAGTCAGCCGTTGTCTCCTGCAGAGCTTTTGGCAGATCATCGCCTTTTTTATCCATCATTACTTTTCCTGCAAGAGCTCGGATTCCACTTTGAGATATAGCTTGAAAAGCAGAGTCCGTATGATGAACAGTTTCCATATCTACAATTGTTGTAGTCCCGCTCTGAATGAGTTCGCCGATCCCTAACAGCGCTGAATAATAGATAGATTCTTCATCATGTGAAGCTTCAAGCGGCCATATTTTCTTCTTTAGCCAGTCTAGCAGCTCTAAATCATCTGCTTGCCCTCTAAAAAGCGTTTGACATAAATGGATATGAGTATGTATAAAGCCCGGCACAATCGTTTTATTTGCTGCGTCAATGACTTTATCTACCTTTTCCGGATGCAGGTTTTTCCCGATTGCTGCAATACGATTTCCAACAATATAAAGGTCACCGTAAATAATATCATTCTTCTCATTCATCGTAATAATCTCTGCATTTTTAATTAATGTGTGCGTCATACCTTCTTTCCCCTCTTTCGTAACATCTATCTATTTCTAGCTCAAGCCGAACACTAACATCTTCAAGCAATCTTTCTTACACTGTTCTTAAATATATATGGTGCATGCTCTGAGTTGAATAAGTGTAGGTAACCTCATGCGCGATAGAGAGTTTGGGTAAAAAAAATTCCTAGCTGATTATACAGCTAGGAGGTTGGATTTATGATAAAATCCCAAGTCCCTTTTTCAAGAGGTTATACGAAATCGCAGGAGAATAATGTGATCTTGTATTTATAATATGGTGTTTTCAGTCTATATACCAGCTTTTTGTCAGAAGTTCTAACATTGTTTTTTTATTCTTTTTTATTATGTAACTTTTCTTAACACCCTTATTTTTCATGTTATGCAATTTATTTTCGTTTCTTCTATGTAATATTTCCTAAAAATAAAGAATCTATCTTCTGTTTCTATACAAAACAGAAAAGTTATTTTATGATTTGTATGATTAAAAAACTACAAATCTATATTTTAGGGGTGATTAACTTGGAAAAAATAAATGTTGGCTGCCGTTTTACGCTTTCCGTTATGAGTGATAACTTTATCGATATTATTTTAGGCGCACTAAACGAAGTGGATATGTCTAAAGTTCAGCGAAAAACGGACCGTGTTAGTACGTTTATTGAAGGAAGTGCTAAAGACGTATTTGAAGTTGTGCAAGCCGTTTATAAAAGTGCTGGAAAATCAGGAAAGCATATTGTGCTGAATGCCACGTTTTCAACAGGGCAGCACGAAGAATATTTTGAAGAAAGAAAAATAAAACCAAAAGAAAACATATCTTCAAACCAACAGCTTTGTGCTTCGTTCCCTGTATCCACTCAATTTTCTTTGTATCCATTAGATACGCCGCATTATGTAGACATCATCAAAAGCGGAATTGGCGCAGTTAAACAACAGGGAGTATTTGCCGAAACCGTGCCTTTTGCAACAGCTTTAGAAGGAGATGTGGACAAAGTATTCACTTCTCTATACGAATGTTTTATGAAATCTGTACAGCAAGCTCGTGTCGTGATGACAGTTAATATGTCAGCACACAGTCCTTCTTCAAAACGATAAATTACTTCGTATCTATTTATAAAGATAGAATACTAGAAAGGATTTATATAAATATGGCTACAAAAAGAACGTTTTTTTCTTTTTTCCTGATAAGTGCGTTATTATGTCTATTAGTCGTACCAAACTCTGTTATGGCTAGTGAAAAACCTGCACATTTAACGGTTGCTTCTTACACGCAGTTCTTGAAAGCGCAAAGTGATAAAAGTTCACTGTATGAATTTTCAAAACTGTCGCGTCAACAAAAACAAAAAGTTGTACAATCACTAAAGGATCCATCTCTGTTAAAAATGGATATTGAAGAGACTAGCGGCACGGTCGAAGCTGCAAGTACAGCAGCATACGGAGTAAGAACGGCTTCACCTTTATTCAAAACAGCAGCTTATACGGCTTCTTATAAAGCGGCTGGATTTACAACAACAAAACTAACGGTGTATGTAGACTATTACACGAAAAACTCATCGGTGACTTCAGTCAAAAGTGTACGAGGCGTCGTCACGAAAAATGTAAACCCCCTTGTGTCTATTTCAAAAAAGAGCTCAAAATCTTGGGTGCAAAATAATCGAGCCTACGGGCGAATTGACTGGCAGTGGAAAATTGCAGCTAAAAATGCCGGAATCAAAAGACAAACTGCTTACGGTACAGCTTCCGGCGCTTCAGGCGGATCAACAGCTACAGTTAATTGATAAAGAGGAATAAATAATGAAAAAAATAATGTGGTGGATTGTTGGTATTACGATTGGGGTACTTTTACTAGGAATTATGGTAGGTTATTTATCATTTTACAGCATATAAAAACAGCAGGTAATTTCGCCTGCTGTTTTTTATCTAAATGTCATCTTCTTGTCATAAAATTAAAACCTCCACTTACAGTGTCTAAGTGCCTGTAAGAAGAGGTTGGGATCACAATTGTTAGTAAGCCTGGTCTCTTCTTATCTTTCAAGCACTGCTTGTGGGAGTTGGCACGGTTCTATAAAGTCCGTTGCCGAGGTTTCACAGGGCCTATCCCTCCACCTCTCTTGATAAGAAGTTTGTCGAATTTTGTTGATAATTGTTGATAAGATAAATATTATGTTACATGCTGCACAAACAGATGTCAACTACTTTTCAGAAAATTGTTTTCCCTCTAAAACTATGATATCGCTACCATTACTATGACAACTAGGTTACAAATATATAATTTTTTTATATTTTTTTATCACGCTTTTACAGCTGACTTTTTCTCAAAGGAAGTGATAGCCTCATCTAGCATACGAATGCCGGCATCTATCTGTTCTTTTGTTACAGTAAGCGGAGGTACCATGCGAATAACTTCACTTGCATTTCCGCAAAAATAAAATAACACACCTTTTTCTAAAGCTAAGTCTAAAATCTCGAATAAGGCGTCTCCATCGCCTTCTCCCGTATGCGGATTAACAATTTCAATTCCAATCATAAGTCCTAAACCACGGATATCCCCAATAATTGAATGTTTGTCCTTTAAAAGATGCAGCTTTTCTAACGCATAAGCGCCCATTTTTTTCGTGTTATCCAGCAGTTGTTCTTCTTTCATCACTTCAAGAGTTGCAAGTGCTGCTGAACATCCAATAGGATTTCCTCCAAATGTTGTACTATGTGTGCCAAGGGGCCACTGCTTCATTAATTCTTGAGAAGCTACCGTTGCACTAAGCGGAATTCCAGAAGCAATTCCTTTTGCTATAGCCATAATATCTGGCACGACATCAAACGTTTGTCCAGCAAACCATTCGCCGGTACGGCCAAATCCTGTTTGCACTTCATCGAAAATAAGTAATATTCCGTGACGATCACAAATCTCTCTTAACTTCTTCATCCAACTTTTCGGAGGAATAATATAGCCGCCTTCTCCTAATACTGGTTCCAAAATAACGGCCGCCACTTCTTCAGGCGTGACTTGGTGCTTAAAGAGTATTTCAAAATCTTTTTCAAGCTTTTCAGTAAAGTACACATCGCTGTCTAGCTCCGCAGGGCACTCTTTTGGATTCGCATATGGAATTTGATACGTCAGTCCTGAAGGCTGCTGAAATTGTCTATATTTGCTTTTCGAGGTTGTAACACTTAAAGCTCCCATCGAGCGGCCATGAAAACACCCTAAAAAAGAAATAACATACGGACGCTTTGTGACATGTCTCGCTAATTTCAAGGCTCCTTCAATTGCTTCGGTGCCACTATTTCCAAAGAAAAAGCAGTCTAAATTGCCCGGCGTTACTTTTCCTAGCTCATCGGCTAACTTTAGTATCGATTCGTACATAATAACACCTGAAGGACCGTGCAATAATTGATCTGCTCCGTCTTTGATTGCTTTTACTACTTTCGGATGTCTGTGTCCTACATTAGTCGTAGCGATTCCGGAAGTAAAATCGAGATATTCTTTACCATCCAATCCATAATAATAGCATCCTTCTTCTTTCACAACGGGCAAATTCGGATGGTCTTTAGCCATCGTCGGTGCTAGCAATTCAGGCATTCTTTCAAATAAGTGACTCCAATCTTTTGACATACTACATCCTCCTTGAAATTATACAAATCAATTAATCTTATTCCGAAATATAGTTACTTATTAAACAATATTAGGAAATTCAGTTATACTAAACGCTTTAATAGAATAGTAATAAAACTTATTTTACTATGCATTTTTATTAAAATCAATTGTATAAATATTTATATATGGAATTAATATGCGGAGTCTCATCCCTTCCGCTTTTCCCGCAGGAGTCTTCGCCTTGTCCCCCAATCAACAGCTAGAAGTACTTACATATATGAAACCTACGTTCACCATCACCATAAAAAAATCCGAACGATTAATCGTTCGGATTTCCCCTTAACTAAAATACTACTGCCACAGCCTCTTTAAGTATATTTATTCAAGATGTTTGGCATCATTGATCGTTTCAAGACGCCATTTTCCACTTTCATAAGCAAAAGTTGTAATCGATGTATTTTGTAAAACAGTAGTCCCTGTTCCTTGTTCTCCGCTTGTTACATGATGAATGAATGTATTAATTGCTGCCCCGTGACTAACAACTGCTACTTTCTTTCCGATAGACTTCTTCATAATTTCCGTTAACCGCTGAACCATCCGTTCTTGAGCCGCTTCGAGTGTTTCGATATTATATAAAGGCTCTTCTCCCCAATTTGTCGCATAGTTTGGCACAAGCTCATGCAGAACTTCTACGTTCTTTGATTCTAGTTCTCCAAAAGAGCGCTCACGCAGCTGCTCACAAACTTCCATTTTCTTTACTTTAGCAGCAGCTGCAATTTCCCTAGCGGTCTCCTGCGCGCGAAGCAAATCGCTTGTATAGATTACATCAATATGGATATCTCGAAAACGTTCCGCTACGCGTTTAGCTTGTTGCTTTCCCGCTTCGTTGAGCGGAATATCAGCATGCCCTTGAATAAGTTTGTTTTTATTCCAATCTGTTTGGCCGTGTCTAATTAAATAAAGCATCGTAATCCCCCTTTAATCCCGTTTTAAAAATTGATAGACAGCTTTATCAACCTCTGAGCTTTCATGTAAATCTGAATGTGCTTCATGAAACGTGTGGAGATGAATGTGTTCGGTGAACTCTTGCAGTCCGTACGCACTTTCTACTGTTACCACTCCATCTGTCTTATCTCCCACATCTCCTGCTCCTGAAAAAACGTCGATTTCTTTTGAGAAATCTTGACGACTTTCGTACAGCTTGTTTAACGCTATAGAGTGAAAAGCTAAATCACGAGCACCCATAGATTCAATATGATTGCGTGCATGAGGATACATCTCCATTAATTCCTGATAATCTAATCCTTGAATTGGCGATCCTAACGTAACTAACTTTTGAATATACTGAGGGTTAGACAAACTAACAGCTGCTGCTGTTACTCCTCCCATACTATGTCCAACTAAATCAACAGAAGATGCTTTATATGTATCACGTACATCTTGCATAATAGCTTCAATCCATTTTTGCTGCTGTGCAATACTGGCATCTGGCTTTTTAAAGACGATATGAATAAGCGGAAGTTTTCCCTCTTTTGCTTTCATAATGTGCTTCCACTGAATAGCTCCATCTTTTTGAACAACGCAGTAAGCTACTTTAGTTCCCCATCCGTTTTGTTCAAATCGTTTAATCATTTTCCCTAAGCTTTTTTGACTGCCTAAATAGCCATGAATAAATAAAACCGGCACATTTTTCGATTGGGCACCTCGTTTTATTTGTGGGGCAAAAATATAAAAACAAAGCGAAATAAATAGTATGATACTAATCAATAAAATTAACAGCCGCAAGTTCTCACCCTCCGATCGTCTGGTTCATTACACTCATTAATAAAAAAATTTGGAGTAAATTTTATTCTGATACGTCCTGTAAGCTGCAGAACTTGTCATCTTTTTCTTGTCAACGAGCTGCTCAAAGCGCAAACGCTTTTCCGTAAGCATCTCTGTTAGCCTTTGTTCTTCATTAGCATCCGTGCATATAGAAATCAATTCTTCTATTGTAGCCATATCTCGTTTCAGCTCTTGTTCATCCGTTATCATGTTTGCATTTTTTAATATCCTATACGCTTGGCGCAGTTCTTCAGGTATATGTGATAAATCTTCTAACTTTAATGGTTTTCCTTCCCCAGGCAGCTTATCAAAGTCACCGTCTTTTATTGCTTGTCTAATTCTTTCTTCAGCAATTATATACGCAATATCCAAGGAAAGACCTCCTTTAAGCAAATATAAAATTCAATCTTACCTTCTATATAAAAGATGTATAATAAACACAGCTTTTATAACCGTATTTTTTATTATACTATGATTATAAAATTTGAACTACCTTCACTTCTTGGATAGACTATCCTCTCTTTGTAAAATAATTTCCAGAGCTTCACTCCTTTCACTATCAAACTTTCTTGAGCAGTTTCTTAATTAGCTGAAATTCAATGAACGATTCTGCATCAGGTTTTGTTATCTTATCTTACTATATTTATACAAAAAAGCCTCCTTACGCATGTAAGGAGGTGGAAAAAGGTAATTCTAAGGTCATCATGTTATGCCTACTTTCTATAAAACCACATTTTGATAGCGTTTTCAATGTTTTTTATATTACTTTGCTAATTTTCTTTTCGTTTAATGAGGCTCCGTAAATATAACGAAGCCTCACCAAATTTCTACTCTTCTTTATCTGATGGAATCATAATTTCTCCTTCGTGCTCTTGTTTTTTCAAAAGCAGCTGGAGAATCGTTTTGGATAATTTACTAGGCTGATAGGGTTTAATCAGAAACTCACACACTCCAAGCTCTAACCCTTTGCTTCTTTCGTCTAAAGCAGATGAGATTAAAATAGGAATTTTTTCTGTCTCTGTATTTTCTTTGAGCTGTCTTAAAACATCCCAGCCGTCTAACTTATTTTCTCCTAACATAATATCTAGAACAACCACTTCAGGCTTTTGCTGATGAATAGAGTTTAATGCGTCTTCTCCATTGTTAAAATACCGAACGTGAAAACCGCTTTCTTTTAATTCTACCTGTAAAAGCGTCGCTAAACTTTTATCATCTTCTACAATCACTACGCTTTTACGGCTATCATTCGTATTTATCATCTCTTCATCGTACTGAACTTCATATAGAAGCGGGAGAACAACCGTGAATGTTGTTCCTTTTTTCCATTCCGATTGTACAGTAATGTCTCCGCCATGAGCTTTTACAATTTCTTTTACAATTGCTAATCCTAGACCTGTTCCGCCAATTTTGCGCATATCGGAGTTATCTACTCTGTAGAATTTGGTAAACAATTGACCTAGCGCTTTATTTGGTATACCAATCCCTTCATCTTGAATATCAATATAAACAGCGTGTTCCTTTTGATACACTTTAACTGTAACGTTCCCTCCATCGGGGGAATATTTCACTGCATTACTAATTACATTATTAAACAATTGCAGCAGCTTATCTTTATCTCCCATTACTGTAAAATGCTCTTGATCGGAAATCATATCAAATTCGTGCTTACTTGTTTGTATTTTCTGGACCTCAATCACCTGCTTAATAAGCGGCAGAATGTCTTGATACTTTTTATCGTAGGTTTGTTTCCCCGCTTCCATTCTTTGGACGTCCAGAAAATCGTTGATTAAAGATGTTAACCGCTGTGCTTCCTGATAAATAGTAGTTAAGTACTTCTTCTGTCTTTCTTCTTTTAATGTTTTGTTTAGCATAAGCTCAGTGAACCCTAATACACTTGCTAAAGGTGTGCGCAGTTCGTGACTCACAGTGCTTACAAATTCCGACTTCATCTGATCAACTTCAAATTCTTTCGTAATATCCCGATGAACGAACAATACGCCAAACATCTGACGGTTTCGATATACGTATTCGCTATAAACTTTTATAACTTTTCGCTTACCTTCCGTGTGCAGGTAATAAACAAAAGACTTTTCTACTTGCTCTCCCTTACAAATGGCTTCAACGTATTGTCTCAGCTGCTGTATATTTTCCACTTTTTGAGAAAGAGCATCTAGCCATTGATTGCAAGAGAGCTGAAGAAGCCCGCTTTGATGCTCATATTGAAACAATTCGCTAATCTTCGTATTCACTTGTAGAATCGTACCGCTTGTATCTACAAGCTGCATTCCTTCTTGAATCGAATTTAAAATATCTTGAGATAGCAATCGGTCATGCTCAGACTCTTCGTAAATATAAATTTTTTCAAGGGCAATCGTAATTTGTTTTGCCAGTATTTCAAATGTCTGTAATTCATGTTCTGTGTATTCATCCGCGTAGCGGCTGTAAAACATATAGGCTAGCATATCTCCCTGTGAAGAGAGCACCGGTACGATAACATCATACAAATAAAACGTTTGCTGATGATATAGGCGCTCATGTTCTATACACTCTCTTTTTACTACCATACATTTTTTCGTCTTTTGCACATGATCAACGTAATTATTATGAAGATTTACCACCATCTGTTGAACACTTGATGAAGATAGACCAAATGAAGCATGTGTCTTTTCATCGGCTAGCATAATAAACCCGTGATCAGCTTTCATCACCCGGCTCATGTTTGTGACAGCACTCGTGAGAACCTCTTGCTTGTGAAGAGAATTTGTTAGTCCATGCACAAATAAATTGCGCAATTCTAACTCCCCTTCTCGTTCCTTGGTCAATTCTAACGCGTGCTGAAGTTCATCTTGCTGACTGTGCAATTCATCTTGCTGTGCAATCAGCTCCTCATTTTGAGCCGTTAACTCCTGTTCATTATTTTGCAAAGTCGATACCATTTTGTAAAAGGCTTGAGATAGCATACCAATTTCATCTCTTCTATGTTCATCAAATGTCATAGGCATTTCTTTTCCGGCAGCAATTTCGCTTGCCGTATATGCGAGCTGACTCAGCGGCTTTACAAACTTATTTAGCAGTACCCGTGTAAGCAATAATAAAATGACCACTGTAAACGCTAAAAATAAAATAAAGAGCGTTTGACTTTTCTGCATGTCACTCGACGTATCATCGTACTGTGTATTTAAGTCTTTAGTTAATTCCTTTTGGTAGTCATCAAGTTCTTTTTGCATTTGTTCTATTGATTTAGAAGCAGCCTTCCGCTCAGGACTAGAGCGGACTCCTTCAATACCTTTTTTGTCGTAAATATCTTTAAAATAAGGAAGCGTTTGATTAAAATACGTGTTTAGCATCACCGTCGCTTCATTTACAAACGTACGCTCACGTCTATCTGCGGCTAGACCTGAAAGTCGATCAAGATTTTCTTCGATAATTTTTTGCTGACTTGCAGCCTCGTTATACATATCCTCTGAATCAAATGCAATAAACCCACGAGCCTGCAAAAAAGCCTTGTTCATTGATTTATCAATTGTAGATAGCAGCTGTGCCTTTTCCCGTACTTGTGCCCTGTACTGGGCATAATCAGCTGTAATTTCTTTTTGCCGTACAACAAGTACAGTTGAACCCGCCGCAAAAGCAAGTAAAAGGATACTTGCTAAGAGGATGAACTGGATTGAGATACTTTTTCGTTTTAGTTTATTGTTCATCTAAAATTTCCTCGACACGTTCGGCTAGCAATAGGGGACTAAACGGCTTAGACATAAAATACGCAGCCCCTGCTTCTAACACTCGGCTTTGATCAGCAGCTTGATTCTTAGCTGAAAGCATCAATACTTTTGTATGGCGCTTATCTTTCATTTCTTTCAGCTGTTGAATGACTTCAAGCCCGGTGAACACGGGCATCATATAATCCAAAATAATTAAGTCAAAATCACGTTCTTTAATAAATTCCAAAGCTTCTTCGCCATTTTCTGCTTCCGTCACATCATGTCCTTCATCTTCAAGGGTATCTACCACTAGCATACGAAGCACTTCTTCATCTTCTGCTAATAAAATTTTTGCCATTGTTATTCCTCCGCTTGTAGTCGTCCATACGTTTTTTGCAATATGAAGTAGGACGGCTTTATTCGTTCATGAAAAGTTGGATACTCCCAATTTCTCCACTTATATAAGTAAAAATCTTTTAATAAAAGTTCTCCTTTTTTCTGAGTCGGAAACGTATCTTCTACGTCATTGCTCTTCTTATTAACAGCTACGACTCCCACTTGAATCCCTTTTATTTTCTTGCTGGATTCTAATCCTTTTTTGGACCAAATATCTCCCATTATTTCTTTTTGACTCGGGTCTTTTACATTTAAAAGCGCCCAAGGAATGCGAAGTTCAGCAATTCCACTTGATTCATTTACTTTAAAATCTGCTAGCGAATCAAATGATGAAGAGTTAGGATCGCTGTTTCCTTCTTGGAGCTTCCCAGTTTCATAGGCGTCAAAAGGAATGGTTCTCTTGTTTTTCCCCTCTCCAATCGCTAACTCTTTGTTAAGGGCGAGCCTGATTGGATTAAACATGCCGTTGTCTTTCGTATCGGTTCCTTTTACGGCCGGAATCATTTGAAGCTGATGAGCATATGAAAAATAATACGTATCGTAATAGCTGTCTATCCATAAATGACTGTCTTCTTTCCCGTTTAATTCTGCTACAAAATCAATTCCTTTTGTTTTTAAGGAAGGAATTTGAGGAATCTTTGACTGTCCCTGATTGTTAATCGTGTTAAACAAGAAATAAAGCTTTTGATCTTCCAGTTCTTTTGCACTCACTTGTAGATATAGATAACCTTCATCACTTGTAATGTTCAATGCTTTTAACTTTTTAGACGGCTTATATACCGACTTGCTGTTCAGCTTTTTCCAATCATCTGATTTACCGTCTACTTTGACTTTCAGCTTCGTTCCTGGATCAAAACTCAGCAGTCCAAAATGCTGCTCTCCCGTTTGCAAATTCGTCCAAAATGGCCTTCGGTTCGGATTGTCGTACTCCATCGTATTCCACGTTCGCTTAAACCATTCATCTTGCCATGTAAAGACCATACCGCCAGCCATTTTTTCTTCGACAATGTCTTCGTATAAGCGTGACAGAATCTTTCCTTGTTCTTGTTCCGTGTGAAAGCCTTGATCCCACCCGTATACGTTTCTATGGGTGAGTCCTCGCGAAGCCGGAATACCAAATTCAGCAACAAGAACGGGCATATGATGAACTTCTTTCATATTTTGCAAATAGCCTGCGTAGTTATTTTTCTCTCCTCGATGATCTCGATAAGCGAGATAACGAGGTTCATAGTTTAAAAAGTCAGGATAGTACGGATAAATATGATAAGAGGCAAATAAGCCCGGCTCAAATTTTTTAGTTGTGTGAATTAAATTAGGATTAACGGACACTTTATCTTCGTCTTCAGAAGGTTCATATGGATGAGTAAGCAAATCCGTCGTCACCCAGTTCGTAAAGCTCATAGGCCGCTGCCAATCATATTTATCCTGCTCATAGGAAATTGTTTTTTCCATAAGCTGAGCAAGCCAAATTTCAAAAGGGTTGCCTTTTTCGGTATAGATGTACTGCCCTTTAAAATCTTTCATTCCTTTATGTTTTTCATTTGTCGAAAGAGCTACCGTGGGATCCCATTCAACTCCTATAATCCATCCTAAAACATAAGGAGACACGTCTGCTGTGTACGTTCCGCTTGCATGTCCCGTCCGCTTTGGCAGTGTTGCCTTTCCGTGAATAACGTTTACAATCCTTTTCATTTCAGCTTCAAATTCTTTTGTATTTTCCTTTGCAAAAGCATCTTGTGAATCATAGAAAACTTCTTCATTTACCCATACTCCATGAAAAAGATAAATGGGTTCTTTGGCTTTTTGATTATACTCAGCAAGCGCTTCATAAAAGGCGGGAGGATGAATGGTGTATACGCGGATTGAGTTGGCATTCATCTTTCCAATTTCTTTAAACCAGCGCAAATATTCTTCTTTCGAAATAGCAGTCTCACCGGGGAAATATCCTGGCTTACTAATGCCCATATTTACTCCTTTAATCAGCAAATCTTGCCACTTGCCATTTTGATAAACTTGCAAATAATCTTTTCCTACTTTCCCTGCTACTTTACGGTCAGCATCTTCATAGATTTCCATATTTTCATTAAAAGTAACAGAAGCAGGCTGAGATTCATTTTGCTGTTGATCTATGATCTTATTCATAAGAGACAGATAAACAGTCCAGTAAAAAGAAGACTCATCTTCTTTTCCGATTTTCTCTGTCCATTTCTTCCACACCGGGTAAAAAGAGGTTTGATAAATGGAAGGTACTTCTCCTTGATCTGCAAAATCTCCTGCAAAGTAATAGGTATCATATCGCTCTTTATTATGATGAACGACTGCTGGTATGGACAAAGGGATACCATTTTCCTTTAGCTTGTTTTCTCCTTCAGAATCCAAGTGAAAGACAAACTGAGCCTGCACATCACTTTTTTGCTGGGGTGTAATTACGTCAAACCAATATTGATAAGCAGATTCATCCTGTAAATTCAATGTTTTATTTCCTTGTTTTGTATATTGAAACCATACTGGATTTTCTTTTAATTCTTTTTCCGTTATAATAACGAGCTTATTGGATTCATTAACGAATAATAAGCCTTTTCCTGTAAGGCTCCACTCTTTGTTGTACTGCTTTTTGTAAGCACTTTTCACCCAAGCAGGAACTTCTTCACTGCCGAATTCCTCAAAGTAGCGACCAATCCAGCCAGACCACGTAACATTGTACAATTCATACAGTTCTTTGCGAACGTCTAAAGAAGTAGGGCTTCCAAATGTATTAAACTCTCCAATCAGCGTGTTTGTACGTCCATTCAGCGCTTTCTTAACGTAGCTCACGTCTTCAGAAGTCATGCCGCCATACACCAATTGAGAGCGATCTCCTCTTTTAGCTTTTACGCCTAAATCTTCTTTGTATACACCATACGTGTCGGTGATATAAATCATATCTGCAGAGTTTGTTTTTGGCAGAGATTTAATGCTGTATGTTTTATCTCCTTTTGGGTAAAACCCTGCATAATCTTTTGAGATTTCATAAGGCTTCCCGTCTTTGCGTACTTTCGCTTGATTCAGCATCCACATTAAGCCTTGATGCTCTCGAAACGTTTGATCTGGCACTGTTTTATCAATAACAAGCATATTCAAATCAGTTGGTTTCTTTAGCTGCCAAATAAGAAATGGAGAAGCCGTTATCGCCATAACCAAAATAATGCCGCCGATTAATAACCATTTTTTCATTGTGAAACTCCTTTTCGCTGCATGTCTCCCCAGCCTTTTTTATTGCGAATAACATCCAACAATCCATGACAGCGCCATATAACAGTTAGTGGGCGATACCAAAAGGATTCAGTCAGGGAAAAGACAAATAGCTTAGCAATATCGGATACTTTTGGATATTTACGAAGGCTCCACTCTTCTAGCAAAACGGCCGCCATTGAATAAAGAGAACCATATACAACCATTAAAAGAAAAAGCAAATAAGCAAATTCTACATAAATCCCGCCTACAACTAGAGAAATAACAATAAACAAATAGCCTAACATTTCCATGACCGGTCCGATTAGTTCAATAAACACAAAATAAGGCATAGAAATCATTCCGATGCTTCCGTATTTCGGATTAAACAGCATCTCTTTATGCTTCCAAAGACTATCAAATAAACCGCGGTGCCAGCGGTTCCGCTGTCTTCGCAAATATTTGATTTCATCGGGTGCTTCTGTCCAGCATACGGGATCTGGAATATAAACAATTTGATTGTTGGTTTTTTTCTGTTTAATCAGTCGGTGCAGGCGAACAACAAGCTCCATGTCTTCGCCGACCGTGTGAGAATAACCCCCAGCCTCAATCACCCAGCGTTTAGAAAATACGCCAAATGCTCCTGACACAATAAGCAATAAATTATGGCGACTGAGACCAATGCGTCCCATAAGAAATGCACGTAAATATTCAATAATCTGCATCACAACAAGCGGCTGTGTATCAAGTCCAATCGATACGACCGCACCGTTTTCGATTTTACATCCATTTGCAATTCGAATACTTCCCCCTGAAGCAATTACTTCTCCGTCTGAATCAATAATTGGCTTCATAACTTTTAAAAAAGCATCTCTTTCTAACACTGAATCGCCATCGATCGAACAAAAATAAGGATAGTTGGATAAATTAATTCCTGCATTTAATGCATCTGATTTTCCCCCATTTTGTTTATCGACTACATATAAATAATCGTATAATTTAGAACGATATACAGCTTTTACTTCTTTCGTCTCTACTTGCTTTCTCACAACTCGATTCATTTTCACAAGAGAAAACTCCTCGATTAGCTTTTCTAACGTATCATCTGAAGATCCGTCGTTTACTACAATTACTTCATATTCCGGATATTCAATTCCAAGCAGCGAACGCACGCTTCCAATAATCCCGACAGATTCGTTATAAGCGGGAACTAATATAGATAACGGTGTTGTATAGCTAACCGCAAGCAAATCTTCATAAGGTTCTTCATCATTTAATTGATATTGCTTTCGCAGTTGAAAAGCAGAGATGATAAACATCATAAAATAAAAACAAAGCACAAAAATCATATAAGCAAATACAGCCCATCCGCAAATGGACAATAAAAGATGCCAAACACTATTCCACAACCGTAACTCCTCCTTTTTCAAGCCATTCTGCTGCCATATCTTTCGAAAACTTGTCATCAGTCGTTTTGTATACTTGAACTAAGTATTCTTTACCTGTTGGGATTTTCATCATTGACTGAGCAGCATTCGAACGCACAAGAAAATGAGAATCTTTTAGCGACTGCTCAAGAAGTGACAATCCCTTCTCATCTCTCGTTTTGCCTATTAGTTTTGTAGCCATCATTCTTTCTTGCCAAATACCTGACTGAAGATGGTTCGTGAGCTCCTCTATTCTTAATGGAAAAGATAAAGCATTAAGTGATTTCAATGTACGAATTCGCAGTTCTTCTGATGAACTTTTCATGTGCATTTTTAAGAAATCTATATACTCTAACTTATGATTGATACCGATCATATCGATAAGAGGCAGCTGAATTTCTTCTTGTAGATTTTCAAATTTATTAATAAATTGCTGAAACTGCTCACTGTTCATAGTTCCAAACAAAGAGCGGTACATAAATTCAGACAGCGGTCTAGAAGCGTTTGTCATGTACACAACAAACTCAGGGCGGTTCAGCTTAACTAAAATTTTTAAAATTTGATTTTTTTCAGCCGCTGTACTATTTTTTTTCTCATACATTTCTACTAATTGGTCTGTTAGCGTAGTTAGACCAAAATCTTCAATAGCATAAAGGGCATTCATTCTGACACTCCATCTAGAATGATGCAGCTCTTTTTTATATTTGGGTGTAAAAACCTTCTCCGCATAGAGCGTGATGTTATTTAGAATTTCATCGCCTTGTACAGCTGTAGAAAAACCGCTCAATAGTTCCTCTACACCCGCCAGCTCTATTCTATTTTTAGGCTCTAACCGATGTTCTTCATCATTTCTGTATAAATAAATAAAAAGAGATTCTTTCATACTATCTTTATAGAATTCTACTTTTGCTCGAAAAGCGTTTAAACGCGCTTTTTGAATAAGTAAATAACTCAGAAAACAGACTAAAAGCAATAGCAATCCGCCAAATAAGACATATACCACTTGAATTGACATCGCCATTTATTTCACCTTCTTCATTAAATGACGCACGCGCGCTTCAAGCTCCATTAACTTAAATGGCTTTGTCATGTAATCGTCTGCCCCAAGTTCTAATGCTCTTTGAATATCTTGTTCGCTGTTTCTTGATGTAAGCATAATAACCGTATACTGATCGTAACGTTTATTCTGTCTTAATTTTTGCAGCACTTCTAAGCCATCCATTTTAGGCATCATTCCGTCTAAAATAACAAAGTACTGATCGCTAGAATGAATCCATTGAGACTCAAAAAATTCAATGCCATCTTTGAACACTTCTATTTTCACTTCATAGCGATCTCCTACATCAATCTTACTTAAAAGCTCTTTCAGCATCGTTCGAATGATAGAATCATCATCAATAATAGCCATACGAAGCGTTCGCTTTTTAACCAGCTTGCTTTGAGAAGAAGCTACAATTTTTTGACGTCCTGATTCCTTCGCTATATATAATGCCTCATCAGCTTGATGAAGAGCTTTTTCTAACGGCCATTCAGTGTTATGAACTTCTACAACTCCGCCGGAAAAGCTGCAATAAAACGAATTGCTTTGATGTGTGAACACTTTTTCCACAAAGAAATCCAACAGTCTATTTAATACTGTTTCTGCCTCTTTTATATTGGTTTTTGGCAGTAAAAGAATAAATTCTTCGCCTCCATATCTAAAAATGTAATCTGTTGGACGAATTTCATGCTTCATATACTCTACAAATGCTTGCAGCACACGGTCTCCCATAAGATGTCCATATCGATCATTTATTCTCTTAAAGAAATCTAAATCTAAAATCGCTAAACAAAAAGGATCTTTTAAGCGGTCGTAGCTGGATAGCTGCTGACTGTAGATTTCTTTTAAATACGTTCGGTTATAGGCTCCTGTTAATTCATCAAACATTAAATAGGAGTTAAACATCTGCTTTCGTTCAATATGGTGACCAATTCGAAGTAGACTTTCTTCCATATCGAGAGGTTTAACAAAAAAATCATCGGCCCCTAATTTAAAAGCCTTCAAACGCGTCTCTCTTTGATTATCAACGCTCATCATGACAATGGGGACGAACAGTTGCTTTGTTTTATCACGTAAAAATGAAAGAATGTCAAAGCCTGTACAGTCTTTCATATGTACATCAACAACAAAACAATCCGGCTTTAATTCGTAAAAAGCCGTAATGGCTTTTTCTTTAGAGGCAGTTGCTAATACGTACCACCCTTGTTTTTCAAACTGTTCTTTTAAATACATCAGCATTGAAAGATCATCATCCACAAGTAAAACATTCGCTGTTTGTTCACTAATTTCTATCGGTTTATTTATGTCTTCTACGGATTGAATTTCATCTTGATAACAAATTTTAATAATATCTAATAAAAATGTATTCAACTCCGCGTAACCCCAGGTTTTTTTCTGATTTTTTTCAACAGCTTCCATTAACTCGCGGGAACGATCTCCTAAATAATTCAGTCCAATGGTTGCAGACGTTCCAGAAATTGAATGCAAAAAGCGGTACACTTCTTCATGAGGTATTTCTTCATTTTGATCGGTCCACTCTTGCAGCTGCTTGCGGACATTAGCTAATAATGCAATTTGATATTTATCCATCTTATACACCCTTTGTTCGATATAGTTAACACTTACCCCATATTACTCCATCCATTTTTCTATAATATTTTGTAAGTAAATGAAATATTTTCTTACTTGTATTTTAAGTATGTTTTTTCCAAATGAAAAGCAATTCCTTTTTAACCATACTTTTCCTTCAATGATTTTACTTTAAAATGATTCTTTTTTCACCCATTATTTTTTCTACCCAATAAGTAAAATGACCTGTTATCTTCTTTATAAATAGACCTACAACCTTATTGACAAAATTAATGAGTCTTTGTTACCCTTATACACGTTGTGAAAAATTTAAAAGTGAATGCTAAGGAAAGCAGCCGTTTTGATGAATAATCAATCAAATCAGGTTCTTTCCTTTTTATATTTTTACTAAGGTAGATACTTTGCTAAATAAAGTTTCGCTTTATACACCGTGTCCTCTTTGTCATAGGCGCACTTAGACCGAAAACAGACGGAAAGGAGTATAAAATGTTTACTCAGCTTACAGAAAAAAACCAGAATGCAGAAGAACTAAAAGAAACACTTGATGATTTAGAGTTTCAGCTATTTCGCATGCAGGATAATTTAAAAGAAATTGCTAAAAAGTATGAAGTTATTGGTGTCGATCAGCCTGAAGATAATCAGTTAGTTATTGTATCGGCACAAAATGACGGAAACGCATGTAAAATTATGCTAAATGAATGTACAAAAGCCTATAGAGGGGCTTGGGATTTTGCCATCGATGGCGTATATGAAGATAATCACACGATTTTTATTGGTGACATTAAAGGGCCCGCTAATAAGGGATATGGCTCTGTATGTATGAATTATTTAAAAGAAGTAGCGGTTGATCAAAATGTTCATGTCATTAAAGGCGATATCGCTGAGCGCGATTGGGATCATCTCGAAAGATTGATTCATTTTTATGAAAAACATAACTTTGAGGTGAATATTGATTATACGAATAAGTGCGGAGAAATTGAGTGGACTCCAGCTTATCAATAAAAAACGAACAGACGCTGTCTGTTCGTTTTTTATTTGATATATGCTAAGCTTTTTTTAATGCTGCTAAGTGGACTTTCTATACAGTGATCTTGTTCAACGATCCACCATTTTACGCCTGCTCTATGTCCTTCTTGCATTACACCCTTTACATCTACTCCTCCGGTACCAAGAGGAGCAAAAAACTGCTCGCCGTCTGTTGTCATATCTTTTAAATGAATAAAAGGCGTACGATTTTGATAATGCTGCATCCACTCCACTGGATCTTCACCTGCTTTAGTCAGCCAATAAATGTCCAGTTCTACGTTTACCTCAGTTTCTTCTAAGATTGTTTGGAGAGCTGACTTTCCAGTTGACAATTTCTTCAGCTCAAAATCATGATGATGATAGCTAAACGACATACCTTCTTTTTTACAATACGTATCAATATCATTTAAAGAATCAATAAGCACGTGATATCCTTTTTCAGTTTGACGTTCAGGCATTAAATAAGGACAAACAATATGTGAATTTCCAACTTGCTGTTCAAAGTGAATCACTTGCTCTAAATTAGATTCTAATTGTTCAAGCGGCACATGACTAGAAGCCGGCTTCAGCTGTAAATCCGTTAACCATGCTTTTACTTCTTTTGCTGTATATCCTTCGTACCCTGCAAATTCTACCCCTTGATATCCTAAAGCAGCTACTTTTTGAAGCGTTCCTTTAAAATCTTTTTTCATTTCTTCACGCAGCGTATAAAGCTGAACTCCTACAGGTATTTCTCCCATCTTCTCTCCCCCTGTTCATTGAGAAAGCTCCTATAATAGGAGCTTCTGCTTTTATTTTACTGCACTTCCAAGCATTCCTGAAATAAAATGACGCTGAAGTGCCAGGAAGAAGACAATGATTGGAATGGTTGCAATTGTTACTCCCATCATTACTTGACCGTAATCAATAATCGATAAGCCAATTAAGCTTGAAAGAGCAACTGGTAATGTAGCCATTTCGTTAGATGTAGTCGCAACTAAAGGCCACATAAAGTTATTCCACTGTGTCATAAATAAGAAAATAGCTGCTGCAGCCATAGCAGGCTTCATAGAAGGAAGCACAATAGTTAAAAAGATTCTCATCTCTCCAGCTCCGTCCAAACGAGCTGCTTCAATAAGTTCCGTTGGAAAAGCTAAAAAGTTCTGACGTAATAAAAAGATAGCAAACGGAAAACACAGCTGCGGAACAATAAGTGCAAAATACGTGTCAAGCAAATTAAAATTCGACATCAGCTGAAAAAGTGGAATGAGCGTTGCTTGATATGGAATCATCATAGACAATAAAAGCGTAGTGAAAATTGCGTTTCGGCCTTTGAATTCAAATTTAGATAGCGCATATGCAGCTGTGGAGCAGACCATTAAAGCTACAATCACATACACGACTGAAACAAATACTGAGTTAAAAAAGACGCGCCCTAAATCAATTGAAGCATTTAAATTTTGTAGATTTGTCATAAATTGATCGCCAGGCTTCAGCGTTGGAGGGTTTGTAAACATTTTTCCTGATTCATTCGTAGCGCCGATAAACATCCAGTAAAAAGGAAAAATTGAGATAATCGTAAACAGCCCAAGCAAGCTGTATAGTCCTATTTTACGCATGATGTGCCTTTTCTTTTTGACCTTAGGAACGGTAACTACTGCGGTTGCTTCTACTCTCTCTAATACACTCATGATTTATCACCCGTAAATTTAAATTGGAAGAACGTTAAAATACCAACTAATAATACAACAACGTACGCAATGGCCGATGCATATCCAAAATCAAAGTATTTAAAGCCATTTTGATAAATATATAAGCCTAGCGTCATAGTAGAATCAGCAGGGCCGCCTTTTGTTAAGTTAAAAGGTTCGTCAAACAATTGAAGCGTGCCAATTGTTGATAAAATAGTAGCAAACAAGATAACGGGTTTTAATTGTGGAACCGTTACGT
This sequence comes from Priestia sp. YIM B13490, assembly GCF_042787735.1. Taxonomy (NCBI): domain Bacteria; kingdom Bacillati; phylum Bacillota; class Bacilli; order Caryophanales; family Bacillaceae; genus Priestia; species Priestia sp. YIM B13490. The sequence goes on from NZ_JBHZOT010000002.1 coordinate 601,201, forward strand.
GGAAAAACTTTTGAATACGATTTGCTCCATCTAAATCAGCTGCTTCGTAAACTTCATGAGATAAACTTTGAAGAGCTGCTAGAAAAATAACCATGTTATAACCTGTCCATCTCCAAGTCATCGCAACGATGATTGAGACTTTAGCCCAAAATGGATCTCCCAGCCACTGAATGGCATCGATACCGAAAAACCCTAAAATAGTATTCATAATTCCTTCATCTTGAAGAATGATTGAAAACAAAATAGAGTAGGCAACTAGTGACGTTACTGCCGGCAAGAAAAATGAAACTCGGAAAAAACCTTTTAGTCTTAAAAGCTGACTGTTTAACGCGTTAGCTAGTACAAGAGCTAATAAAATCATAACGGGTACTTGAACGATTAAAATAATCCCCGTATTCCCAAGCGCTTTCCAGAAAATATCATCTCCGAGCAAACGTGTATAGTTTGATAACCCGGTAAATACATACTTTCCGCCTTCCATACTCTGAAAGCTTAAAACAAACGATGAAAAAATAGGGTAGATTGTAAACAGCGCGAACAGCAAAAGTGCTGGAGCAATAAATAAGTAAGGCAACGATTTATTTGTCTTCATGATGACCTCCTAGTACCGCAAGAAGAAGAGATAGAAGGCAATTTTCCATAAATCACCTTCTATGCTTCTTGATTATTTTTTAATTCGGTTTTCTAAGCGTTTTTGAGCTGCTTCAAGCGAGTCTGTAACACCCTTACCATTTGTTACTTCTGACACAGCTTTGACTGCTTCACTGTTTGCAACTGAGTAATTGCCCGTAAAATTAACCGGTTTAATATCTTTCATTTCATCTGCGAATGTTTTCCAAATCGTCTGATTGTTAAAGTACTCATCTTGTGCAGTGAATAATTTTGAAGAGTATACGGTATTTAATGATGGGAATAATCCGCCCTTCATCGCTTCTTCTTGAACTTTATCCGTTGTTGAGAAATACTCCATAAATTTGTACGCTTCATCTGCTTTTTGACTAGTTGCTGAAATCACATAGTTGCTTCCGCCTAAGTTAGAAGCACGGTTACCTCCTTCTTCAAACGAAGGTAATAAAAACACTCCCCATTTTCCTTTTAAATCCGGAGCCTGCTGTGTAATAGAACCGGATAGCCAAGCACCGGATGGTGAACTTGCTACTTTACCTTCTGCTAAGGCACTGATTGAAGCATCCCAGCCCACTGTATTTTTAACAATGCCTGCTTCTTTTAACTTCTTATTTAACTCCATTGCTTTTTTCGCTTCTTTAGAAGTTAAATTTAGCTTTCCTTTGTTATTAAAGTAGAACGTACCTTGCTGTGTCAGCGTCATTCGGAATAAGCCATCGTCATTATTAAAATCTAAACCTAGTAAATCAACGCCAACTTTTTCTTTAATTTTCTTACCAGCTGCAATATAATCATCCCATGTTTTGATACTGTTTGGATCTACGCCTGCTTTTTCAAAGTAATCTGTGCGATAGAATACGCCTGTTGGACCTGCATCAAACGGGAAGCCGTACATATCTCCATTCTTTGATAAAAGGGCTCTCTTAAATTCAGGAAACTTATCTTCTTGCTTATCAAATCCTTTTTTAGATAGGTTTAAAAATGCTTTTGGAAATGCATCTAAATATCCTTGGAAACGATCGTCTTCTACTAATACAATATCAGGAAGGCCTTTTCCGCCAGCTTGCAATCCTGTTGTTAGTTTTGAATAAACGTCTTCACGTCCCATATCCACTACTTTTAATTTAAAACCTGGATTCTCTTTTTGATATTCTGCTGCTGCTTTCTTTAATACCGGTACGTTAATATTCCAAGCCCATGCAACAACTTCTTTTCCACCGCTACCACTTGTTTCATTAGCGGCCTTTCCTCCGCATCCTGCAAGTACTAGGGTTAAAATGAGTGCAAAACTGATTAAACTAAACCAACGTTTCAATGAATACCCCTCCTATAATCTTGTCTCCTAGTGTGGCAAGTTTTTTTGTAAACGCTCATGACTCTTTTTCGAGAGAATTATTGAAAAATAATTCTGTATATTGAAAGCGTATACAATTTACTTAATCTAAATTATATGAATGAATACCCTTTTCCTCAATGGTAAATATAAAAGGCAAAAACCTTACATTTTTGCCTTTTTCTAAATTGATTTTGTTATTATGGTTTCTATTAACTTTTTCGTTCATGAAAAAAAGCGAATGTACTGTCATTGTTGAAACAGAACACAATCGCTTATTTAAAAAAATCCAATGTATACTATTTTTTTGCTACATAAGTAACACTTTCTTGCTTATTTAGGACGTTCTAAGGAAAATAATTGCCCCAATTTACTATAGTTAGAACCCGCAAGTCGGCTGACTGGCTTCACACGTTCTGCAGAAACGCGATCGTTTTCTATCACTTTTTCACTAATATGAAACATCACAACTTCACCGATAAACAAATCTGAGCTGTATGCCTCATCCGTTCCTAATGGCACAATTTGGTGAAGCTTACATTCCATCCGAATGCTGGCTTCTTGAATTCCGGGAACCTGCACTTTTTTGCTCGGTGCTAGCGTTAACCCTGTTTCTTCGACTTCACTGACGGAAGAAGGATAAGAAGATGCCGCTTGATTCACCTGTTCCACTAAGTTTTCGTCTACAAGATGAACTACAAATTCTTTAGATGAACTAATATTTTTGGCCGTATCTTTCGTCATTTGACCTTCACTTCTCGAAACTGAAATGGCAATCAGCGGAGGCTCTGCCGCAACTACATTAAAGAAACTAAACGGTGCGGCATTCACTACACCGTCATCATTTTGACTTGTAACAAACGCAATCGGCCGGGGAATGACGACCCCTGTTAACAAATGATAATTGTCTTTTACACTTTGTACCGCTGGATCGACTATCTTCATTTTACCCACTCCTTTTCTTCGATTTACTTTATTGTATGGTAACGAAAAGAGTATAGATTAGCTAGCAACTTGCTCACTAAATATGCAAAAAAGAGATTGAGACATAACTACATCCATCTAATCCGAAGACGAACAAATGGGAGTAATGAGCTGGTATCGATCACTTGTGACACCGCTGTTGATTTCCATGTAAGGCTTCGCTTTCCACGGGCGACCGATGAGCCTCCTCGTCGATTACGGGCCTGCGGGGTCTCATCACTTCCTCTTTTCCCTCAGGAGTCTTCGCCTTCCTCTCCAATCAACAGCTAGAAGCAACTAACTAGATGAAACCTACGTTCACTACAACAATGAAAAAATCCGAACGATTCATCGTTCGGATTTTCCTGCAACTAAAATATTTTCAGCTTATTTCTTTAATTTAACACCGTAATTTTCACTGTACGACGTCCAAATGCTTTTGCAGCTGACTCGGAAGGTACTAATACGTCAATTCGATATCCTTTAATCGCACCGCCCGTATCACCTGCTGTTGCCACTCCGTATCCTTCTACGTATACTTTTGAACCTAATGGAATAACGGATGGATCTACCGCAATAATTTTATGAGTGCCTGAACTCACATTTTGTCCAGTGGCTGTTACGCCGCTACACCCTGCACAATTAGCTGTATAAGCTGTTGCTTCTACATACATTTCTTTTCCAGAATGCTTTTGTGTGCTTTCTTCTTTTTTCGTTTCTTTTGCTTCTGAAGAAACGGTTGCTTTCTTCTCTGTAGCTGCAGCTGTTTTTACTTCTTGTTTTGGCTCTGTTTTTACTTCTTTTTTAGCTGTTGCCAGTTCAGCTTGACGCTTTGCTTCTGCATCAGCCTCAGCCTTTTCAGCTGCCTGCTGTTTTGCCACTTGCTCAGCTTGCTTTTGAGCTGCTTCTTTTTCTTTTGCAATCTTATCTTGAATGCCTGTTAATTCAGACTGAAGGTTTGCTTTTTCTGAAGAAGCTGCATCAATTTCATTTACGACCGTGCTGTACTTTTCTTGCATAGTTGTTAACGTTGCTGTTTGTTTGGCAACGTTTTTATCTAATTCAGCTTGTTTAGCCGCTAAGCTACCTTTTGCTGCTTTTAATACTTTTTCTTGCTTATCAATTTCTTTTTTATCTTTTTCAATTTGATCTAAATCATTTTGATGCTGCTTTAAAATATCATTATCTGCTGACAATAACGTTGTGACAGCACCCATACGTGCAACAAAATCTCCAAAGTTATCAGCATTCATTAATGTATCAATAACAACGCTTGTTTTATCGTCTTGCTGTAAAGCAACTAATCGATTTTCAATAATATCTTTACGACTTAACACTTTTTCCTGAAGCAAAACGATTTCTTTTTTCTTTTTCTCAATCATTTTGTTCGCTTCTGAAATCTGCTTTTCAGTCGATGCTAACTCTTTTTTATTGCTAGAGATTACTGTATGTAATGAATTTAATTGTGATTGAATGTTTTGAACATCTGAATTGATAGACTGTTTCTCTTTCTCTTTTTGTTGAACAGCCTTTTCTGTTTCTTTAATTTTATTTTCAGTACTCTGGAGCGCTTCTTCATTCGATTGGGCGTGAGTCTCTGTGATGCCGGTCATGAAGAAAATTCCTGTGACTGCTGCAAGAGTCATACGCTTAAAAATTTTCATAAAGTAATAGTCCCCTTTCCTCATAGACTTAGTTATACCATAAAAAACTATCTGTTTATGTTACAATACAGTTAAAAGTTTCCCATAATCTGTATAACCAAGAATCTCTTTCTGGGAATTCATCACCAAAATCCCTTGATAGAGAGGTTTACTGTTTATTAAAAAAGATATATTTTTGTCATAAACAGGGCAAAATCACTCTTTAAAAATAGAAATAAACGCTTATTATTACAGGTATATTACAAATTTTTCACAGAAAATTATGTGTTTCAGCGTCTTTTTTCGGTGTTTTTTACTTTTTATTACATAAATTCCACCTACATAATTCCTACACTATTTATAAAGTTGTGACTTTTTCACTTCTTTTTTACACTTTATATACATAAAAAGACGCCCATAAATCAAATGAGCGTCTTTTTTCTACACACGTATAAAACCATTATTTGTCAGGTGTTACTAGTTTTAAAGGCACTGGAATTTGCTTATCTACCTTTTTGCCTTGAAGAACATTTTTAGCAGACTTTACGGCAAGTTTGCCGATTAAAACAGGCTGCTGGGCTACAGTTGCTCCTAGCTTCCCTTCTTTTACCGCTTTAATTGCATCGTCGTTTCCATCAAACCCTACTACTAGCACATCTTTTCCTGAGCTGTTAATCGCTTGAATAGCTCCTAATGCCATTTCATCATTATGAGCAAATACGGCTTTGATACCAGGATTTCCTTGAAGAACATTCTCCATAACGTTTAAGCCTTTTGTACGGTCAAAATCAGCCGACTGTTTAGCCGTAATATCTAGCTTTTGATCCGCAACGTTGTGGAACCCTTTTCCTCGTTCACGAGTTGCTGAAGCTCCCGGCACGCCTTCAAGTTCTGCTACTTGAGCTTTTTCCCCTACTTTTTTCACAATGTAATCAGCAGCCATTTGACCACCTTTTACATTATCTGAAGCTACTAGGGTTTCTACTTTTCCTTTTTCTGCTGAACGATCTAGTGTAATAACTGGAATACCTACATTATTAGCCGATTGTACAGCTGTTGAAATAGCAGCTGAATCCGTTGGGTTAATAAGCAGAATGTTAACACCTTGCTGCATTAAATCTTCTACATCGTTAATTTGTTTTGCTGAATCATTTTGAGCATCTACTACAACTACTTCCATGCCCAGTTTTTTTGCTTCTTTTTGTACCCCTTCTTTTAGCGAAACAAAGAACGGATTGTTTAATGTAGAAACGGATAAACCAATTTTAATATCTTTTAAATTTTTACTTTCAGATGGTTTCGCCCACTCAGGAGGCTGAAGTGAACAAGCCCCTAACAGTAATAATGAAAATGATAATAGCACGAGCCAAATTTTCTTCATGTTTTTCCCTCCTAAGCTGACTTTTTGCGATCAATTAATACCGCGATTAAAATAACAATTCCTTTTACGACCATTTGGTAAAAGGACGAAACGCCGAGTAAGTTTAAGCCGTTGTTTAACGTTCCGATAATCAGCGCACCAATTAACGTTCCAACAATGCGTCCACGTCCTCCAGAAAGGCTTGTTCCACCCAGTACTACTGCAGCGATAGCATCTAACTCGTAAGACGTACCTGCCGTTGGCTGAGCAGAGTTCAAACGAGAAGTCAAAATCGCTCCTGATAGCGCTGCCAATAATCCTGCTAGTGAGTAGATCATAACCTTAACTTTTGGTACTTTAATTCCTGAAATAAATGCTGCTTTTTCATTTCCTCCGATTGCATATGTTCTACGGCCAAACGGCGTTTTATGCAAAATCACCCATAGGACAGCAAATGCTAGTACCATCGTAATTGCCGGAACAGGAATACCTAGAAAATAGCCGCGGCCAAATAACTGGAAGTAATAGTTTTCGCCTAACCCCGTAATCGGATTTCCATCTGTATAAACAAGCGTTAACCCTCTAAAAATTGTCATCGTCGCTAGCGTTGCAATAAACGGCGCCATTTTTCCTTTTGTAATAAGCAAGCCGTTAATCATACCCATTACAGCTCCTAACACACATCCTATTAAAATAGCTAAAATAGGATCTACACCTGACACAATCATACCTGCCATTAACGCACTTGATAAAGCAAGTATAGAGCCAACCGATAAATCAATTCCGCCTGTTAAAATGACAAACGTCATACCGAATGCAATTAAGGCATTAATGGCTACTTGACGCAGCAAGTTTAAAATATTTAAAGGTTCTAAAAAGCTTGGATTTAAAATCGATACAATGACAATAAGAATAAATAGACCTAGTAACGGACCTAGCTTTTGCATCACGTTATCAACGCGATTTTCTTTTATCGCTGTGTTTGCTTTCATTTTACTGACCTCCTGTTGCAAATGTCATAATTTTTTCTTGAGTTGCTTCTTCACTTGTCAGTTCACCTGTTATTTTCCCTTCATGTACAACCAAAATGCGATCGCTCATGCCCAGTACCTCTGGAAGCTCTGAAGACACCATGATAATAGCCACGCCTCTGTCTGTCAGTTCATTCATAAGCTGATAAATTTCACGCTTTGCCCCGACGTCAACTCCTCGAGTTGGTTCATCTAAAATCAGCACTTTTGGTCCAATGCCAATCCACTTGGCAATAACTACTTTTTGCTGATTTCCTCCCGATAAGTTACCCGCACTCGTCTCAGACGACTCAGTTTTGATCGTTAAACGTTTAATAAGTAAATCTACAAATTGCTGCTCGCTTTTTTGTTCAATAAAGCCTTTTGGCGAAAAGCTGAATAGACTTGGAAGCGCAATATTTTCTCGAATAGAAAAATCCAGGACGAGCCCTTCTGTTTTACGATCTTCTGTAATGAACCCGAGACCTAATTTAATGGCTTGGTCGGGCTTTGTGATACTGACCCGTTTGCCATTTAATATAATTTCGCCTTTTTCTAACGGATCAAGCCCGAAGATAGCGCGCATAATTTCGGTTCTGCCAGCTCCCATTAGCCCCGCAACACCGACAATTTCTCCTGATCGCACTGAAAAATGAACGTCTTGAAATGCACCTTTTCTCTCCAAGCCTTTTGCTTCAAATACAACGTCTCCCTTAGGAGATGTCCTAGCAGGAAATCGATCCGTTAGCTCTCTTCCTACCATTTTGCGAACAACATCATCGAAGCTGGTTTCTGGAATCGGCTTTTTGTCTACCGTCTGTCCGTCACGCATGACCGTAATGGAATCACAAATAGCGAAAATCTCTTCCATACGATGTGAAATATAGACAATCGATACACCTTGTTTTCGCAGCGCATTAATTACGTCAAATAACTTTTGAATTTCTCTTTCAGTAAGCGCTGCGGTTGGCTCATCCATGATAATGACCTTTGCATTCGTCATCAGCGCTTTAGCTATCTCAATCATTTGCTGCTGTCCGACAGAACAAAGTCCCGCTTCTTGATCAAGAGGAATGGTCACAGCTAATTTTTCAAACTGCTTCTTTGCTAACGCTTTCATTTCTTTTGTTTTTAAAAAACCTAAAGGCGTTTTTAATTCTTTGCCGATAAATAAGTTCTCAAGCACCGTCATTTCAGGCCAAACGTTCAGCTCTTGATGAATAAAGGTAACTCCGTTTTGTTCTGCTTCTTTTGGGTTTTGAAAATACGTCTCTTTGCCATCAATCAGAATCTGCCCTTCATCTTTTTTATGAAGGCCGGTTAAAATATTCATCAGCGTAGATTTCCCCGCTCCATTTTCCCCCATTAGTGCGTGAACTTCACCTTCATGTAATTCAAAATCCACGCCCCTTAGTACACGGTTTGCTCCAAAGGCTTTATGAATCCCTCTCATTGCAATATGCATGCTGTTCACCTCTTTTAAAAAATAACTCCCGCTTGTAAAATGCAATTTGCATAAGGAGTTGCTTCTCCTGTACGAATCACAACTTTCGCTTTGCTTGTCAGCATTTTTAATTGTTCATGCGATACTTCTTCTACTAAGATGTTTTGCTTCTCCATCAACTCGTAAGCCTTTTGATTTCTTTCTTTCATTTCAGAAGCAATCACTATTTTTTCTGTAGCCATATCTTCTAACACAGCTACTACTACATCTTCAAAGCTAGGCACCCCTAGCTTTAAAGATAAATCAATTTTAGGCACGTCACTCGGAACAGGTAACCCTGCATCTGCAATGACAATAGTGTCTGTATGACCTAGATCTGTTAGTATTTTCGTAATATGACTGTTAATCATTCCGTGACGTTTCATTTACAGACTCTCCTCCACTTCTTTGCGAGTCGGCATACCGCCTTGCGCACCAAATTTAGTGACGGATAGCGAAGCTGCCCGATTAGCAAACTGAATTCCTTTTTCAAAACCCATTCCTTCGGCAAGTGCCACAGCAAGCGCTGCGTTAAATGTATCTCCTGCTCCTGTTGTATCAATCGTTTCTACTTGATAAGAAGGAACCAATACTTCTTTCTTGCCGTTAAAATAGCGCACACCTTGTTTTCCTTCTGTAATAAACAATTTATTTGGATACTGTTTTAATACTTCTTCTTTTTCTTTTCCTTCAAATAAAAGCTCTGCTTCATGTTCATTTGGAGTGATGTAAGAAACTTGTTCAATCACTTCTGCTTTTAATGGTCTTGCAGGCGCCGGATTTAACAAAAGCGGTACTTTAAGTTCCTGACAAAGCTCAGCAACATATTCAACCGTTTCTTCTGGAATCTCTTGCTGAATAAGTACGATATCCGCTTCTTTAATTTTTTCTTTTGCTTTTTCCACGTAGTCTGGAGTAATATAATCGTTTGCTCCTTTGACAACTACAATGCTGTTATCTCCTTCAGCGAGTATAATGTGCGCTGTTCCGCTATCTGAATCTGTAACCGGTTTCACATTTTTCACGGATACACCGTTTGATTTGAAATTCTCCAGAATTGCTTTTCCGTAATGATCTTCGCCCACACACCCAATCATACTCACATCAGCTCCAAGACGGGCTGCTGCAACAGCTTGGTTCGCTCCTTTTCCTCCGGGAACAGTTTTGAATGATTCTCCTAACACTGTTTCTCCAGCTCCAGGACGAATATTTGATGTTACTACTAAATCCATTGATGAACTTCCAATCACAGTTACTTTAGCCATGTTCCTCAACCTTTCGTGTCGTATTTCGTTCAATAAACGTAACGGGTAGTTGTACTTGCTTTTGAATTAAAGGTTCTTTCTTAATGCATTTTATTAACAGACCTGCTGCTTGCTTGCCCATTTCATAAGCAGGCTGACGAATTGTAGACAGCGCTGGAAACGAAAAGCGGCTTTGCGGAATATCATCAAAACCAATTACTTGTAGATCATCAGGCACGCTTTTTTCTAATCGAAACGCCTCGTGTAAAACGGCTGTGGCTACAATGTCATTACTTGCAATAATCCCGTCCGTTTCAGGGTACTTTTGAAAGATTTCCTTTGCCCATTTCTGCGCATCGTCAAACGCTAGAGAATTTGTATTTAATACGTAAAAGTCTGCATCAGACTGACTCAAAACAGACAGAGAGCCTTGAAAACGTTCCTGGGCAGGCTTTACATTTACTGGACCTTTGATAAGTGTAATTCTTTTACTTCCTCTTTTGATTATTTCTTCTGCAGCAAGCTTTCCACCCTCAAAACCATCAGCATAAACGGATGGATACTGTTCAGAACTTCTATCTAAAAACACGACGGGAAATGTAAGACCTTCATATAGTTTCTGAGCTAGACTTGTTGTTGCCGTGATCATCCCTACTACATGGTTTTGCGTAAACGTTTGGAGATAGGTTAATTCTTTCTCTAACTGCTCATCACTATTGCCAAGAATTAAACGAAATCCATGGCTATGTACTTCATCTTCTATTCCGCGTGCAAGCTGAGGGAAAAAAGGGTTTGTAATGTCTGGAAGCAAGAGACCAATCAAACGAGATTCACGTGTATAAAGCGAACGGGCTACCTCGTTAGGGCTGTAGTTTAATTTTTGAATTGTATTCATTACTCGCACACGCGTGTCTTCTTTTACATATCCTGTACTGTTTAAAACGCGCGAAACGGTCGCAACGGACACGCCTGCTTCTTTTGCTACATCACGAATTGTTACCACTTTATTTCCCTCCTTTCATATATGTAACCGTTTACACAAATAATAACATGGAAAAGTGAAGTTGACAATCTTTTTATTAAAAAAAATCACTTCATTAAGAAGTGATTTTTCTTTCATTAGATATTAGCGTCTAGTTTCTTAAATAATTTCAAAAATTGCTCTTGATCTTTCGGTTCATAGCAAGAAAAGAAATGAGCAATCATCTTTTGCACAATTTCATTTGCTTCTTCAATCACTTGTTCACCTTTAGCTGTTAACTCAATGTTTACTTTGCGGCGATCCTCTTTAGAGTGATAGCGTGAAACTAACTCTAAGTCTATTAAACGATTAATAACAGGAGTAATCGCACTAGGCTTGACGCGCATCTCTTCTGCCAGCTTGGTTACCCCAATGTGACTGCACTTACCGATAATTAATAAGATATGATATTGAAAAGGTGTAATCCCTTGTGAAAGTAACCTTTCTTTTATCTCTGTCATTACCTTTTTGTTAAGGGATATCGAAATTCTCTGGACCTCTTCAATAAATGTGAGCTGTTCCATGTTTTGACGTCCCCTTTCTTATAATCAGGGAGTCGATGTTAACATGTCAGCCCCCTGCTGCACTCCAAGCGAAACCTAGCCTGGGGAGAGCGGCTGGTTTCGCAGAATGCTTATAACCTATTTTCTATCTATTTTATTCCGTACTATTATAATAGAAGAAACTCATTCACTATCGTTTTTCTTAAACGATCTTAAAGCCTTACGAAAAGCGTCATCATTCATAACGTCACGTTCTTCTTTTGTAAAAACCGTGTTGTCTTTTTCGCCTTCTCTAAACTTTTGCAGCACTTGACGATACATATCATCGTTCATGACATCTTTTTCTTTCTTATATCTAGATGTTCTTGTTTCCGTCTTGGCCTGCGGCTCTTTTGGCTCTTCTTTTGGTGCTTCAGGTTTTTTTTCTGCCACTTTTTTCTCTTCTACTTTTGGCTCTTTAGGAGCATTTGAAGCAGCCGCTTCTTTTTTAGGTGGAACTGTACGCTGGCGCTTAGAAGATGATGCTTTAGCATTCATTGTAATAATTAGTACAACCAGAATCACAGCTACAACGATCAGTAAAATACCTAACATACTGTCACCTACTGTCCTTGTGTCATTCGTTTAGTCACTTGAACAACACGTTCTCCTAACGCTTTACCTAGCGCTTGGTCGTTCTCTGTTAATAATTCGTCACCTTCGATTGGACAAGTAATTCCCACACCGTAATAAGTACCGTACAGCGCATTTTCTGGAATGTTACCTGGTAAGCCAGCGATAACCATTCCTTGATGAAGCATAGGTGTAATTAAATTTAAAAGCGTTGCTTCTAAGCCACCGTGCGTTGTAGCTGTTGTACAGAACACCGCACCTACTTTATCAATTAATTTACCTTCTGCCCATAAATAACCTAATTTATCAATCCACGTTTTTAACCCTGAACTGATTGTTCCAAAATGCCCTGGGCAGCCCCAAATAATAGCATCCATTTCAGGCAGTTCACGTACATCTGCTTCTTCTACATGCTTTACATATACAGTTGCTTCTCCAGACTGCTCAGCGCCAGAAGCAATCGCTTTGGCTAATGCCTCTGTATGTCCGCCTTCACTATCATATACGATACAAATTTTCATCCTTTATCCCTCCGTTGCTTATGAGTTCATATCTTTTGGTGCCGGTAACATACGAATATCGTCTGTTGTTTCTTTTTCTATTTCTTCCACTTCCACTACTGGGTCTTTACGAACATCACGTAGGAAGAAACTTAAAATCAATCCAATAATGGCAATAATAACTGTCCAATAAAACGCGTCGTTAATTCCTTGTACAGTTGCTTGCGCTTGAACTTTTCCAGCTAATGTTGTTAAAGCTTGTTTTTGCGCCTCTGTTTGAGAAAGGTGAAGCGTTTGAGCAATCTTTTGCACAAATGCCTGGAAGTTATTCATAAAGAATGGATCGGATGTAGTCATGGAACTGCTCATTTCATTCACATGATATGTTGTGCGATTTGTAAAGATTGTAGTCATTAAACTGATACCGATTGAACCACTCACCTGACGAAGCGTGTTCGCCATTGATGTACCATGGCTGCTTAATTTTGCCGGCAGCTGATTTAAACCAGCCGTCATAATTGGCATCATCAATAATGACATACCGAATGCACGGATCATATAAATAATAACAATATGACTAAACGGTGTTTCAAGCGTTAATTTTGTAAATTCAAATGTTGTCACAACCGTAATCAACATCCCGACAATCCCTAGTGGACGCGGTCCTAATTTATCAAACAGCGTACCAGAAATTGGTGACATAACTAACATAACAAGTGCACCAGGCAAGATTAATAAACCTGAATCAAATGCTGAATAGCCACGAATGTTTTGCAAGTAAATTGGCAATAAGAACATACCAGCATACATGCTAATTGTGATGGCAATACTAATGATATTAGATAATGAGAAAATACTGTATTTAAATACTCTCACATCAAGTAATGGACTCTTAAGTCGAAGCTGCTGCACGACAAAGATGATTAATAAGACAATACCGCCAATCATCGTTGACAATACAACTGAATCCGTCCAGCCATCGTTTCCAGCTTCACTGAAGCCGTATAGAAGTAAAGCCATACCTGCAAGAGATGTAAACACAGAGATTAGATCTACTTTTACATTTTGAGGTGGTTTAATATCTTTTAATTTAAAAGCTGCAATAATAAGTACGAGCGCACCTAGTGGCACCATTCCCGTAAATAAAATGTGCCAGTCATAGTTTTGAATAACCCATCCTGAAAGCGTCGGTCCAATTGCCGGAGCGAACATCATGGCTAAACCAAAGATACCCATTCCTTTTCCGCGCATATGAGGAGGGAAAATAAATACGATAATGGTCATAACTAGAGGTGCTAGCACTCCGCCTCCGACTGCTTGAACCAGACGTCCGATTAGCATAATCGAGAAAGTCGGCGCAATTCCGCAGATAAGTGCCCCTATTGTAAAGCAGGCCATTGCAAATAAGAATAAGCGACGAACTCCAAAACGTTCAATTAAATAGGCTGATAATGGAATAAGTGCACCATTTACAAGCATATATCCTGTAAGCAACCACTGTGCCGTATTAGCCGTAACGCCAAACTCTGTAATCAGATGCGGGATCGCAACATTTAGCAGCGTTTGGTTTAAAATTGCTAAGAACAATCCAAGCATAAGTACGACTAGCAGCGGAATATGCTTTTTAACTGAGCTTTCCTCTGGTTGTATCGTGTTTGCTGACATCAGTTCCTTCCTCCTTTCTTCTCTTCTTAATCATGTACGTTCTTAGTTTTTAGAGATTTTAACTTCTGCGTTCATACCTGGTAGTACGTTTTCAGAGTAGTTAGAAATAGAGATTTTAACAGGAACTGTTTGTGATACTTTCGTATAGTTGCCGTCTGAATTAGAACTTGGCATTAATGAGAAAATTGAGTTTGTTGCATAACCGATTTCTTCTACTTTTCCATCGATTGTTGTTTTAGTATCTCCGTCAACTGTTACATCAACGTCATCGCCAGCTTCAATATCTTTTAATTTGTCTTCTTTAATGTTTGCAATGATGAATAAGTTATTCATATCTACTTCGCTAGCAATTTGTTGACCAGCTTGAACCATTTGATTTTCTTTTACCTGTGTTTTGATGATTTTACCGTCTTCTGGTACTGTAACTGTTTTTTCTCCATCTTCTGATTGGATTTTAGCTACCTCATCATCTTTTGAAACATCTTTACCTTCTTCAACGTTCCAGCTTGCTACTTTACCTGCCGCTGGCGCTACTACTGTATAAAGGTCGCCGGACACTTTTGCATTGTCTGTGGATACATAATTAGATTTTTGAATATAATAGTATCCCCCACCAATAATTAAAGCTAATACTACAATAATTCCGATAAAGTTCATTAAAATTAAACGCCCTCTTGACATTTATTTTACCTCCTTAATATTTCATTCAGTTAAGTATTACGCTAGATAACTTTATCACAAAGATATTTAGTTGTAAATAACTTTGATTTTAATTTATTTTTAAAACTAAACATTTATGTTTCATAAAGTTTTCCCGACTGAATACTTTACTACATCTTTAACTGAAATACAACTTAAAAGTTTTGGTTTCTTTACAAGTACTTTACTTTACTTTAAAGTTAGATATATAAGCATAGGGTTATACACAAAAACAGCTTCTTTTTTCGGAACAAACTCCCTATATACATAAACCACAATAGGTAACTAGCAGCAATTGTTTAACACCTATAATGATAAAGAAAAGGTGATTATAATGGATCAGCAGTTAATAGATAAACTAGAAAAACTTGACCAAGTTAAAACCTCATTATTTGAACTCAAGCGAAAGCTCTTGGAAGATAAAATCAGTGAGCAGCCCTATAATTTGACCATTACGAAATTTTTAATTCTAAAATTCATTGGAGTCAGCTCTAAACGTATGGTAGCCGAAATTTCTTCAAATCTAAAGCTAACCTCCGGGGCTACTACCATTTTATTAAATCAATTAGAAGCTGATGCACTCATTAAGCGCGTACGTGACCAAAAAGACCGCCGAATTGTATGGATATCCTTAACAGAGGCTGGCGAAACATTAGTGAACTATGTAATTGAGCAGCGGAATTTATTTTGGCAAGACATGCTTTTTGCTCTAACTCCTGAAGAACAGGATGAGTACCTCCGCATGCTTGAAAAAATGGAAAAACGAATTAGACAAACTGTAGATCGTTAATGCTAAAAAGCGTGTGTTCATTTATTTTATGGACACACGCTTTTTATGACCCGCTACTATTGACGAGTTTAGTAAGCTTTTTGTTTGCTGTCTTTAAAATTCAGGATTATTTTTCAAAAATCCACTCCAAGCCTGTGCTGTAGCTTTCTCAATTTCTTCTTTGGAAGCATGAAGCCTCTTAGCGCTGTCTCCATAGCCAATTTCGATTTTACCTTTTTTCAATTCTTCAAATATCGAATCGGCAAAGTCATCAAGCGGTGCTCCAAATGTATGAAGTCCCGGTCCTCCCAAATCCGTGTTCACGGCTGGAGGAAGAATTTCTATCACTTCGGTATTTGTTTCTTCTAATTGATGTCTTAGACTAATCGTAAACGACCTTAATGCCGCTTTTGTTGCGCTGTAGATTGGCACCCATGCTCCAGGTGTTAAAGACAGCCCGGAAGTAACGTTAATAACCGCAGCACCTTCTTGCTGAACGAAATGAGGAATCAATAACGACGTTAAATGAATAGGAGCACTTACATTACTCATTAGTTCTTTTTCGTAATACTGCCACTCTTTGTGCATGTGTAAAAGATTTACGCGCTGCTGAATGCCTGCATTATTCACAATAACATTTAATTTCGGGAATCTTTCAGTCGCCCATTTTACTAGCTCTACTCTGCTTTCTTCTATTGATACATCGCACACTTTTGTATGTAATGAAGGGAATTTTTCTTTTGCTTCTTGCAGCTTTGACTCCCTTCTTCCACAAATAATAACTTCATTTCCTTCATTTAAAAACCGTTCTGCAAGCGACAACCCAATTCCTGATGCTCCGCCCGTAATTAAAATAGTGTTTTCTGACATCTTCATTACTTTTCCTCCTCGTTCAACCATCGCATTTACTCTTTAATAAACAAAGCGCTACTGCATGAATGACAATAGCGCTTTGTTTATTATTTATCTTACAAGACGTTTTAGTCTTGCTTTAAAATTAAAAGTCAAAGTTATCCGGATCAGGACCTACGCGATGATTTTGATTTAATGCGTTAATTTTTTCAACTTCATCTGCATTTAATTCAAAATCAAATACGTCTGCATTTTGGATAATACGATGTTCTTTTGTTGACTTAGGAATAGTTACTACTTCGTTTTGCAAGTCCCAACGTAAGATAACTTGAGCAGTTGATTTTCCGTGCTTTTCAGCAATTTGAGTTAACACTTCGTTATCAAGCAGCTCACCTTGTGCAAGCGGTGACCATGCTTCCACTTGGATTCCTTGTTTTTTGCAGTATTCACGCACTTCTGTTTGTGTTAAAAGTGGATGAAATTCGATTTGGTTTACCATCGGCTTGACTTCTGCATCTGCAATCAAGTCTTCTAAATGATGTACTTGGAAATTCGATACGCCGATTGCACGAATTTTCCCGTCTTTATAAAGCTTTTCAAGTGCTTTCCACGTATCTTTATACTTACCTTCAACTGGCCAGTGAATTAAGTATAAATCTAAATATTTAAGCCCTAGCTTGTTTAAGCTTGTTTCAAACGCTTGAATAGTTGTGTCATATCCTTGATCTGCATTCCACACTTTTGATGTAACAAACAGTTCTTCGCGAGAAACACCTGATTCTTTGATCGCTTGTCCCACGCCTTCTTCATTTTCATAAATTTTAGCCGTATCAATGCTTTTATATCCAGCTTTGATTGCATATTTAACTGAATCTACAACTTCTTGACCATCTTCTACTTTATAAACACCTAAACCTAACCAAGGCATTTTAACGCCGTTTGCTAAGGTCGTAGTTGACTGTAAGTTTTCCATGTTGCTGTTCATCCCCTTTTTTTACTATTGAATTATTCGTAAAGAGTAATTGCTTGTGAAATTTGTTCTGCGCACTGTTTAACAAGTGCAGCATGTTCTTCGTCTTTCTCTTGTGAAATACGGAAGGATGGACCTGATAAAGCAATAGCCGCCATTATTTTTCCTTTTCTGAAAATAGGGGCTGCAATACAGCGAACGCCCGGCTCCCGTTCTTCATCGTCGACAGCATATCCTCTTTCCTTACTTAAAGCTAAATCAGCTTCAAGCTCGTCCAGCTCGGTGATCGTTCGATCTGTATAAGCTTCAAGCGAAAGTTCATGAAGAATAGATTTTTGTACGCTGTCCTCTTGATAAGCAAGAATACACTTTCCAATAGCATTTGCATGAAGCGGCTTTTTATTTCCTACTTCAGAATGCGTACGAGTGCTATATTGCCCGTTAACCACCTGAGTTGTAACCATTTGTTTATGATGGAGAATTCCCGCATAAATGGTCTCTTTGGTCTCTTCACTCAGCTTCTGCATAGCAGGAACAGAGAGCCAATTCATTTCATAGTTCGTATGCATCGTATTTTGCACGAGTGCCAGCACCAGTTGCGGTGAAACCGTATAGCGGTTAGACGGGTTTCTTACAATAAATCCGTTTTGCTCAAGCGTGCTCACAAGACGATACATCGTACTCTTATTAAAACCGAGCGCTTCCATCATTTCTGGAATAGTCATATTCGGACGGTTTAAAAGCAAAGAGAAGATATCTAATCCTTTTTTTAAAGTTCCAACCTCGGACATGCCCTTCTTCCTCCTTTTATCCGAACAACAATTTTATTATAAAACAAAGCTCTTTATCGTATCAAATAAGGAAACTACACTAAGTTATTTTCCCTATATAAGAGAATACATAACGTAATTGTTCTTCTTAATCTATTCCACTGTTTTTTCTATTTAAACATAAAAAAAGTCTTAACAATAGAATTTTTTTACATTTTTTGAAATTAGTTTTGCTTTTCACTCGTTAACTTCTTCAAATCGCTTCAGCTGCTCCAGCTGATTTTCCTTTTTCATAATTTCTTTCTGACGCTCACCTAGTAAATCGAAATGAGGATAGCCGGATCGATTATCAATATACTTAGCGGGAATACCATACTTTTTTCCCCACTTAATCAGCTTATTTAAGTCACTGCAACCTACTTTTGTTACGGTAGTTGCATGTGGAAAACGCTCATCAAGCCAATAATGAGTTAAAAACGCGATCTCTCCTCGCTTAACAGCTGCTTTCCATGCGTTTAGTTCCGGGCGTTTAATTCCAAATGCCATTCTTTCACCTTTTCTCTTTTATATAAGTAGTCACATGATTTGTTTACTATAAAGAAAAAATATCATTCATATAGAAATCTTTCATAATATCTTGTCTATTTATAACCATCTCTAAATAATAGCTTATTTTCTCAACCTGTTTCCTCTCTAAGCATTATTGTGTGCTTATGATTCTATCATCATCTTCTTTTCTTTTTCAAAAGATCAAACAAACAAATAATGTTTAAATAATAAAGAAAAGCCTTATATATAAGAAACTAAGGATTAATTTCAACATTTCTTTTGCGAATGATTTTTCCTTTGTATTAAATGTTGTTCTTTTTTTATTATGTCAGTATGCATTTATTACGAACCTTCAGTATATTAAAAAACCTACACAGTTACCATTCTCACAAAAAGACAGAATTTACTTTTTATTCCGAAAATAATATAATTCAAGTGGTATGAAGCTTTTCGCTTCATCTATTTATTATCAAAGGGGGAATTCCGCTTGGCGATGAATGAAAATTCTTTAAAGAAGGTAAACAATGCTTCTTCCTCTCCTGATTACACAGAAATTGTACAGTCTGCTTCATTTCAAAAGCTTTTGAAACAAAAACGCAATTTTATTTTACCGCTCTCTCTGTTTTTTCTTGCTTTTTATTTTACCTTGCCTATCTTAACGGCTTACACAACCGTCCTAAACAAACCAGCTTTTGCTTCTATGACCTGGGCGTGGGTATTTGCTTTTACACAGTTTGTGATGACCTGGACCCTATGCATTCTATACACAAAAAGAGCCTCGAAATTCGATGAACTTGTTGACACGATTAAAAAAGAAGCTGCAAATTAAATAGGGGGTTAAATGAATGAACGTACTAGCTTTTTCACTTTTTTTAGCCATTGTAGGTCTTACGCTAATCATTACGTATGCGGCATCCAAGCGGACAAAAACGACCAGTGACTTTTATACAGCAGATGGAAGTTTAACCGGCTGGCAAAACGGTATGGCAATTGCCGGAGATTATATGTCTGCTGCATCATTTTTAGGCATAGCTGGAATGGTAGCGCTTTCTGGATTTGACGGTTTTTTTTACAGCATCGGCTTTTTAGTTGCCTACCTGGTTGTGTTATACATTGTAGCTGAACCCCTTCGCAACTTAGGAAAGTACACGATGGCAGATATGATAGCAGCTCGTTTTAACGAAAAGAAAGTGCGGGGAGTTGCTGCGTTAAACACGATCACCATTTCCATTTTTTATATGATTGCGCAGCTTGTTGGAGCAGGAGCATTAATTCATTTATTACTTGGTCTAGATTACGTGTACTCTGTCTTGATTGTCGGCGTCTTGATGACGGTTTACGTTGTATTTGGAGGAATGACAGCGACTAGCTGGGTGCAGATTGTCAAAGCCTTGCTTCTGATGATTGGCACGTTCATTATTTCCATTATCGTATTTTCAAAATTTGATTTTAGCTTAGCTAAAATGTTTTCCGAGATGAAAACTGCAACTCCTCTTGGTGACGGCTTTTTAAATCCAGGAAATAAATTCAAAAATCCGCTGGACATGATTTCGTTGAATTTAGCTCTTGTTCTTGGTACAGCAGGCCTGCCTCATATCCTTATTCGTTTCTTCACAGTAAAAGATGCCATCACCGCAAGAAAGTCTGTTATTTATGCAACGTGGATCATTGGCGTTTTTTACATTATGACAATCTTTTTAGGATTCGGTGCTGCTGCTTTTGTAGGATATGATGATATTATCAAAGCAAATGCAGCAGGAAATATGGCGGCTCCTCTGCTCGCTCAAGTTCTTGGCGGAGACTTTCTTTTTGCGTTCGTTTCAGCTGTAGCATTTGCTACAATTTTAGCTGTTGTAGCTGGACTGGTGCTCTCAGCAGCTTCAGCATTCGCGCACGACTTCTATAGTCATATTCTGCGTAAAGGAGCTGCTACTGAAAAAGAACAGGTAGTGGCTGCACGATGGGCTTCTATTGGGGTATCCATTTTATCTATTATTCTTGCATTATTTGCTCAAAACATGAACGTGGCATTTTTAGTGGCACTTGCGTTTGCGGTAGCAGCGAGCGCTAACTTGCCAATTATTCTTCTCACTATTTTTTGGAAACGTTTTAATACAGCAGGAGCAGTCACTGGCATGCTGGTTGGACTATTCAGCTCCCTGTTTTTAGTTGCCATTAGTCCTAACGTATGGGCACCTGAGCCGGGAGCTGCTATCTTTGTAGGTGAACCGCTCATTACGCTAACAAACCCTGGTATTATCTCTATTCCTCTAGGCTTCTTAGCTGCTTTTATAGGAACACTTCTTTCGTCTAAAAAAGCAGACGAAAAGAAATTTGATGAGATTTTAGTAAAAGCAAATACAGGTATGGGAATCGAAGAGCCCGTCAAGCATTAATGCCAAAAAGCCTTGAAGCAGGTTGCTTCAAGGCTTTTTACTAGAATAAATCTTCTTGTAAACCAATAGCGGAAATTTGTTCATTTCTAAACTTTACAGCTAACATATGCTCTTCTTCCCACGTACATTCAAAAAACAAACCAAGTTCTCTTGTATCATGAGGTGCTTCAGGAACAAAGATTTGAATACACTCAACTAAAAACCCGATGTCTTTTCGCTTTTTTACATTCGGAACTAATAAGTCTACCACGTCTTTTTCAACTTGAGTTCTGTATTCATCTCGCACCTGTTGATAATAATCAAAAAGAGCTTTTTCCGTCCTCTTTAACAATAATTCACCTTGAAGCCAAAATGCTTGAAAGGCCTCTTCTTGTCGTTTTTGAAATGGATTCTCTTTATCTCCATCAATTGTCAGCAACACCTGTTGTTTTTGTCCAAAGAAAGTGACCTGTTTTTCTCCAACCCAGGCCGAGTCATATAACAAAGATCCAAAAAGCGGATGATGTACTCGTAATGTTTGATTCATTGCATACCTGACCCTCTCAAAAAGTGGATTTCTGCTTGCATTGGCGTATAATAAATGGTGCTTGAAACAAACTTCTAAACTTATTCTATGTTACCATATTTTTTACAGAAAGGAGTGCCACAATGTGTGAATACAATTAAATCTTTGTACCCTTACTTAAAACCTTACAAATGGCTCGCGCTGTTTGCCCCGCTATTGATGGTAATTGAAGTGTTAGCTGACCTTCTTCAGCCTACTATTATGCAGCATATCATTGATTATGGCATTGCAAACAACGATCAAACATATGTTATCACTCGAAGTATCCTTATGCTAATGTTAGCAGTCATTGGCTTAGCTGCCGGTATCGTCTGCGCCATCCTTAGCACAAAAGCGGCAGTAAATTTTTCTACCGATATTCGGAAATCGCTTTTTGAAAAAATTGAAAACCTCTCAAACAGCAACAGAGACAAACTAGGGACTGGTCACTTAATTACCGTCATGACAAATGATGTAACGAGTGTTCAAAACGCATTGAATATGACGCTAAAAGTATTAGTTAGAGGTCCTTTACTTTTTGCAGGAAGTATTGTGATCGTGTTATTAACCGCTCGTTCTTTGTTTCCTATTATCGTCGTGGTCGTCCCTATTTTATTTTTATGCATTTGGTTTGTGATCACGAAAGCTGGAAAACTTTTTAAAAAAGTTCAGCAAAGCGTTGATCGTGTAAATACAAAAGTCCAAGAAAATTTATCAGGGATGCGTGTAGTAAAAGCGTATGTAAGAGAATCGTATGAAATCAATCAGTTTAAAGAAGCAAACAGTTCCTTGACGCGAGCTAATATGAGTGCTGTTCAGCTTATTTCGCTTTTAATGCCCGTTATTTTATTTGTCGTAAATATCGGAATGGTAGCTACTCTATGGCTGGGAGGACTTCAAGTCGAAGCAGGAAAAATTGAAGCAGGTGTGATTTTAGCTTTTATTAATTACTTAACGATTATTTTAAACGGACTTATGTCAAGCAGCATGGTGCTGATGCAAATTACACGCGCATTCCCTTCAGCTGAACGAATCGATTCTGTTTTAAAAACAAAAATAGACATCCCTCCAGCAAACTCTGCTGCTCAAATCAACAGACTTAAAGGTGATCTATCGTTTCAAAACGTTACATACAGCTATAGTAAAAATGGCGAAAACGTATTAAAAGATATTTCGTTCACTGCTAGACACGGGGAAACCATTGGCATTATCGGCTCTACTGGAAGCGGGAAGTCGACGCTTGCAAAACTTATTTCCCGCTTATATGATCCTGATGACGGCGAAATCTTCGTAGATGGAAAAAACCTTACGGACTATGACGTAAAAGTGCTTCGCTCATCCATTGGATTTATTCCTCAAAAAGCTACGCTGTTTACCGGCACGATTGATATGAATATTCGAATGGGAAAAGATCAGGCTTCTTCCTCAGAAATTGAAGATGCTGCGGATTTTGCATGCGCAACGGAGTTTATTGAAAAACTTCCAGAAAGATATGAGTATCCTTTAACGCGAGGAGCAACCAATTTATCAGGAGGGCAAAAGCAGCGTCTTTCAATTGCGCGTGCATTTGTTAGAAAGCCCGCTATCCTGGTCATCGATGATGCAACTTCGGCATTAGACGCTGTCTCAGAAGCGCAGGTACTAAAACATTTAAAAGAAGAGTTTGCTGATGCGACCGTTATCATTATTGCTTCTAAAATTTCGTCTCTTCTCCACGCTGATCATATTATCGTCATGGATGAAGGCAAAATTGCTGAACAAGGGACTCATGAAGAATTGCTTCGTTATCGCTCTCTTTATTACGACATTTACCTTGCACAAGGCGGAAAAGAGGTGTTGCCTAGTGAATAACCAAGGTAAAAATCAAATGAGCTCTATTCGCGGCCCTAGAGGAATGATGAAAGGCCCTGTAGTTAAGCCAAAAAATGCGAAAAAAACACTGTACAGAATCTGGTCATATATGGGGAAACGAAAACCTCCGCTTGCGGCTGCGATAATCTTAGTTATTGTGACTTCCCTGCTTAATTTACTAGGCCCTTATTTAATTGGAGTTATTATTGATGAGCATATTATTCCTAAAGATATCAGCGGAACGATACGAATGTCCCTTATTCTTGCAGGAATTTATATTACGACATCTTTGTTAACATGGCTGCAAACCTATTTAATGGTGAACGTTTCGTTTACGACTATTGGAATGCTTCGACAAGATTTATTTGCAAAGCTTCAGACTCTCTCCCTTCGCTTTTTTGACAAACGAGCTCACGGAGAGTTAATGAGCAGAGTCACAAATGATATTGATAATCTAAACAGCGCTCTGAGTCAAAGCGTTATTCAGGCTCTGTCCTCTATTTTGTCTTTAGTCGGCATTACCATTGCGATGTTCTCGCTCAACTGGATTCTTGCCATTATCACGCTGATTGTTATTCCCTTGATGGTTATAATCGTTCGACAAATATTAAAACGAAGCAGTGAAAATTTTGTCAAACGCCAAAAAGACTTAGGTGAGCTAAACGGCTTTGTAGAAGAAGCAATCTCTGGAGGAGAAGTTGTTACGCTTTTTAGTAAGGAAAAAGACTTTTTAACTGTTTTTAATGAACGAAATGAACAGCTGAGAAGTTCAGCAACAAAAGCGGAAACATTTTCAGGCTTTTTAGGTCCTGTCACAAACTTTATTAACAACTTAGGCTTAGCACTAGTGATCGGAGCGGGCGCATTTATGGCTGTTCAAGGTAGCGTTACAGTTGGGATGATCGCTTCATTTGTTAACTACTCACGTCAGTTCTCTCGCCCAATCAGTCAAATGGCAAACTTAGTAAACACCATTCTTTCGGCTATTGCCGGCGCAGAGCGCGTGTTTGCGATTATGGATGAGCAGCCGGACGTCACAAACAAGCCAAACGCTCTTTCTGTTACAAAATTTGCAGGAGACGTTGCTTTTGAGAACGTATCATTTGGCTATAACGATGAAAAAATGATTTTAAAAAATGTTACACTGACAGCAAAAAAAGGTGAAATGGTTGCTTTGGTCGGTCCCACAGGTTCTGGTAAAACAACCATCATTAACTTGCTCACACGATTTTATGACATCTCAAACGGAGACATTAAAATTGACGGACGTTCCATCAGTGACTATAACATCCATGATTTACGAAACCGAATCGGCATTGTTCTTCAAGATACCTATTTATTTTCCGGTACGATTGCGGATAACATTCGATTTGGCCGGTTAGATGCCAGCGACGAAGAAGTGAAAAGCGCAGCTAAAATGGCCAATGCTCATTCGTTTATCAAACATTTGCCGCAGCAATACAATACCGCGATTTCAGCTGGCGGAGGAAATTTAAGTGAAGGTCAAAAGCAGCTTTTATCGATTGCTCGAGCCATGCTTTCTGACTGTGATATTTTAATTTTAGACGAAGCTACTTCCAACATTGATACAAAAACAGAAATTGATATTCAACGAGGAATGAGTAATCTATTAAAAGGAAAAACAAGCTTTGTCATTGCCCACCGCCTTAAAACGATTGAAAATGCAGATCAAATTCTTGTCTTAAAAGACGGACAAATTATTGAAGAAGGAAATCATCGCGAGCTGCTAGAAAAACAAGGGTTTTATCACCAACTCTATACGCAGCAGTTTACGATTTAAAAGAGGTAAAATAAAAAGTATGTTAGTTTAAAGAAGGTCCGAACGAGTAATCGTTCGGACCTTTTCATTGTGCTGGTAAACGTAGGGTTCATCTAGTTAGCTGCTTCTAGCTGTTGATGGGAGGGCAAAGCGAAGACTCCTGCGGGAACAGCGGAAGGGATGAGACCCCCAGGAGCGCAAGCAACGAGGAGGCTCATCAGCCGGCCGCGGAAAGCGAAGCCTTGCACGGAAATCAACAGCGGTGTAATAAATGGTCGATACGAGCTCCTTTATTCCATTTGTTTGTCTTTAGATTGAATTGATGTAGTTATGTCTCAATCTCTTTTTCGTTCTATCATTTATCTATTACAGCTACAATTTTCCCTTTTACTCGACGAGTCGCCAGTTCATCTAATGCTGCTGGCACTTCTTCTAGTGAAATGACTTTTTCCACGAGTGCATTTAGCGTATTTTCTTGTAAAAGCAAAAGCATTTTATTTCCCATCTCAGCAAGTTTTTGCTGTTCTTTTACGTTATTAGACTGATGTACACTCCCTAATGCAACTTGATGAAACGATAGTGGGTGCGCAAACGAAATCGCATTGTTTACATTAGGCGGTCCTGCGATGAATGCAATTTGACCATTAAAAGCAAGAGCCTTTACCGACTCGTCTGCATTGTCTCGTCCAACGGTATCCAAGACTAAATCTACACCGATTCCATCGGTAAGCTCCAGCACTTTTTTCACAAAGTCTTCTTTACGGTAGTCGATTACATAATCAGCACCTAAACTTTTTACAAACTCATGATTGGCAGAAGATGCGGTTGTGAGCACTGTAAGGCCTGCATTTTTGGCAAGCTGAATGGTAAATCCTCCAACCCCTCCAGCACCTGCGTGAATTAAAATTGTTTGTCCTTTTGAAGCGTTCATTTTGTGAAACAATGCTTGATATGCTGTATATCCCGCACATGGAATAGCCGCAGCGTCTTCGAATGAAACCCCTTGCGGAATAAGAGAAACTGTGTGGGCTGTTGTCACCCCGTATTGTGCAAACCCGCCTTTTTTTGATAAATCGCTATGATATACAACGCGGTCTCCGACTTTGACAGCTGTGACTTCTTCTCCCACTTCCTCGACAACGCCCGCTGAATCAAGTCCTAATACGTGAGGATATGTCCAACTAGGATTACCGCTGTTTCCTGTTTTATAATCTACAGGGTTCAAAGCAGTAGCTTTAATTTTAACTAAAATTTCACCTTTAGCTGGATGTGGCTTTTGGATATTTCCGACTTTCATCTCACTTACTTTCCCTTTGCCTTCTAGCAGTAAAGCTTTCATCAAGATCTCCCCTTTTACATTTCTTCCTTCAATTAAAAGTTCTTTTTCAGTATAATAAATACATGTTGTTTACAAAAGACGGCACTTTCATGTAACCAGGTACCTTCCCGGTAACCTAGGTCTATGGATATTAAATTATTATATCCATATTTCATATCTGTTTATGAATGGAGGATTAACGGTGAAAGCACCCCACTATAATGTACCTGTTGAAGCAACGCTTGAAGTAATCGGCGGGAAATGGAAAGTCGTTATTTTATGCTTATTAAAAGAAGGTGAAAAACGTTTTAGTGAACTTCAGCGAGCTATGCCTGCTATTACCAAAAAAATGCTGTCTCAACAGCTAAAAGAATTAGAAAAAGACGGTGTGGTTAATAGAAAAGTATACAATGAAGTTCCTCCTAAAGTAGAGTACTCACTCAGTGAAGAAGGCGAAACCTTACGAGAAATTTTAAATATGATGTGCGCATGGGGAGATAGAAGAATGGGAAACACCCCAAATTGCAGCTAAGTTCTCCTAGCGGCTCTGTTAAAACAAACGAATAGCTATTGCCAGGAGCTATTCGTTTTTGTTTTATCTATTCTCCTACTCTTTCTTGCAATTAGCCCCTGTGTAAGAACATCTGACAACACTATAGAATTCTTTCGCATTTTCAGCTATGATGATGTCGAACGATGCAGCCAGAATTGTCGAAATAAAACTCAAGAATGATAGGTGATTCAATGATGCAATTAGGTTTAGATTTATCCCAAAAACAACTATTAAAATTGGCCATGACACCTGAATTACGTCAGTCTATCAACATTTTAAATTATTCTACGGCCGATTTAGTTCATTATCTTCATCAGCAAGTCAATGAAAATCCTGTGATTAAACTGTCTGCTGGCGACTCTCAGCAAAAAGATTCATTTGATACTCGAGAACAGCGTTCATATTCAAAAGGTTATACCGATGACGATTATAATCCGTTTAATTATATATCTGATCAAACTGTGACATTAGAGAGTCATTTATTAGAGCAGCTGTCTATGCTAAATCATTTACACTCACACCAAAAACACATCGTTCAATTTCTAATTGGAAACTTAAATAAAAACGGCTTTTTAGCAATTGAGCCAAAATTGGCAGCCGAACTGCTGAATGTTTCAATTAACGAAGTCAACGATATGATTCACGTTTTACAAAGCTTTGATCCGATTGGCGTGGGCGCTCAAAATTTTGTCGATTCACTACTTATTCAAATTAAGGCCAAAAAGTCAAAGCCTCCTCTTTTATACGACGTGGTAAAACACGATATTGAAGATATTGCTAACAAAAAATATCGGAACATTTCAAAAAAATACTCTATTTCGATGCGTGAAGTACAAGAAATTGTTGACTGCTTGCGGACATTAAATCCTCGTCCAGCAGGAGATTTCCACGTCCCGCTTACAAAGTACATCTCGCCTGATGTAACGGTACAAAAAGTTGACGGCCGCTATCATGTTATTCTTCATAGCGAGCTGCTTCCGCCCATCGAAATTAACGGCACCTATCAAAAGCTGGTTCATCGCTCTGCATGCGTAACAACCGATCGATACGTACAGGAAAAAATTCATGAAGCTACTTGGCTAATCAATAGTATTGAGCAGCGTAATGCGACGATTTACAACGTGTCCAAAGCCATTGTGGAACATCAGCAAGATTTTTTTGAAATGGGTATTTCGGGGCTAAAGCCGCTTAACTTAAAAGATATTGCTCAAAAAATAGACTGTCACGAATCAACGGTAAGTCGTGCGACTAACGGAAAGTATATTCAAACGCCACGCGGGCTGTTTGAGTTAAAATACTTTTTCACCAATTCTTTAGAGCGAACTGATGGCGAACAAAGCAATTCTACTGCCTTTATAAAAGAAAAAATCAAAACATTAATTGCCGAAGAAAATAAATTAAAACCTCTTTCAGATCAAAAGCTCATGTCTCTTCTTTCCAGCGAAGGAATTCAGATTTCAAGAAGAACAGTAGCTAAATACCGTGAAGAAGCAGGAATTGAAAGTTCTTCTAAGCGGCGACGATTTTAATATTGCTTATTCTAAATTACAGCTTTATCCCTACTAAAAAGAACCCGTTGATTTTACTCAACGGGTTCTTTTTATCGGTTTCCAATAAATAAAAGCCATATGATATTGATACGTATATTCATATGTGCCATTTATTTTCTTTACATGCTGTAAAATAATCTTCTCAGTTTTTAACTTGTCAATATCTTTAGAAAGCACCTTTGTCGAGTTCTTCTTGATGAGATCTTCGTACGTCTCATAGGTTACCGTTTTGGTTATAGGAACCAGCTTACAATCTGCGTAAATACCCAGTTCATATAAAATATTTAGTAAGTCAATATATTCCTTACGGCGCCATTTAATCTCGTACCCAAGCTTTCTATGTAACTCTACGTAGTGAGGCTTTTCTGGACCCGTTGACATGCCTATAACCGCCAAACGATTAGCCGAATCGTTCATATTTAAGAGACCATCGACAATATTATGCATACGGTAAAAACAGTTTATTCCTACTACGGCATCGTAGTTATCTGTTAGACGCTCATACTCCCATTTACCTTCTATGAACTTTAGATTAGAGCGGGCATCTGATTGCGTTTGTAAGTAGCGAATAATGCTTGGCGAACAATCCATACACGTAAGTTCTTTTACATAATCAGCAATCGAAAACGTATAATTTCCCCAGCCAGGGCCAATTTCCATAACAGAGTCATTTGGATTCAAAAAAGCAAGAAGTTCTTGTTGAAGCTGTTTTACTACAGGGTCATTTACTGAATTAAAAGACATTTTCTCTAAATACTGCTGCCAAAATTCATCTTCAGCTCGGTCGTTTATCATCCGTTCCGATATTGAACCGTCCCATTCTTTCAGCCCTTCCTGCCACTTTTTTACACGATCACTTTCATATACCGAAAATTTTGTAAGCTGCATGCATTCACGTTCCCCTCTTTTATACGTAAACCTATACTATCATAAAGAAAAAGAGAGTTCCTTTTTAAACTGGAACTCTCTTTTTATATTAGTTAAATTATGCTGCTGCCTCTTCCTCTGTGTGATGCTTCTCTTTTCTGGCATTGATATAAAACATTATCAATGAAAGAGTGATGAAGATTGCTGCAAAGATTCCAAGTACGCCAGCCTGATGCCATACATAGCCGAAATCATCACCAATTGAGATGATTTCACGGAAACCGCGAATTGCATAGGTCATAGGCAAGTACGGATTAATTGCCTGGAAGAATTCCGGCACAAGTGCTTTAGGGAATGTACCTGCACTGCCGCCAATTTGAAGCAGCAGAATAATGAAGGCTAAATACTGCCCTACTTTTCCTAACCCTGTTGTTAAGAACAAGATAAGTGTAAAGAACGTCACACCTGTAATCATGGTAAAGATATAGAAGTGCCAAATGCTTGTTACGTTTAAATGCAAGCCCCATAGAAGAGCTGTAACAGCAATCGCTGCCTGCAGCATACCTACAATAGTGATGACACTAAACTTACTTAAGAACCACGAAATGCCTGATGTCGGTCGAATTGATGGCTCTTTCATTGGATATACCGCTGAGAACATTAACGTTCCCGCAAACAAGCCAATACATAAGATGTATGGAGCTAATCCGACACCGTACTTATCTACGTTGTTTTGTTTATCTGATTTTAAATCCGTTGGATTTGAAAACATGCTATATGTTTTATCATCCGCTTTAACATCTTTTGCATCTTTTGCACCATCTGCTAAAGATGAATGAAGCTCGCTTGTTCCATCTGATAATTTAGATGAACCATCATATAGTTTGGACGAACCATTTGTTAACTCTTTAGAACCATTTGCTAATTTGGTTGCCCCGTTTTCTAGCTGTGTTAAACCATTTGCTAGCGCTGCGCTTCCTTGTTCAGACTTCTTAAGTCCATCCACAATTTGCTGCTGCCCGTCAGCAAGCTTTCCAGCTCCTGTATGAGCGTCAGCAATACCGCTGTTTAGCTCTGCAAATTTGCTGTTGAACTGCTTTTCTCCGTCTGCTAGTTTAACAGCACCATTATATACTTTCGTTTGTCCATCGTACAGCTGACTTTGTCCATCAGCAATTTTATTAATAGCGCTTTGAATATCTTCTCCGCCTTTAGAAAGCTTTTGAAGCGCTGCTGATAATTCTTGCACTTTATCTACTTTTGCTTTTAGCTGCTCTGCTTTTTGCTGCTGTTCATCCATAAACTGCTGAGACGTCAGCTTTTTAATTCCTGCAATCAGCGTTTGTTTTTGCTCATCAGGAATGGACTCATTGCTGTTAATGCTGTCAATGAGAGCTTGCTGCTGCTGTTCAAACTCTGCTTTTTTTGAATCGACCTGCTGTTTAATCTGCGTAATTTCCTGTTCCGCTTGATTAATTTGCTGCGTAACGCTGCTCACTTCAGCGTCCACTTGATTTAAGCCGCTTGTGAACTGCGGAAGCTTTCCTTGAAGTGTCTGCGTTCCATCATTAAGCTGTTTGGTTGCACTTTGTAACTTTGACAATCCATCTCGAACACCAACAGCTCCAGTTTCTAATTGACTAGAAGCGCTATATAATTGACTGCTTCCACTCTCTAGCTTCCCTAAACCGCTGTTTAGGCTGCCTAAGTTTTCATTAATTGTGTCCGCACCGTTTAGGAGCTTAGCTGCACCTGCATTTAAATCTGTTGCTCCTTTTCGTGCATCCGTTAACCCACTTGCCAATTTAGCTGTACCGTCTTCGAATGTAACCGTGCTGTCTGCTAATTTCTTCATGTTATCTCGCAGCGTTTTTGAGCCATTTTCGAGCTCTCCTGCACCGTCACTTGCTTTTTGAAGACCGTCCGCTACTTGCTTAAAGCTGTCAAATACCGTTTCAGCATACTGCTTTGTGACTGCTTCTTTAATCTGATCATTGATTTTAGCCACTGCATTTGAGCTAATTTGAGCGCCTGAATAGTTCTTTCCGGCATTTGTATGATAGATAAATTTCATTTTTTTAGGATCTTTATCCATTAATGTTGTTGCATTTTTGGAGAAATTCTTTGGAATTTCTAAAACTAAATAGTAGTCCTCATTTTTTAGGCCTTCTAACGCTTTTTCTTTGTTCGTAAATTTCCAGTCAAATTTATCATTTTTCTTTAAATCATCAACAAAATCACGACCGACATTCAATTTCTTTCCATCTAACGTAGCACCTTTATCTTCATTTACCACTGCAACTGGAATTTGATCTGTTTTTCCATATGGATCCCAGTAAGCAGATAAAAAGATGACATTATAAAGTAATGGAACAAATAACAATCCGCAAATCACAACAATAGTCATTGGTTTGGAAAAGATTTTTTTCCATTCTCCTTTAATCATATTCATGTTTTTTAGCCTCCAATAATCCTTACTTCCGCCTGACTGTTTGACCGAAAAACATTTTCGGTCATTAAGTTCTGATTAATGTTACCATATTCACAAGAATAAGGTCAATCGTTATTCTGTAATTAAAAGCTGATTTTAGCAGAAAGTTTAAAATCAGCTTTTTTAAGATAACGTTCATGCTATAGGCTTAAATCATTAACTTCATCCGCATCGTTTTTAACAAGTGCCCTTCAAATTCATCATCAAATTCATCCACGAGCTGGAAACCTTTTGATTGATAAAAAGCACGGCCTATTCCGTTTTCCCTTTCTACGTTAATGTAAACGATTTTTAATTCCTTCGAGCGCTTCATTCCTTTTTCTAACAATTGCGAACCGATTCCTTTTCCTTGATAAGCAGGAAGTATATAGATAGATCCTAGTTCTATTTCCCCTTTGTTTTGTAGTCGGAAAAAGTTAGCGTACCCTACGATTTTCTCATCAATAGTTGCTACATAAATGAACGAATTGCGCAAGCGCCACAGCAGCCTTTTATTGGAGTATGCTTCTGAAAGAAACCGATTCTGAACGCTTCTAGGAATAATCCCTTCATATGTATCATACCAGCTCATCTTTGCGACGTATTGAACAGACGTAATATCTTCTTTTCTCATTTTGCGAATGATTACCTCCACTCACATCCCTCCTGACAATTTGCTGCTAAAATCGTACATAATTTCACCTGAAAAATATAGTTATAAATATATATTTTTAATTGTAACGCTCTAGAAGCATTGATTGATTTTAGAACCTTATGTATAATCGAGATAGATACAAATTGAAAATGATTATCATTAACAGGAGTGCTGAATGATGAATTTAACTACCGTGAGTATTGGCGACAAAGTAAAAGTTAAAAACATTGAATTTTTAGATAGATCATTAGAACGCCGCCTTCTTTCTTTTGGAGTAAAAAAAGGCTGCGAACTGTGCATGAAGCAAAAAACCATCTTAGGGGGACCTTGTATTATTGAATGTCAAGGTCAAATGATTAGCATCCGAAAACGCGATGCGGCTAAAATTGAGGTTGAGACAGCATGAGTACAATTGCACTTTTAGGAAATCCAAACACAGGAAAAACTTCTTTATTCAATATATTAACAGATTCCTATGAATACGTAGGAAATTGGAGCGGTGTAACCGTTGAAAAGAAAGTTGGGTCTATTAAAAAGCAAAACAGCCAGCTGGTTGATTTGCCGGGTGTGTATGATTTTACTCCTCTTTCTTCAGATGAAGCAGTGGTAACTAACTTTTTGTTAACCGGAGAATTTAACAGTATGCTGAATATTGTAGACGCTTCTCAGTTTGAAAGAAGCATGCACCTCACTATTCAAGCATTGGAATATGGAAAGCCATTAGTAATCGGCTTAAATATGATTGATGTAGCGGAAAAACGTGGATTAACTTTTCATTTGGAAAAGCTTAGCAAATCATTACATATTCCGGTTTCTGCAATTATTGCCCGCAATGGAAAAGGAATTAATGAGCTTCTCTCCACTTTGAAGCAAGATTTAAAAGCCCCTTCATTTCAATTAAATTACGGGGAAACCGCTGAACAAGCAATTCATATGATTCAAACAAAAGCGGATGTCAGCAGATGGATTGCCATTCAATTTTTAGCGGAAAATAGCGTAATCGAATCAACATTAAAAGAAAAAACGAGTTACTCAGAGCTGCTTGAGCTTCGAAAAGCGGCTGCACAAAAATTAACCAAGCCGCTTAGCGAGCATTTCTTCGACGTGCGTACAGCATTTATTGAACGCATTTCCAGCGAGTGTATCATAAAGGGCAGCGAAACACCTCTAACCTTCACAGATCGAATCGATCGAATTGTGACGCATAAGTGGCTTGGTCTCCCTATTTTTCTTGGCTTAATGTATTTGATTTTTAATATTACGTTTACTTGGATTGGCGTTCCTCTTTCTGATAAACTGGACGGTTTTTTTGGCGGAACGCTTAGTAAAGGCGCTGATTCTCTTCTAACTGCAGCTGGTGCCGCTCCATTTATTCATGATTTAATTGTGGACGGCATCATCGCAGGCGTAGGCGGCGTACTAGTATTTGTACCACAAATTTTTGTCCTGTTCTTTTTCATTTCACTGCTTGAAGATTCAGGATACATGGCTCGAATTGCTGTAGTAATGGATCGTATCATGGAATTTTTCGGTTTGAACGGAAAAGCATTTATTCCGATGATTATTAGCTTTGGATGTAACGTACCAGGGATCATGGCCGCGCGTACAATTGAACAGCGAAAAGAGCGCCTTATGACCATTTTAGTAAATCCATTTATGAGCTGCTCAGCACGCCTTCCTGTATACGCTTTGTTTGTAGGTGCGTTTTTTGTACAAAACGGAGCAGCTGTGGTGTTTTCTATGTACTTGCTTGGCATTATTTTAGCACTTGTTGTAACGAAAATTTTATCAGTAACGCTTCTTAAAGACGAACAATCAACTTTTATTGTTGAACTTCCTCCTTACCGCGTACCTCAAGCCAAGACTCTTTGGAGAAGCACGTGGGAAAAAGGCCGAAATTTCGTCCGAAAAGCAGGTACGGTTATTTTAGCTGGCTCTGTATTTATCTGGCTATCATCTTACGCTGGCCCTGGCGGTTTTGGAGTAGATATGGAAAATAGCTTTATGGCTATTATTGGAGGTGCTATCGCTCCGCTATTTATACCTTTAGGTTTTGCGACATGGCAAGCTGTAGCATCACTGATTACAGGCTTCCTAGCAAAAGAAGTGGTTGTTTCGACTATGAGCATCATTTATAAAGTACAAGAAGGACAGCTTGGCGACACAATGAAGACATTCTTTACACCGCTAACAGCCTATACGTTTATGGTGTTTGTTCTTCTTTATGTTCCGTGTCTAGCAACCGTCGCTGTTATTCGACGAGAAACCGGCTCATTGAAATGGACAGCATTTGCTGTGGCCTACCCTTTGGTTGTCGCTTATCTCGTAGCTTTGCTTGTACACACTATTGGAAAAGTACTTGGTTTTTCTTAAAAGGAGTGAATAACATTGATTATTAACATTTTAATTGGGGTTTTGATATTTGGATATGCTCTTTATCATATGACAAAATTCTTCCGCAAGAGT
Organism: Priestia sp. YIM B13490; assembly: GCF_042787735.1. Lineage (NCBI taxonomy): Bacteria > Bacillati > Bacillota > Bacilli > Caryophanales > Bacillaceae > Priestia > Priestia sp. YIM B13490. The sequence goes on from NZ_JBHZOT010000002.1 coordinate 636,224, forward strand.
ACTCAGGGAAAATGTGCAAGCTGCGCACAGCAATCTTCTTGTGCAACGGATGATTGCGGTATTGACTGGGATAAAACGATTCAAGAGGCTCAAAATCAATCATCTTAATACATTAAAAAAGCATCCTGATAGATGGGATGCTTTTTTAATGTTACGCAACTAGTTTTAAAATGAGATGAGAAAGGACTTCCTTTTCCTCTTCACTGCTGACTTTCCATAACTCATGAAGGACTTTTTCTTCTCGGTTTCGAGGCTCCTCATTTTTGGCTAAATAGCTAGCCACTTTTTTTGTAGCGGCCGTTAATTGTTCCTCACTTAACCCGAGCTTTTTACCGACATGAACTTTTTGACTTAAATAATCGGTAAACGTATCAAAGTTCTGCAAAATTGCTTCTTTTTTCTCCGTCCCTAAATTATCTGCCGTTTCTTCAATTTTATTCATGTCTTTTGTAGTTCCTTCATTCATTTGACTCACAGTTAACATCTCCCTTTTAGTGAATAGACTGGTATGTTCTTTCACGCTCAGCTTCTGGTTTTTCGTCTGGCGTCATCTTTTCCTTACTTATTTCAGAAGTTGCATCTTTCACTTTTTCACCAATTTGCTGTAAATCACTTTTAGCATCTTCTACCGTCGATTTTGCATCATGCGTAACGCTTTTCACATCTTCTGCTTGCTTAAAGAAATCTTCATTTACACGCTCGTACAAATGTTTAGCATCATTAATTGCATCTTTTAAAAGATTCGATGCGTTTTTCATTTGCTGCACCATTTTTTCTTTTGTTTCTTGAGGGTTCTCTTTTACTTGATTAATCATGTTTGCAGAAGAGTCCTTTAATGTAACGGCTCTTCTTTTAACAGATGAGCGAGTTTTATTATCAAGTAATGTTATACATCCACCCACAACTGCCCCGACAACAACACCTTTTACTAGCTTGCTGCTACAGCTTTTTCCAGTGCTAACAGCAGTAGTGCTATTAGCTGTCTGTGGATTGTTATTGATTCCTACGTCGTTATTAATGCCTGCGCTGTTGCTTAAAGCAGGGTTTTGTAATTCAGATCGGCTTCTTTCCATTTTTACTGCCTCCTTTAGCATTGTTATTGAGTGATTTCCCATCTTTTTTTATATTTAAACAATTGAACACAAAAAACATGACTAAAGGCCACCTTTTTGCTCCCACTAGTCAAGAATAACTATGTATTAAAAAAGCTCCCCTTTTTTAACGGAAAAGCGCAAGCCGGATTTTTGTAAAAGGATTGTCAGCACCGGTATAATAAGAAGTACTTTAAAATAAATTTTATACTATTGGTCATAGGGGTGAAGCAATTGAGCCAGCTTAATAAGGAATTTAACTGTGAAAAAGAATTAACGCTTGCTATTATCGGTGGGAAATGGAAGATGCTGATACTATGGCACTTAGGACGTGAAGGAACAAAACGGTTCGGGGAACTAAAATCGCTTATTCCTGATATTACGCCGCGTATGCTGGTTAACCAGCTGCGGGAACTGGAAGAAGATCTAATTGTTAACCGTAAAGTTTATCCTGTCGTACCACCTAAAGTCGAATACTCACTTACAAAAGAAGGAGAAAGTTTAATGCCCATTTTGACAGCCATGTATGATTGGGGTAAAAATTACCGTGATACAGTGCTGATCAATCAAGAACAAAAGGCGGAAACGTTGATTAAATGATGGAAACTACTCCTTCTATTCCATAGTTTTTATTTTTTTATGCGGATGATGTTACTCAACATCATCCGCATTTTTAATAAAGATTAAGCGGTTACAAGACTGATATGTCCATTAGTATACTTCTGTATACTATCATTCCCCACACTATTTGTGGGAAAAGTGCGTACTTTTAAGAACCTCAAACTGCGGGTACAATAACTACACCAGCTGCTTTATATGTAAAAAAGCACAAAAGGTATTTATACATTTCTGTAAGGAGTGGAGTAGAATGGAATTACAATTAGCATTAGATCTTGTTAATATCTCTCAAGCAAAAGAGGTAGTAAAAGAAGTTGAAGAACATATTGATATCGTGGAAATCGGTACGCCCGTTGTAATCAATGAAGGGCTTCGCGCCGTTAAAGAAATTAAAGAAGCATTTCCTAATTTAAAAGTATTAGCTGACCTAAAAATTATGGATGCAGCTGGCTATGAAGTACAGCAAGCTTCTCAAGCTGGAGCAGACATCATTACCATCTTAGGTGTTGCTGAAGATATGTCAATTAAAGGTGCAGTTGAAGAAGCCAAAAAACAAGGTAAAAAAATTCTAGTCGATATGATTGGGGTAAAAGATATTAAAGGACGCGCAAAAGAGCTAGACGAATTTGGCGTTGACTATATCTGTGTACACACAGGATACGACCTTCAAGCTGTTGGTCAAAACTCTTTTGAAGATTTAGTAACAATCAAAAGCGTTGTAAAAAATGCAAAAACAGCCGTTGCTGGCGGAATTAAATTAGAATCTTTACCTGAAGTAGTAAAAGCACAGCCTGATCTTGTTATCGTTGGCGGAGGAATCACGAGCCAAGACGATAAAAAATCAGTTGCTTCTCAAATGAAAGAGCTTATTACAAATTAAGGAGCTTTCTATGCAGACGAGCGAACATTTAAAAACAGTTATGAATGAGCTTTTACAAACAACAGCTCTAATCGCTGATGATGAAGCTGAGCAGCTTGTAAATGGCATCATCTCATCTAAAAAAGTGTTTGTCACTGGAGCAGGCCGTTCAGGTCTTATGGGCAAGTCGTTTGCTATGCGTATGATGCATATGGGCATTGATGCTTATGTCATTGGAGAAACCGTGACGTCCACTTTCACGCAGGATGATTTATTAATCATCGGATCAGGTTCTGGGGAGACGAAGAGCTTGATTCCTATCGCTCAAAAAGCAAAAGAACTTGGAGGAAAAGTTGGAGTAGTCACAATTTCTCCCGACTCCACGCTTGGCAAGCTGGCTGACTTTATCGTGAAGCTGCCTGGTGCTCCTAAGGATCAAGAACAAAGCAGTTATCAAACAGTACAGCCTATGGCATCATTGTTTGAACAAACGCTTCTTCTCTTTTACGATGCGCTGATTCTTCGCTTCATGGAGAAGAAAGAACTTGATACCCATACAATGTACGGAAAGCATGCAAATTTAGAATAAAAAAAGGTCTTGCTCTAGGCAAGACCTTTTTTGTTTTGAAACTTTCTATTTCACCAAATATTTATTTATCGCATAACTAACTAAATGTACTTTATCGTTAACTTTTTTCAAAAACCCTATTCGAATTTTGTTGCATCTCCATAAAAGGGCTGCTCTGCAACTTTAATCGAGTCTGTTGGGCATCCTTCGTACGCTTCCATCATCTCATCTTGCTGATGTTCAGGAACCTCTTTTATTCCTTCGTTGTTATCTAACACAGCATAAGCAAGACCTTCTGAATCATAATCATAAAGATCTGGTGCGCTCCCTCCACATGCTCCGCAAGCAATACATGTTTCCTTATCTACCATCGTAAAAGCCATAAAAAAACCTCCTTTACCTTTTCACTTTCTCTTTCAGAAAGTTACGTTCAGTATAAGAAGGTTTTTTTAAATTCGTCTTAAATTATTTACTTAGATTCTCCGATATTCTCAAACATTTCATCTACATTTGGCTTTTTCTTAATTAATCCTGACTCTTTTAACCAGTCCACATTTGACTGCCATGATTCTTTCGTTTGACTGCCAAATCCGTGTTCAGACTTCATTTTCGGAAGTAAAATATTTAAACTTTTTGTTTCCACGTCTTTTTCAAGAGGGAAGTTTGATTTATCTTGGTTATCTAATAGAATTTGAAGTGATTCTTTTGGATGCTTCTCTGTGTACTCATATCCTTTTGTCGCGGCACGCCAAAACGCTTTAATCGTATCAGAATCTTTTGCCCATGTTTGATCCCCAGTAACTGCCACTAGCTCATAGTAAGATGGTACGCCGTAATCCGAAGGATCAATGTCAACCGTTTTGTATCCTTTTTTGTGAAGCAATGGTACTTCATGATTAATATATGCCCCTATTACGGCATCTACTTTTTTACTAATCAGCGATGAATTTAACTCAAATCCTACGTCTACTAGTTTGACTTTATTCGGATCTCCTCCATCGCTTTTCACCATTTTCTTTAGAACAGATTCACTTAATGGTGTTCCGCTGTAGCCTACTACTTTTCCTTCTAAATCTTTAGGACGCTTAATACCGCTATCTTTCAGCGCCACAACTCGGTTCAACGGAGACCTTACGATTGCTCCTACCGACTTTACCGGCACATCTTCATTTGCTCGTGCCATTGCTACATCAGGCTGATAATAAAGGCCGAGCGTAACTTTCCCCGCAGCTGCTAAATTAAGCGAGTCTGTTGGATTAGCAGGAAACTGTACTTTTACATTCAGCCCTTCTTTTTTGAAATATCCTTTTTCTTGTGCAGCGTAAATGAAGCTGTGCACTGCATTTGGATACCAATCAAGCATAATTGTAACGTCTTTTAATTTTTTACTGTCACCAGCTTTATTTTCCTTGTTCTGACCACAAGCAGCGAGCATCAAAACAAGCATCAGGCTTAAGCCAATTACAAACCATTTTTTCATTCTGTTTTCCTCCACTTTAATGAACGTTTTTCAAAACCTACTACAATAATAAAGAATAAAATACCAAGCGCAGATAAAATTACAATTGGTGCAAATACACCAGCTGCATCAAACTGTGTCATCATACGACGACTGAAATATCCTAAGCCTGCTTGTGCACCTAACCATTCGCCAATGGCAGCACCTATTATACTAAAGGTAACCGCTACTTTGAGCCCTGAATAAAAATGAGGCAGTGCAGAAGGAATGTTCAACTTAAAGAAAATATCTTTTTTTGTTGCTCCCATCGTTAACATGAGTTCTTTTAACTCTTTGTTTGTGGAACGAAGCCCGTCAAACGTGCTAACGGTAATGGGAAAAAACGTAATTAATACGGTCACAATCACTTTGCTCCAAATGGAGTAGCCAAACCAGAGAACAAATACAGGAGCAATGGCAATGGTCGGAATCATTTGTGACGCAATAATAAGCGGATAGAAGGCACGCTCAATAAGCGAGCTCCAATTCATCCACACGGCCAGCAGAACCCCTAGCACAACGGATATAACCAGCCCAATTATGACAATAGATAACGTAGCTGGTAAATGCTTAAACAATAAATCCATTCGCAAATCCCAAAGCTTCGTTAAAATACCGGTGGGCGTTGGTAAAATAAACGGATAGTTTACAATGCGTGCTCCAATTTCCCAAGCAGCCAGTAAAATGACTACTAATATCACTGAAGCTCCGTACTTTTTCATGTGTTCACCTTCGATCTAAGCTGTTCAATTAAATAATCTTTTACGTCAAGCACACGCTGTTGATTCAAATCTTTTTGCGTTCGAGGTCTGCTAAGCGGCACTTGAATCTCTTCAAGATGACTTACCGGCTTGTCTGAAAAGATAAAAATACGATCTGATAAAAAAAGCGCTTCGTTTACGTCATGAGTGATAAATAAGATGGTGTGCTTACGCTTTTGCCATTGTTCAAGCAGCCATTCTTGCATCGACAAACGCGTAATGGCATCAAGCGCACTGAAAGGCTCATCTAAAAGCAGTACGTTAGAACCGCTTAATACCGTTCGCAGAAAAGAAACACGCTGCTTCATCCCTCCAGACAAATCACTTGGAAAACGATTTTCATACCCTTTTAAACCAAACTCTTCGAGCAGCTGAGATACTTGCCTATGAGCACTTGCTTTTGACACATTGTGAAGCTCAAGCGGCAGCGCTGCATTGTCTAAAATCGTACGCCACGGAAGAAGCAAATCTTGCTGCGGCATGTAGCCTACTTTTCCAAGCCGCTTTTCATAAGACTGTCCGTTAATCACGATATCGCCTTCACTCTGCTGTTCAAGACCTGTAATGAGACGAAACAACGTACTTTTCCCAGAACCGCTCGCTCCAACGATACTGACAAACTCGCCTTCTTTCACGTCTAAGTTTAATGATGTTAAAATCGGTTGATCACCGTTTTTGTACGTAAAACTGACGTTTTGAAAAGATAACACAGACTTATTCATGAATTGGCCACATCGCTTCGTTATAAGCCATATCCCAGAACATATACTCAAAACGCGTTGTATTTAAGAAAATTTCTTCGAGCTTTTCTAACTCCACTTCTGATTTGTCTGCAGTAAGTGAGTCGAATAAATTAATACACCATGTCGCTAGTTCTCCAAATTCTTCTGAGCTGTACATTTCAATCCACTCATGATAAAACTCATTGTTAGCTCCAGGCTTTTCACTGAGTTCTTTTCCTATTTCCCAATAGCTCCACATACAAGGCAAAAGAGCCGCCACTAATTCAGCTAATGTTCCGCTTTGACCAACGTGCAGCATATAGTGTGTGTATGCAAGCGTTGTAGGAGATGGCTGCGCTTTTTCTAATTCTTTTTCGCTGATTTCAAATTTCTTGGCATACTCACGGTGCAGGCTCATTTCTTCGTTTAATGTAGAATCCAAAAGTGCAGCAAATTTCCCCATCGTTTGAACATCAGTAGCTTTCATGGCTCCAATCGCAAATAATTTGGCATAATCAATTAGGTAAAGGTAATCTTGAATCATGTAAAAGCGAAACTTCTCCTTTTCAAGCGTTCCGTCTCCCATTCCCTGTACAAAGGGATGATTATGATTTTGACGCCAAATAGGCTGCAGCTTTTCGTATAATCGTTCACTAAATTTCATGATGATCACTCCTTATGCGTATGCAGCCACGTATAAATGAACTGCACCATCACTTTTGTATATTGAATAAGCTGATTCATATCTAATTGTTCATTCACAGCATGTGCATTTGCTAAATTTCCCGGACCGTAAATAGCTGCCGGAATTCCCGCATCAGCTAGCCAACCGCCATCTGTTACGCTAGTTGACACATCGATTGGGGGCTTTTTCCCTTCAATTTGTTCATGAGTATTTGCAAGCAGCTGTACTCCAGCATGATTTTCATCAATTTCTAATGACGGGAAGATTTCTCCTCTGTCTTCAATCATTGATGTGCCTCCCCATTCAAAGGTTGGCAGGTTATCTTTTAACCATGGATCTGCTTTTGCAATAGCTAAAATGTATTCTTCCACTTCTTTTGATACTTGGTCGTATGATTCATTGGGATAATAGTGAACGGTGATCCACAGCCTGCATTCATCTGCAATAAACGCAGCATGCCTTCCCCCTTCGATTACTGCTGGATTAATCGTATTTGTTCCCGGCAAAAATCCTGGATAGCTTTTTGTAACAGCCCAGTGGCGCTCCAATTCTTGCAGCCCTCCGATCACTTTTGCCATCTTCTCAATAGCACTCGCAGCTAACAGACCTCCTCCAGCATGAATCATACTTCGGCGTGTACCGTCATGATAGGTTTTACTGCTTTTTATCGTAATCCATCCCGTGATCACTCCGCCTTGACCTTGAATATGTAAATCACTCGTATCAGCAACAAGCGCAAAGTCAGCTGTATATCCTTTCTGACAGCATTGCAGCGTACCTGCCTCTCCCACTTCTTCTCCTACAACGGATTCAAAAATCAAGTCTCCCGGCAGTTCGATTCCTGCTTCTGTTAAAAGCTGGACTGCAAATAATGCTCCTGCCAAGCCGCCTTTCATATCAGCAACTCCGCGTCCGATTATCATGTTGTCTTTTACCACAGCTTCAAACGGATTTGTCTCCCACTTTTCATTTTCTTGTACCTCAGCTACATCCATATGCCCGTTAATAATTAAGCTTTGATAGTCAGCTGATTTTTTCCCTTTTAGCGTGCCCACTACAATAGGATCGTTGCAATATAAATCCCACATATCGATGGAAAAACCGCAGCTTTTAAGGAAATCTGCTACGTAACGCTGCGCTTCATGAGAATTTCGTGCAGGAGGCGCCGGCGTTTTATATGAAACAAGCGTTTTTACTAACTGGATTAGCTCCCCTTTGCGCTCCTCTACCTGTTTGACAATCAAATCAATTGTTTCTTCCATGTATGACACCTTCCTTTACGCATAAAAAAACACTTCTTTCGCAGGAAAGAAGTGTTTTTGTTTATATACAAAAAATTATTATAACGAGTTCGTAAGGAAATACCATACAAAACATCCATTACAATACCTCTTTCCTACGCTAGTATTACCTAGTTCAGGTTATAAGGGTTAAGACTTCTCGTCTCTCTCAGCTTAGAAAGCACCCCTAGTGGCGTTGTATCTCTATAAAATTAAACGATTATCATATGTTTACCTGTAATAGTTTTATCATAGTAAAGCGTTTTATTCAATAGAAAGGTTCATGATTCAGCAATGAAAATAGTTTCCTTTTTAGTAAAATAAAAAGCACACACCTTTTTTAAGCAGTGTGTGCTCTTTACTTTTATAAGCTTACTAGTTAGCGGCTTTTTTAAAAATACGCGGTTTTTCCATTTAGACAGTGACAAGCTCAAGTTTTTGCCCCGGTCTCACTAACGAAAGCAGCTCATGATCTTCTTCTATTACATACCCAATCACATTCACATTAGCATTTGCAGGCAAATTCGTTTTAGCTATTTGAACCTCTCCTCTGTAACGTCCGTAGCCATCATTGTCCATTGTAATTGCTCCCATTCTGCGCTCTACTGTATGAAATGGCGGCACTGGTTTTACAGATCGAGTATCAACTAAACGCAGAACGTCTTTTGATACATCCGGACGCACGCTGTACGTTCCCTCTATATGAGGTGAACGAATGCGCAGCGGAATAATACGGCTTTCTTGATATTGAACCAAACGCTTTAATAAACTTGAACCGGCGCATGGATCTCCAATATAAACCTCTGCTACTCCGCATCCGTATAAATCTACTGCAGAGGTAAAAGGACATCTATTACGGTCTGTTTCTCTAGTAGGAAGACCTTGATAAATAGGGCCTCTTTTTTCGTCTTCTCCAGGAATATAAGCGCAGACTGGAATCCGAAGTTCATTAAATAAATCTGTCTGCTGTTGAAAAAACGTTTCTTCAAGCCCTGTTTCAGGCCGCGGATAAAAATTATGCCATGCAAGCAGCTGATGATGATGAAGACCTGCAGATAAGAGTGCTTCAATTTCTTGTTTGGATAACGTACTTGCATTAACAGCAATATAAAATTCATTCGCAAGCGAAAGAGTTTCTTCTGCGCTAAAGCCATCGTCTAGTCTAATACCAGATACGCCAAGTGAAGATAGCGACATAAGGCTTTCAATACCTAAATGAACTGGCGTATGCTTAGATACGTCTGCATACACGCTTATTCCACAATCTCTAGCCACATGAAGCAAGTCTTTTGCCCGTTCAGCCAAATCTCCTTTTTCTTCTGGAATGTGAAGCGAAGTGAATGCACGTGTGACGCCGCACTCACTCGCTTCTATTAATTTTTCGGGGGCATCACTATCATTTAAATAAAACGAAATACCGATCATTCAAACTCCCTCGCCATTTCATCGTTAAATCCAAAGAAATAGGTACAAACAAAGCCTGCTGCATAAGCAACAACTAATCCAAGTAAATAAAGAAGAATTTGATGCGCATGAACTAAAAACGTAAGCGGTAAACCTGATACCCCCACCGCTACAGTTGCAATATGAAAGTGCGCCTGAAATGCTCCGCCGATTCCAGCTCCGAGACAAGCGGTTAAGAATGGACGCCCTAAAGGAAGTGTGACTCCAAAAATAAGCGGCTCTCCGATTCCAAGCAGCCCTGAAGGAAGAGCGCCTCCAATTGCTCGCTTTAAACGTTTTTTCTTCGTTTTGATATAAATAGCAAAAGCGGCACCTACCTGACCGGCTCCGCCCATTGCTAGTATAGGAAGAAGCGGATCATCTCCAATTGAATTGATAAGCTCTAAATGAACAGGAGTAAGACCTTGATGCAGTCCTGTAATGACAAGCGGCAAGAACGTTGCTCCTAAAACAAAGCCTGCTACAACTCCTCCAACCTCTAAAACTCCTAAAAGGCCTTTTGTGATTCCATCTGAAATCAAACCTCCGATTGGCATGAACACTACATACGTAATAATGCCTGTAATTAACACCGTAACGGTCGGTGTAATAATAATATCCAGTGACTGAGGGACAAATTTACGCACTCGTTTTTCCACTACGGCCATAAAGATTGCTGCAAGCAATACGCCTATTAAGCCGCCCCGTCCCGGCAAAAGTGCTTCACCAAAAAGTTTAATATCAGCTACGGCAGGATTAATGACTAAAATACCGGCTAAGCCTCCTAGAGCCGGCGAACCACCAAATTCTTTTGCCGCATTAATACCTACTAAAATACCAAGATAAGCAAATAAACCGCTTCCGATAACGGTTAAAAGAATAGCAATCTGTGAATCTGCCGGAAGCCACTTCGCTTGAACAGCTGCTTTTGTCACTCCGGTGATAAGTCCAGATGCTACAAGAGCAGGTATTAACGGAATAAAAATACTCGCAATTCGGCGAAGCAAGAGCTTAAACGGAGTTGCATTTTTTTCTTTCAGCTCTGATTTCCGCTGAGCCGCACGATTTTCTAAATTAATACCGCCAGATTCATCAATTAACTTTCCAAATTCCTCTGTTACTTTGTTTACTTTTCCAGGACCAATAATGATTTGCAGCGTTTCTTCTTCAACTAATCCAAGTACGCCTTCAAGCTTTCGTATATCTGCCTTTTTTACAATTGAATCATCTTTTACAGTCACGCGCAGCCGAGTCATACAATGCGTATACGCTTCAATATTTGATGCTCCCCCAAGCATCTCCAAAATAACCTTTGCTAATTGATGATTATCTACAGACATGTTAATCCCCCTTTGTATTTTCCTCTTAGATGGACACGGTACTGAGGAAACAGACCACAAAATCCCCTTTTGTAATCGTTTTCTTTTTTTTATTTCTTAGTTTTCAAAAACTGAATGGCATCCCTTGTTTTATCAATATACTCAATCGTCTGGTCATACTGCTGCGCTGCAATACTTAAAAATAACACATCAATCACATAAAGCTGGGCTAAACGAGACGATGTAGCTGCGCTTCGAAACGGCGCTTCTTGAGAATAAGACGTATACAAACAAATATCAGCTAAAGACGAAACGGTAGACTGTCCGTACTTGGTTAAGCTAATCGTCTTTACTCCGCGATTTTTAGCTAAAGATAAGACATTGCTTACTTCAGGAGTCTCCCCTGAAAAAGAGATGCCCACAACTACATCGTCTTTACTTGCATTTGCGATAAGTGTAGCTGCTAGATGGCTATCTGCAAAAGCAGTCGCATTTTTATTAATTCGAAGAAATTTTTGCTGCGCATCCATAGCAATAATATGTGAAGCACCGATTCCAAAAAAATGAATGTTTTTAGCTTCAATCAGCGCCAAAACAGCCCGCTCTGCTTCTTTGTAATTCACAAGCTCGGCCGTATCACTTAGACTTTGAATGCTGTTGCTTGCCGTTTTTTTGACAATAGATTGAATCGTTTCATTTGTTTCAATATCGCGGTATCCTTGCTCCGTATCTCTAGCTAAATCACCGGCTACTCTTACCTTTAATTCTTGAAACCCGCTAACCCCGATAGATTTACACAAACGAATAACAGCAGCACTGCTCGCATTCGCTAGTCTACCTAGTTCCCCAGCCGTACTGTTTACCACAGTATGCGGGTTGTTTAAAATATATTCAGCAATTTTCCTCTCCGAATCAGGAAGCTTAGCCACCGTGTTTTTAATCATTGTTAATCCGCCTGTTGACATCGTTTCTCTCCTTTATACGTAATGTTCAATCGCTTTTCTCACATAACCGTCCGCATTATTCAGTAACATCTTCGCGGTGTCATAATTTTCATTTGTTTTGATCATAACCACTGCTGTTTTTACCTCATTATTTGCTTCTTCAAGCGTTCGACTTGCTTGCTCATAAGAAACACCCGTAATTTTACAAATAATACCTATTGCTCGTTCTTTAAGCTTTTCATTACTCACATGAACATCTATCATTAAGTTTTCATACGCTTTTCCTACTTTGATCATAGCCGCTGTAGAAATCATGTTGAGAATCATTTTATGAGCGCTTGCTGCTTTTAACCTTGTGGAACCTGTTAGCACTTCCGGACCTACTACCACCTCAATACTATGGTCCGCTTCTTTTCCAATAAGAGAATTACCATTGCAAGACAGCGCCACCGTTTTAGCTTTTACAGATTTTGCATATCTTAATGCACCAATCACATAAGGAGTGCGTCCGCTTGCAGCAATTCCAATGACTGTGTCTCGTTCATTCAAATGAATTTTTTGTAAATCTGCTGCTCCCAATTCTTCGTTATCTTCAGCACCTTCAACTGCTTTAACAAATGCTTTTTCTCCTCCAGCCATCAATCCCTGTACCTGATTGGGATTGGTACTGAAAGTAGGCGGGCATTCAACAGCATCCAATACTCCCAGCCTCCCGCTTGTTCCTGCTCCGACATAAATAAGCCGGCCTTCCTTTTGAAACGATTCACTTACAAATTCAACTGCCACCTCTACGTCTGGAAGTACTTTTTGTACAGCCAGCGCCACTTTTTGATCTTCTTTATTCATTATGTTTAAAATTTCCTTTGTACTAGCTGTATCTATCTTCATTGTGTGTTCGTTTTGGGACTCTGTTGTTAATAACGTAAGCTGTTCATTCATCTTTTGGGCTCCTTTTTCATCATATAGTGAAGTTATGGCTATTATAATTTGTTTGAAATATAATTTCAATAATTTATTTTATTTTTTAAAATTATATTTTAAAAAAAACACAAAAAAAGACTTCAGGCATATAGCTAAAATCTTTTTTTATGTCTATTTATGATTGTTGAGCAAATGTTAACAGATACTCATCTTGCATTAAAACTTCGTAATCTTGTTCACCATTTCTTACGACGTGTACAGGGACTGTTTTTGCAGGAAGTAATTCAACTGGCTCACGATAGCGTTTTGCCACTCCGTTAATAAGTTCGTTTACTAACTGCTCGTTACTCAGCTCACCCGCCTGATATTTTTCTGCAAGTGGTGTCATGACTTCCGCTAATACACTTGCATCGTTAAATCCTTGAATTTCGACTTGTACGACGTACGCATCATCTTCATCACTATACGCTGCATCTTTAATTTTATATTTTGTAGATGAAAGAGCTTTTAGAAAAGCGCTGCTTACTTCGTTTAACTGCTCGTCGGTTATATTTGAGCTCAATGATGATAAAGCACCTTTAAAATTCGTTTCAAAAAACTCTACAAACGAACTCTTTTGGAACTCCCCTTTTTCTTTCACCTGTTTCTTATCTTGCTGATTCGGATGTTTAGCAACAAATTGATCTGTATTTTGATAAACAGTTGCTTGAATTAAAGCATCCACGTATTGTCCTGCTTCCTTGGCATAGGCAGCTTGCTTTTCCTTACTTGGCGTTTCGGTGCTGCTATCTTTAGAAGCAGCAGCGGCTTTTGCTTCCACTTTTGGTTTTGTTACATTGTCTAATTGGTTATATGTATACGTATACGTTTGCTTAGACTTTGAGTTTTCTGTTTTCCCGTCTACTTTAACTGAATACGACTGATTTTTTACTACTTTCTTTATTTGCTTCGTTTCTTTATCAATTGTCACAACAAGCGAAAAATCTTTTCCCTTAATTTGGTCAAGGTCTACAGCGGTATCGCTGCCTTGATTTGTTATTTTATAATAAGCTTTAGCATCACCTGCTACAATTTTTTGCTTTTTGTCTTTGTCTCCGTTAAATGTTAATACATACTCTTTGTCTTTTTCGGTGACGTCAAATTCATTTGGAAGATTTTTATCATATTTTTGATAGTAGCGTATTGGATTTTGTTGAAGCTCCATAGCGTTATTAATTAAAGCGGCAACGTACTTTTTTTCTTCTCCCTGTACTTTTGTGCTTTCTTCTCCAGCCACAGCTAGCGTTTCATCACCATCATGATACATCTTCAATTCTTCGCCGTTCATTTTTGTGTTAATGTAACCTGCTTTACTTTTAAAATCAAACTCTTGTACTCCGTTTACTTGGTAATCAGAGGATCCTTCTTCTTTTCCAGTGACCTTCACTTGAACATTTTTCACCTTTTCTTGTGCTTCTTTCACGTCACCCGTTAATTCCTCTGAAGACGGCATCCCACATGCCGAAAGCAATAGAGCGAATGATAGTGCTAAGCCTGTATTCATTATTTTTTTCATATAAGAAACTCCTTTTTGAATATTTTTCCAAAAATAAGAATCTATGTACTTAGTAAATACACATTTTTACCATTTACGAAACTCAACTTTACTAAATTACCATATTTACATTTAAATGGTAACCAACAAAAGCAGGAAATTGCATAATAAAAAAGTCACGAATCCGTGACTTTTCTAACAACATTCATAACTTATTTTTTGTTATCGTTTTCATTTTAATCTCTAATAACTCCATTACTTGTCCCTATCAGTACTTCTTTACCTTGTTGATTTCGATACACTGATTTGATTTTCACTTTTTTAAAACCATCTGCTTTTTCTACTTCAGTTAATATGCATTCACAGGTAACTGTATCTCCTGCAAAAACTGGACGAAGAAATTCACTCACCATTTCTCTTGCAATGTAGTTTAAGTCTCCTCCTATTTTTGTCCCAATACTAGCAGTCATAAGTCCATGCACCATTATCCGCCCTTTTTCGTCACGTTCTATATGATGTTTGCCCCGGTCCCCAGTCATCTCCGCAAACTGCATGATTTCTTCCTCTTGAAACGTTCTTTGCCACGTAAATGTATCTCCTGTTTTACATTCCATCTTATCCCTCCCCTTAAGATTATGACTTTACTTTTTAACTATATCACAAAAAATGAACAGTCATTCATTCCCACATTAAAAAAATAGCAGAATAAATATATCCTGCTATTTTTGACAAGTAGGACAGTAATAAAGCCTTCTAGAAGCAGCTTGCACTTTTAAGATAGGCGTGCCGTCAATTCGGCAAGCTTCTCCTTCACGGTTAAAAACCCAGTGGCGGTATTCAGAGCGCTTTTGGCCTTTCTTTTTTAACGTTTCAGCAAGCTTTACATCATTTGTAATGCCACCTGTTTCATAGGACCGTTTGACAAGAGAAATGGTTGCTTCAGCTGCCTTTTTAAGCTGTTCTTCCGTGCAGTCTACCGGACGAGCTGCAGGATTAATTCCCGCTACAAATAAGATTTCACTGCGCAAATAATTTCCAATCCCCGCTATAAAGCTTTGGTCTAGCAGCAGTGACGCCCATTTTCTGCGGTAAAATGACTTAGAGTAAAAGCGATCTAAAAGCTCATCTGCCGTTACTTCTTCACTTAAAATATCCGGACCTACTCTTGATACAAAAGGATGAGCAGAAACTTCTTCATCACGCAATACTTCAATATCAGAAGCGCTATAGAGCAGCGCTGATTTTTTTTCATTATGAATAGCAAGACGCAGCTGTCTGTTTGTAGATGGATAATTGTAAGATGAACGTACATACCATTTTCCATAAAGCTGATTATGTGAATAAATGGTATAGCCATTGTCAAAACGAATAAGCATAGCCTTCCCTTTTGTATCTACCCTTTTAATACGAGCACCCGTTAATACTTCTTCGTAATGCTGTAAAGATGGAAAAGCAAACCATATCTCTCTAACGGGAAGACTAATAATCGCTTTTTCCACTTCATCGGCTGCTCGTCTAATTTCTGGACCTTCTGGCATATAATGAAACTCCTTTCTTGCCTAACTTTCTTCATTTATTATTTCGGTTTTATTTCTGCTTTGCAAGAAAGAAGCGGTTGAACTCTTCTTTTCCTAAAAGAACCTTTAAATTATGCATGACGGTTACTCTTATAGTAAAATGTTGATACCTTTTTTACTTTCTATAGTGTTTATCTTACTTCCTTTGACTTATACTAGTTGATAACCTTTTAGAAACTTGTTATTTATCTATATATGAGGAGTTTATTATGAACAATCAATCATTTTCTCCACTATCAGCCGCCGAGATGGCTGTTATTTGGAAGCAATATATGAACGATAAAGCAATTTCTTGTATGCTTAAACATTTTCTGTGTCATGTAGACGATTTAGATATTCAAAAAGCGATTCAAGGTACACTGCACATCACAACAAAAAACAGTGATGCGCTCACTGCTATCTTTTTAAAAGAAAATATGCCAATCCCGCTAGGTTTCGGCGAAGAAGACCTTAATGTTGAAGCTCCAAAATTATTTTCGGATTCTTTTTATTTGCTTTATTTGAAGCATATTTCAAATATCCTTCTGCTATCAGCAACTACGGGCGTCGATGTTGCCGCAAGAAGTGATGTACGATCTTTTTTTCGCAGCTTGCTATTAAAAGCAGAAAAGCTTAATCAAACGATTACAGATTTGCTGTTAGAAAAACAAATTTTTATAGAGCTTCCTCCTATTCCTATTGCAGATGCGTCTGATATGAACGATAAAGAACTTTTCTTAGGAAGCTATTTTGATGAAAAGCGGCCGTTAACGGTCATCGAAATTTCTCATATCGTGTCAAGCATACAGACGAACTTAATTGCAAAGGATTTAATTTTAGGATTTGCTTAAACAGCTCCTTCTCAGGAAATTCAAGCTTTTTTGTTAAAAGGTAGAGAGCAGGTACAGCAGCACATTGAATCCCTGTCACAACCGCTAATGGTAGAAAACATACCGGTCACAATGAAGTGGGATTACGGAGTAGAAAAGTCTTCCGTTCCTCCATTTTCAGAAAAACTCATGATGTTTCACCTGGCTGCGATGATTACTGAAAATGTACGTGGATACGGGCTGGCGATGTCAACGAGCCCGCGTTTAGATCTCGCTTTAAACTATACAAACTTCACGAATGAAATTTTGGAATACGCCAAAGAAGTATCAAGAATAAGCATTGAACAAGGATGTCTAGAAGAGCCTCCGCATATTCCATTCCCAAAAATTCATTTGGAATAAAAATGAGATTGGGACATAACGAAATGAACCCAATCTAAAGACGAGCAATGAGTTGGACTGCTTGTGACACCACTGTTGATTTCCATGCAAGGCTTCGCTTTCCGCGGGCGCCCGCTGAGCCTCCTCGTCGCTTGCGCTCCTGCGAGGTCTCACCTGTTGCGCTTTTCCCGCAGGAGTCTTCGCCTTGCTCTACAAACAACAGCTAGAAGCACCTGCATATATGAAACCTACGTTCACCATGATTACAAAAAAAAACGAACTATTCATCCATTTTTGATGAATAGTTCGTGTTTAACTTTAACTACACTACTTTTGTCACAGCCTCATTTTTTAGATTCTCTCCACAGTAAATAAAGAAAATACGGAGCGCCGATAATGCCAATGATTAATCCAGCCGGAATTTCAACCGGAGGAGCAATTCCTCTCCCAATTAAATCTGCTGCTAGTACAAACAAAGCGCCAAGCAAAGCGGCTGTAGGAATCAATTTTTTGTGTCTCGGTCCCACTAACCGTTTGGCCACATGAGGAATAATAAGCCCTACAAAGCCAATTGTGCCAACCACCGATACAACCGCAGCCGTCATTGCCACTGCGCTTGCCAGCAATACTAGACGAATTAACTCTACTCTAGCCCCTAGTCCTCGAGCCACTTCATCACCTAAATGAATTAAATCTAACCGAGCAGCTAACAGCCAAATCAACGGTACTAATATAACGACCCAGGGAAGTAAACCAATTAATTGATCCCATGTTCTTCCCCATAAGCTGCCGCTCAGCCAAATCAGTGCCGCATTTACGTTTGGATTTGCTTTTGAAATTAACAAGTGAATACCGGATGAACAAAAAGCGCTGACTGCTACACCTATTAATGCAAATCGAATAGGTTCTACTCCTTTTTTATAAGCAAGCAAATAGACGATTACAAAGACAAGCGAGCCTCCTGCAAACGCAGCGACAGATAAAACAGATGGGCTTGCTAAAGGCAGTAAAATAGTGACTGCAACAGCTGCTAATCCTGATCCGCTTGATAGACCTAATGTATCTGGACTAGCGAGCGGATTTCTCATAATGGACTGTACGACGACTCCGGACACAGCTAGGCCGACTCCTGTTAAAATAGCCAGCAAAATACGAGGCAGACGAAATTCTACTAAAATGGACGTCAAGTCAGGATCGCCAATACCAATAAAAGACGTAATAATGTCTAGAGGAGGTATGTTAATGTCTCCTAAGCTAAGGCTTATCACACTCAGCGCTATAATTAAGACAGAAAGAATGATAAACAGGCCGACAGACTTGAATCGAGATGGCTGCTTTTTTGTTTTATTGACAGTCTGCATATAACTCATGCCTTCCTTTCTGTTTTTTTGCGTCTCGCTAAGTAAATAAAGTACGGCGTTCCGAGCAATGCTGTTACTGCACCTACAGGAGTCTCATACGGGTATGTAATAAATCGTGATAATACGTCTGCTAGCAGCAATAAAGATGCACCAAGCAGCGCGCTCATTGGCAAAACGAACCGGTAATCTACACCTATTAAATAGCGTACCATATGAGGAACAACAAGCCCTACAAAGCCAATGGGACCCGCAATTGCCACCGAAACACCTGCTAATACAATCACAACAACTGCAGTGAACGCTCTAATGGCAAAGACTCGCTGCCCGAGTCCTCTAGCTACGTCATCTCCTAAAGACAATAAAGAAGACGCTCTTCCCAGACCAAACGCAATAAGCAGGCCCGCGATGCTAAAAGGAACCAATACATGAACATGTCCCCAATCTCGCCCAATAACTGAACCGGTGAGCCAGAACATAACGCCTTCTGTTTTGCTTTCATTAAAAATCAGCAGCGTTTGCGTGAGAGACATAAGCATACCTTGTATAGCAACACCTGTTAAAGCAAGCTTTACATCACTGTCGCCTCCTTTAATCAACGAACTCATGACATAAACAATAACAGCAGCAAATGCGCCTCCTAAAAATGCACCAAATACCCCGCCAATCATGCTTACACTAGGCACTAAAACCGTTAAAAATACCATTGCCGCTGATGCGCCGGCATTAATACCAAAAATACCAGGAGAAGCTAATGGATTTCTAGTTAATGCTTGCATCAACGCTCCAGCGACAGCCAAATTAGCGCCAACAAATGCCGTTACCAATAAGCGAGGCAGACGGACAGTTTGAATAATAGACTGTTCTTTTGATCCGTCAAAATTTAGTATAGCTTGCTTAATCGTTCCAAAAGAAATATGTATAGAACCGATGGAAATAGATAAAAACATTGAAATTAGTAAAAGAATAATAACCGCAAGAAAAATAGCTATTATACGAAGCGGAGATTTGTTTCTTTTGGATAAGCCGTGAACAGCTTTCATAGTAGAATGCGCCTCCTTCCATTTGAAAGTTCATTAAAAAGAAAAAAAACAATCCCGCTGGATTGTTCTTTTCTTCGTTATTATTTGCCTTCAAATAATAACTTTTCTGCTTCATCTGCAATACCATTTGCACCTTGTACACTTCGGCGAAGAGACCATTTAAATACATCAACTTCATACACTTGATTATTTTTAACCGCTTTTAGCTCTTTCCATAATGGCTGTTTTGCTAAAGGCGTATGACCTTTTTCATTTCGCATAACAATGAGTTTGTCCGGATCTGCTTTTACAAGTTGTTCCATTGTCATTTTTACACTGTACTCTTTTGTAGGATCTGTTAATGCATTTTTGAAGCCTAATTGCTCAAGAACACCCGTTGTAAAGAAATTTGAAGTTCTAGCATTAATATTACCATTTGCATCAGCGATAACAAGTACATTGCCCGGATTTTTTGGTGCTTTTGCTTTTAAATCCTTCATTTTTTGCTTATGCTCTTCTACCACTTTTTCAACTTTTGCTTTCTTGCCAACCGCTTCTCCTACTTTTAACTCTGTATTTAGTAAATCATCGTAATTAGCATTTAAGTTTTTTAACTCAATCGTTGGCGCAATTTTCGATAATTCTTTGTATACATTTTTATGACGTTCTGAATCGGCGATAATCAAATCGGGCTTCAGCAGTTTAATCGATTCCAAGCTTGGCTGCGCTCGCGTGCCAACTGATTTGTATCCTTTGATTTCTTTTAGTACATTTTTATCAATAAGCTGTTCTGCTTTATCATCATCAGCTACTCCTACAGGTTTGATACCAGCATCTAACAATGCATCAATAAAGCCTAACTCTAATACGACTACTCGCTTTGGATTCTCTTTTACCTTTGTCTCTCCAAGCTCATGCTTGACCACTCTTGTTTTTTCACTTTTTTCATCAGCTGAATTTCCCTTATTCGTGCTGCTGCAGCCGATAAGCATTCCGATTGCCAGCATTGTAATAAAAGCCAGCAGTCCTATTTTTTTCTTATTCAAATGTCATTCCTCCTGCTTGTATCTTTATGTAGATAATCGACTCTTGAAACTGATAATCGTTATCATTATATCAGTTTTATCTATTTAAACAAGCTGATTCGTTATTTTTTAATTAAAAAAATTATATCTATTCTATAAAAAAAGAAAGGACGCAGCAGGAGCGTCCTTTCTTTTTAATCTTCAATACAAAGATACTGAATCACTTCTTTTAAACTTTTCTCTTTCATCGATTCGATGTGTAAGTGATATCTTTCGAACGACAGATGTTTAGTTAACGGATTTGGTACAATCACACAGCGCAAGCCTGCTGCCATAGCAGCTTTTGCTCCATTAGAAGAATCTTCAAATGCCAAAGCTTCAGAGGGCTCTACTCCTAGCTTTTCAATTACATTTCGGTAAAGAGCCGGATCTGGCTTCACTTTTTCTACATCATCGCGCGTTTGAATGACTTCAAAATAGTGCAGCAAATCTAGCTCTTTTAAAAAAGCTGTTACCCAGTCGCGATATGAGCTGCTTGCTAAACCAATTTTCAATCCAAGTTCTTTTGCTTCTGCCAAGTACTCCGCTACACCTTCTCGGGCTACTAATGATTTCATTTTTTCTTGATGACGTCTTAACGATTCTTGAGCTAGTTCCTCTTTTGTGAACTCATTGTTAAACTGCTGAAGCAAGTAATCGTAAAGTGCCGTAGCATCCGTTCCCACATAAGAAGCAAACGTTGCAATCGGTAGATCTACTCCCCTGTCTTCTAACATTTCTCGGTATACTTCATACCACACTGATTCTGTATCAATAATTAATCCATCAAAATCAAACACAACTGCTTTAATCATAATTTACCTACCTTTTTCTATCTTATCGTTCTTACATAGTAACACGTTCAAAATGCGTAATCCATAAATGTGGCTTCCTTAATAAGATAGGCTTAAACAGGTAGTTTCTATCCTTACTTTTCTCCGACTTTCATCAAAGGTGACATTTCTTCTGTTTCCTTAAACTCAATGGAAGACAGCTGCCTTCTAAAACCTTTCGTTGCATACGCTAAATAAACCAAACCAGCAATCCCCCAGCCAATACCAAGTAAAAAGGAGTTGCGCTCCAAGTTAAGCCATAAAACGCCAATCGCTGCTGCTCCTAATAGTGGCATAACAATGTATGACCAAAATCCCTTAGCCGACCGGTGCTGCTTTTGATGAACAGCATAGTGCGCAATAACCGAAATATTAACAAAAGAAAACGCAATGAGTGCTCCAAAATTAATAAATGACGTAGCTGTTGCCAGACTGAAGAAAATGGCACTTGCTGATACAACTCCGACTAATACAATATTTCGCGAAGGGGTGCGCAGCTTAGGATGAACATAACCAAAAAATGACTGAGGTAAAATTCGATCGCGTCCCATTACGTATAATAAACGCGAAACGCTTGCATGCGATGACATGCCTGATGATAATGTTCCTGCAATTCCTCCAGCTAAAAAGACAATTTGAAACAGCGTACCGCTCACATACATAGCAATTTCAGGAGCCGCAGCGTCTGGATGCTTGAATCCTTCTAACGTTGGAAAAACCGCTTGAATAAAATAAGATGTCACGGTAAACATGACTCCTCCGATTAACGCAACTAAAAAAATAGCTTGCGGAATCGTTTTTTTAGGATTAGGCGTTTCTTCTGATAACATAGCCACTGCATCAAATCCTAAATAGGAAAAACACATAAGTGTGGCTCCCGCTATTAGCCCTGATGACGTCATGTTCTGATTAAAGAAAGGCTTCATAGAAAAAAGAGTACCTTCCCCCATTCCTCCTAGCAAGGCTTTGATTGAAACAGCAACAAACAATACTAAAATCGTCATTTGAAATATAACAAGAAACGTATTGAAATTGGCGGTGAAATTAACGCTTCGTAAATTTAGCAGCGTAACGATAATGACGAAGCTGACAACCCAAACCCACGATGGTACCGAAGGAAAAATAGATGATAAATAAATTTGAAAAATAAGTGCGTTAACCATCGGTAAAAAGAGATAATCCATTAGTGCAGACCAGCCAACTAAGAATCCTAAATGTGGATTGATTGTCTTTTGCGTATATGTATAAGCTGACCCTGCATTTGGAAACACTTGAATCATCTTTTTATAGCTTACTGCCGTGAGAAGCATCCCGACAAGGGCTATGATATAAGACGTGGGAACGTGTCCATTCGTCATATCAGACGCAATCCCAAACGTATCAAACACTACCATCGGAGTCATATATCCGATCCCCATTAATACAATCTGCCATAATTTCAACGACCTTTTTAATGTTACTGTTTCATGTTTCATTTATCTTCCCCCTTCTATTTATTAAGAACATTCTTACAATTAAATCCATAAATGCCTGTATTTAATTTCTTTATATAAAAATGAATGACTTTCATTCATTTTTACATAAAGAGTAGTTACATTTACTATAGCAAATATATGATTTATTTCTTTAAGTTGGTAAGGGTTGCTAACAACCTATCTTTTTCTTTTATCATATTATGAAAGCGTTTTATTTTAAATAGCTATATGTTCCTAATCTCCTGCTATATCAACGCAGAAATACCCTCTGAATAAGAGGGATTTCTGCTTACAAGCCGTTATTCAATCATCGTATCCAATGACTCTCTTTTCGTTTTCACTGCAACTAAACTAGCAAAATCATGAATGATTGTAGCTGCAAGCAACGAGGTTATCTGAGTTGGATCATAAGAAGGCAGCACTTCCACCAGGTCAAATCCAACATAGTTAAATTCCGCCAGAGAACGGATCATTTTCAGCGTTTCTCTGCTGCTGAATCCGCCTACTTCAAGCGTTCCTGTTCCTGGTGCACAAGAAGGATCAACAAAATCAATATCAAACGTTAAAAAGCACGGAGTATCTCCAATCGCTGTCTTCATTTGCTCTAAAATCACTGAAAATCCTTGATGTTCAAGCTCCCCGGCCGTTACTACATGATAACCGAGGTCTTTGCTTTCTTGAACATCTCCCGGATGATTTAATGTTCCTCTGATACCAATTTGAAAGACCTTCTTTGGATCTACTAGCCCTTCTTCATATGCGCGTATAAAAGGAGATCCGTGCCAATATTTTTCATCGTAATACGTATCCCACGTGTCTGTATGAGAATCAAAATGAATCATAGCCACTGGACCATATCTTTTAGCAGCAGCACGAAGGCTTGCCAAGGTAATCGAATGATCTCCTCCAATTCCAATTGGAACAATTCCTCTATCCATAAGAGTGCCTACCGCTTCTTCCATTAATTCATAGCTTCTGTGAATATTATGCGGAATCACGGGCACATCACCGATATCGATAGCATTCGTATCATCGAATGGATATACGTCGTGTACCGGATGATAAGGAAACAGCGTCATGGAAGCTTGCCGAATTGCCTGAGGTGCAAAGCGCGCACCTACTCTGAAGGATGCTGCCGTATCAAACGGCATCCCTACTAGCCCTACTTTTGCATTTTCTCTTTCCGCTGGCAGCCTCATAAATGAGCCCGTTGTACAAAATTCTGGTTTGACATCTGGGGACAATGGATATTTCATAATTTACTCCTCCGTTTCAATGATTTCAGTTAGTCGCTAGGCATTTCCACTACTAAAATCATTGAAAGCAATACGGGAATAAGAAACGTTTGCCGACTCATATTCGTTGCTCCTTGTTACATTTATTGGTGGTTCAGCTCATTTAATACTTTTTCAAATGTAGAAATGACTTGATCTACTTCTTCCGCTGAAATAGTCAACGGTGGCTCAATACGAATTGTTTTAGAGTTTACAAGCGTGCCGGCTACTAGAATCCCTTCATCAAACATACCTTTAGAAAGCGCGTAGCCAATTTCATCTTGGTGAAACTCAATTCCAATCATTAAACCTTGCCCTCTGATTTCAAGTACTTTATCTCCATGTTTTTCAGCTGCTTTCTTTAAACCAGCAAGGAAATATTCTCCCAGCTCTTTTGCACGGTTTGGCAGCTGTTCTTCAATCAACACCTTAATGGTTGCAATAGCGGCTGCGCAGGCAAGCGGGTTGCCTCCAAACGTTGTTGTGTGCATAAACGGATTATCAAAGAAGCTTGAAAACACTTTTTCTTTTGCTACAACCGCGCCAGCAGGCATAACTCCTCCTCCAAACGCTTTAGCAAGACATAAAATATCGGGTACAACATCGTATAGTTCTGATGCAAACATTTCACCGGTACGTCCCATACCTGTTTGAACTTCATCAAAAATTAAGATAGCGTCGTACTCATCACATAGTGCACGCACTTCTTTTAAATAATTTTCAGGAGGAAGAATAATGCCGCCTTCTCCTTGAATTGGTTCTAATAAAACAGCTGCCACATCTTCCCCTACAAGCGCGCACGTTTCAAATGTTTTGCGCATCATGTCAATATCACCAAACGGCACGTGACGGAAACCTGGAATTAACGGCAGAAATGGTTTACGGAACATTCCTTTTGCCGTACCTGATAAAGAACCTAGACTTTTTCCGTGAAAAGAACGTGTTGTGGAAATAAACGTTGTTCGATCACTATACATTTTCGCTAATTTTAAAGCGGCTTCTACACTTTCTGTTCCGCTGTTTGTGAAAAAGGAATACTTCAAATCACCCGGTGTAATATCTGCTAAAATTTTCGCAAGCATCGCACGAAGTGGATCTAATAAGTCTTGGCTATGGAGCGCTTGACGCTGAAGCTGATCTTGAACAGCTTTGACTACTTTAGGATGGCGGTGCCCCACGTTATAAATTCCAAATCCGCCCAAACAATCAATGTATTTTTTACCGTTTACATCCGTAAAACAAGAGCCTTCATCTGACCATTCCACAGCTGCAAACTGCGTATCCACCGTTACTGTTTTGCGATATTCTAAAAAGCCTGGGTTAACATGCTCACGAAATCCGTCTACTGTTTCTTTCGTAATCCACTGTGCTTCTTCAGCTGAAACTTCGCTTTTTTCAATAAGTCCCAGCACTTTGTTGATATATTCGTTTACTTCACCATATGCTTTGTTTACCTCTTGATTTTTCGTCACTGTATTCATTTTAATATCGCTCCTTCTCTACTTTTTAATTTTTAAACCAGCCGATTGGCTCTACTTGTAAATTAATATTAATTTGTTTTACTTCTTGAAATTCTTCCAATCCAAACGTGCCCAGCCCTCGACCAATTCCGCTCTGCTTATATCCGCCCCAAGGCGCTTCGTTAAATGTAAAATGATATGTGTTTACCCAAGTGATGCCCGCACGCAGCTTTTTAATCACCCGAAGAGCTTTTGCGCCGTTGTTTGTAAACACACTGCCTGCCAAACCATATTCCGTATCATTTGCAAGTTTAATAGCTTCTTTTTCGTCTTTAAACGTTTGAATAACAACAACGGGTCCAAAGATTTCATCTTGCACAATTTTCATATTTGACGTAACGTTACTAAAAACCGTAGGTTCTACAAAGAATCCTTTTTCCAATCCACTGCTGGTGATTCGATTGCCTCCGCATACAAGGCGGGCGCCTTCTTGCTTTCCAATTTCGATGTACTTTAATACTTTTTTCATATGTTCTTCACTTACAAGAGGGCCCATTTCAATCTCTTGATTCATTCCATTTCCTACTTTAATTTTTTGAGCACGCTCTGCAAAACGTTCAATAAATTTCTCAGCGATGCTTTCTTCTACTAAAATACGAGAACCTGCAGCGCAAATTTGGCCGCTCCCTGCAAAAATTCCAAATAAGGCATAATCTACAGCTGTTTCAAAATCAGCGTCAGCAAATATAATGTTCGGTGACTTTCCTCCAAGTTCTAAAGAGACTTTCGTTACATTCTCCGCTGCTTGACGCATGATGTGTTTTCCAGTTACCGTTCCGCCCGTAAAGGAAATCTTATCAACACGCTTATCTTGAATAAGCGTATTTCCTACAGTATCTCCAGCTCCCATAACAAGGTTTGCTACTCCTTTTGGCAATCCTACGCTTTCTAAAATCTCAAAAAGTTTTGTAGGAGTAACCGGTGTCACTTCAGAAGGTTTAAATACAATCGTATTTCCTGCAGCTAAAGCAGGTGCAATTTTCCACACGCTCATCAACAGCGGATAATTCCAAGGTACAATCAGTCCGCACACCCCAATTGGTTCTTTTATAACCATTGCTTGCATAGGTGCAGGAACACTGTACGTTTGACCGTCTGGCTTTGTAATTAATCCAGCGTAATATCTAAAACAAGCAGCTGCATCTTCCACATCAGCCTCAGCCTCGCGATATGGCTTTCCGTTATCCATTGTTTCTAGCGCTGCTAATTCCTCTTTCGCTTCTTCAAGCTTATCGGCAATTTTAAATAAGATAGCTGCTCTTTCAGACGCAGAAGTCTCAGACCAACTTCCGCTGTCAAAGGCTTCCCGTGCAGCTTCAATTGCTGCTTTCATATCTTCTGCGCTGCCTTCTGCAGCATATCCAATTACTTCACCTGTCGCTGGGTTAACAGTAGGACGTTGCTTCTCTGCTTTTTTCCACTCTCCGTTTATGTACATATTTAAAGTTAACGTTTTAACGGCTGTACGATCCATAAGATACCTCCTTATTAAATAACGACTGATTGTCAGTCATTTTAAACTTTTAAAAACTTATAATTCTGATAGTTAATTATATAGTTTGAATGAATGTCAGTCATTTTGATAGGTGTAATATCAGCAGCGCTAATATTACACGGATGGCACAAGAGAACGCTTTAAGAATTGAAAAAGTTCTTCCTTTGATTGCTCAAGTGTGACATCTTGCTCTCGCCCGATATAAAAAAGTTCCGCAGCATTTTCAATCAAATTGATCATCGTTTTAGCTGTCCATTTAACGTTAAGCTGCTTAATGACTTCTTCCTTTCTAACAGCCTCGTTTAATACCTCTTCAAACCAGTTGTAATAAGGTAAGTAAATAGCTTCCCATGTTTCTAATGAATAGTCAAAAGCGAGCCCCGAATAGCATAAAACAAGAACATCTCTATATTCATCAGTTGTTTTATACGTTTCGTCAATCATTACCTCTAATGTACTTAAAAAATTCGTTGCTGTTTTAGCTCTTTCTTTAATTTTTTCAAGCGACAAAGAAAGTAAGTTTTCTGCAATCGCAGGAACAAGGGCATTTTTGGATCTGAAATAAAGATAAAAAGTTCCTTGAGCTACGCCTGCACGCTTTACAATGTCTGAAATTGACGTTTTATCAAGCCCCTTTTCAGATATAACTTCAATCGCTGCCTGTAAGATTTTATCGTATTTTTCACTTGTGCTTGTAACCAACTCTTTCCCTCCACCTATAAAATGAATGACTTTCATTCATTTTACTATAAGTAACACAAATTATGCAAGATAAAATTTTCTGAATCTTTAAATTTAATTAAAAAATCGGTCGCATGCCGTCTTCAAAATATTTTTTTATTTTATCATTTTACCCTCGCTCTTTTTATATGTCTCACTGTTATTTCTCTTCCTTTCACCATCCAAAGTAAAAGCTGATACAACGCTCTTTAAGCAACTATTTTTCTGAAAAAGTATCTTTAGTAGAAAGATACTTTTCTGCGTTTATTTATAAAGCTTTATCGCTTAATTACTCTTCACTCGAAGTTGACGGAGTAAAAAAAAGAGTGGTAACATGTAAAACTGATTCTACAGTCACTTATTTTATCCATTTATTTCCCATAATTTCTCTTAACTACGATGTACATTTTTAGCTAAAAATAACTTTATAACGCCAAAAAATCACCCACTCTATTTCACATTTTATATTTTCTATGTTTACCACCTAAAAAAACCGGGTATACACTTCGTTGTGTTTAGCACTCGTTCTACATATCAGTCAGATTGATTTAAAACTTTATAAAGGAGTTACATTGCATGAAGAAACTATTGTTAATCAGCATGATTTGTTTTCTTCTAGTTATTACTTCGGCTTGCGGCAACGGTAATGGCGCATTTAAAGATAAAAAAACCATTACCATCGGCATGAATAACTATACTGAAAACATCGCCTACACGTACGTATGGAAACAGATTTTAGAAGATCGAGGCTACAAGGTTAGAACTGTTTTCTTAGAGAAAGCCGGTGTTTGGGTAGGAACGGCCAATGACGACATTGATATTTCCTTTGCACCATGGCTGCCTACAACAGATGCGCCTTTTTACAAAAAGTATAAAGATCAAGTGAACATCGAAGACCCTTGGCTAAAAAACGCGCGCTTAGGATTCGCAGTTCCCTCCTATATGAAAGATGTGAACACAACGGAAGACCTTGCTAAGGTTGCTTCTGATGTCGATAACAAAGTAATTGGAATTGACCCAGGCTCCAGTATTAATGGATTAGCCGAACAGGCGTTAAAGGATTATGACCTTAAAAGCTATACGCTTGTAAAATCGTCTGAGGCAGCTATGCTCAGTGAACTGCGCAAAGCCTATGATGCCAAAAAACCAATTGTTGTTACTATGTGGAATCCTCACTGGGCTTTTGCAGACTTTGATATCAAATACTTAAAAGATCCTAAAAATTCGTTTGGAGACCCTGACAACATTTACACAATGACAAGCAAGGAATTTAAAAAGACAAATCCTCAAGTCATAAAATGGATGAATAATGCACAGATGAATGATAAATTAATCAGTCCTCTTCTATCACAAGTTGAAAAATCTTCGAATCCTGAAGAAGCAGCGCAAGAATGGGTAAAAAAGCATAAAAAGCTAGTTGACAGTTGGACAAAAGATTAATGGACGTAAAAGAAAACAACAATTGAGGTGGACATATGGAACACGTAAAATTAAAAGTACAAAATATAACCAAAGTGTTTGGTAAGAATCCGTCAAAAGCGATTGATTTACTTCAAAAAGGAAAAACAAAAAAAGAAATTCTAGAAGAAACAGGAATGACAATAGGGGTTAATCAAGCAAACTTCGAAATCAAATCCGGTGAAATCTTCGTTATTATGGGCCTGTCTGGAAGTGGTAAATCCACTTTAGTTCGTATGTTTAATCGCCTTGTTGAACCAACATCTGGATCCCTTATTTTAGACGGTGACGATGTAGTAAAAATGAACAAAGATGAACTCCGCGACATGCGCCGAAAAAAAATGAGCATGGTTTTTCAAAACTTTGCCCTATTCCCTCACCGTACGGTTCTTGATAACACAGAATACGGACTAGAAGTTCAAGGTACACCAAAAGCCGAACGTGAAAAGAAAGCAAAAGAAGCGCTTGAATTAGTAGGTTTGAAAGGGTACGAAAATCAATACCCTGGTGAACTGAGCGGCGGTATGCAGCAGCGTGTCGGACTGGCCCGAGCACTTGCCAATGACCCTGATATTTTATTAATGGATGAAGCATTCAGTGCACTAGATCCGCTTATTCGTAAAGACATGCAAGATTTCTTACTGGAGCTTCAAGAAAAAATGGAACGTACAATCATTTTTATTACCCATGATCTTGATGAAGCTCTTCGAATCGGAGATCGCATCGTTTTAATGAAAGACGGCAGTGTTGTTCAGGTAGGAACACCTGAAGAAATTATGACAAACCCTGCCAATGATTATGTTGAGCGCTTTGTGGAAGACGTTAATGTAGCTAAAGTATACACAGCTGAAAGCGTGATGAACCGTGCCGAATCTATTACCGTAGACCGAGGTCCGCGCGTGGCTCTTAAAATTATGCAAGAAGCTGGTTATTCAAGCATCTACGTCGTAGACAAGAAAAAAACTCTTTTAGGAGTTGTAACTGCAGATGATATTAGCCGTGCCATTAAACAAAATAAACTGACAGCAGACGTATTAGATACGGATATTCCAACTGTTACAACAGATACGCTACTAGAAAACCTGTACGACAAAATGGTTATCAGCCGCTTTCCACTACCGGTTGTAGATGAAAACCATCGTCTGCGCGGCATCATTAAAAAAGAACGAGTGATTGAAGCACTCGCCGGTACTGATAGTAATGAGGTGAACGTAAATGAATAGTATTCCTAAAATTCCTGTTGGCAATTGGATTGACCATTTTGTCACGTTTTTAAATGATAATATCAAAGGGTTTTTTGATGTTATTTCAGCTATTGTCGATGGTATTGTAAGTTTTATTGTACTAGTGCTAACCTTTCCACCCGCATTAATTTTAATCTTAATTGTCGGAATCATTGCTTGGTTTTCAAGTAAAAAATGGTCATTTACTATTTTATCGATGATTGGCCTGTTATTTATTCTTAATCTTGGCTACTGGCAAGAAACCATGGACACACTAGCTCTCGTTTTAACAAGCGTACTGATTTCGATTATAGTAGGAATTCCGCTTGGCATTTGGGCATCTCAAAGCGAAAAGACGGCTCGAATTATTACGCCAATCTTAGACTTTATGCAAACAATGCCCGCATTTGTTTATTTGATTCCAGCACTTTTCTTTTTTGGAATCGGTGTGGTACCAGGTGTTATCTCATCTGTTATCTTTGCAATGCCTCCGACGATTCGTTTAACGAACCTAGGTATTCGCGAAGTACCCGCTGACCTAGTAGAAGCAGCAAATGCCTACGGTTCAACAACAAAACAAAAATTATTTAAAGTACAGCTTCCATTAGCCACAAAAACAATCATGGCCGGAATTAACCAAAGCATCATGCTATCTCTTTCAATGGTTGTTATTGCCTCTCTTGTAGGTGCTCCGGGACTTGGTGCGGAAGTATATCGTGCAGTTTCTCGACTTGAAGTCGGCACGGGCTTTGAAGCTGGAATTTCAATCGTTATTTTAGCGATTATTTTAGATCGTATTACGCAATATTTTGGAAATCGTTCAAACCAACGAGCATAAGTAAAAAAAGAAGCCAACTCCGATGAGTTGGCCTCTTTTTATTTATTTTTGTAACACGCTACAAAGATTGCTTCTCCTTGAAACGATTCAATTCTTTGTTGATTTGTTTTGATGTCGAAAAATTGCTTAAATCCGCTTGGTATATTCAGCATATATTGAGTAAGCTCACGCTTTGTCTCTTCCGAAACATTCATCATCCCGCACCAGTCATCAAATAAAAAGCGCTTTGGAAAAGTTGTCAGCACTTCTGTACGGAATCCTTGCATTTCAAGCATAGAAAGCCACTCTGTTTTTTTATAGGCACGATAATGGCTTGGATCTCTTGTCTTTTCAACTCGATTATAAAACTCGTCATAAGCATTCACTTCCGGTGCTACATTATCAATGAGCAAGAACTGTCCGCCTGGCTTTAACACTCGGTACACCTCTTTGATGAACTGTTTAATATTAGGAAAATGGTGCGGTGCAATTCTGCACGTTACCGTATCAAACTCGTCATCTTGAAATGGCATATCTTCAGCATCTCCTTGAACAAACGATACATTTTCATAACCATTTTCTTTAATGAAGCCTTCAGCACTTTGCAGCATTTGAGGAGTTAAGTCAAAAGCCGTTACTTCTTGAAAAACAGGTGCTAGCTTATTTGCCACGTGTCCTCCTCCTGTTGCTACATCAAGCAGCTTTCCTCCTCTATTTTCTTCAGCAATTTCCGCTAAAATAGCTAAATCTTTGCCTTTCGCATGACCTTTACTTTTGACGTACTTTCCAGCATTCCCCCCGAACTGACTGACCACCATTTCTTTATTACTCATCTATTCTCCCCCCATTTTTCTCTTTAAAACTCTCTATTACTTTGCCTAGTGCATTCACATATTTATTATGAAACGTGTGAATGTATTCTTTTTCTTTCTCCCCATTGATGAAACATGCGAAACAGCGGAGGAAGAAGCAGCCAAATGGTTAAAATTCGAAGCACTTGGACCGCTACTACCAACGTCGAATCGGCTTGCAGTACAATTGATGTTGTTGCCATTTCTGCAATGCCTCCAGGAGCAAACGCTAAAATAGACGTAATAAGCCCGATTCCAGTTATTTTGGAGACTGCTAGTGCACAAACAAACATAGCAGCGATCAAACCGATTGTATTAATAAGCGCAACAACTATAATTTTTCTCACGCCAATAAACATTTCTTTATGAAAGCGAGAACCAATACTTGACGCGATAAAAATTTGCGATAAAATCATAACAGAATGAGGCCAGTATGCTTGAAGATTATATCCCGCGTACGATGAAGCAGCTGTTTGAACAATCGCAACAGTAAGCATTCCCCCTACTAACCAAGGAGCAGGAAATTTTAGTTTTTTTCCTATATAATAGCCTACTACTGCTGTAACGATTAAAACGCCTGTCCATAGCAGTGATTCCCACCCAAAAATACTTGGAGTAGCTGACACTGCATGCCGACCTGTATTACTTCCCCAATAGACCACAAATAAAGGAACAGCAAGCACAACTAAAAACACGCGCATTGTTTGAATAATGCTTACAATTGCCGTATTGGCCCCTACCTCTTCAGCCATGCCTGGCATTGCGCTCATTCCTCCAGGAGTCGTGCCGAAAAAGCTTGTTAATAAGTCTGTGGAACTGAACTTCCATAGCAAATAACCGGATAAAAGAGAAAAAACAACGGACAGCAAAAGCATGATCGTAATGGTGGACCAGTGAGATTGAAACGTAGTTAATACAGACAAGTTAATCTTCTGACCTAATTCAATCCCTAAAATACACTGTCCTGCGTACAGCCAATATTTTGGAATACCTTTTTTGCTTGTTTGAGATAAAAAACGCGGCTTTCGGAAAGCTAGAATAGCAGCTAAAATGAGGGTCCCAAGCATCCAGCCAATGGATAAACCTGTTAACGATAAAAGAAATCCTCCTATGCTTGTTAATAAAATAAAAAATATAGATTGTAAAAAAATAATTCTTGCGTTCATATCTACTTCCTTCCTTCTACAAGGCTTTTCTTTCTTACACCGAACATTCCTCTTCTTAACTATAGTATAATTTTAGAGATAATTAAAATATCGAAATTTTATTATAAACCATTCATTTTTTTTATTCCTGGAGGGATAGTATGGACGATCGAGATTGGCTTATTCTACAAGTGTTGTATCGAGAAAAAAACATTACAAAAGCAGCCAAGGAGCTGTTTATCTCTCAGCCTGCGCTTACGCATAGACTGCAGCAGATGGAGAAGGAATTTCATGTTCAGATTGTGAACAGAGGACGCCGCGGCGTTCAATTTACACCACAGGGGGAATATTTAGTGAAGTGTGCAGAAGAAATGCTGCTCACGCTTCAAAAAATAAAAGAAAATGTGTTAAACATGGATGATCAATTAACCGGTACTTTACGTCTAGGAGTGTCTAACTTTTTCACTGACTACAAGCTCCCTGGACTATTACGGCTATTTAAAGAGCGATTTCCTGACGTTGAATTCAAAGTCACCACCGGATGGAGCAGTGACATGGCCCACTTACTTTATAAGCACGATGTTCATATTGCGTTTGTAAAAGGTGATTATAACTGGCAGGATCAGAAAGAGCTGCTTTTTAAAGAAACGATTTGCATTGCGTCTGCACAGCCTGTTGATATAAACAACCTTCCCAATATACCTCGAATTGATTATCACCAAGATCGTTTTTTAAAAACATCTGTTGATAACTGGTGGGCTGAAAATTACTCTCAGCCTCCCCTTGTCAGTATTGAAGTGGATAAAGCAGAAACATGCAAAAAGATGGTTGTAAACGGACTCGGTTATGCGATTTTGCCGAGTATGCTGCTTGATGACGCAGCAGAGATTTACAGATACACGTTAAAAACAAAAGACCAGCAGCCTTTAACGCGCAGTACATGGATGTTTTATCATGAGGATTCATTAAAGATTAACATCGTAAAAGCTTTTATTGAGTTCATTCAAAACTTGGATTTAAAAGATGTACGCTGATAGAAAGAGGTTGAGACATACCGAAATGAATTTAATCTAAAGACGAACAAATGGGATGTATGAGCTGAACTGCTTTTGACCCTGCAGTTGATTTCCGTGCAAGACTTCTCTTTCCGCGGGAGGCCGGTGTGAGCCTCCTCGTCGCTAACTCTCCTGTGGGGTCTCACCTGTTCCGCTTCTCCCGCAGGAGTCTTCGTCTTGCCCTCCAATCAACTGCTAGAAGGAACAAAACAGATGAAACTATCCTCACCAAAACAAAAAAATGAACCACGAATCAAAAACCTTGATCAATGGTTCGTTTTTCACTCCGTCTAAAATCCTTTTATCCCAACCTCTTTCTATTGTATTTATTCATCATTTGTTCCGCCCATTAAGTCAGAATACAGCTTGCTTTGCTGTTCAAGAAAGACTTTAGCACCGCTGCTATTTTTATAAAAAGAGGTTAAATCGTTATCTTTAAGCAGCTGTTCCCATTCTTTTGTATGAACCATTTCATACACTGTCTTATTCCAATATGCTACCTGCTCTTTGGTCATATTAGGCGGTCCCATTAGACCTCTCCAATGGCTAAATGTTACGTCAATTCCCGCTTCTTTCCACGTTGGGATCTCTTTTAACTCTTCTAGCCTGCTGGGAGAAGAAACGGCGAGTATTCTTACCTGCCCTTGTTCATACTGCTTTTTTACTTCTGATAATGACATAGGTGCTACATCTAGCTGATGATGAACGAGCGCATCGATCACTTTATGACTGCTGTTGTAAACGAAAAACTCAAGCTTGGAAGAGTCTACGCCTGCTTTTTTATTTAGCTGCATGAACGATAAATGATCGTCATTTCCTAAGCGAGGTGATATTCCCACTTTCATGCTGGATTCACTTTGATTTAACGTGCGTATGAGCTGTTTTAAATTATATATAGGAGAGTTAGCCGGGACTACGATGACCTCCCATTCAGATGTTAAAATAGCGAGCGGAGTAAAGTCTTTATAGGTTAATTGACTTTGCCCTAGCAAATTATTTGTAATCAGTAAGCTGGAATTTCCGGAAACAATATTCCCTTCTTTTCTCTGTTTAATATATTTCCATCCTTCTTCACCTTGCCCACCTATTTTATTACTAACAGAAACGGGTACCTTCACAATCTTCTTTTCCGTTAGCACCTGTTGAATGGCTCTTACTGTTGCATCTGCTCCTCCGCCTTTTGCACCGGCTGCCACAATTTCAATTTCCCCCATATCAATATGGTCTTTTTTAGAGGGAGAAGAACAGCTAACAAGCAATACACTTATAAACACTATCATGAGCTTTTTGATCATATATACCATCCTTCAAGGCTAATGCTACGCTAAATAGTACTTGCGCTCCGGCCGTCCAATAATCCCATAATCATATTCAACGTGACATTCACCAGTTGATACTAGATACTCTAAATATCGTCTAGCTGTCGTTCTAGATACTCCCATGTGTTGCCCCATCTCTTCGATCGTAATTCCTTTGATGCTTTTTAAAATATCTTTTGACTTTTGTAATGTGATACCATCAATACCTGAAGGAAGAGATTTATCCGCTTTTGGCTTTGTTCTGACATGTCCAAAGTACGCATCAATAAATGATTGATCAACTTCTTCATGCGTACTAAACAGTTCCTTTTTCTCTTGATACTGTTTAATAGCATTAATGAAGGATTCCATCATAACCGGCTTAATCAAATAATTAACGACGCCGTTTCTCAAACAGATTTCTACAATGTTTTTTTCGGTGGCAGCCGTTACCACGATAACGTCAACGTGTGGAAACTGCGCTCTGATTTTTGGCAGTAAATCTGTTCCCATTTCATCTGGCATATAGATGTCTAAAAGAAGTAAATCAACTTTCTTCTCCTTTAGCATTTCAAGCGTCTCTTTTGCATTCAACGCTTTACCTACAACTTCCACACCATCTACTTCTAATAAAAATCGCTCTTGAACTTGAGCAATTCGAAAATCGTCTTCTGCAATTGCGACTCTTAACATTTCAACTCTCCCCTTACTTCTCATGATTCAGTTTTTTGGAAGGTAAACTGAAAAAATGGCTCCTCCTTCTGGCTGATTATACACTTCAATAGATCCTCCAAGCTCATCTACCATTTTCTTTATATTTGCCAGTCCGTATCCTCTGTCTGTACCTTTGGTTGAAAAACCTTTTGTGAAAATTTGATTTAGTACTTCTTCTGATATACCAGGTCCGTTATCCATCACTTCAATAATTAAATCATGACCAATATCGGTAATAAAAAACGACACTTCTTTTTCAGGCTGCTGACTCACCGCTTCAAATGCATTATCAATTAAATTCCCAATAATGATAATGAGATGAGAAATTTCAATATGTTCTGGGAGCGTATCGAGTGTACTCTCCGAATCAACCGAAAAGTGAATTTTCTTTTCAGATGCTTTTCCAATCTTCCCAAGCAATATTGCTTGGACTTTAGAATCTAGTATCTGATCAAATAGAATACGGTTTTGTGTTTGGTGTACGGCTGATTCTTTTTGAATAAACTCAAATGCATCTTTGTACTGCCCTAACTGCAGCAAACCCGACAACACATACAGCTTATTCGTAAACTCATGCGTTTGAGCTCGTAAATCCTCTGAATACTTTCGTACTTCTGAAATCGTATTGATTAAACTTTTTAATTCTGTCTTATCACGAAAACTAGCGACCACTCCTACAATTCGCTGATGTTCAATAATAGGTGTTAAGTTTAAGATAAACGTTTTTTCATTTAGAAAAATCTCTTGGTCGCTTCGGGCTATTCCCGTATCTAGCACTTCAATCATATTCGTATAAGGAAACACTTCAATGATATGATGATGTAAATATTCCGTCTGTAGTCCTAGCATATTTTTAGCTGATGTATTCATCATCGTAATAAAGCCTTGATGATCAATAGCAATAATTCCTTCTTTTATCGAAAGTAAAATCGCATTTCGTTCACGGTATAAAGAAGCGATTTCATGGGGCTCAAGACCGAGAGTATCTTTTTTAATACTTTTAGCTAAAAAAATACCCCCGATCATACCAAGCAATAAAACAGCTAGTGAAAATAGGATAATTTGCTGAATGCGCGTAATGAGCTGAGCATGAACATGAGACTTTAAAAACTCAACCGTCACTACTCCCACGACCTCCGTATACTTTCCGTGACTGATGACAATAGGCGCTTTCCCCATAATTGCAGGACCTGTGGTTCCCTCTCCGTCAAGCGTATAATATCCGCCGAATAATAGTGCTCTATCGTTAACCGCCTCTTTGTCTTTCTTTCCTATCCATTTTTGATTAGCATGAGAATAGATGATTTGCTCACGGTTTTGAACTACAATACTTGCTGCTCCGATTTGTTCCCTCACTTGCTCGGCAAGCGGCTGAATGTAGCGACTCGGCTGTTTTTTTTGAAAAGCAGCTTTGACTTCCGGCATAAATGATATTGATTTGGCTGCTTGAAGAGCCAGCTGCTCGGCTTGCCTTTTAGATTCTACAAACTGCATGTAAGAGAAAATACTCGCTAAAAGAACAATAACAGTTATGATTAATGCTGCTGATAAACCTACGATTTTTGTTTGCAGCGATACTTGAAACCATTTTTTCATTTCATCGCACCTTTAGCCTTTACCTTATAGTTCTATTCCTCTTTTATTTTATCAAAATTTTTTGTATATCCGCTCCTTATTCCAAAAGCTTTTTAGACAAAAAAACTTATCAATCCCAAAAGCGGAATTGATAAGTTTTTAGGTTCATGATCTTTACAGCGTAATAACTCCTGTAATAATAGCTACTAAAAGCATCACCATCGCTGTTCCAATCGTCCACTTTAAAGTAAAGCGCTGGAATTCACCAAGCTCGACTTTTGCCATACCGACCAATAGATACGTAGAAGCAACTAAAGGACTTAGTAAGTGAACAGGTTGACCAATCAATGAAGCACGGCCAATTTCTGCAGCATCAATACCGTATGCTGAAGCTGCTTGAGCAATA
This sequence comes from Priestia sp. YIM B13490, assembly GCF_042787735.1. Lineage (NCBI taxonomy): Bacteria > Bacillati > Bacillota > Bacilli > Caryophanales > Bacillaceae > Priestia > Priestia sp. YIM B13490. The sequence goes on from NZ_JBHZOT010000002.1 coordinate 674,537, forward strand.
ATTGGTAAAATCCCATAGTAGTAAGCATCATTTGACATAAAGAACGTAAATGGCATACTTGTGATGGCTGTAATCACAGACATGTAAGGCCCTAACGCATCTGGAATTAATCCTACTAAACTATTACCCATTGCATCTACCATTTTTGTACCTGATAAAATACCTGTGAATACGCCTGCTGCGAATACAAGAGATACAACAGCAAGTACATTACCGGCATGTGCTGTGATACGCTCTTTTTGAACTTCTAAATTTGGATAGTTAATCATGATAGCGATTGCAAATCCAATCATAAACAGAATTTGAAGCGGCATAACTGCTGTGATAAGTCCTACTAATAAGAGAGCTGTTAAAGCAAAGTTTACCCATAAAAGCTTCGGACGCTTGTACTCGATTCCTTCAGCAGCGGCTGCTTCTGCAAAAGCTACTTGAGCATTTGTAACGTCTTGAATATCAATAACACCTAAGCGCTGACGCTCTTTTTTCCCGAAATAGTAAGCCGTAAATAATAACCAAACAGCTCCACCAATCATGGCTGGAATCAGTGGTGTGAACACCTGTGAAGCATCTAACTTCAATGCGCTCATCACACGTGCAGTAGGTCCGCCCCAAGGCGTTAAGTTCATAACTCCACTACCCATAATAGCGATACAGGCTAAAATCATAGGCTTCATGTTTAGCTTTTTATAAAGCGGAAGCATCGCTGAGAGCGTAATCATATATGTTGTTGTTCCGTCTCCGTCTAATGAGATAATAAGAACTAAAATAGCTGTACCAATTGTGATTTTTAGTGGATCACCTTTTACGATTTTTAAAATTCTTCCTACAACTGGATCAAACAAACCAGCATCAATCATAATCCCAAAATATAAAATAGCAAACATTAACATAACGCCTGTAGGTGCTAATTCTTTTACACCATTTAAAGCCATTTCTCCAATATCACTTGTGAATCCCCCTATGATTGCAAACAATACTGGAATAACCATTAAAGCAATAAGCGGCGTTAATCGTTTTGTCATAATTAGAAACATAAATGTACAAACCATCAAAAACCCAAGAATAGCTAACATTATTACCCCTCCTATTTTTGAATCCGCTTTCATAACAGTGGAAGCGATTCGTTTGTATGTATGACTCGCATATGTATGCCAGTTCGTCTATACGATTACAACATCGCTTGTTCACTATTAAGTTGTACCTTAAAACTTTAAAATTTTCTGTTTTTTCTTAAAATAATCATAATTTACAGGAGGGTATAGTGTAAATAATTCGTACTATAAAAACTTTTAAAACTTTATGGGTAATTAAATCCTTTTTGTTCATTGGAAGAATAAAAGAAAGGAAGAGGAAAAAAGATAGGAAAATAAAAAACGGAGAGAGAGGAACTATTCTCGTGAATTATTCAATTTGAACTCTAAGAGAATAAGCTCCAGGATGAGGAGTTTTATTCCATTGAGTAAGAGACTCCTCTAAAAATGGAATGTTTTTCAACTTCTTTGTTTGGAACTTTTCTATTTTTGAATATTTCTCTAAAGCATACGTATTAGCAAACATTTCTTGCGTTCTATTTCCTTCTTTTAAAAGCGTTCCATTTGTCATACGATCCACATGATGGCCTAATTCATGCAGAATGATAAAAGCAAATTGATGAGGCTTTTTATTTTTTGTTGTATCGATAAAGACAATAGGACATTCCGTTACTGTATATTTAATATAGTCAATTTCAAACTGAAGTTTGCGCTTATCTTTTGGAAGGTTATCATTAAATTGGCCATAGTACACGCCTAGCACATCTTTCCCTTGCACTTTTACACTGCCTAAGCAATACACACCTTTTAGCCCATCCCAGTCTTTTTCGTCTGTTACATTAGCAATTTCCTGCAGGGCGGCTTTTTGCTTCGCACTCATGACTCCATGAAACGTTACGCCATGAATTTGGATTTTTTCACTACGCTTAAACATCTTCTTGCCTCCTTTGCTAAATTCCTTCTACAACATATTATTTAGCAATAAGTATATTCATTCACAATACATGGTTAAAAACATGAAGTTAATGTCAAGATTCCCGTTTTGATGTTTTTTAACCCTGCTTATATGCTGCTTCGTTTATTTTCTATTTTTACTATATTACATATGTAGCCATTAATAAAATATCATTTTTTTATGATTTATCATTACTTTTTTTTATTTCTATTTTTGTTTATCGATAATCTGAAGCCTCCGTATCATTTTTAAATTTAAAACCATTGCTATATAAAGAAAAGGATAGCAAAAAAACGAGTATAGCGTCTTCCATTCGTTATAATAAAACACTTCTGTTTGGGCAGAAATGTATTCAAACAGGGTTGTAAGAATTACCCACACTGTAATATATAAAGCTTTTTTAGCCAAACTCTTGCTCTGTGGATAAAAATTTAAAAATACACTATTCGTTGCAGGATAAACAAAAATAAAAATTAAAAGATATTCAAAATCTACTCCTTTTGTGAAGAATCCATAAAGATCATATTTAACATCAAGATATATATCTGCTACCGATCCTAAAAACATAACAAACAAAGAAGTTGTGTACATTTCTATCCAGCTGATACGTTTTGGCATAACTAGTACACTCAAAATAGAAATCACCGTTGTAAGGATTAAGAGCACCATGCTGAGGACCTCGTTTTCTATAGGAGATAGAAACAGCTTTCCCATTGGATATTAAATTCATTCTGAAGGCTAAAAAATTAAGACTTCGCAGAAAAAGAGATTGAGGCATAACGAAAGCAAGCCAAACTAAATACGAACAAATAGGATAAATGATTTGGACTGCGTGGTACACCGCTGTTGATTTTCGTGCAAAACTTCACTTACCCTTCTGCGGGGTCTCAGCCACTCCACTTTCCTCCCGGAGTCTTCGCCTTACCCTCTAATCAACAGCTAGAAGCAAATATATACAATCTACGTTCACCATCACAATAAAAGATCCGAACGAGTTGGATTCTCTATCAAGAATCTCAATTCATCGTTCGGATCTTCCTTCAACTAAACTACTTTTGTTTCAGCTTCTTTTTGTTAACGAAAGGAAATGATGCAAGAACCAAGCTCTTGCTGTCCCCATTTAAGTGAAAGCTCATCATGATGAGTAAGCGGACCTACTCCCTCAGGTGTCCCTGTAAAAATAAGATCTCCTTTATCAAGACCAAAATGTTTTCCTGTAAAATCAATAATCGTTTGTAAGTCAAAAATCAAATCTTTAATATTCCCCAGCTGCACGCGTTCATTGTTTTTCACTAACGAAAAGTCTTTCTTCTTAGATGCTTCTACTCCTTCAAATGGAATAAAGTTTCCCACAACCGCTGAACGTTTGAACCCTTTTGCAAGCAGCCAAGGGTGCTTTTTTTGTTTTAATTCGCTCTGCACGTCTCGAAGGGTCAAGTCTAATCCAATCGTCATCTCGTCAACAAGTTCATCTACTGTTATGCCCTCTTTGTAAGATTGTCCAATATGAAGAATCAGTTCAGTTTCAAAGTGCACCTCTCCTTGGTCGCTAGGAAGAGCGATTGATTGTCCAGCTGCTTCAACGAGAGCGTGAGTAGGTTTGGAAAATAAAAAAGGTGATGTTGGAATATCATTATGTAATTCTTTTGCATGCAGTGCGTAGTTCCGCCCTACACAATAAATATTTTTAATATCTTTCACTTTCATCATCCCTTCTTTCGTTCAAATAAAGATTTTTCAACTTGTATTCTTTTATTTTACAAGAAAAAAAGATTGGGACATAATAAAATGAATCTAATCTAAAGACAGAAAATGGGGATAAATGAGCTGAACTGCTTATGACACCTTTGTTGATTTCCGTGTAACAGCTAGAAGGACCTGCCCACACGAAACCTACGTTCACCATGACCATAAAAAACACGAACGATCTATTTTTGATAGATCGTTCGTGTTTAACGTTAGCGAAACAACTTTTCTCACATTCTCTTTCTTTTAATCCGTTATTTTCTAGCCCATTTTGTAATGCCTTTGATATCATCTGGAGTTGTACGACAGCACCCTCCGATTAACTGAGCACCTGCTTCATACCAGCTGTGAGCGCTGCAGCCATACGTTTCGCCTGCAGATATCCCGTTCCATGTTTTAGATTCAGCATCATAATGCTCCCCTGAATTTGGATACACAATGACTGGCTTATCCGTTTGAGATTTAATTTCTTTAATAAGTGAAGAAATATATTGAGGCGGCGTACAGTTAACTCCAAGAGCCGCTACTTGCTCATAGGAATCCAGATAGCGTGCACACTCCGAGATTAATGTTCCGCTGCTAATGTGCAGGTCATCTTTTGCGCTGAACGTAATCCATGCGTACGCTCCTTCAAACTCTTCTAGCAGCCTCGCAATGGCTCTTGCTTCCATTACATTAGGAATAGTTTCACAAGCTAATACGTCTGCTCCTGCTTCAATTAATGCTTTCATACGAGGACGATGAAATTCCATTAACTCTTCTTCTGTTACGTCATACTGTCCAGTATATTCCGATCCGTTTGCTAAAAATGCTCCGTAAGGCCCTACCGAAGCGGCGACAATTGGTTTTGGGCGATTAAGACGATTCTCTTCTTGCTGCCAAAATTCATCTCTTGCTTCAGCCGCAATTTTTACAGATGCTTGAATTAACTCGCGAGCCTCTGCTTCACTCAAACCACGTTTAGAAAAACCTTCAAATGTGCTTTGATAACTTGCTGTAATCGCACAGTCAGCTCCTGCTGAAAAGTAATCTTGATGCACTCTCTTAATCAATTCTGGCTGCTCCATCAGCACTTTAGCAGACCATAAGCTGTCGTTTAGATCACAGCCATATCTCTCCAGTTCAGTTGCCATTGCACCATCTAGTACAATCACAGGAAATGTATGTAAAATTTGTTGGATAGGATTCATTGTTTAATCTAGGGTTGTCCACTAGCAGTTAGCTTCGATTACCCTATCCTCCTTTCAGATAATTTAAAATATATGCAAAAAAGTCTAAAGGACTAGGCAACTTTTGTCAAGAAACCGAAAAAACGAGCATGGATTTATAACCAAGCTTTTTTTAATCGTTTTATTCCTTCTTCTATTTCTTCTCTCCCCAAACTTCCGAAGCCTAACAAAACATGAGGCTTTTGTTTAGGTACTTCCGTAAGCCAATAACGAGAGGTACCGTAGACAGAGACATCTTGCTTTCGAGCTGCGTTAATTAATTGCTGTTCGTTCATATCGTTGTGCACGCGTATAAGTATATGCAAACCTGCAGATTCTCCTGACAACGTGATGTTTTTGTTAAACTCCTTCTGTAAAGCTGCTAAAAGAGTACTGTGTTTCAGTTGATAAGCAGTTCTTACTCTTCTTAAATGCTTACTCCACTCTCCATTTTTCATCATCAGCCCGAGCGTCCGCTGATGGAGAGTTGGAACAGCTTGCTCGTATAAAGAGAAGCGTTCATGATATTCCTTTAGAAGAACTTCAGGTAATACAAGGTAGCTGATTCTTAAAGAAGGCATAAAAGATTTTGAAAATGTACCTGTATAAATGACGCGCCCCTCAGTGTCTAAGCTTTGCAATGAAGGGATGGGAGAGCCTTTATAACGAAATTCTCCGTCATAATCATCTTCAATAATAAACCCGTTGCGGTCATTCGCCCATTTAAGAAGCTCTATTCTTCTTGAAACAGGCATGATCATTCCGTATGGAAACTGATGAGATGGTGTGACATAAACAGCTCGTGCTAGGCTATCATAAAGCTCTTGGATGTTTATCCCTTTGTTATTAAGCGACACGGGTTTTAAGGAAAATCCATGCTGCTTAAATACAAAGCTAGCCCCGTCATAACAAGGGTTTTCAAAGGCAATGTCCCAGATGCTTGGTTTTAGCATCTGCGCTAGTAAACTGAGTGATTGCTGCGTACCTGCTCCAATAATAATTTGATGTTTTGAACAAACCACTCCTCTTGATTGATAAAGGTACGTCGCAATTTCTTCTCGCAGTGATTCTTCTCCTTGACTTTCTTGGTAAGTAAACAGAGATTCTCTATAAGTTTGAAGACTTTCATTGTATCGTTTTTTCCACTCATCCAAAGGAAACAAACGGTTATCAACTTTTCCATACCGAAAATCATAGGTACACGACTTTGTTTCTGAGTGAGGATGTAAAAATACAGTCGGCTTTCTATCTGTTTGCAGTAAATCAAACTGTGTATTCGTTACGTACAGTCCACTTTTGGGCCTGCTTTCTACATACCCTTCAGCTAAAAGCTGCTGATAGGCCATATCTACAGTATTTCGACTTACGTTTAAGTAATCAGCAAAAGACCGGATAGAAGGCAGTTTGTCATTCACTTCTACCCTGCTGGATACAATTTCTTTTTTTATATATTCATATAGCTGGTGATACAAAGGCATATCATCTTTGCGGTTTAATAAAGGTGTGAACTTCACGCTAGCTCCTTTCATCTGTCCCTATTTTATTTTTCAAATCTGGCTCTTTTAGAGGGGATACATTTCTTTTACTATAAGTGTAGATCATCTGATTAAAAAGGAGAAGATTTAATGACTACTATTACAATTCGTCAAGCTAATGCCGCTGACATGGAAGCACTTATTTCATTAATGAACGAATACATTGTTGATTTTTACAAGCGCCCTCAGCCTACCAAAAAGCAGCTGAGAAATTTAATTAATCACTTATTTCAGCATCCGGATGCTGGCGTTCAGTTTATCGCGACTCAAAATGACGAAGCAGTAGGTTTTTCGACGCTTTATTTTACATTTAGCACCACGCGTGTAAAGCCTGTAGCGATTTTAAATGACTTGTACGTTACTGAAAAAGCAAGAGGACAAAAAATTGGAGAAAAATTATTTTCGACTAGTCACCAGTATACAAAAGAACATCAGTATGCAACTATGTCTTGGGAAACGGCTTATGATAACACAAGAGCCCAAATGCTTTACAGAAAAATGGGCGGAAATGTAACAAACGATGAATGGATTCACTACGACATTTCAAACGATATTTTATAATATTCTTCCATCCATAAAGTTTTAACACGTTCTTAACACTCCTTTCATAAATGTGTTTTATGATGAATACGACAAATAAATTAGTTTCTGTATGTATTTGTCACATTCTCTGTTAAAGTTTTCACAAAGTGTTCAAACTTTAAGTGAAAACGCTTTCTATTTTTGTGTATAATAAAAATATGCAAATGAAAATGAATGTTACAGCTCGTTAATCATAAACATTTTAAATATGGAAGGAGTTTTGAAGATGATTTTAAAAGCATTAAGAAAAAACGGGGCCGTTACAATTAACTATTATAAAAACGGTTTGCTTCAAACGTTTAAAGGAAAAGTACAGCGCCTAGATTTAACGGACCAAACGCTTTCATTAAAAGATGAGCAGCAAAATACTTTCTCTATTCGCTTATCGGGAATTAAAGAAATTTATTAATGAATAGTTTACAGTAAAAAAGAACATGATGTTCATTCTGCTTTGCAGAAGTCATCATGTTCTTTTGATTTTAGCTTTATTTAGCTGATGTTTCTGTTTCTTCTTTCCCGTACATATATTTCGAAGGGTCGACTGTTTGAAAATCCTTCAGCTTGTGGAAACGAAGCAAGTCTCCATAAAGCACTTGATCAGATAACTCCAGTTCTTTTGCTACCTTCTGTTTATAAGCTTTCATTTGATTATTTTCTTTAAGGGCTTGGCCCGTCTTAGAATCATAATACGTTCCATCCACTAATGTATATTTAGGAGATACGTAGTTGCCATTGCGGAATGCAACTACATCATCATGATCCTTAGAAAATAAATCTGTGCCAAATTGGATAAACTCTTTGCTGTCAATCCCTACTAAATGAAGAAGAGTTGGCACAACGTCAATTTCTCCACCGTACGTATGATTAACTCCGCCTTTCACTCCAGGAACGTGAATGAATAGAGGTACACGCTGCAGCTGAGCATTTTCATAAGGGGTAATTTCTTTTCCCATTACTTTTTCCATTGCCGCATTATGATTTTCAGAAATACCGTAGTGATCTCCATAAATCATAATCACAGAATTATCATAAAGCCCAGAAGCTTTCAGTTCTTGGAAGAAAGATTGCAATGATTCGTCTAAATAACGAGCCGTTTGGAAATAACGGTCAACTGTTGCATCGCCCGTGTTAGCCGGCTGTATGCTTGCCTCATTGTTTCCAAGTAAAAATGGAAAGTGATTTGTTAACGTAATTAAATGCGCATAGAACGGCTGCGGTAAAGACTGCAGCATTGGAACAGATTCTTTAAAGAACGGTTTGTCTTTTAAACCATAATTAATTTTATTTTCACCCGTCATATTGTAATAACTTGCATCAAAGAACTTATCCACACCGAACTGCTTGTAAATTTCGTTACGGTTCCAAAACGTCTTATAGTCTCCGTGCAGCACAGCGCTCGTATAGCCAGCTTTTTGATCCAAAATAGCTGGCGCTGCCTGATACGTATTGCTTCCTTTCAGTACAAAGGCAGAACCTTGAGGAAGGCCGTATAGAGAATTGTCCATCATCAGCTCAGCATCTGATGTTTTTCCTTGTCCCGTTTGATGAAAGAAGTTATCAAAATACGTAAAGTCATTTCCATGGGCCAACGAATTTAAGAAAGGTGTCACTTCCTGGCCATTTAATTTGTAATCAATTAAAAAAGACTGAAATGATTCCAAATGAATTTTAATAATATTTTTCCCTTTAGCTTTTCCAAAATAAACGGAATTAGGCTCCGCATAATGACTGTTTTTAAAATTAACGACGTTTGTTAAATCATTGCTGCTTGCAAAAGCTCGCTGTTTAGAGTTTTGAGCAGTCTGAACACCGTCATACATCGTATAATTATAGGCGCCTAAATACTTTACTAGATAATTGCGGTCAAAAGTTCGAGATAGAAGCTGCGGGCGATCAATTTCTGCTAATGTTAAATTTACAGAAAAAACCATAAATCCTAAAGAAAGAATGGTTACAGCATTCTTAACCGATACTTTTTCATTATGCCAGTCAATTTTTTTACTAAAAAAGAAGAAAAAATAAATAATAAAATCAACAAAATAAAAAACATCATGTGCTTTTAATAAATCCATAATGCTTCCGCCCATACTTCCTGCATTACTTGTTTGCAACAGTGTAGGAAGCGTTACAAAATCGTTAAAAAAACGATAATAGAGAACGTTGCTGTATAACAGCAGCGTCATAATGAAACTGCCTGCAAGGATCCAAGCTCCTGCTTTCTTTCCTTTTAAAAATAAGCCGATTCCTAAAAAAATCAGCACTGAACTCACAGGGTTTATGAACAGCAGCATTTGCTGCATTACGCCGCTTACGCCTAAGTTAAATTCAGTTTTATAAGCCACATACGACTTTATCCACATTAAAACAGCGGCTAATATGAAATAGTGCAGCGGCTTAGAAACGATTCGCTTCATTTTGATTTTCCTTTCTCGATTAGTTTATGAGTAGATTCACAAAGAACATATAGAAAACCTTTATCATTGTACTCATAGAAAATGAAAATTAAATGAAATCCTAGCCTTCACAACCATAGATAGATTCTTTAAATTCATCTACTAGTTTACCTAATACCCACAAATAAATAAACTAAAATCACCTTTTTTATCATAAAACCCCTTCTTCCCTCATATACTGTACTCTGTTGCAACACCCGTACTGCAAACTTGTGCATTTTTTCACAATTTATATACAAACTATTCTCATCTTGTTGTATAATAATAATTCTGCCTTGAGCATTCTCCACATTCTTATGCTTAAGCCACAGCTTTCTTTTCATAACAGATGCACACATGAAAGGAGATGAATTAATGATTTTAAAAGCGTTAAAGAAAAACAAACATGTAACCGTGAATTATTACGAAAATGGCCTGCTTCAAACCTTCAAAGGAAAAATCCAAAATTTAAACCTAACCGACCAAACCCTCTCCCTACGAGATGAAAAACAAAACATTTTTTCCATTCGTTTGTCTGGCATTAAAGAAATTTATTAACAAAAAAGATCCTGAAGAATTCTTCTAGGATCTTTTTTGTATTTTTTATCCATAAACTATTGAAAAATTATCCAATTAGTGTTAAATTAACTTTACATAATGTTAAATCAACTTAACAAATTCATTAAAAAGACAGCGGGTGATCATATTGACTCTTATTAATCACGTAAAAGAGCTTAGAGCTAAACATGGATATACGCAAGGAGATTTAGCTGAAAAAGTTGGAGCCACTCGCCAAACCATTGCAGCTATTGAAAAGGGAAATTACGTTCCTTCCCTACTACTTGGTTTAACAATTTGTGATGTCTTTCAATTAAAAATGGAAGATGTTTTTACACTTCAAAAGGAGGAGAAAAATGTTGAGTAATGTTATTAAATCTTATTTGTTGAATGTAGTGTCCCTGTTGTGCGTAGGTTGGTTTTTATATGATTTTTTAAGCCTAAATATTCAATTTAGTGAAGTTATGACCGACCCTGAGCCTCCGTGGGAAATTACTATGTCTATAGGCTCTTTTGCTTCTTTAATTGTTCTTTTAATTGTCTCATTTTTTTACTACCGCGCGCGTAAAAAGACGAAGAACGTTTCGCCTTTATTATTTCCTTTTGAATTTGCAGAAGAAGATGAACGTGAAAAGATGATAACAGCAGAAGCTTGCAAAAAAGCCTTTGTTTTCCTCCTATTTTCTATTCCTATAGGTGCTATATTAATAGCTTTTTATCCGCTGTTACCTAATTCTTTTAGCTTCTATCCCATTGCCGTTCTTTTGCTTCTTTCTCTTGTACAGTTAACGGTTTATTACGTATCAATTAGTAAGATTTATCGGTGATTAAAAAAGGGTTGTTCTAAAAAGAACAACCCTTTTTTAATCTAATAATTCACTCAATTCCCCCACAAAAATAATCCGACCTACATCTATTTCACTATTTTTTCATTTTCTCTGTCTATATTGAACTATAACAATTGAACGATGTATGTTACCTTCCACTGCAGTTTTTCTTCAGTGTTCAGTTGCAAAATATGAAAGATAAAAGGAGCATATCAATGGCAGCTAATAAATGGACAAAATGGATGGTTGGTTTATCGAGCGTTGCTGCATTTACCACTTTTATAGGACTTTCTCAAAAATATGATCAAACAAATTCAACAGCTCCAGCACTAAATAACGATGCATCAGCCGATAATTCATCTCAAACTCAAACGGAAGATGAGACGGATCTATTTCCAGATTCAGGATCTGGTTCCAATACGAACAATGGAACTAACGGGCAAGATCAATGGTCAAATGACAATTCTAGTGAGCAAAGTGATCAGTGGTCAGACGATGATTCAAGTAGCCAGCAAGATCAGTGGTCTAATGATGATGCTGGAAATAGTCAGGATAATTGGGGCAATAACGATGATTCTTCTATGCAATCAAGACCTTCTTAAGGATGTGATATAATGAGCTACTCATTTAAAGCAATGAATACCGAATTTAATGTATATGAGCTTGAAACACTTGTCAGCCAAAAAGTGGAGAGCTGGTGTTATCTTGTAGAAGAAACCCTAAGCCGCTTTCTTCCAACAAGCGAGCTTTCACAGCTTAATTCGCTGAACGGAAGATTATTTTTACCGTCAAAAATGTTGTATGAAGCTGTAAAAACAGCCTCTTACTATCACAATGAGACAAACGGGATTTTCAACCCATTTCTGTATCACTCTATTCAAACTCTAGGATATGACCAAAGCTTTGAACAACTGCCTAACAATCAGCTTCCTCAAGAAGTAGCAGCTTTTGATGCTGTTAACCCTATTATGATTCACAAAGGAATGAGAAGTATTCAGCTTGCTTCTAATGTCGGTCTGGATTTAGGCGGAATCGCAAAAGGTTGGAGCATTCAGCAAATGGCGAATCAATTAAAGAAAAAAGGAACTTCACTTGGTGCAATCGATGGAGGCGGTGATATTGTAACGTGGGGGCCTGCTAGCAAGCACTGGTCTATTGCGCTCTCTCATCCATTTGATTTATCAAAAAATCTCATGAGTATTAAAGTAAAGAGCAACAGCGGCATTGCCACAAGCAGTGTGGGCAAGCGATTGTGGAAAGTAAACGGACACACTCACCATCATATTATTGATGGCAGAATCAGCAAGCCTAGTTCATCAGAGCTTCTGCAAGTAACGGTTGTTTCAGAAGACTTGACCGTTTCTGAAGTCTATGCAAAATGCATGCTTATTCTCGGATGGGACGTCGGATTAAGATTAGCTAAAATGCATCACCCTTCTTTAGAGGTAATTGCGGTTACAAAAGAAGGCGAAGTGTTAATCGAAAAAAATGTGAAAGGTCAGGTATACCATTATGGCTACTCTCCTCGCGCAATTTAGTGCCCACTTTCCCGTTTGGAATACCATTCGGGCAGCCGGCTTAACTTCTTATTTGCTCATGTTTGTATCGGTTGCCGCTGGCATTTCTCACAGCTTTTCATTTTTTAAACCAAAACGAAAAAAACAGCTTTTGCTGGTTCATCAATCATCAGGGTGGTTCGGATTATTATTTGGCATGATTCACGGACTTGTTTTATCATTTGATCAATCGATTCATTTTTCACTTTCTGACATTTTAATTCCGTTCACTTCCGATTACAAACCAATTAGCACAGGTCTTGGTACTATTTCACTCTACATTTTATTCGTACTGATTATCACATCCGATTTTATAAAACAGCTGGGGAGAAAAACATGGAAAGCCATTCATTTTCTTGCTTTTCCAGGCTATTTGCTCGCACTGTATCACGGCATTACTTCTGGAACAGATACACAGCAACCGCTTATTCTTGGGATGTACAGCATCACTGGCTGCATCGTTTTGATTTTTCTTTTTTTACGACTTCAACACCAGTCAGCTCCTAAGAACCAAAAAAAAGCTCAGGAAAACTAAAAAACGCACTCTATCATAGAGTGCGTTTTTTCTTATCCGCGTCCTGCTTGGAATGATGGGTACTGTGTCATACCACCGTCAGCAAAGAGTGTAATCCCTGTTACATAACTTGCCTCTGAAGAAGCTAGCCATGCAGCAACCGCTGCAATTTCTTCCGGCTCTCCAATGTATCCCATTGGAATCATGCTTTCTACATCTGCACGCTGCTCAGGATCAGCGAATTTCTCAGCGTTAATCGGTGTATTAATCGCTCCCGGTCCAATGTTATTTACACGAATACCTTTTGGAGCGTATTCTAATGCAAGTGTTTCGGTCATAAGCTTCATTCCGCCTTTACTTGCTGCGTAATGAACAAATAATGGCCAAGGAATTTTCTCGTGAACACTCGACATGTTAATAACTGTTCCCTTAATATCATTTTCCACAAAATATTTAATCGCTTCACGGCTGCCTAAAAATGCTCCCGTTAAGTTCGTATCAATGACTTTATTCCAATCGCTTAAAGACATTTCATGAGATGAAACCGGATTTTCCATTCCTGCGTTATTAATCATAACGTCTAACTTTCCAAATTCTTTAATAGCAGATTGAACTAAATTGATCACGTCAGACTCAACTGTTACGTCACCTTTAACGGCAATTGCCTCTCCGCCAACTTTTTTAATTTCTTCTAAAACGCTGTTAGCTTCTTCTTCTTTCGAACGATAATTCACAACTACCTTGGCTTTTTCTGTCGCAAAACGAATCGCCATTGATTTTCCCAAACCGGTAGATGAACCTGTTATGACAACTACTTTTCCTTCTAAATCTTTATACATTGTTAATACCCTCCTAGTTAGCTTTTGGCGAGCCCTAACATGACTCCTGCTATGATGATCAGTATAATTCCAATAATAATCCCAACTAGCTGACGCTTCGTTTTCTTCTCACCTAAAATAATGATCCCGCCTAATGTTGAAATGACGATTCCCATTTGGGAAAGCGAAAAGCTTGTCGCTACGCCTACTTTAGGTTGTGAGATGAATAAAAACATATTACCAGCGGCCCAAATAAGACCTGGGATAATGTTGCGAATTGCATATTTATTAAATGGCTTATGCTTAAACGTCAGCAATACTCCTCCAATAACCATACCAATCGCTTGAGGTAATAAAGCCGACCATCCGTCTACATTAAATAGACGGGCTACTACCACATAAACTAAATAACCAACGGTTGAAATTAATAAAATAACAATTCCTTTTTTGAAGTTTCCTTTTCCTTCTTCAGCCTCTTTCTCTTCTTTGCTTTGAAGTGATGCTAAAACAATCCCTACAATAATAAAGATAAGAGCGAGCACACCAAGAATGATTGAAGTTTTTGTAGACCACTCGTGAAACACAATTACTCCAAATAATGAAGTGGAAACTAACTGAAGCCCAGTTGAAATAGGCATCGTTTTAGAAACTCCAATTAAATCAATACTTTTCAACTGATTACTTTGTCCAACTGCCCAAAATAGCCCCGATACAACTCCAACCCCAAAGATTAAAGGTGTAAGCGTAGGGTGTACAAAAATATAAATACCGATGGAGAAAATCAAAGCTCCCAATGTGGTTCCAAGTGTTTGACTATAAGGTCCTCCGCCTAGTTTCACATTGAAAAGCACAATACTTCCCCAAAATATGGCTGGTAAGACAGCTAAAAATATGTCCATGTTTCAAAACCTTCCTGTGCTAAAATTAAATGTCAAAGTGCATATTCCCCAATTTTTCCGCCATTAATCCTTTTTCAGGGACATTTTATGAATTAATGACCGCACGAAATATTCTTTGGATAGCGAAAACTGTATACCTTAATTTGTTCTAGGAGAGAAAAAGATATACTTTCTAACGCAAAAAAACAGCTTTTCCAAATAAAAGCTGTTCTGTATCATTTAATTTATTTTTAACATATAGCGATTAATAGGTCTCCCCACTCTGCCGTATTCAACTGATAATTTCAGCTCGTTTTCCTGTTCTAAAAACTCTAAATACCTTCTTGCTGTAACACGCGCAATTCCTACACCGTCCGCTACTTCTTCAGCAGAAATTGGATGATTTTGTTCGGAAAGATATTGTTGTATCCTCCTTAGCGTAACCGCATTTAGCCCTTTTGGAAGCAAATCGGCTTTTTCTTCGAATTGCTGAAACAGCATAGAATCTAATTCAGACTGAGTAATATGTTCTTTTTGACTTATTTTAACTTGAAACGAACGATACTGCTCAAGTGCTTGCTTCATTCGTTCAAACTTGAACGGTTTCATAATATAATCAACAGCGCCATATTGAAGAACTTTGCGTACGGTTTCAATATCACTTGCAGCCGTAACTGCTATCACGTCTGTTTTATAGCCATTTGCTCGAATTTGCTGTAAGGTAGTTAAGCCATCTTGACTAGGCATATACATATCAATAATCGTTAAATCAGGCTGATGTTTTTTAATGAGCTGTACCCCCTCTAAACCATTCGAAGCTGCAGCGATAACGATGAACCCTTCAACTTGTTCAATAAATTGGCGGTTCACTTCTTGTACCATAGGATCGTCTTCTATGAGAAGCACGGTCCATTCTTTTTTATTCATTTCCCACTCCCCCTATAAAAAGAATGTAATGATAAAAGTCGTTCCAACATCTAATTCTGACTCTACTTCGATCTGACCGTTTCCTTTTTCAACAATTTGTTTTACTAAATGCAAACCAATTCCTCTATTTTCCTTTGCTTTGGTTGAAAAACCTTCATCAAAGATTCTCGCTACTTGATCCTCATTCATACCACACCCGTTATCTTCAACTAATATAGAAAGAATGCCGTCATTTTGTTCCATACTTATATAGATCTTCCGTTCACGACGCTCCATATGTTGATACGAATCAAAAGCGTTCTCAATTAAGTTACCAATAATAATCACAAAATCATGATGATCTAAGTAAGGAGGAAATGAGTGAAGCTCGCTGTGGCGATCGATAGCTAACTCAATTCCAAGTTCTTTGGCACGGCTGACTTTGCTCAACAGCAATCCCGATATACTTTCATCTTTAATATGCTTATGAAGAAATTGGGTGAGCTCTTCTTGCTGTTCAGACACTTGAAA
Organism: Priestia sp. YIM B13490; assembly: GCF_042787735.1. Classification (NCBI taxonomy): domain Bacteria; kingdom Bacillati; phylum Bacillota; class Bacilli; order Caryophanales; family Bacillaceae; genus Priestia; species Priestia sp. YIM B13490. The sequence continues at coordinate 690,614 of NZ_JBHZOT010000002.1, forward strand.
AACATACTGAAGAGCCTTGTCTTTATTTCCAAGTTGGATAAGCCCTGCAATCGTATGAAGTTTATTCATGTATTCATGGTTTTGAACTCTAAGAGCGCTTACAAATGATTTAACTCCTGTTAACTCTTCAGCTAATTTTTTAACTTCCGTTCTGTCTTGAAAAATAGCGACCGCACCGACTGTGTGATTATTAACCTTAATCGGCACACGATTGCTTAAAATATTCAAATTTCGAACTTGAAGCTCTCGATTATAAACAGGCTGATTAAGCTGCAGAATTTCTGGAAGCCTTGTATCTGGAATCACATCATAGATCTTTTTTCCAATTACTTCATCGGGTACATCCATCATAATTTTCGCTTTATGATTAAAAATAGTGATGTTCTCCTCTTTATCAATGGCAATGACTCCTTCATGCATGGCATTAAAGGTCTCCGTTCGTTCTACGAACAAACGAGCAATTTCATGAGGTTCAAGCTCAAACATCTCTTTTTTGATACGAGATGCAAGCGCCCACGCTCCCCATCCTCCAAAAAAAAGAGCAAGACCTGAGATAAGAAAGATTTCTTTTTTTAAACTTAAAATGACCTCTGTAAATTTCGGAAGAAGATAGCCTGAGACAACCACTCCTACTTGTTCATGCTGATCGTTTACAACGGGCACAAAAGAGCGAATGACCATTCCGCCTTCTCCTTTTGCTTTATCGGTATAGGTATGTTCTGCAAACGCCTGTCCCTCATCATCTCCTTTAGAGATTTCTCCAATCATGCTTTGCAAAGGGTGAGACAAACGTTCATGATTCATATTCATAACCACTACATAATAAGCACCGTGAATAATGCGAATCGGCTCTACAATTTGATTAATGTTCTTACTATCTTTTTCAATTTTTTCTCGAATTTCAGGCATTTCAGCAACTGTTCTCGAAGTGATTAAAGCCCTCTGCTCTAAATCATTTTCTTTTGACTGTACAAAATTATTAATCACCACGATACTTGCTAAAAACAACGAAAAGGCCACGATAAAAAAGATTAACCCCGTCATTTTCGTTTGCATCGATAAGCGCATCATAGCGGAACACCTACTGCTGATTGAAGTTTATTTTAATTTTACCACGTTGAGAAATTGCGTGTTAGAATATTTGTAGAGAAAAATTATTGAATCGCGGGGTTGGACATTTTGAAGATGTTTATAGGGGCAAGTATCATTGTTAGCGTTTTCTTGATGATCTATGTTTTTTTGCAGTATACGGTTATAAATCAGGATAATGTGTATCATGACGATGAGCAAAAAGGATTAAATAAGCAAATTGTGATTAATTTTAGCCACGTGGTAGCTGAAAATACTCCAAAAGGCTTAGCCGCCCAAAAATTTGCTGAAATCGTTAATCAAAAATCGGATGGTAAAGTTAAAATTGAAGTATATTCAAACGGCGTATTGTATTCAGACGACGAAGAACTTGCCGCCCTTCGCCGAAATGATGTACAAATGATTGCACCTTCCATTTCAAAGCTAAGCGACCTCTCCCCTACGTGGCAGCTTTTTGATCTTCCCTTCATTTTCGATGATTACAGCGAAGCAAAACAAGTGTTTACCGGTAAAATCGGACAGGATTTGTTGAGTACGCTGCAAGAGAAAAACATTAAAGGGCTTGCTTTATGGAGCAACGGCTTTAAACAAATGACTAGCAATACGAAACCTTTGCTCCATCCAGCAGATTTTCAAGGTCAAACGTTTCGCATTATGCCAAGTGAAGTAATCAAAAAACAATTCGAACTTCTTGGCGCCAAGCCTCAGGCTGTCTCGTTTAATAAAGTATATCAATCCCTTGAACGACAGGAATTTGATGGACAGGAAAATACCATTTCTAATATTTATTCAAAACGTTTGTACGAGCTGCAAAAATATATGACCATCAGCAACCATGGATACTTGGGCTACGCTGTTTTAATGGATGAAAAGTATTGGGACAGCCTCCCTGAAGATGTAAAACAACTATTAAGTGATGCAATGGTAGAAACAACTAACTGGATTTGGACTCAATCAAAAATGATGAACGATGAACAGCTGCAGCAAATAAAAAATAAGTCTGGCATGCGCGTTTATTACTTAAATGATTTACAAAAATCCGAATGGAAAAAACAGTTTAGCTCTCTTTATCAATCGTTTGAAAACAATGCAACAAAACAAACGCTTGATATCATTCAACAAATAAAAAATATCGAAAGCAAAAAGTGATGACTATATGTTCATCACTTTTTTTGACCAAAATGACCAAAAAGAACATTATCACCAGAAATATAAATAGTTAAAATTATCAGTTAATATAAGGATAAGAATAATGTAAGCGTTAACAAAAAAACATTCTCGAAAGGAGCATTACGTATGAAATTAAGTTTTAAAAATCTAACTGTTCAAGTTGTTATCGGTATCCTTCTCGGTATTGCAATTGGCTTCATGTTTCCTGAATTTGGAGCTAAATTAAAAGTATTGGCTGATATCTTCATTAAATTAATTAAGATGGTAATTGCCCCAATTATTTTCTTAACAGTGGTCATCGGTATCGGAAGCATGGGAGATTTAAAGAAAGTGGGACGAATTGGAGGTAAAGCTCTTTTATACTTTGAGATTGTCACTACTTTTGCCTTAGCAATTGGAATTATCGTTGTAAACTTTATCAAACCTGGGGCTGGCTTTAATATCAATGGCGCAAGCGGAGCTGATGTTACTCAATATACGCAGCAAGCAGCTGAAGCGGAGCATGGCTTTATGGAGTTTATCATGGGAATTATTCCAGACAGCGTATTTGGCGCAATGGCAAATGGTGAATTATTGCCAATCTTATTCTTTGCCGTACTATTTGGAATGGCTACAGCTACACTCGGCGAAAAAGCGGCTCCTGTCATTACATTCTTTGAACGCTGTACAGATATTTTCTTTGGCATTGTTAATATGATTATGAAACTTTCACCTATTGCGGCGTTTGGAGCGATGGCTTATACGATCGGTAACTTTGGAATAGGCTCTCTTCAAAAACTCGGTTTCTTAATGGGATCTGTTTACATTACTATGTTCTTATTTATTGTATTTGTACTTGGAACCATTGCTAAGATTTATGGATTTAATATTTTTAAATTCATTGCTTTTATTAAAGAAGAAATTCTACTTGTATTAGGTACGTCTTCTTCGGAATCTGCACTGCCAAAAATGATGGACAAAATGGAGAAGTACGGATGTTCAAAATCTGTAGTAGGACTTGTCATTCCAACTGGTTACTCATTTAACCTAGATGGAACAGCAATCTACTTATCCATGGCTGCTATCTTTATCGCTCAAGCGTATGGAGTCGACCTGTCGTTAATGCAAGAGATTACGCTACTTGGTATTTTAATGCTAACGTCTAAAGGAGCTGCCGGAGTTACTGGCTCTGGATTTATTACACTAGCAGCTACGCTTGCTGCATTCCCGATGATTCCAGTTGAAGGAATCGCGCTGTTAATTGGGGTAGACCGCTTTATGTCGGAAGCTCGTGCCATTACAAACTTAATTGGAAATGGTGTAGCAACTGTAGTTGTATCGAAAATGGAAAATGAATTTCATCCTCCTGTAGAAACAGTACAAGACGTTAATTCCGCACCTCCATTAGCTAAGTAATAAAAAAAGAAGTTGAGACATAGCGAAATGAATCCAATCTAAAGACGAATAAATGGGATACATGAGCTGAACCGCTTATGACACCACAGTTGATTTCCGTACAAGACTTCGCTTTCCGCGGGCGGCCGATGAGCCTCCTCGTCACGTACGCTCCTGTGGGGTCTCATCTGTTCCGCTTTTCCCGCAGGAGTCTTCGCCTTGTCCTCCAATCAACTGCTAGAAGGATCTAAACAAATGAAGCCTACGTTCACCACAAAAAAAACGAACCACTAATCAAAATTGATTAGTGGTTCGTTTTTCACTTCATCTTAAATACTTTTGTCCCAAACTTTTTTTATTATTAATGCGTTTCTTTTTTAGAACGTCCGCTAAGTTTCCCAACAACCACAACTAAAATAGCTAACAAAATAGGAATAATCGTATGCAAATGCGGATTCAACCCTTCTAATACGTGTCCCACCGCTTTGTCTTTAAAGATCATTTCACCAGCAGTATAGCCAAGAAGCGCTGCTCCGGCAATGATGATAATCGGGAATTTTTCCATAATTTTCATTAAAAGCTGACTTCCCCAAATGATTAACGGAATGCTGATAACAAGACCAAGGATAATGAGTAGAATATTGCCGTTAGCCGCACCCGCAACCGCTACTACGTTATCTAAACTCATAACAAGATCCGCTATAATAATTGTTTTAATAGCACCTGCTAGAGTTGAATTCGCTTTAATATCTCCATCATCTTCACCTTTTAAAAGACTAATAGCAATCCATAGAAGAAGCAGGCCTCCGATGAAATTTAAAAATGGAATTGTTAATAAATATACAGCGACAAATGTTAGCCCTACACGTAGTACAACCGCTCCTAATGTACCGAAAACAACCGCTTTGTTTCGATGCTCGTCCGGAAGATTCCGACAAGCTAAAGCAATCACGACTGCGTTATCGCCACTCAGTACAATGTTAATCAGTAAAATTTCTAAAAGATTTAAAATAAAACTCTGATCCATAAAAAAACTCCTTGATTGATTTTTATTAGTCTATTTCTCTATCTCTTATTTCATTACTAGAAATAGAGAACTAAAACTCTATCAACATAACCCGTTCTTACCCTTTAATGGAGAGAAGTAGTTATTTCACTAACAGTATTTTATCACTAAAAAGAAATTTGAAATAGGTATTTGTAAAGGAAAAGTCAGTTCATTACAATAAATCAAACCTTATCCTTTATCTTTCATCTATTTTTCACCATCACTCTCTACTATTAATAGCAGGAGAGCATTTATAAAAAATAGAGTGACTTTTATAAATAATACAAGCCTCCAATGCTTCTTCGTTATTTTGTAGTTTTTCGTCAGCTACGATATAAGAAAGGAGAAAATAGGTATGATTTTAAAAGCGCTAAAAACAAATAAATTATTAACTATTAACTATCAAAACAACGGTTTTGTTCAAACGGTAAAAGGTTATATTCAAAACTTAAACTTACTCGAACAAACTCTTCTATTAAAAGATGAAAATCAGAATGTACGATCACTTCGCCTATCAAGTATTAAAAATATTTATTGATAAAAAAAAAGAAGAGATTGAGAGATAACTACACCAATCAACCGCTAGAAGCGGCTAAATAGAGTACATTCACGTTACCATAACCATAAAAAGATCCGAACGCTTTATCGTTCGGATCTTTTTTTAACATAAAATACTTTTGTCCTATCATCTTTTTATTTAACTCACTGTATGACGTGCAATTACTTCTTTAATTGATTCATATACAATTTCAACCATTGTTTTTAATTCTTCGTTTGTCATTGAAAGAATAGGCATCATCGTAATCACAGGACCTAGCTCTCTAATAATTAAACCTTTTTGGCGAGCCGCTAAAATGATGTCTCCCATCACTTTTTTATCTTCAAAAATAGACTTTGTTTGGCGGTCTTTCACAACTTCGATTCCTGCCATTAATCCTCTTTGTCTAATGTCTCCCACGTTAGGCAACTCATAAAGCTTTAATAGATAACGTTTAAAAACTTTTTCCTTTTCTTTTACACTACGGATTAATTCTCTTTCTTCTATCAGTTCAATATTTCTAAGCGCTACTGTACAGGCTAATTGATTTCCCGTATACGTATGTCCATGAAAGAAGGTTTTATTTTCATCTGGATGAGCTAAAAAAGCATTAAATATCTTTTCGCTTGTTAACGTAGCCGCAAGCGGCATATACCCTCCTGTTATCCCTTTTCCTACACACATAATATCCGGTACAACATCTTCTTGTTCACATGCAAACAGCGTTCCTGTTCGTCCAAATCCAACTGCTACTTCGTCACAAATCAGCAATACCCCGTACGCTTTGCACAGCAGCTCTACTTGTTTTAAAAAACCGGGAGGATGTGTAATAATACCCGCTGCTCCTTGCACAAGCGGTTCAATAATCAACCCAGCTACTTCTTCCCCTTTGTTCTGCAAGAGCTTCTCTAGCTGGTGAATACAGTAAGCTGAAGCTTGCTCTTCCGTTTCAAATCCTTCCATACGGTAAGTATAAGGAGAAGGTGTGGGAATTCGTTCAAACAGCAAAGGCTTAAAGATGCGATGAAATAAATCCATGCCTCCCACACTGACTGCCCCAATTGTATCTCCGTGATATGCCTCATTCAATGAGATAAATTTACTTTTGTTTTTGTACTTTACAGAGTCGAGATTTTGCCAATATTGATAGGCAATTTTCAACGCAATTTCGACAGCGGCGGAGCCTGTATCAGAGTAGAAGACTTTCGATAAGCTGCCAGGAGTAATTTCCGCTAACTTTTTGGCTAACAAAATAGATGGAACGTTTGCGGATCCAAGCAGCGTAGAATGCGCTAATTTTTCCACTTGTATATGTAAAGCTGTATTTAATTCCGGATCATTATGTCCATGCACGTTCACCCATAGAGAAGCGTATCCGTCTAAATATTTGTTTCCCTCTACATCATATAAATAGCTTCCTTCTCCTCTTTCAATAATAAGAGGATTTGATTGACGGTAAGCTTTCATTTGCGTAAACGGATGCCATACATATTCTTTATCCCATTTCTCCAGCTCAGCTTTTTGATACGGCACAGTCAAACACCTCCTGAATATGTTGAATAACACTTTTTTGCCTCATCATTTTCTCAATATATGCATCTAACTCTTCATCGATATGTGTGAATACTGGAACGGTCATTAAAGATGATATTTGAAGCAGCTTTTCAATCGTTCGAACATTATCGTTATGAATGATACTGCTGTGATTAAAACGATTAAAAATGAGTCCGTTGATTTTAAGGTGATGCTCACTTGCATATGAAAAGGTAGAAAGCGCATCGTGAATAGCTCCTAATCCCGTTGTTCCAACAGCAATAACCGGCATTTGTGCATCTATGATCAAATCTTTTGTCATATAGAACGTTGTTTCCTCCTCAATTAAAGGTACGGCAAGGCCTCCTGCTCCTTCCACGAGCACTACATCAAATTTCTTTTTTAATTCATTAATGCGTTTTAAGACGATTGAAGGCTCTACTTGCTTGTTGCTCAGTGCAATAGCCAAATGAGGAGACGTCTCCGGCTTTAACTGATAAATACCCGTATCTGCTACTCCGAGCCTTGTTTCAAACCAGTGAATATCCGGATAACCTCCAATTTCGTCTTGATAGCCGGTTTGAAATGGTTTGCAAATTGTCGTTTTTATTCCTAGACGACCAAGTACTTTATACAAAATACTTGTAACCAGGGTTTTTCCAATATCTGTTCCAGTTCCCGTAATAAAATACGCTTTGCCCATTTTTTTCTCTCCTTTTTTTCTATGTCTTAGTTACCCCGCTTTGACCCGCTTTGATGACAAACGACTAAATTGAGGCTGCATTCGGTGAATCAGCACTGAACATAAAATACATAACAAAAGATCTCCAGGCATTGGCAAAACAGCTCCAAAAAGAAGTGTATCACTCAGTGAAAGAGGCTTTTCAATTATCCATTTCATTGCTCCGTAAAGCCAGAAGCAGCCGACTGCGTACACAATAGCTAACGTAGATAAATTAGCTAAAAAAATAGAAAAAGGTTTCTTTAAGTCATATTTTTGAATAAGGTATCCGTTCATAAATGCACCCATAGCATAGCCAATTAAATAGCCAAACGTTGGTTTGAAGATATACCCTAAACCTCCTCCTTCTGCAAAAACCGGAACACCGATTAACCCAATACCTATGTAGCATAGCTGACTATACAAACCTAAACGCGGACCTAACAGCGCACCGGCTAAATAAACAGGAACAATTTGAAGAGTAAACGGTATGTAGGGAATAGGAATTTTTATAAATGCACCAATCGCCGTTAAAGCTGCAAATAAGGAAACATACGCCATTGTTTTCGGTTTCATATTCACCCTCCTTTCTCTTTTCGTTGCTTTAAGTTTGCAATAATTTCTTTTTATTTGTCAACTTAATTTTATTTTAAGTTTACAAATAAACAATAAAAAAAGACGCAAAAACCTGAGCTTTTGCGTCTTTTGATTTTTATAAAATTACTTTTTTGTCGTCTTTAAGCTGCACTTCTTGACGGCTGATAGATAAATCAACTTTCTTTTTTACACGTGCGTGATAATAAACATAAAACAGCAGCGCTAGTGGAATACCGACATACAGTGCCATTCGCTGTTCTGCATCAAATGCCATGCTTCCCAATACGATTGTATTTAATACTAATGCGATTAAAGGTAATACTGGGTAAAGAGGGACTTTAAATTTTAAATCCTCGATTTGCCCTCCTTGATTTATATATCTTTTTCTAAATGCAAGCAGTGATGCAGCAATCGTAATCCAGCCGATTTGTGCACCTAAACCCGCTGCAGAAATGAGCCATACAAATACTGTTTCTTGAGCAAAGAATCCTGAAAGTAAAGATAAAAGCGCAATGCCTAATGTTAAAAGCAGCGCATTCATCGGCACACCGCGTTTATTTACTTTCATGAAAGCTGAACTTGCCATGTTATCTTTTGACAATGAATACAGCATACGCGTTGCTGCATAAAGACCTGAGTTAGCTACAGATAACAGTGCCGTTAGGATAACAAAGTTCATAATATCTGCTGCATATGGAATACCAATTTGGTCAAATACAACAACAAATGGACTCTCAACTACGCCTGCTTTTTCAAGCGGAATCATACCCGCTAAGACAGCTACAGCTAGTACAAAAAATACAAGCGTTCTCCATACCGTTTGTTTAATTGCTCTTGGTACAGTCTTGTCTGGGTTTTCACTTTCCCCAGCCGCTACACCAATAAGCTCCGTGCCTTGGAATGAAAAGTTAACTGTAATCATGGTAATCAACACGGCACTAATTCCGTGAGGAAACACACCGTGAGCTGTATAATTAGAGAAAAGCGGTGCGCTGTCTCCATTACTTAATGGAAGAAAACCAAACATAGCAGCTCCACCAAGCACGATAAATAAAATAATAGCTAACACTTTAATGCTGGCAAACCAAAACTCCGCTTCACCAAACGCTTTAGCTGACAGTGCATTTAATGAGAATAATAAAAGGGCAAATATAGCACACCAGATCCATACAGGAGAATCAGGAAACCATCTTTGCATAAGCTGACCTGCTGACAAAAATTCTAATGCAACCGTTACAGCCCAGCCCAACCAATATAACCATCCAAAAGCGAAACCAACACCAGGGCCAATAAATTTTGTTGTATATGTCTGAAACGAACCGGAAACTGGCATCGCTACTGCAAGTTCCCCTAAGCAAAGCATTGTTAAGTACATAATGAAGCCACCTACGATAAACGAAAGGATAGCTCCAATCGCTCCTGCTTGGCTAATCGTGTATCCTGTTCCTAAAAAGAAACCTGTACCGATAACCCCGCCGAGCGAAATCATAAACAAATGTCTGCTTTTCATCGTCTTTTTTAATTCATTTGTTTGCTGTTGTCCTTCTATCATATTAACGACATTTCCTTTCAACCTATTTATTACGAGATATTACCTAGAAAAAAATTAATAAACCTTTGTTTTCTATGCATATTTACTTACATATTTATGCGGTGTTCTCAATTTAAATGAAACAGCCTTTTGTAATCTTAACATAATGCTCACTAGATTTAAAATGTTTTTCTGCAAAAGTAAAATGAATTTTTCTTGAATAGTTTGATTTTCTTTTACTGTGGATATTCATAACCATTTTTCTGCAAATGAATAGGTTATGCAACAAGAAAAAAGCTGTGCTTTCTAAGACGAAAGCACAGCTTTTTTAACTTTTTACCAAACAAACAATCCAACAATCATAGCACTTAATAACGAAACAGCGATACCGCTCACAAGCAGTTTCCATACGTTTTTTCCAATAATCGTTGATTTACCTTCTGATAACGTAGAATTATACGTCCCATAAATCATACCCACCGTACTGAAGTTAGCAAAAGATGTTAAGAATGTTGTAGCAACTGCAATCGTATGCGGTGGAAGTGTATCTAGATTTTTCTTCAAATCCATCATTGCCACGAATTCATTTGTTGCTAGCTTGATACCCATCAGCTGAGCTACGTACATTGCATCATGTCCCGTTAGCCCTAGTAAAAATGCGAATGGACTAAAGATATAAGAGAAAATCTTTTGTACAGTCAAGCCGTCTACGATAACGCCTAAAATACCGTTAAGCGCAGATGTAAGAGCTACATATCCAATAACCATCGCTAAAATAACAATAACCATGTTCATTCCGACTAACATACTGTTTGAAATGGTAGAGAAAAAGTCTTTTTTCTCCGACTTTGGCGGTACGTAAATCATATCTTCTTCTTTTGTAACATGAACTGGATTCAATAAGCTCACTAAAATAAGCGCGTTTAAACAGTTCAGTGGAATTGCTGTAAACACGTACGTAGCGGGAACCATCGTTAAATAAGCACCGATAATAGATCCGCTAATACTGCTCATACTCATAATTCCAAACGTAAGCAAACGGTTGTCTTTTAACACAGAAAGCTGATTACGAATAACCGCTAATGCTTCCGTATTTCCTAAAAACATCATTTGAATAGCGAAAAAGCTTTCTAATTTAGGCAAACGAGAAACTTTCGAAATGACCCAGCCTACTTTATCAATAATCCACGTTAAAATACCAAAGTAAGATAAAATATCAAAAAATGTCACGACAAAGATGATAGGCAGTAATGCACTGAAGAAAAAGTCAACCGTTTCATTTCCCATTACGGATGGGAACGCAAAAGCAATTCCATCGTTAGCACAGGAAATTAGCCAAGTAAAGAACGAAGCAATCTTATTAATAATCCATGTTCCGATTGAAGTTCCTAACATAAACCAAGTAATGAGGACTTCAACGACTAGCAGTGAAGCAATTGGACGCCACTTTATCTCTTTCTTTTTAGGAGAACATAAAAAGACGACACCCATTACGACAAAAACGCCTAATAAATTTAATAAAAAGTACATGCAAGCCACTCCCAGGTGTGTATTTGAAAAACAAAAAAGCTCTTACTTTTCATAAATTCTGACAATAACAGAAAGTATGAAAAGTAAGAGCTTTGAAAGAAGACTGTACTCATGAGAATACGCCCTTCTTTTTGCTGCTTATATCCAAACTTTCTTGTAGTCTAGTTTTTTTCGGTTACTAGGTAGAGACTATCAGACCATATTACTGATAATATACAAGATCGTAATCTTAGCTGTATTCAATTGATATGAACAAATTCTACCCTTTATTTTTTTAATAATCAACACTTTAAAAGTTTTTCGGAATAGTAAAATTGGTATGAAAATTCTATTTATTTATCACTCCTTTTGAACTACTCATAAGAAAATTACACAAAAAAAAGTGAATTTAACCGTTCTTTTAACTCAATTATTTTCCTATTTTTGAAACAAAGAAATTGATTCTTTGATGAGTATGTTTAAATATCTACTTCGCTTTTCATTTAATTCCTCAAAAATATTTCATTTTTACGACTTGAGACGTAGAAAAAAATAATCCTGCTGTTCGTTGAAATTAACCGCTTTTCAATTTACACTTTATGGTAGAAGAAAACAAATTTAATTTAGGTAGAAAGCGGGTTATAACGTGAAAAAAATATTGGCTTTTATTTTAGTAATAGGTGGTACGGCAGTCCTCTTTTCTACTGCATTTGCACCTTCCTCTTGGTCGTTAAGTTCATTCAAGACGTCCAAGTCTGAAGCGGCGTTATCAAGTGATATTCAGCATATTCAAATTGACTCTCCAAGCATTAGTACAACTGTCGTGCCGCAAGATCGTCAAGATATTAAAACAAAAGTAGAAGGTAAAGGAAAAGTAGATGTAAAGCAAAATGGAGACACCCTAGTCGTCACTTATCAAAAAAGTCCTTTTCAATGGCTTTCTATTTTTTCAAATACAAAAGTGACAATCTACATTCCTAGAGATTATCACCACAACCTTGCGCTTACGGTAGGTTCTGGGGACCTTCAAGTTGCTGCACAGCCTGAGCAAGCACTTCAGCTGAAAGATGTTTCGATTAAAGTAGGTTCTGGAAATGCAAGTATTTCAAACTTGAGGAGCACCTCTCTTCGTACGGATGTCAATTCTGGAGATTTACAGCTGAGTAATGTTGAAAGCCAAACGGCTAAATTTGCTGTAGGCTCTGGGGAAATTAAAGGAACAAACTATAAAGGAAAACTTCAGGCGCGCATTGGATCTGGTGATCTCTATATGGATTTTAAAAAACTAGAAGAGGCCGTTTCTGTAGATGTAGGATCTGGAGATGCCGTGCTGTTTCTTCCGAAAAGCGCTGGTTTTAAAGTGAATGGAAAAGTAAGCAGCGGTTATATAAACAATGACTTTAAGTTAAGCAATGCAACCGTAACAGAAGATGTATTAAAAGGAAAGCATGGAAATGGAAAATATCCTATTGATGCAGCTGTTTCAAGCGGAGAATTAACGTTAAAATCAAAATAAAACGAACACGGAAGTGTTCGTTTTATTTATGGTCTCACTGCAATATACCACGCTACTCCTACGATTGATCCTATGAATACGACTCCGTAAATAATAGATAAATTCACTATACTTTTCTTTTTAGATTTTCCGTAATCTTCATCTACTTTCTTTGCAGCACTGATCGTACCTGCAAGGGCAGCAACGCCGATAATAATGACAAGAAGCAATGCTAGTTTCATTCATTCTCTCCTCCATATTTCGGTGATTGAATAAGACTGAATACCAAGATGTTATTTATTTCATTTTAAGCAGCACGATTTAATAAGAATATGAAAGCGTTATATCTTCTCTTTCTATCATAAAGCTAAATTATGTAAAATCAACCATCCAATCGTGCATTATTTTCCTCCGCCACTTTACATACATAAAAAATTCCCGAGCTTCACTGCTCAGGAATCTTCACCTAATAGAGATGGCATTTTAAGGTTTTAAAATGACTTTAATGCAGTTATCTTGATGATCATTAAAGATTTTGTAGGCATCAGCTGCGTCTTCTAAAGCGACTTTATGAGTAATAATTTCTTTTGGATCGAATTCTCCTTGTACAATTTGATCATATAATTTCGGCATAACGGGAATGACAGGAGCTTGCCCCATTTTGAGAGTTACATTTCGAGCAAAAAAAGCTCCTAACGGAAAACTGTTATAGTTGCTTCCGTATACCCCGGTGATTTGGACGGTTCCACATTTACGAACGGCTTTTGTCGCAATTTGAATAGGTCCGAGCGTTCCACCTTGAAGTTTTAATTTTTGTTCAATATATTCAAGAGGCGACTTTTTTCCATCCATACCTACACAGTCAATCACCACATCTGCTCCGCCTTTTGTGATTTCTTTTAAGTGCTCCCCCATATCTGGGTATTCTGTAAAATCAAAGGTTTCTACGGCATTCATTTTCTTTGCATGCTGCATTCGGTATGGAACATGATCTATTGCAATAACCCGTTTGGCACCTTTCATCCAAGCAAACTTTTGAGCCATTAATCCCACTGGCCCGCAGCCGAGTACGATAACGGTATCCCCTTTTTTAACATCCGCATGCTCTACACTCCAATAAGCAGTTGGAAGCACATCTGATAAAAAAAGAAGCGATTCATCTTCTAATTCGCACGATTCCGGAATGACAAATGGTGTAAAATTCCCAAACGGCACTTTTAAATATTCAGCTTGACCTCCTGGATGATTTCCAAACTTTTCAGTATAACCGAAATAGCCGCCAGAATCGTAATGTGGATTAGAATTATCACATTGGCTCGTTAAATCATCCTTACAGTATGCACACTGTCCGCACGCTACGTTAAACGGAATAATAACTCGATCTCCTTTTTTTACTTTTGTAACATCCGGTCCTACTTCTTCCACAATCCCCATTGGTTCATGACCAATAATATAACCGTGAGGCAATGGCATGCTTCCTTGATATAAATGGAGATCAGAACCACAAATAGCCGTTGACGTTATTTTAATGACAATGTCATCTTTCTTCTCTAACTTCGCATCTTCTACTTCTGCTACTTTTACCTGATTAGGCCCTTGATACGTTACCGCTCTCATTTTCACCCTCCATTTTTATAACCTTTATATTACTTAAATTTATCTAAAGGCATGTATTCTATCCGGGGAAATCAAGGAAAATAAAAAAGCAGCGCTTACGCGTCTGCTTAAATGATTATTAAAACTGAAATATATGTTTTCCTACCAGTACATCTGCCATCTTTACAAAGCGCTTGATTTCTAATACGTCATGAACTCGAACCATTTGAACGCCTTGTGCAATCCCTGCATATACAGTAGCTGCAGTTCCTTCCATTCTTTCCGTAGGAGGAGCATCAACTATTTGTCCAATAAATCCTTTACGAGAAGTAGCAAGCAGCACAGGATAGCCCATCTTTGTCAAATGATCTAGATGCTGAATCACTTCTACATTATGCGCAGCCGTTTTTCCAAAGCCAACGCCTGGATCTAAAATAATTTGATCATCTCGAACTCCTGCAGCTTTTGCAATTGATATGCTTTCTTCTAAATCACTTATCATATCTGTAATCAGATTTGTATAATTGGGCTCATGGCGATTATGCATTAAAATAATAGGAACATTATAGTCAGCTGCAACTTGAGCCATTTTGGGATCAGCCTTTGCGCCCCATATATCGTTAATAATATGTGCTCCTGCTTCTAGCGCATGCTTGGCCACTTCCGACTTGTATGTATCTACAGAAATCGGCACCTCTACGCGCTTAGCCACTTCAGAAATAACGGGCACAATCCGTTTAATCTCTTCTTCATCGCTAATTCTTGTATAACCAGGACGAGTTGATTCTCCTCCGATATCAATGATGTCTGCTCCTTGCTTCACCATTTCCTCAGCATGAGCAACCGCTTTATCTACATCGTAGTATTTTCCGCCATCTGAAAATGAATCCGGGTTTACGTTTAAAATTCCCATAATAAGCGTACGGTCCGCATAATTCAGTTCATACTTTCTGCATTTGATGACCGATTGAGACGTTAAAGTTGACACTATCCTCAGCCCCTTCGTAATTTGCAAATTGATGTATATTTATAAATATCATGTATTTTGAGAATGTCATACCGTTCGTAATTATATCAAAAGTTACCAGTCCTATGTGATTTTTCTTGGAGTTTCTTTCTTCTATAGTGTGAGATAAACATTAAAAGTGAATACACAGATAACATTAAAAATCTCTATCGGGCTTGTCTTCAGGGTCTTTTTTCCTCTTCTCGCATCTTTTGTGAGTCTTTTTATTCAAAAAGAAAGGATTCGCATGAAAAGTGTTTAATTTATAGCAATAGTTGGGAATTTATAATTAAGTAACTTCCATTTTTATGGAATTCATTTTAAGGAGGATGACTATGACTCAACAACCGTTACAAGTCAAATTAATTCCTTATACAATTGAGTCGATTATCGACTCAACAAACGAAACGCCTAAAGGAGTAAGCTTAATTCAAGCGCCTGCTATTTGGGAACAAAGCAATCAAGGAGAAGGCATTGTAATTGCAGTTATCGACACTGGTGTTGACACAAATCATCCTGACTTAAAAGATTGTATTATCGGAGGAAGAAACTTCACTTCGGATTATGACGGAGATGCTTCTGTATTTGAAGATAATAATGGGCACGGCACTCACGTGTCTGGTACCATTGCTGCTGCGCTCA
Source organism: Priestia sp. YIM B13490 (assembly GCF_042787735.1). Classification (NCBI taxonomy): domain Bacteria; kingdom Bacillati; phylum Bacillota; class Bacilli; order Caryophanales; family Bacillaceae; genus Priestia; species Priestia sp. YIM B13490. Next base: position 706,463 of record NZ_JBHZOT010000002.1, read on the forward strand.
ATAATGAAGGGGTAGTAGGAGTGGCACCCAAAGCAAAAATTCTAAGCTTAAAAGTACTTACCGGTGAAGGATCGGGAAATTACGAATGGATCATTGACGCTATTAACTACGCCGTCGAATGGCGCGGTCCTAACAATGAGCGAGCACGAGTTATTTCCATGTCACTCGGGGGACCACAAGACGTTCCAGAACTGCACGAAGCTGTTCAAAATGCTGTGAATAAAGATGTTTCTGTTGTTGTTGCGGCTGGAAATGAAGGTGACGACCGCGAAGAAACCTTTGAATATTCATATCCAGGAAGTTACAACGAAGTCATTCAAGTAGGAGCAGTGGACAACAGCTTAAATCTTGCCCCTTTTACTAATGCAAATGAAGAAGTGGACCTAGTCGCACCGGGAGTTAACATTATCTCTACTTACTTGGAAAATAAGTACGCGACTCTTTCAGGAACTTCAATGGCGACTCCCCACGTGGCAGGAGCTTTAGCTCTATTAATTAACTTATGTGAGAAGGAATTTGGCCGTTCTTTAATCGAAGCCGAAATCTATGCTCAACTTGTAAGAAGAACCCTTCCTCTTGGATATCGAAAAAGCTCTGAAGGAAACGGATTTCTCATGCTCGATTTGGTAGAGAAAATACATGATATTATTAACGTAGCCCGTATCAACCCTAGTAAGTAATAAATAAGAAAAACGAGAAATCTTCTTGGTTCTCGTTAAATTAAAATAAAGACATGCGAACGCATGTCTTTATTCATATCTTAATGCTTCGATTGGATCTAGCTTCGCCGCTTTGTTTGCAGGAAGCATGCCGAATACAATGCCAATCGTCATGGAGAACAACACTCCTCCAAGTACTACTTGCCACGAAATTAATGACGGCCAGCCAGCAAATAACGAAACAAGAGCTGCCCCGCCCGCGCCCAGACCAATTCCAAGCAAACCACCAATTAACGTGAGGGTAATGGACTCAATCAAAAACTGAGTTAGAATTTGTCTTTTAGATGCTCCCAACGCTTTACGAATACCAATTTCTCTTGTACGTTCCGTTACCGAAACCAGCATAATGTTCATAACGCCAATCCCGCCAACAAGCAGGGAAATGCCCGCAATCGATCCAATAATCGTTGTCATAATTCGCGTTACATTTCCAATGCTATCTGCTATTTCTTCTAAGTTCTGCACTTGGTAAGCATCTTCCGCATCATGCAGATTATTTAACAAATCCGTTGCGTCATTGCCTACTTTTTTTAGTTGATCAGAGCTTGTTGCTTGAACACTAAGGTTGGTGTAATCGAGCTTACCGAAGCTTGATTTATACGTATTATTTGGAATATAAATGGTCGGTATTTCAAATGCTAAAAAGCCCGTTGCCTTTTTTGTCACACCAATAATTTTGATAGGCTGTCCTTGAACCCATACTACTTGTCCAAGGGCTTCTTTTTTATCAAACAGATCTTTTTTCATATCGCTTGTGATAACACCTACTCGATTACCTGATAAAAAGTCAGAGCTGTCTAACATTCTTCCTTTTGAAACTTCCAGCTGATTAACTTCAATATATCCTTCGTTAATAGCATTAACAGTCGTATCAGATTCCTTGTCTCTATATCTTATCCCCATTCCCATTGAGCTAGAAGCCACCACATTCTTCACTCCGGGAATAGTCGAAAGAGCTTTAATATCATCCTCTGTAAAGATGGGCTCACCCGTCATTGAAAGGTCATCAGCTTGCATCTCGTCTTCAGGAGGCTGATAGTATACATCAACTGTATTGCTTGCTCCTGTTATTTCCGACTTAATCATTTGTTCTCCGCCTTGACCAATGGCTACAACGATAATAACAGCCGCTACGCCAATGATAATACCAAGCATCGTCAAAATAGAGCGCATTTTATGAGCAAGAACCGAAGAGAGAGCCATGCGAATATTTTCTATCAAACTCATAAGCTATCGTTCTCCTTATCGCTATGACTTAGCACTTTACCGTCACGAACGATAATTGTACGCGATGTGTATTCTGCTACTTCAGGTTCATGGGTAATGACTACAACCGTTGTGCCATCTGCATTAAGCTGAGAAAATTGTTCCATAATATCAGCACTTGTTTTTGTATCTAGAGCTCCTGTTGGTTCATCCGCTAAAATAAGCGTCGGATTGTTAACAATAGAACGAGCAATAGCAACGCGCTGCTTTTGCCCTCCTGATAGCTCGCTCGGTAAATGTTTCATCCGCTCACTCAGCCCTACTTTTTCAAGTGCAGCTTCTGCTCTGGCTCGTCTTTCCTTACGCGTTACACCGGCATATACCATTGGAAGCTCTACGTTTTCTACCGCTGTTAAACGCGGCAACAGCTGAAATTGCTGAAAAACAAAACCGATATGAATATTTCTTACTTTTGCAAGCTGCTCATCACTATAAGTAGAGATTTCTTGTTCGTTTAATAAATAGGACCCTGAAGACGAACGGTCTAAACATCCGATAATGTTCATTAGCGTTGATTTACCAGAGCCAGAAGGTCCCATAATCGCAACAAATTCACCGTCATAAATCTTCAAATTAATATCTTTTAAAATTGGCACTTCCTCTTTGCCAAGATGATAACTTTTATGAATATTCACAAGCTCAATCATTGAACAGTCACTTCCGCACCGTCAGTTAAGTTCTTTGTAGGATTTGTAATGACTTTGTCTTTAGAAGTTACGCCGCTTTTGATTTCAATAAATTTATTTGTTGTTTCTCCAATCTTTACTTCCTTACGAACCGCCTTTTTATCTTTCACCACATATACATATTTTTCTCCGTCTTCATTTACAACTGCTTTTATTGGCAAAGATGAAGCCTTTTTACTGCTTGTTTCAATTTCAAGCAGCAGCTTAAATCCCGGCTTAATCATCGTGATATCCTGGTCATCTACTTTTACTTCAATTGGATATTGATTAGCTGCATCATTGCCGGCTTCTGCTGATGCCTGCTGCTGAGGTAGATAGTCAATTTGTTTAACGCTCCCTGCCCATTCTTTATCAGGCAGCACATCTGATGTAATTTTGACAGCTTGACCGGTTTTAATTTTTAATGCATCGTACTCAGACAGCACACCAGTAGCTAAGTATTCATCGGTATTACCAATATGTATAAGCGGTTTTTGAACGTCACTTGTGTTATTAACCGCTTCTTTATCTACTTCTAGCACCGTCCCATTGATATCACTCGCTACGTCTAAATTACGTTCTTTTTTAGCAATTGATTTGGCTTCTAGTTTGTTTCGTTCTAAATCAATTTTAGCCGTTTCTAAATCGAGATTGAGCTGCGTACGCTCTGTATCGATTTGATCTCTCGCTTCTTGCTTACTCATTTCTTTTTCCAATTCTTTTTGTTTTTTATTTAAATTAGAAAGCTGTTTGCTTACTGAGTCAATTTGCAGCTGACTGGATTTTTTTTCTAGCTTGTTTTGTTCTTGCTCTAAATCAAGCGTATCGCTTTCGTAAGTTACAAGAGAGGTTCCCTGCTGTACACGAGAGCCTTCTGTTACGTGAAATCGTTCAACCTCGCCTTTTTCAGCATCAAAATAGACATATTGCTCATCAGCAAGCTTTAACGTACCCGGAACCATAACTGTATTTCTTAACTTCTTTTCCTTTATATTTGCTACGTGAACATTGATTGCTTTCCCACTTACACTTTGTGCACGATATACGTTAATCCCAATAACCGCAACAATAACAACTGCTACAGCTGTAATAATTATTCCTTTTTTCATTTACAACCCTGCTCCTTTAAGCGCTTCTGAAGCAGCTCCTCCAGCTCCTGAAATAGCGGCTCCTAAGATGAATAAAATAATCACTGTAATAATAGAAACAGCTTTTGATACATTTGCCACTTTTTGTAGTCCTACTGCTGTCAGAATAAGTCCCCAGATAGAAAAGATTTCAATGGAAGTAAACACTCCTCCCATAGCACCTTTCGCACCAACCATTCCATTTAACGAAGTCACATTAGCTGAAGTATGGGCTAGTGCAGCTACTCCCGTATTAATTAGCTGACCGATTGCTGTGATGAACGTAACAAACAAATTCAAACTAAACATTTGGCGGTAAGTTGTTTTTCCAGTCCCTAACTTTGCAATTAAAAACAGAATCAAACTCGTGAATGCCAGTGTAGCAACTATTGCAATCGCTCCGCCAATCATACTAAATGTTGAATTCACTTCAATGCCAGCTTCTTTTTGCTGTTGCAGGGCCTCTTGTCCCTGAGGGGTATAGACGGCTAGAATCGTTGTTGCAGCTGTTAAGATGAGGATAAGTAAAAGAGGTCCCCAGATGACCGGGCTGCTTTTCATTTTCTCAAACTGTACAACCGGACTCGTAATAAAACCAAAAATAGAAGGCTTTCCTTTCTCTTGGACTTCCGAAGATACATTGACTTCTGTGCTCATAATCAAACTCCTTTTATTTTGTTTCGTTATTAGCTCTTAAGACCCGTCTTTTACTATTTTTTAAAGTCTTCTAGCAAAATCGGCTCTTTCTAAGAAACTCTCAAACACCTAATATTCTAACATAATTATACAAATTAATTGACATTTTTCTTACATTTTATATTTTTTATGGTATTTTTAGAAATTAAAGAGATGTCTTAATGCTGAATGACAGCATTAATCTTATTTATATTTTCTAAATATTCAAATTATCATTTGACATCATTCAATAGAATTCGTATATTATGATTAAAGTTTATTATTCCTATGTTTTTTATAAGTTTTATATTTAAGGAGGAGTTTCAATGTCTGCTAAGAAACCATTTCGTCCTGAAACACAAGCCATCCATTCTGGCCAACAGCTTGACCCGGCTACTTTTTCGCGTGCGGTACCTATTTATCAAACAAGCTCATTTGGGTTTAAAGATACGGAGCATGCTGCATCTTTATTTAATTTAAGTGAACAAGGCTACATCTACACTCGAATTGTAAACCCTACTACGGACGTTTTTGAACAGCGAATTGCTGAGTTAGAAGGCGGAGTAGGTGCTCTAGGAGTAGCTTCGGGTCAGTCTGCTACTACCTTTTCCATTTTGAATATCGCTTCCGCAGGAGATGAAATTGTATCAGCAAGCAGTTTATATGGAGGAACATATAACCTCTTTTCGTCTACGCTTCCTAAACTGGGCATTACCGTCAAATTTGTAAACGCTGATCATCCAGAAAATTTTAGAAGTGCAATCACTTCCAAAACAAAGGCAATTTATGCTGAATCCGTTGGAAACCCGCAGGGAAATGTGCTAGACATCGAGGCAGTTGCAGACATTGCCCATGAACATGGAATTCCTCTTATTATTGATAATACGGTTCCAAGCCCTTACCTTCTTCGTCCCATCGATTTCGGAGCAGATATTGTCGTTCATTCTGCTACTAAGTTTCTTGGAGGGCATGGAACAGCAATTGGGGGTGTTATCGTAGACAGTGGAAAATTTGATTGGGAAGCGAGCGGGAAATTTCCAGACTTAACAACTCCAGATCCAAGTTACCATGGCCTTGTATACACAGAAGCTGCCGGTGAAGCTGCTTATATTACAAAAGCGCGCGTTCAGCTTTTACGAGATATTGGAGCTGCTTTATCACCTTTTAATTCCTTTTTACTCCTTCAAGGGGTAGAAACACTCCATCTGCGATTAGAGCGTCACAGCGAAAACGCATTAAAGGTAGCGAAATTTTTAGAGCAGCATGAATTAGTAGAATGGGTAAATTATGCGGGGCTTCCTTCCCACCCTTCCTATTCTTTGGCACAAAAATACTTGCCTAAAGGGCAAGGAGCAATTTTAACCTTTGGTGTAAGGGGAGGAAAAAACGCTGCGGCTAAGTTAATTGATTCGGTTCAGTTATTTTCTCATTTAGCCAATATCGGCGACTCTAAATCACTCATTATTCACCCGGCAAGCACCACTCATCAACAGCTATCTAAAGACGAACAAAAAGCTTCGGGTGTGACCCCAGAACTCATTCGTCTATCGGTTGGAACAGAAGCAATCGACGACCTTCTTGAAGATTTAGATTATGCCTTAAAAGCCAGCCAAAAAGTGAATACAACTGTTTAAAAGCTGTGATTTTTCACAGCTTTTTTTATATCATCCAATAACTTTTTATACTTTCCCTTATGCTACAATAAACAAAACGAATGAAAAAGGAGTTACTATGAACACGTTCAATTCAATACCTGCTATCACATTTACAGACGTTCATAAAACATTTAAGGATAAAGAACATAGTGTTTTAAAAGGCATATCGGGTACAGTAATGCAAGGCTCGCTCGTCATGATGGTAGGACCATCAGGATCCGGAAAAAGCACCCTTCTTTCCATGTGCAATTTACTTTCTGCACCTGATGAAGGAAGTATTGAAGTATATGGAAAAGACATTAGCAAATGGACTATTTCTGATTTACGAAAAAAAGTGGGCATTGCTTTTCAATCAGCTCCTGTTATTGATGGAACAGTGCGTGATAATATGATGCTTGTTCAAAAACTGCATGGCAAGCAGGATATTATGCCTGAAGAACTCTGTGCCTTAACGGGTCTTTCCCCTGACTTGTTAGAGCAGGATGCCAGAGATTTATCCGGTGGTCAAAGGCAAAGGTTATCATTAGCCCGCACGCTGTCGAACGGCTCTGACCTTTTACTTTTAGACGAAATCACTTCTGCTTTGGATGCCACTTCTGCTCATGAAATTGAACAGCTTATTTCTCATTTACATAAAGAGCAGAATAAAACGATTATTTGGGTTACCCATAATTTAGATCAAGCGAAACGTTTAGGAGAGGAAGTCTGGCTTTTAATGAACGGAGTGATTGTAGAAAAAGCCAAGACAGAGACCTTTTTTCATGCTCCTGTAAAAGCTGAAACAAAACAATTTATTGAAGGAGCCTTTCTATGAGTTCACTTTCACTGATTTTTACCATTGTTTTTGTTTTTATTGCTCTTTTTTTATCAAAATCTTTTCGTATAGGACTCGAAAAAGATATTATTATTGCCAGTATTCGAGCAGCCGTTCAGCTGTTAGTGATCGGATATGTTTTATCGTTTATTTTTGACGCGAATCACCCTGCTTTTATGATCTTCATTTTATTCCTTATGCTGACAGTCGCTTCCCAAAATGTTGTAAAGAAAAAAAAGCAGGGATTTAAAGCTTTTTTTCGTGTATTTGTCACTCTTTTTATTGTAGAAATCCTGACCCAAAGCGTTATGCTCGGACTACATATTATCCCTGCTACTCCACGATATATCATTCCTGTCAGCGGTATGATTATTGGAAATTCGATGATTTTGGCCAATTTATTTTTAAATCGGTTAGATGCTGAAGTAAATAGAAGACGAGACGAAATTCAATTGATTCTGGCGCTTGGCGGCACTCCTAAACAAGCTATTCATAGTATTTTAAATGCCGCAATCAAAGCTAGCATGATTCCTACTGTAGAAAGTCAAAAAACAATTGGACTCGTTCAGCTTCCGGGTATGATGACAGGCCAGATTATTGGAGGGGCAGATCCGATACAAGCTGTCAAATTCCAGCTGCTTATCGTTTTTACTATTCTAGCGTCTGCTACGCTTTCATGCGTCATTTTAAGCCAATTAACATATCCTACCCTTTTTAATAGCTATCAGCAGCTTATCCGTGAGCATACATAAAAAAAGAAAGGAGACTCCTTTCTTCTTTTTTTATTGAGCAGCTTTTTTTAATCTTTCTCCTATGTCACTTCCAAAGGTTACTCCTAAATCGCCGAGCCATCTTCTATACGCAATACTCAGTCGGTCCGGATTCAAATGAAGCTCTGCTTGTAAGTCAAGCGGCAGCTCTTCTGGTTTTTGACTTTCCACAATACTGGTATCTTGTTCAATAATAAGCTGCTGAAAATCGCGGAAATATTGATCAGGTGCATCAAACGAATAGTTTCTAGAAACCAGCGCAAACACGGTGGACTTTCTTTCCTCTTCAGGTAAAACCGCAAACAGCATTGAAAAGATTTCACCCGTTTCGTAGTTAACTTTTTTCAACCTTGCAACGGTAGGACGAAGAATTTCAAAGGTATAATAAATAGTCGCAAAGTTACCCGTGCCATCTGCATCTGCGTACACAGCGATTTCATCAGAAACGTATCGGTTATCTTTCCAATGCACCTTATAATCAGGAATTTCGGCGTAGTCAGAGTGCCCCAGGCTTCCTTCGTGAACAAAAGCCAAATGGCTTACATCTAGAAAGTTTTCTACGACACGAGGAGCTGCTGCCTGCAGAGTATGAGGGCTGGCGCAAACCGTTTTGAATCCGGAGTTAAGATGTTCATCATACAGGGGAAGAGGAGTATCACTTGCCTCGCTGTTCATCTTCACCCATATAATCCCGTACTTTTCAACGCAGTCATACACCTGTGCTTTTGCTTTTGAAGGAATAGCTCTTCCCGGCGGCTGTTGAGGAATTTTCACACAAGCCCCGGCATCATCGTATTTCCATCCGTGATAAGGGCATACAATGCAATCATCTACCACTTTTCCAAGAGATAACGCTGCACCGCGGTGGATGCACAAATCCTTAAATGCTTTAATAGCATTAGTTGTGCGAAAAAGGACAACTCGCTCTTCTAAAATCGTTACTTGCAAGGGCTGATCTGTTAAATCATGTGAATAAGCTGCAGGCAGCCATTCCTTAGCCAATACTAAATCTTTAATCATCTGCATCGCCTCCGTACAATAAGTAAATTTATTTCTTGTTTATAAAAAAAACCGCAGAAATAGAAGGAGTGCTTCTATTTCCGCAGCTTTTTCGTTCCGTAAAACAGACTATAAGCGCGCGAAGATTCTACATGATTGCAGATAGAGCGACCTTAGCACTTCATCTACAACGACAATACGTATTCATCGCTATTTTTTTAACCTTAAAACCTAACCCTTATATATTGAATAAAGAGCGGCCAGCCGCTAAAAGCTTTTCTGTCCACTGATTTCTCTTAGTTTTACTTTATCAATTTCCCACTGAAAAATCTCTTGATTTGTAAGCATCTCTAACATAATTTTTTCGGTTAAACGAATAAAAGCTGCGGTTTTAAAAACCGCAGCTTGCTTTATTATGAGCTCATATAACTGGCTGTATATTTTTTCGTCTGCTTTTGTATTTCTTGATTTAAATGCTTGAAAAATGAGAGGGTTTCTTCATAATCCGTCGCTTTTTCATGAAACTTTAATGTAAGATTTTCTTCAAACAACGTTTCTCCTTGATGGCCAACCGCTTTCAGCTGAACATCTGTAACAATACCTTGCGAAATCGAACATAATAAATAATTAAAGCAATGAACCGGAACGATATGCATGAGATGAAAATCATCGATAGTTCTATCACTTTTTGTTTTCTTAAATTCCACGGTGAGTTCTTCCGGATGAATAAACACATTTATATGCTGTTTGGACAAACAAGTAGGATTCATTTTTTGTGTATACTCACAAAATTCCAGTCCAATAAATACAGAATTCTCGGAGTCAGCTTCAATGAAGATTTGCGAATTTTTTACCATTGTCCTCGTCCTCCATATTCAATCTAGTTCCCCATCACTCGTATTCAGTTGTAGAATATTTCCATCTTTTTTCTATTCTATCATTGATTTTTCTCAGTGCCTATTTAACAGGCGGAAGTTCTCTTTAAAAGAGAGGGAACTGACAGGCAGTTCTTTATGTGAGAAGAATAAGCAAAAGACACCTCTTTTATTTTCTTGAGGTGTCTTTTGGTATCATCAGCCTGTATTACGCAACCCTGCTGCAATGCCGTTAATCGTTAATAACGCTTCTTTTAAAAGTTCTTCATTTAACGTTCCAGCCTCATCTTCACGCAGCTTGGAAATGACCTTAACTTGTAAGAATGTTAGAGGGTCCACATACGGATTTCGTAATTTAATAGATTCTTTAATCGTAGGAAGATGATCCATTAATTCTTTTTGACCTGTGATTTGAAGAATCATTTCTTTTGTGAGATTATACTCTTTTTTAATAGCGGTAAAAATCCGCTCTGAAATAGCCGGGTCTTGTACCATTTCCGTGTATTCTTTTGCTGCCATTAAATCTGCTTTTGTTAAGGCCATTTGCAGATTATCGACGGTCGAGCGGAAAAATGGCCATTCTTTATACATTTGCTGAAGAAGCTGTATATCTCCAGATTTCTCTACTAAATGCTGTAAGCCCGTACCTGCAGCGTACCAGGCTGGAAGCAGCTGTCTGCTTTGCGTCCATGCAAATACCCACGGAATCGCTCGCAAGTCTTCAAAGCGATCACTTCCTTTTCGACTCATTGGACGTGACCCAATATTTAAAGCCCCCAGCTCAGGAAGAGGTGTAGCTTGTTTAAAATACGTTAAAAAGTCTGGATCTTTGAAAACAAGCTCTTGATACTTACGTAAAGAAGCAGTTGAAATCTCGTCCATTGTTTCTTCCCATTCATGTGTACGAATATCACATTGTTCAGCTTCTTGAGAAACATTTGCTGCCGCTGTAAGAAGAGCTGAGACCGCTTGTTCAAGGCTTCGGTAGGCAATGTCATATAAAGCATATCTAGAAGAAAGAACTTCTCCTTGCTCTGTAATTTTCACACCGTCTCCTAGCGTCTCAACAGGCTGAGATAAAATGCTTCGGTTTAACGGTCCACCTCCTCGGCCTAGTGAGCCGCCTCGGCCATGGAAAAACTTCAGACGAACTTGATACTTCCTCGCCATATCGTGAATTTCCTGCTGCGCTTTATAGAGCTTCCAATTAGCAGTAAGCGTTCCTCCATCTTTGCTTCCATCTGAGTAGCCAAGCATAATTTCCTGCAAATCCTGCTGTTTCCTTAAGTGCTCACGATAAAAATCTAATTGAAATAGCTGTTCCATGATTTTAGGACCCGCTGTGAGATCATCAATCGTTTCAAGCAGCGGAGCTATATTTAACTTACTTTCAATGCGGCCATCTGCATGAAGGCGGTAAATACCCGCTTCTTTGGCGAGTACCATAACTTCTAACAAGTCACTTGCAGACTGGGTCATACTGATTAAGTAGACTTCAATAGATCTTTCTCCAAATTCTTTATGTGCTCGATGAATCATGTTAAATACTTCAATTACTTGCTGCGTTTCTTTAGAGTAATTCTCTACAAACGATATCACAGGTCTTGGGTCTTGAAGAACTTTACCTAGCAGCTCAACTTTTTTCTCTTCCGTTAACGCTGAATAATCTTCAGCTAAAGAAACAGCATGGAAAATTTCTTTGATTGCCGCTTCATGTTCCCCGCTGTGATTACGGATATCAAGCGTTGCTAAATGAAAACCAAACAGCTCAACTTGGCGAATTAACTTACATAAGCTTTTTAACTGATAATCCTGAGGCTGGTGCTTTTGCAAGCTATCTTTGATTAGAAATAAATCATGTAGAAGTTCTTCCGACCTTTGATAGCCTGCTTCCGATTCTCCAACTAAATTTAATTTATGAAGCATAATCGTAAGCTTGCAGCGATATACCTCGTGTTTGATTCTCCATCGCTTTTTCTCAGGCAGCAGCGATATTTCTTGATTAATAGAATCAAGAAGATTATCTGAAACTGCGACTCTTTTTGTAGACTGACTTAACCTTTGTCTCAATTGAGTAAGCGACTCTTTATATTTACGAATAGCTAACTTCCTTTGTTTGACAAGCGTTTGCCACGTTACTTTAGGAGTTACATTTGGATTTCCATCTCGGTCTCCGCCAATCCATGAACCAAATCGAAGAATATTAGGCACCTTCCAATTTTCTTCAGGGTAATTCTCCTGCAATGAATTTTCCAACTCCTGATGAAGTTGAGGAAGCACTTCAAATAACGTTTCATCAAAATAATATAATCCATTGGATACTTCATCCATTACCGTCGGCTTGCGATCTCGCAGTTCATTTGTTTGCCATAAAATTAATACTTCGCTAAACAGTCTTTCTTCAATTTCCGTACGTTCACGTTTTGTTAACGTTGGATTATCCAAGTTTTTTAGAAGCTCAGCCATTCGTTTATGAATATCAAGGACACTTCGTCTAGTGGCTTCTGTTGGATGAGCAGTGATGATGAGCTCTAGAGATAGAGTTTGAAGCAAGTTAGCAATTACGTCTGGCGCCACGCCATTATTTTTAAGCGAAACAACGGCACTTTCCAATGAGCCCGGCTGCATAATAGAATCTTCTTGCTGCTGATATTCGCGTCTGCGACGAATTCGATGATTTTGCTCTGCAATATTAACTAAATGAAAATAAACTGCAAACGCCCGAATAACCTGCTCGCGCATCGGCTGTTCAAGAGTAACGATTTCATTTTTTATTTCTTTATAGATAACTTCATCTTTGTTTTCTCTAAGTGATTTTGCTACTTCGCGTATTTTTTCTACTTTGCTGAGCAGTTCCTCTCCACCTTGGTGAACCAGAACTTTCCCTAACAATTGACCGAGAAACTTTACATCACGGCGCAGGGCAGTGCTGCTGTTTTGTCTTTCTGCTGCTTCTACTGTTACCATTAGACACGACACCTTCCTTTATAAATGTTGTACTTTTTAAACTTTTTAGAAAATTATATTAAATTCATATTACCATGAACGAAAATAAATTTCATATAATTTTATTTCCTCCTCTCGTTCAGGAGAGGAGATTCATCAAATATAAAAGAGAGGTTAAGACATAACTAAATGAATCCAATCTAAAGACGAACAAATGGGATATATAAGTCGAACCGCTTGTGACACCGCAGTGGATTTCTGTGCAAGACTTTGCTTTCCGCAGGTGGACGATGAGCCTCCTCGTCTCTTTCGCTTTTCCCCCCTTAGTCTTCCTCTTGCCCTCCAATCAGCTGCTAGAAGGAACAAAACAGATGAAACCTACGTTTACCATAACAAAAAAAACGAACCACTAATCAAACATGTTGATCACTGGTTCGTTTTTCATTTGAGCTAAAACACTTTTGTCTCAGCCTCTCTTTTATGCTACCAAGGTTGTCCTAAATCCAATACCGAGGCTAGTTCATTGCTTTTTTTACGCACTTGTTTACGCGTGGTAGCGCGATCTGCCCCCGTTTGAAACAGGTATTTTTCTTCTTCTGTTTCTGGAATAAGCTCCGGTACTGCGCGGGGCTTTCCATCATCATCCATTGCCACAAAAGTTAAAAATGATGTAGCTGCAATTTGACGCTCCCCGGTTTTTAAATTTTCTTTAATCACTTTCACAAACACTTCCATGGATGAACGACCTGCCCATGATACGTATGACTCCAAACATACAGAATCCTGAGGCGTAATAGGGTGCAGAAAATGAATAGAGTCTGCTGAAGCTGTCACACACTCTGTACGACTGTGACGATAAGCTGAAATGGACGCAATCATATCAATATCACTCATTAACTTTCCGCCAAATAACGTATTGTGATTATTAATATCATTAGGAAAAATGCGGCTCGTTCGAACTGCCTTTGTATCTTTACAATAATTTGCTTTCATTAGTAAGAACCTCCATTGATGCCTATCATAATAAGAATAAAAGAATGAATGAACCTATACTAGCATATTTTGATAAATTTAGCTTTACAAAAAGCTCGTTGATTTATTTACAGAAAACAAAAAAGAGAAGAAAAATTCTTCTCTTTTTTGTCTATCGAATATAGCTTGATCCAAACGTTTTACCTAAAGAATCACTGTATAGGTCACTTGATTTTACAGTCCATTTCTCATCTTCTTTCACCATAAAAATTCGTAGGGGACGCCTTCCTTCTTTCGTTTCTAATTCATTTACAATATCTTTGAATTTAGAAGCCGCAAACTCTTCAGAGTGTTCTGTATCGTAATCTTTCGTTTCATCTGTGTATGCTCGCTTAAGCTGCGATACGTATGAATATAAGTCTGATAAATCAAGAGTAGTGTACTCCACTTCTACTACGGCTTTATTATTTGCATTCGCAATCACATTTGTTTTCACGCTTGCTTTTTCTTTTAAAACATCTTTATACATGTTAAAAAAATCTTTTTTTGCTTTGTCGGTTAAACTGTTAGAAAACGCACCTTTTAATTCCTCATTAAACGCTTTTTTCTGTTCTTCTATGACAGCTGTTTTATCTGCTGTTACATATTTATCATAGTCTACGTTTTCTTTGTTTAAGTAAAGGACTTCTGTGTAAGCTTGCAGAGCTTTTTCTGGGTCTTGCAGCTTATTATAGCTTTTGGCGTATTTTTTCGTATCCAGTGTTAATGTCACTTCGTCGATTTCTTCATCATAATCAGATGATTTTGGCTGAAGCCCAATTTTGTACTTTTTATCTTTTTTGACTTCAAAGACAAATGTTAATTTTTTTTGCTTTCCAGCGCCAATCTTGTCAGATGCACTGCTTTCTAGTCCAAGCTCACGACTGTTCACTCCCGTTTTTGGAGACAGCTGTTCATCTCCTTCGTATAAATACACACCGTCATAATCTGATAAAGATATACTGTTTTTGGATACATTTTTCACTTTTAAATCAACTTTCAACAGCCCTTTTTCTTCACTTGTAGCTCCTTCATCACTATCTACTAAAATGTAAGAAGCGCTGTCAATGGATGCTTCAATCGTCTTATTTTTAGCCGAAGTGGATCCTCCCGTTTCCTTAGAACTGTTGCAAGCCGCTAATACTAGCATAAGTACAAAAGCCAAAGCCAAAACATTCATTTTTTTCACAGCTTCCCAATCCCCTTTATTTTGTTTTTTTAGAACTTTATCCCAAATAAAGGTTCCCCCTGTATAAATACTTAAACCTTAAAATCTATATTTTTTACAATATTTTGATAAAAACTAAGTCTAAATTCTCCACTGACCTAAATAAAAAAACACGAGCACGGGCTCGTGTTTTTTTATTTAGATTTAAAATTTTCTTGATTGATTTGTTCAGCTTCTTTCATATATCGGTTAGATTTGCCGCTTTTAATTCCCCAGTAATAAAAAGCTAATGATACGCAAGCAATCACTAGCATATCCCATCCGAAAGGCAAAATATTTTTGCCTCCGAATTTTTCGCTTCCTATGTAGGAAATAAAAATCATGCACGCTAAATAGATAAGCATCCAAGCCCCGGTTAAAAATTCTTTTTTAAAGCCCACCCATTTATTTTTCGCTTGGTAATAAAAATAAACAGGCAGGCCAATTGCCATAATAAAGATCACTTCACCTGTAAGTGGCCACCTTGCCCAGTAAAGCGTCAAGGAAGCAAAAACGAAGCCGCATGGCGCAATAACTGATGCCCCTTTTAAATAAAATGGACGGTAAAAGTGTGAAGCCGTTTTTCTTAATGTTATAAGCGCTACAGGACCCATAATATAAGAGATAAGCGTCGCTACTGAGATCACTTCTGCTAAGACACCCCATCCTCTAAATAAAAAGAGAAACAAGAAGCAAGCTGCTAAATTCAGCCACATAGCTGGGCGCGGGACATTGTAAAGTGGATGAAGAGTACCAAATATCTTTGGCAAGTATCCATTTTGCTGCATCCCGTATAACATTCTAGAAGTAGTTGCCGTATATGTAGCACCTGTGCCGGAAGGAGAAACAAATGCGTCTGCGTATAACACAATTGTTAGCCAGTTAATTCCAAGCGCAATCGCTAAATCAGCAAAAGGAGAATTAAAATTCAAATGATTCCATCCATCAGCAATTGATGACGGACTTACTGCTCCGATAAAGACAATTTGCAATATAATGTATACAATTCCTGCAATAAAAATTGAACCAATTACAGCTATCGGAATCGATTTATTAGGTGATTTTGCTTCTCCTGCCATATTTACAGGACTTTGAAACCCATTAAATGCAAACACAATACCTGATGTTGCCACTGCCGTTAAAACACTGGCCCACCCATAAGGGGCAACCCCATGCTCACTTGAAAAGTTTCCACTATGAAAACCAGCGAAAAATAAAGCCCCTGCCGTTAAACCAGGAATAATTAATTTAACAATCGTAATAAATGAGTTTGCTTTAGCAAAGAGATTTACCGTCCAATAGTTCACAAAAAAGTAAACGAATAATAACAAAGACGCAACTGCCAACCCCTTGGACGTTAAAATGCCATTGTCTACCAATTCATGAGTCCAGCGAGCCCACTTCCAGGGCCAAGTACTCATATATTGCACAGATGCAATAGCCTCCACTGTTATCGTTGAAGCGATTGAAATCCAGTTAGCCCAAGCAGCCAAAAAACCAATAAATGATCCGTGTGAATACTGAGGATATTTAACCATCCCCCCTGCTTGTGGAAACATCGCGCCCAGTTCAGCATATGATAGGGCAATGGTCAAAATAACCACCATTCCAATAACCCATGAAAAAATAGCCGCGGGTCCCGCAATTTGAGCTGCTTTCCATGCTCCAAACAGCCACCCTGAACCGATAATCGAACCTATGCCTGTCATGGTTAAAGCAAATGTTCCCATCTTCCTTTGCATATTGCTCATCCAAATCTACTCCTCTTCCCTAGGAAAATAAAAAAAACACTTGCGGAATTTTCTCAAGTGTTTGCCCAGGCGCGCGGCTTATACGCTATATGCTCCCCCATGGTCATCCATGTTGCGCCAGTCACATATAGGAATATATTTTTTATCAGTATATAACATTCATTTCTATTACTCAATACACAAAAATGTTTACATTACTTTTATAAAGATAATAAATTATTCGTAAAATTCCGAATAAAACTTCTGAAATCTCTTTTTAATTACAAAAAAAAACAACTAAAATCCTAACTTTTCTTGTTGTTTGATTCTTTTACTCCACGAGCAGATTACCTTCTAAAAATTATATTAATATATAATATTCATTTACATAATAAGAATTAACAGCTATATATCCATAGAATTCTTGCACTAGACCCTTTACTTATATACAATATGAAGAAAAGATACTAAAGTGAACTGCCCACCGCTTAGCTACGCTTGAAGTGGGAGACTTCTTTTAGGAAAACGTTAAAACCTACATATCATGCACTTCGCAACAAATGAAGTACTTCGAGCAAACTTCTCTGTTTACGCAAGCACAAAACAGGGAAAATTACGAAAAAAGATTGTTAGAGGGATGCTTATGAATTATGCAAATGTAAAAGTTCTTTATTTTGATGACGACGGAACCATTCCAAATCACCCTCGTCTTCCAGTTTTGTTGTATGAACACGTATTTATTAGTAAGAAAGAGAAAGTGGAGAGCATTTTTAATTCTCACAACTGGAAAAACAGCTGGGTAGGCGGCATACATGATTTTCACCATTACCACAGTAATTCTCATGAAGCACTAGGTGTAATTAGCGGATCTGCACGTTTAAAACTAGGTGGACATATGGGGGAAAATATCGTGGTGCATGCTGGCGATGTGCTCGTACTTCCTGCAGGAACAGGGCATATGCGTCTGCAGTCAACTGCTGATTTTAAAGTGGTTGGAGCTTATCCAGAGGGCATGGATTACAATTTAAGAACAGGAAAACAAACTGATCGCCCTCACGTATTTGATGAAATTGCACAAGTACCTATTCCTACAACAGATCCTGTTTATGGCGACAAAGGACCACTGACAGAGTGGTGGAACTAGACAAGCACTTATTGTCTAGTTTTTTTATTTGCTCTGTTTTATTCTTTCCATGAATCTCTATTTGAACATACAAATTCTTTTCTTATGATGCAATAGCAATATACTTTATCTCAGCGAAATAATAAAAACTTCCCGGTCAAAACTAAATTTCTTCTTTACCGTTCTCTTTTTGCTTCAAGAGCAACTTCGCTTAGATTATCCCCCTTTTTTTCCTTCGTAATCATTTCAAATATACTCCCACCATAACCTCTTTTTTGTTTTTCTAAAAAAATTTCCATAGATTATAACGAAATTTTCAAAAAACTTATTGCTTTACCATGTCAGACTTGCTATCATAGTGAACATTGTTAGATAAATTTTTAGTAGGAGGAGTAAAATTGAACAGAAAATTCATAATTTTTATTTTATTCATCATTCCATTTATTGCTCAATTCGTTTTTTTACCTTTTGTAAATAACATTCATCCAATTATTTTTGGATTACCTCTTTTGCATTTATGGTTATTTTTATGGGTCTTCTTAACGCCTGTGTGTACATTTATCATTTATCGTTTACAAAAATCTTGGGGGGACATTGAATAATGCAAGGAAATTTAACCGCACTTTTAATCACATCAGCAATTGTTCTTGTCGTTATCGCAATTGGCTTTATAGCGGGACGTGACAAATCATCTAGAAGCTCAGTTGAAGAGTGGGCTGTAGGTGGAAGACGTTTTGGAAGCCTGCTCGTCTGGCTTTTAGTAGGAGCAGATTTATATACTGCTTATACATTCCTAGGTCTTACAAGTACAGCTTATCAGGGGGGAAGCATCGCATTTTTTGCTATTCCTTACTCTGTTTTAGCCTTTTTAATTTCATACTTTTTTCTTCCAAAGCTTTGGACTGTTGCTAAAAAGCACAAACTTACTACGCTTGCTGATTATGCCAGAGAACGTTTTAGCAGTAAATTTCTCTCCTCTTTAATTGCTATAGTAGGTGTATTGATGCTCATTCCATATATTGATCTTCAGCTTAGCGGTATTCAAGATACTCTTCGCGTTGCAGGAACTGGCTACATTAACGTAAAAGCAGTCGTTATTCTTTCATTCTTTCTTGTGGCTCTTTATACCTTTTTCAGCGGAATTAAAGGTCCCACATATACGGCAATTATTAAAGATATTTTAGTATGGGCGATTATGTTATTTATGGTTGTTTCTCTGCCAATTATGCATTTTGGAAGCTGGGGCAACATGATCGACAATGTTGCAAAGGATTCACCTCAGCTATTAACGATCCCAACACAAGGACCTAAAGGCATTCCATGGTTTATTACAGCATCACTCGTATCTGCTTTAGCTTTATTCATGTGGGCCCACGCTGCTACAGGTGTTTTCACTGCTAAAAGTGCAGATTCGCTTCGTAAAAATGCTATTTTCTTACCGCTTTACAATATTGTTTTAATTCTAGTCATCTTCTTAGGATTTATTGCTTATCAAGTATTACCTCAAGATACAACGGATCCTAGATTAGCATTATTAACCTTAATTCAATATTCATATGGCGGCATTGGCCAAGGGTTAGCTTATGCAACGATTGCTCTTGCTTCATTAATTCCATGTTCTATCATGGCTATCGGAGCGTCTAACTTATTTGCAAATAATATATTCAGAGATTTAATTAATCCAAATGTACAGGGTAAAACATTAACAATGGTTACTCGTTCGATGGTTTTCGTTGTTATTGGACTGGCACTTTTATTCGGTTTATTATTCCCTCAAGCACTTGTTTCCCTACAGTTACTAGGGGTATCCGGTATGGTACAAATCTTCCCGGCTATCGTTATCAGTCTGTTCTGGAGAAATCAATCGAAAGAAAGTACGATTGCTGGATTAGTAGTAGGGCTGGTTGTGACGTTTACCGTACATGCCACAGGAAATTCATTTGGTCTTTATGAAGGATTCTGGGGATTATTATCTAACTTACTCGTAGTTGTTATTTTAAATCCAATCTTTTCGGCCAAAACAAAAGCAGCAACTAACGGCGTGAAAGAAACATTGTTTTCTAAAGGCACTGCGCAAACTGAATTAAAGAAAAACGCATAAAAAAAGTTCAGCCAATTGGCTGAACTTTTTTTAGATAATATTCTCTTTTTCAGAAGGGGGCGGAGCAGATTCTCTTTCCCAACATTCGATATTTTGATTGTTTTCTAACGCATCTCTATAAAAGACTGGATTTTTTCCTTCCTTTTTTTGCTCAGTATAGTCATGCAAGGCGGAAAATGCCACTTTCGATAATAGAAAAATAGCAATCAAGTTCACGACTACCATCATCCCCATAAATAAGTCTGCCAAATTCCATACAAGCTGAAGCTGAGCGATCGATCCAAAAATAACCATCGCTAAAACACCTACACGATAAGACCAAAGCCACAACTTATTTGAATTTAAAAACTCAATATTCGTTTCTCCATAATAATAATTGCCAATTAGCGTACTAAAAGCAAATAGAAATACCATGATAGCTAAAAACCCTGATGCCCAAGAGCCAATATGGGTACTAAGAGAAGCTTGCGTTAGTTCAATGCCGCTTAGTCCCTGCTTATAGGCGGGGGATAAGAGAACGATAAATGCTGTGCTTGTACAAATCACGAGTGTATCCGTCAAGACACCAAATGCTTGGATAAGACCTTGTTTAACTGGATGGCTCGTCACTGCAGTTGCCGCGGCGTTGGGAGCACTTCCCATTCCTGCTTCATTGGAAAACAGTCCGCGCTTTACTCCGTTGATTAACGTTGCACCAATTGACCCCCCAAGCGCCTGTTCAAATCCAAATGCATTTTTCACAATTAGAGATAGAACCGCAGGCATTTGATCGATATTTTTAAAGATAATGAACAGAGCCATTCCAATGTATAAAACGGCTAATACGACCACGATGTATTCCGATATCTTGGCGATGCGTTTGATTCCGCCAAAAATAATTACCGCAAATATAACTGTCATAATAATCCCAACCAACAAGCGGCTCGTTCCAAAAGAGTTCTCAAATGCTAGCGTAATCGTATTAGACTGCACAGCGTTAAACACTAGGCCAAATGATAGTGTAATGAGTACAGCAAATAGCCCGCCCATCCACCTTTTATTTAACCCTTTTTCCATATAATAAGCGGGTCCTCCTCGAAACCCGTTTGATCCTTTTACTTTATAAATTTGAGCGAGTGTACTTTCTACAAAACTTGATACTGAACCGATAATGGCAATAATCCACATCCAAAATACAGCACCCGGGCCACCAAGTGCAATAGCAATCGCTATCCCTGTAATATTTCCCGTTCCTACTCGAGCTGCCATGCTTATGCAAAAAGCTTGAAACGGAGAGACTCCTCCACCTTTAGCCGCTCGTCCTTCTTTCAAAACAAGGACCATTTCTTTCAACATGCGAAACTGCAAAAAACGAGAGCGAATCGTAAAATAAATACCAATTGATACAAGTAAAATAATTAATAAATTCGACCAAAAAAAATCATTGATGACGCTAATCACACTTTCGACTGCTTGTTGCATGCCTATCACCTCATTAAAAAATTTGGTAGAACAAATGCACAACATGAAAGTTTTTTCTCTTGGTGTTTATATTATTGAAGCGAATGAAGAGTACGTAAATAGACTAAAAAATACTCAAATCCCATTCTTTTGCGATTTTTTTTAGCAGCGTAACGCCTTTTACGCTATTCCCGTACTCATCAATAGCTGGACTGTATATTCCGATACCGCATCCGTCTGGAAATGGAGACTGCTTTTTCGTATTAGGTGGCACCAATGACATGATTCCTCCCGATACACCGCTTTTAGCTGGCATACCAACAAATGCCGCAAACTTTCCTGAAGCATTATACATACCGCATGTAAGCATGAGCGCTTTTGTTAATTTAGCTACTTCTTTTGGAATTACTTGTTTGTGAAACACTGGATGATATCCATCTAATGACAGGATTAATCCAATCAGTGCAATATCTTCAGTCGTTACTTCAATTGAGCACTGCTTTAAGTAAACCTCTAGAACCTCTTCTACTTCTCCTTGTAAGTAGTTCGTTTCTTTTAAATAGTAGGCAAGCGCACGATTTCGATGAGACGTTTGCCATTCTGATTCAAAGACCGTTTCATTAATGATTGGTGTTTTCCCGGTAAGCATTGTTATCACATCAAACAAATAGCTTAATTTTTCTTTTGCCGTCTCCCCAGATAAAAGAGATGAAACCGTTAAAGCACCCGCGTTAATCATAGGATTGAACGGCTTTCCTGGTTTATGCATTTCCAGTCTTATAATAGAATTAAATGCATCTCCAGTTGGCTCTACATCCACTCTCTCTAGCACATAAGGAATGCCGCAGCATAAGCAAGCTGCTATAAAGCTAATGACTTTAGAAATACTTTGAAGAGTAAATACCGATTCATAATCTCCAGACTGGATAACAGTTCCGTCAGCACCAATCAAACAAATACCTAATTGAGACGAGTCCATATCTTTCAGAGCTGGAATGTAATCAGCCGTTTTTCCTTCTGAAGAAAATTCTTTTATTTGCTCTACCCACTCATGTAACTGCTCTTTTGCAGTGACGTGTAAGTAAGACATTTCCTGTTCAATTTCTCTTTTCATTAAAATCACCTCATCACTTAATTAACTTTTTATTTTAAAGCGCTTTCATAAAGCGGAATTTCATTTTCGTTTTTAATGTACAATGCAACCTACGAGAGCATACAAAAACCTACAAAACTTTTTGTAATTATATTTTTATCTTTGGCACTCTTCTCCATTGTGCTGGACGCTGTCACAATGTATACTAATTCACGAATCACTTCAGGAGGTGGAATTATCTGAATTTTAAATCTTTCATTCGAAAAGATCCGTACATTTTATTGCTCATGCTCATTACTGTCCCGCTGGCGGGAGAGTTAAAATTTTATCCGTTAAATGAAACATTTCGAATTACATTTGGAGCTCCTACATTTTTCTTTTTCCTGTTGCTTTTAAAACGAAAAACCGTTTTAGCCGGGGGCTTGTTAACCGCTTTAAGTGTCGTTCTCTTTCGCATCATGCTCGATTATATCATGCTCGATCATTTTCAATTTGCGGTTTCTGCACATACGCATTACCCTACGTTTTTCTTCTACTTTACGTATGCACTTTTATTTTTTGTTTTTAAAGTAAGCCGCATGAACTATAGTGCTATTGTAATTGGAGTGATTGGACTCATCATTGAAATTGCTGCTGATGTAGTGGAACTAACTGCGCAGTATATAGTTTTGCACACAACAATCCATGTCGATTCATTATCTGACATGGCCGTTATTGCTTTTGCTCACAGCTTCATTGTACTTAGCTTTTTTAATATGATGACGATTTATGAATCACAGTCACGAGAACGTCAAATTCGCAAACAAAATGAGCACATGCTAATGCTCATTACAAGCCTTTATGAAGAAACCGTTCATTTAAAAAAGACCCTTCATAATACAGAAGCGATTACAAAAGCTTCGTATGATTTATACCGCGTATTAAATCAGCAGGAAAAAGATCATTCTGTGCTAAACCAAATGCTCAGTAAAAAAGCGCTTCGGATTGCGGGAGATATTCACGAAGTAAAAAAAGACAACCAGCGTATTTTTGCGGGCTTATCTAAAACAATTTCAAATGAAAGTTTCCAAAATTATATGAAAGCAGAGGAATTAATCGAGCTGATCGTACGCATCAACAAAAAATATGCCGATTCTCTTCACAAACAAATTACCTTTTTTTCTTCTGTAAACGGGGAACATTTCAGCTACCACGTTTACACCATTTTATCGATCATTAATAACTTGGTAGCCAACGCAGTGGAAGCGATTAAAGATGAAGGAAGGATTGTTTTATCGGTACATAGACAAGCTGAACATGTAGAATTTCATGTACAAGACAACGGTCCTGGAGTACCTTTAAAGTACGAAAAAGCTATCTTTGAACCTGGTTTCACCTCAAAATACGATCAATTTGGAAACCCCTCTACTGGCATTGGTCTTTCTTATGTAAAAGATATTGTTCAAGAACTTGAAGGTACGATTAAAGCTACACAAGAAGACAGCGGAATGACGTTTATCATTCAAATCCCCCTTCGTAATTTAATTCAGAAAGGATGAGTTTATGCGATTTTGTATTACAGATGACGATTCAGCTATTCGTTCAACGCTCAGTCAGCTGATTGAAGATGAGGATTTAGGAGAAGTTGTAGAAGAAGTCGTCGACGGAAGCTTTTTAGATGCCTCTACGTTAAATTTAAAACAAATTGATATTTTATTTATCGATTTACTTATGCCAGGACGTGACGGAATCGAAACGATTCGTCATTTAAAAGATTCATTTAAAGGAAAAATGATTATGATTTCACAGGTGGAATCCAAAGAATTGATAGGAGAAGCCTACTCATTAGGAATTGAATACTATATTACAAAACCAATTAACCGAATTGAAATTTTAACGGTTATTCGAAAAGTAATGGAACGAATCTCCCTTGAGAAATCAATCGATGACATTAAAACCTCCTTGAATAGTTTAGCGACAGCTCATCACGCTCCCCCTTCAAGCCAGCCGGTAACGAAACAAGCCCATCTATACGATGTAGGTAAATTCTTATTAGCCGAGTTAGGTATTGTAGGAGAAAATGGTGCAAAAGATTTACTGGATATTTTACAGTTTCTGTACACCTATGACCAAAGAGAAAGTGTGGAAAAACATTTCCCTTCTCTAAAAAATATTTTTGTGAATGTGGCTGAGAAAAAATTAGGGGCTCACGCGTCTTCCATTGAAATTAATCGCGAAACCAAAGCTTGTGAACAGCGAATAAGACGAGCAGTTACTCACTCACTAAATCACTTTGCTTCTATCGGATTAACAGACTTTTCAAATCCGAAATTTGAAAATTATGCTTCTAAGTTTTTTGACTTTACAGCTGTTCGTAAAAAAATGAAAGAATTACAGGGAGATTCTAAAATTTTGCCGATTCGCATTAACACCAAAAAATTTATTCAAATATTCTTTTTTGAAGCAAAGCGCTTGTTAAGCAAGGAAAAAAGCTGGTATTGACAGAAAAGACGGAAAAGGTGCAAATACCTCTTCCGTCTTTTATACTAATTGATTCAGTTTTACTAAGGAAGGTCCATATACAGTACGCAGAAGCAGCGTCTTTTCTCCCCTTGCATATTCCACCAGAGAAAATGCTCCTTTTTCTGTTTCTACCTGTACATCTACAGAAACTGGACACTCTTTTAACTGATTAACTATCAGTTGCGCTTGTTCCACCGACAAATAAGAAGAAAGGCGAATAAGTATATCCACATCACTAGTTGTTGTAACAACTTCGGCACCACTTGCAAATTCGAATCCCACACTGCCGGTTGGTCCCCACGCAAAATCTTTTAAAATAATAGCAACTTCTTTTAAAGCACCTGTGGCTGGCATGTTTCTAAAGTGGCCGTTTTGAAAAATAGAAACGAGATCTTCCGGCCTAATTCTTTGTTTAACGGCCTGTTCAGATACAAATGCTCCAAAACGCTGATTTCTTCTTTCTCCTCTTACTCCAACAGGTATCAAGCTATCTCGGTGAACAGCCCGCCTTACAACGACAAACGGAGTCTTCCCTAAAGAATGCTCCACCCAATCAGGGATAGGTGTATAACTGATAAGCATTGCTTCCTCTTTTAACTGAAGCAAATCATGAGCTATATATTCCATTGTTTTTCCAACTCATCTCTTACTAATAAAGAAGCTTTTCGCCCTTCCTTCCTTGCTTGCTCACTGTATAGCCGGGTGCTTAAATCGTACACACCTTCACGGCGTACATCTTCTACGGCTCCAGTCAAAATATCTTGAATCGTTTGAACGTCGCGCTCTGTGGGCTGCTCTGCTTGAATACCGCTAACCAGCTCATATAAAGCGCCAAGTGAGGCAAATGATTCAATATCATAAGCCATGGACGGGACTTTCTTTGAAGCTTCTTCAAGTTCTTTAATACTTCTTTTAGTAATGCGCGCTGCCGACTGTTTGGACATGGCGTGAACATTCACTCCTTCGTCTTTTAAAGCCACAATTCGATTTGATTGGTATCCATGAGCCAGAAATGCTCCTGAAATTGCTTTTCCGACAATTAACGTAATAACTGGATGACCTGCTAAGCGCGCTGCTGCATAAGCATCAGCCGCAGCACCGCAAGCATAGTGAATACCTAGAAGTTCTTCATGATAGCCATACGCTTGACTCGGTACGTCCACAATGGCGATTATAGGCCGAGGAGATTGATTTCGATCTTCTTTTATTATTTCACGAACATGCTTGGCAATTGCCCATCCTTCATCTAGTCCTACTTCCCCTTTCCGTGCACGTAAGAAACGATTATAAGGATTAGGTACAACCGATATATATCGGACCTTTTCTCTTCCTAGCAATGCGTCTTTATAAAGAACGGAAGGGATTTCAAAATCTGCTTCTTCATCATTTATTAAGGCGTTGATCCACACGCGACCGCGGCTGTTGGGCATGTTACCTGGAACTTCATTAAGCGAGTAAGAGACTGTTGAAGGGATAGGTTCATTTTTTGTTGTGTTATACAATTCTTGAAACTGATCAGGAGCCAGTTTTTCTGAAGGATCAACCTTACTAAGCAAATGTCTGTAAAAATCTACTTGTTCTGTTTTACTAGTTGCTTTTCCTTTCTTCTGAAACGTCTCTTGAACCGCTCGCTGAATAGCCTTGACATCATCCTGTGCTAAGGTATCTGCAAACCCGGTTTCGTAGCGTTGAATACCGCCAATCGTTTTCCAGATTAAGCTTCGGTCTCTTGCATCAAACTCTTCAACTCCTGCTTCTTGTTCGATCACTTCAGGGCCGTTAAGGCCAAACCTTGCTTCTTTTGTCATAATGAGATAACTAAAGAGTGAAGCAGTGATGGACATTCCTCCAAAGCAGCCTACATTTCCTGAAATAACTCCAACAACAGGTGTATGCTCACGCAAAGCAACCACAGCTGAGCCAATTTCAGATATCGACAAAAGTCCATAATTCGCTTCTTGGAGCCTTACCCCTCCTGTATCGAATAGAAAAACAGGTCTAACAGGAACACCTTTTTTGTGATTATTAAGAGCTAGTTCTAAAGCTCCTGCAATTTTAGCTCCCGATACTTCACCAATGCCTCCCCCTTGAAACCCTCCTTCTATTGAAATGACAACGGCTGGCTCTCCTGCTATCAGCCCACCTGCTATAATGACACCATCGTCGCTTTGAGGAACAATATTTTGCTTAGGTAAATGAGGCGATTCGATTCCGTCAAAAGGGCCAAGCAGCTCATAGAATGTTCCTTGATCTAAGATTGCCTGCGCTCGTTCTCTTCCATTTAACTCAATAAAGCTTTGATTATTCACTCCCATTTTCACTCACCTCCAAAGCTTGTGCAAGACGCAAGGCGACTACACCAGGCGTAGCACCGAAATCATTAATTACAATTTTCGCTTGAATGGTATGAACACTAAAGAACCGGTCTAATACGGCTTTCCAGGTTTCACTAAATCCTTCACTTCCTGTTCGTACTGATACGTGAGCATGTTCTTCATCAGAAGGAACCATTAAAATTTCTAAATCCCCTGAACCAACAACGCCTACATGTGCGCGCTGAGTTAACTTTCGATCGGCTTTGTATTTAAACACTAACGTTTCCATTAGCCACTCCTCCCTGCAGACGTTTACGATTCTTTAAAAAGAGATATTCGATCTAAAAATAATACAGCAGCCAGCAAATCTGCACTTCCGCCTGGAGAAGCGTTAGATGATAGAAGTATATGATCTAACGCTTCTAGCCGCTGTTTTCCCATTGATGTAGATACCCCTCCAGCTTCTAACACATTGGATGCCGCCATTTTAACCTCCTTTAACACAACCGGACCAGCACGATGCAAAATACACGTATCATCAAGGTTGGCGATTAGTGTTACTAAAGTATCAATCCTTGCTGATGTTTCATGTATGCCTAGCTTGCGAGCTTTATGTAAAGCAGGCAAGCCTATATGAATTACGTGAGGAAATCCTTGCTTCGCCTCTCCAGCCGCTCCTTTTGCGCCATACTGTTTTTTCACACGAAATCCATTAGATGAATGCAGAGGACAAAAACGATCTGCATAACGAGCAATTTTTCCTGCAGCTTCTGTGATGGATGCAGGTGATGCTTGAATGCCGCAAACCGCTGTTGCAGACGCAAGTAGGCCTAATGCCCAAATGGCTCCTTTGTGTGTATTAACACCATCCGTAGCCCCGTACATAATTTGTTCGCCCTCGCGTCCAATTCGAGCAATTTCTTCCCTTAGCATCTGACTTGGCTGCTTTCCTTGACTGTATAATGCAATCTGTAAAAAGGTCGGTTGTAAAGCATAAGCAGAAGTTAACAGCGTCTCAATATTCATATCTTGATGAGATCCAGTTGTTGCTGCATCTACAAGCCCAGGCTTAGGTGTAAGCACCGCTTCATCAACCAGAGCGGTAACTGCCATTTTAGCTATTAGACATGAGTAAAACACAGCTGGTCTTGGCTCTTCTTGAATACTTTGAATACGCATATTTCTTACCAGCTCCTAAATTTAGCAGGCGGATTATACAAGCCATCCGACCATTCTACTAAATCTTCGACACTTCTTGCTGCCAATAATGAACGTTTTGCTTCTGTACGGCGAATCTGTAAATCTTCGGGAAAAGCCACTAAGCCATCTCTGCGCATCTTTTCCACTTTATTTCGGTTATATCGAAGGCCTATAGGTGTTACCCCTGCTACTGCTTCAAGCGCTGCTTTTCTTTCGTCCAAGCTTTGTGCTTTATATAAATAAGCAATTCCTTCTTCCGTCACAACATGCGTCACATCATCCCCGTAAATCATGACAGGAGCAGTAGCTACGCCTGCTTGTTTCGCTACCTTTATCGCATCCAAAGACTCCACAAAAACAGGCTCATTTCCTGATTGAAAGGTTTCAACCATTTGAACAACTAGTTTTCTGCCTCTCGCTAGTTCGTGCTGCTCGTTTATCATATCCAACCAGGCAGGCGTAGAATGTCGACGGCCTCTAGGGTCATGCCCCATATTAGGCGCTCCGCCAAACCCTGACAAACGTCCAGATGTGACGGTAGAAGAATTTCCTTCTCCATCTATTTGCAAAGTTGATCCTACAAAAGCATCTACCGCATATTGACCAGCCACTTGACACATCGCACGGTTTGAGCGCAGGCTGCCGTCGCGTCCTGTAAAAAACACATCTGGACGCGCTGCTGTGTATTGTTCCATTCCTACTTCTCCGCCAAAGCAGTGCACGCTCTCAATCCATCCGCTTTCAATAGCCGGAATTAACGTGGGGTGAGGATTCAGAGCCCAGTGCTTGCATATTTTACCTTTCAGTCCTAACTTTTCTCCATAAGTAGGCAGCAAAAGCTCAATTGCAGCGGTATTAAAGCCAATGCCATGATTTAATGATTGTACGCTGTGGCGCTCATAGATACCTCGAATTGTCATCATAGCCATTAAAATTTGGAGTTCTGTAATATGACGAGGATCTCGCGTAAATAAAGCTTCCAATCGATAAGGCTGATCCGCCACGACGATACAATCAACCCAAGAAGCCGGAATATCAACTCGCGGAAGTTCTTCAACAAGTTCGTTTACCTGCACAATAACAATTCCATCCTTAAACGCGGTTGCTTCGATAATGGTTGGTGTTTCTTCCGTATTTGCTCCTGTATATAAATTACCTTGTGCATCTGCTTTGTCAGCAGCCACTAAGGCAATGTTCGGAATTAAATCAATGAAAAGACGTCCGTAAAGCTCTAGATATGTATGAATTTCTCCCATTTTCAACGTCTCATCTTCAATCATTTGAGACACGCGAAGGCTTTGAGCACCGGCGTACGAAAAATCAATTTTTTCAGCAATTCCTTTTTCAAATATGTCGAGATGTTCCGGACGTGAAATACTAGACATAATCATATGAAGGCCGTGTATTTTATCAGCGCTTACTTCATTCAGCGCCTTTGATAAAAAAGATGCTTGCTTTTGATTGTCTCCTTCAAGCACTACTTTATCTCCGGGTGATATAAGCAATTCTAACGCTTCAATAATGTGTTCATTACCCAATAACTTTTCTTTAAGAAGATGGTCTACTTTCGCAAGGCGAGCTGCTTTTTGATCTCGGCGAGTTGTCCATGATTTTGAAGTTTTTTTTATGCCACTCATGTTCTAGCTCCTTTCTGATACTTCTAAATTAATACGCTTACATTTTTTCTTTTTCCATTAAAATCAGCAAAGTTTTCATCGTAGATTCGGCTGCCGAAATAGCCCTTGCTTCAGGGAAGCTCTTAGCAGCCAAATCCGTTAGCACTCTTCCTGGAGCCATTTCAATATATAATCTTGTGCCCATTTCATACATAACTTCCGTCGTATCATGCCAACGGACGGGCATCGCAACACTCGCTGCTAAGTCTTCCTTAACATCAGCAGCTTTCCATAATTTCCGAGCTTTACAGTTACCTATAAAAGGAACGGACGGGTCCTTTCCTTTCACTTCCGTTATGATTTTTCGTAATTCCCTCGAAACTCCTTCCATAAGAGGACAGTGAGAAGGCACCGTTACATGAAGCATTTTAGTTTTTCTAGCCCCTTTTTTACATGCTTTTTCAAGAACTTTCTCGATTGCTTTTAAGGTGCCAGAAATCGTTATTTGATCGGGAGAATTTAGATTCGCTACGTACACAGGAGCTGCATCAGTTGATAGTTCATGTACAATAGAGAGAAGCTGATGTTCACGCAGTCCCATCACAACCCCCATACCATAACCATCAGGATAAGCATTTTCCATCAGTTTCCCTCTTTTTTTCACAAGAAGAAGAGCTTCTTTAAAAGATAACACTTCAGATGCAACTGCTGCTCCAAACGCCCCTATAGAATGCCCTCCTACCACGTCTGGCGAGTATCCTTTGTTTTTAAACGACCTAGCCGCAGCCACTCCTGCAATAAAAAGACATATTTGAACATTTTTATTATATTTTAATTTTTCTGACGAATCTAAAGATAATACGTCTTGATTTAAAACCTCACTTGCTTCTTCAAACGTAGTCGCTAATCCCCATTTATTTTTTATATCATGAAGCATACCAGCATATTGTGCGCCTTGGCCTGGAAATAGAAATGCAACACTCATCGTGTTTCTCCTTTCGACTTTATATCATCCAAGGAGATAATGGATAATTTTATTATAAAGAACATAGGGTCAATAACTCTAATACATATTTCTTATATATCCTATAACTTGAAATCTATATAAAAAGGGATTGAGACATAACGAAATCAATGGAAAAATCCGAACGGGTTAGATTCTCCAGTAAGAATCTAACCCGTTCGGATCTTCAACTAAAGTACTTTTAGCTACAGATGAGCTGGAAAATGCGGAAGCACTTCTTCGCCAAGCTCATGTATAACTTCTTCAGCCGGACGCTTGCTATCAAAAAGAGCAAAAAAGAGATGATTAACTCCTATTTCTTTATAAACAGAAAGAAGCTCAATTAATGTATTACGACCTGCTCGAAATCCTAAACGAATTGGCGTTGGCATTTCATTTGGATCTTCTGCCAAATCTAGATGCATAGGTTGTGTAAAAGGTTTAAAAACGCCTGGATAATAGATGTCAACCAGTTTCCTCCATTGTGTAATAGCTTCTGCTTGAAAATGGGGATGACGAGGATAATACATCCAGCCGTCTCCATACTGTGCAAACCACTCCATATTTTGCTGACTGTATCCCGTGATCATCGTCGGAATACGTTTCGTTGGCTTAGGAACGACATTTGCTCCTTGAATGGATCCCAAAGCAGACTGGATAGATGGAAATTCTTTATTTAACGCTTCTTCTAAATAATGAAAAGCCTCTGCAAATCGCTTTCCTCTTTCTTCATGAGGAATACCTAACCCTCGAAAATCTGCTTGACGGTCTCCAGAAGATACGCCCATAATCAAACGCTCAGGAAAAAGCTGATCAATGGTTGCCATTTCTTTAGCTACGCGAAGCGGATGGCGCAAAGGCAGCACAATAGCAGATGTACTAAGAGCAATTTCTTTTGTTTGACTGGCCAGATAAGTCAAATAAATAAGCATATCATAAATTTGACCCGTGGCTGGATCGCCAAATGATGGATCTTGAAGAAGGACATCGCGGAACCATAAGCTTGTAAATCCATATTGTTCTGCAAGCTGCGTGAGCTCTACTTGTTTCTCCATCGTAGGCGTGGCATATTGATAATTTTCAAGCGGCATATGCAACCCTAACGTTAACTCATTCTCCTTGTACATACGACAATACGCCTTATGATGCTGAAATGTAGTCATTTACTTCCTCTCCTTTTATAGCTAAGAGATCATCGCAAAAGGCGATGATCTCTTGTTTTATTTTGCTTTTGCTTCTATTGAGCGGCTCCATGCTGTTAATAAGACCGCTCCTAAAACCATAACTCCTCCAATCCAAGGAGTATGAACAAGACCAATCGAATCAACAATCAGGCCGCCTACAAAAGAACCAATAGCAATTCCAACGTTAAATGCAGCAATATTAAGCGCAGAGGCTACGTTCACGGCTGAAGGAACATACTTTTCAGCTAAGTTCACGACCAGCACTTGCAGTCCAGGTACGTTCATAAATGCCAATAAGCCCATGGCAAAAATCGTAATCGTTCCCGCTACTTTAAACGATGCAGTAAACGATAAAATAACTAAGATAACTGCTTGAATTAGAAACATCCAAAATAATGCTTTTAACGGGTTTTTATTCGCAGCTTTTCCTCCGATTGTATTTCCGATGGCTACTGCTACACCGTATACCAGCAGTAAGATACTAACCGCGCTTGGTGCGTATCCTGTTAGTTTTTCAAGAATAGGTGCTAAATACGTATAAGCTACAAACGTTCCGCCATATCCTAAGGCGGTAATAGCAAACGATAGTAAAAGCGGCCCGTTTTTCAAAATTTTCAATTGATCACTAAACTTTGCCGGCGGCGCTTCCTTTAAGTTTTTAGGCACTAAAAGAGCACTTGCAATAATGGCAATAACCCCAAGTAACGCTACTCCCCAAAATGTTGCTCTCCAGCCGAAAGCTTGTCCGATAAATGTACCAAGCGGAACACCTGTAACAGTTGCAACTGTTAAACCTGTAAACATTAAAGCAATGGCACTTGCTCGCTTATCTTCTGGCACTAAATCAGCAGCGATAGTCGCACCGATAGAAAAGAAAATTCCGTGTGAAAATGCAGTAATAATTCGTGCTATAAGCAGCAGCCCAAAGCTTGTTGATAAAGCTGCTACTGAGTTTCCTACGATAAAAATAACCATCAATAGCATCAACAGTGATTTTCTGCTCATTTTACTTGTTAAAGCTGTTAATACGGGAGCTCCAAATGCAACTCCCATTGCGTATCCTGAAATTAATAACCCTGCTAGTGTAATGGAAATATTTAAATCATCTGCAAGCGATGATAATAAACCTACTGGAACAAACTCTGTAGTCCCGATTCCAAAGGCGCTAATAGCTAGCGCTAATAGCGGCAAAGCACCGCTTTTTTTACTTTGTTGTGTTTGTGAAATTGTGTTCACTTCTTAACGCCTCCTGTTCGTTATGATAACTTCTTCATAATAGCTTCTCTTACGGCTAATTAGCTTAGGTACCTTTCATATATTCGCTAACTCGCCATCAACAATTGTTATTATGAGCGATGTAAAACCAAAGAAAAAGTACGCACTTTCAAGTGATATAGGCACCTGGAGGTTACAATAAGCGTAAATACTAAAGTCATGAACTATTGGGTATTCTAAAAAAATGCTTACACCTAGAAAATTTTGCTCTATAGTGATATGATAAACATCAGAAAAAATGCGAAAACATGCATTTGACCGTTATCTCTAGAACAAGGAGAGTTGTTAACGTGAAAAAATATAATATTCCAGTGGAAGCGGCACTAGAAGTCATTGGAGGCAAGTGGAAAGTCGTTATTCTTTGCCACTTAATTAAAGGGACAAAGCGCCCTGGAGAATTAAAAAGAATTATGCCGCGCGTTACGCAAAAAGTATTAACGCAGCAGCTTCGAGAACTTGAAGCAGACGGCATCATTGTTAGAAAAATGTACAATGAAATGCCGCCTCGAGTAGAATACTCTTTAACAGATTACGGATGGTCTTTAAAAAGCATTCTTGATTCATTATGCTCTTGGGGAGAACATCATATTGAAAAAACGTATCCTGATAAAGAAGCTGTACTTATGCAGCCTGTAGAAGAAGTCACTGTTTCTAATTAAAAAAAGCTGACTATCTAGTCAGCTTTTTCATTCCCTTACTTTCTTTGTTTTTTCAGATGATGTATATATTCAGGAGGAACCCATATGACAGAACAACTTAAAAAGAAAATTAGTCTTCAAGATGCTATCAAACAGCAGCTTGCTAATAAGAAGAATCAATCTTCAAGTAAAGCTCAAAATAGCAGCACCAATCAAGCAACCAAAAAGCTGACGAGTCAACAAACAAAAAAAACGAATAATCAGCGAAAGAGAACAGGTGTATAATGAACGGCCAAAATAGAAAAGACGTAGCTCCTGGAATTGAAGTCGACATTGTTTTAAAAGCAGATCAGCGTTCTGGAAAACTTACACGCGGAACGGTCAAAGACATTCTGACCAATTCAAACTTTCACCCACACGGCATCAAAGTCCGTTTAACAGATGGACAAGTCGGACGCATAAAAGAAATTTACCCAAATTAAAAAAGCATGTATTCTACATGCTTTTTTAATTTACACTTCAAATAAATCTACTTATCATTTCCTACTTTTGTTAAAATAAAGAAGCACTGTCGTCCCCTTTCTTTCCCTTGGGAATTCACGCAAGGAAGAAAAAGGTGGTGGATAGTCTGAGACGAATCCTCAAGTCATTTTTCCTAGATGCTGAGAATGTTCAGCTCCTAACGGCTTACGTAGAGCTTTTAGGAGCCATAGTCGCTCTTATTTTGCTATTTTTCCAGTAGTAAAATAAGTAATCACCGATAAGTATCGTCTAAAAGGTTCTTCATCCATAAGCCTCGTGTGCTGATTGTCTTTAGGGAATCGTGTTTGGCGGCACTTCCCTATAGTAAAAAGACAGCTTCCTTGCAGAAATGGACAAGGTGTAATCAACTACGGCCGATTATGGGTGCGGGACCTTTTTCTTTATTAGTCTATGTCTTTTTTTTACTTCCCATACACAAAAATAAAAAAACCTCCGAGTTGGCGGTCTCGAAGGTTTTCTCTAGTGAATCGTTTTCGACAAATCCTCATCCGGGCTAACAAGGTTCAGATCTAATAAGATTATGTGATGAATTTCTTCACCTTACAAGTTGCACTTGTCAAAGCTAAGAATTCATTCGCTTGTTAAGAATAACTGAACGTGCGCTCCAGATTGTCATTTTTCCTAGTCTCAGTATATCATATTTATTGAAAACAGGTAAAAAAAGTGTTCGACAAAGCTTGTTAGCAGCTCTTCACCTATGTCATATTTTTCAAAACAAAAAACATTTTACAAATATGAAGGAATTTCATACTATTAGATAAAAGATAAAACATAGAAGATAGAAGATAGAAGATAGAAGTATTCTGACTTGGAGAGGATTTCAATGAAGCAACCTCAGTTAGAAAAAGAAATTCGAGCCTTACAATCAGATATTTACCAATTAGCTAAAAAAACAAGCAGCTATTCTCACGGTGAAATTTTAAAATTAAGTCAAAAGCTAGATCAAAAAATTGTTAGTTACCAAAAGCTTTTTAACCATACCAAATAAGAGCCGCGTTGGACTTTCACTTTCTATCCCTCAAGTACCATAAACCTACAAATAAAACAGATATGTTTTATTCGCAATAGGTACATCTCTGCTTCCCTAATTAATAGGGAAGTTTTTTATTTAGAAAATTAAAACCTTCTCCTTTCCTTAGGTTAGTTGTCATACAAATTGGGTATTCAATCAGTAGGCCTTAAAACCTATCTAAGAAACATAAAGGAGAGAATGCATGATGAGTAATGCTGATACTGCCGAAACAAAAAAAGGCGCTGACTTACTAGTAGAAAGTTTGGCAAGTCAGAATGTGCCTTATATTTTTGGCATTCCAGGAGCCAAAATTGATGGCGTATTTGATGTTTTGAAAGAGAAAGGACCAGAAGTAATTGTTTGCCGCCATGAACAAAATGCTGCGTTTATGGCAGCTGCTATGGGAAGACTGACAGGTACGCCGGGCGTTTGCCTTGTCACATCAGGTCCAGGTGCCGCTAACTTAGCCACTGGCCTTGTGACTGCTACTTCTGAAGGTGACCCAGTGGTAGCCCTAGCAGGAGCCGTTCCAAGAGCAGATCGATTAAAAAAGACGCATCAATCAATGGATAATGAAGGACTATTTAAATCTATCGCCAAATTCAGCGTTGAGGTAGAAGACGCTGCAAACGTTCCAGAAGTGATAACAGACGCCTTTCGCGAAGCTGTTTCTTCTCCTTCAGGAGCATCTTTTGTCAGCTTGCCGCAGGATGTAATGGATAGCGAAACATCAGCTTCCACTCTATCCGTTTTAAAAGCTCCTACGATTGGGACTGCCAATTTAGACGCTGTTGCCCAAGCTATACACACTATTCGCACAGCAAAACTACCTGTCTTGCTTTTAGGTATGAGAGCAAGTAAATCTAAAGCAGTGGAATCAATCCGTCAACTTATAGCAGAACATGACCTTCCTGTGGTGGAAACGTTCCAAGGTGCGGGAGCTGTTTCAAGAGAGCTTGAAACTCACTTTTTTGGGCGAGTAGGTCTTTTTCGCAATCAGCCTGGAGACGTCTTATTGAAGCATGCTGACGTCGTCTTAACAATCGGATATGACCCAGTTGAATATCCTCCTTCTCTTTGGAACTCAGAAAGTCAAAGAAGCATTATTCATTTAGATGATTTACAAGCACAAGCTGACCACCATTATCAGCCGGAAATTGAGTTAGTAGGGGATATTCCAAGCACAATTGACATATTAGCGGATAAACTCCCACATTTAATACGTTCAAAAGAAAGTGCTTCTTTTTTAAAAACGCTAAAAAGTAAACTTGAACAACCTGACGATCAGTACGAGTTTTCTAATGACACTTACCTTCATCCCCTACAATTAATTGAAGCTCTGCAGAACTTTGTTGAAGATGATACTACCATCACATGTGACGTTGGTTCGCATTACATATGGATGGCTCGTTATTTTCGTTCCTATGAACCTCAGCATTTACTATTCAGCAACGGTATGCAGACACTAGGTGTTGCTTTGCCTTGGGCTATTTCAGCTGCACTCGTTCGCCCCCATAAAAAAGTTCTGTCCATGTCTGGAGACGGCGGGTTTTTATTTTCAGCTATGGAGCTGGAGACAGCCGTTCGATTAAACTTACCAATTGTTCACATTATCTGGAACGATCAAACCTACGATATGGTTGGCTTTCAACAGCAGATTAAATATGGCCGAAAATCTGCAGTAGAGTTTGGCAGTGTAGACTTTGTTACGCTTGCTGAAAGTTTTGGTGCCAAAGGATTTAGAGTTAACTCACCAGAAGAATTTTCGGACACTCTAGCAAGCGCTTTTCGTGAACAAGGCCCAGTTATCATCGATGTTCCTGTAGATTATAAAGATAATGAAAAATTAAATACACATCTACTGCCAGATCAAATTAACTGAAAGGACTGAGTAAAGAATGAGCAATAAAGAAAAATTAACGATTCACCAAACTTCCACCATGATCGCTTTATTAGACGGAGTATTTGACGGTATTGTCACATACAAGGATTTAGCTAAGAAAGGTGATTTCGGCATCGGTACGTTTAATCAATTGGACGGTGAAATGATTGCCTTTGACGGAGAATTTTATCATATTGCTGATGGGAAAGCCGCGCCTATTGGCGAAGATGCAAAAACACCTTTTGCCATTATGACAACCTTTTATGAAGATATCTCTTATCGTGTAGAAAAGGAAATGAATCGTGAACAACTAGAAACCTTAATGAACGAGCTTATTCCTAGCCCGAATTTATTCTATGCAGTTCGCATTGACGGAAAGTTTAAAGAAGTAAAAACGCGCACGGTTGCAAAGCAAGAGAAGCCCTATCCTTCTATGGTAGATGCGGCTGCTGATCAGCCTACATTTACATCTTCAGATGTAAATGGAACACTAGCAGGTTTTTATACGCCAGAATATTCTTCAGGCATCGGTGTTCCCGGCTACCACCTGCACTTTATTGATGAATATAAAAAAGAAGGGGGACATGTTTTAGATGTCTCTGTTCAAGATGTTACAATTCAAATCTGCAAAAAAACGAAATTAAATCTCAATTTATCGGAAACAAGTGAATTTTTAAATGCTAATTTAGAAGACCATGATGTAGAAGAAGAAATTGCGACGGCTGAATAAACAACGATACTTTTACTGATAAAAAAACGCTCATCGTCATGCATGACGATGAGCGTTTTTTATTTAATCGCGTTCAGGCTTCATTTCTAGCACAACACAGAAACCTTCCGCCTATACGTAAAAAGAGCCTGTGTCTTTTAAAACATAGAAAAATGGTATTTCAGTCTCTTTTAGACATCTAGCCATTCGATCCTTAAAGTTATCTAATTTAATTATATTTTTTGCTTCTTCTAACGTAAAATATCCCACATCCTGCGTTTCATTGGAGACAGAAATTTCCCCGCTAATCGCTTTTCCCTTTAATAAAATAACAGTAGTAGATCGTTTAACATCTTGTTCTACTCCTAGAAAGTTGGTTACTTCAATAACAATTCCAGATTCTTCTTTAACTTCTCGTATCCCCGCATCTTTTATTGATTCACCTGCTTCAACAAAACCGCCTGGAAATTCCCATCCCCGTCTATGGTTCTTGACTAGAAGCACGTGATGATCTTGATTTACCACCATAACTGCTACAGCTAATTTTTGATTCAACTTTTTCTCACTCTCCTTTTAGCCCGTTAAGATATTGTTCAAGAAGATGAAGAAATCTTTCTATATCTCTATATGTGATATCACCAATATTTGCTATTCGAAACGTTTCTAATTTATCAATTTTACCAGGATAAATGGTGAATCCTTGTTTATAAAAAAAATCATGCATAATATCAAAATTATACTTTTTATCGGAAGGCTCGAGGATAGAGGTAATAATTTTAGAATGATGCGTTTCAGGAACCAAATAGGTTAACCCAAGCCGAGTAATTCCATCCGTTAAAGTAGTCCATGATTTTGAGTAGCGTTCATATCGTTTCTCAATTCCTTCCCACTGAGTTTCTATAATTGCCTGCTTTAAGGCGTACATAGTCTGAACAGGAGGAGTAAAACGCAATTGTTTATTCATTTGGAAATATCGATACTGATCATATAAATGAAGATAAAGGTTACGAGGCTTTATTTGCTCCGTTTTTTCTAACCGGTCTTTATTTGCTATAACAAACGACACGCCTGCCATTCCTTGAAGGTTCTTATTTGCACTTGCGGCTAGATAGCTTATATTCATTTTTTGCATGTCAATTGGAACAGCTGCATACGAACTCATTGCATCCACAATCATTTCGACATTTTTCACTGCACAAAATTCCCCAATTTTTTCAATATCATTAAGAAGTCCCGTGGAAGTTTCACAGTGAACAAGCGCCAGATAAGAAACGTTCGTTGAAATCTTTTTCACAAAAATTTCTAAGTCGTTCATATCAATAGCCTGCTCGGCGGAGCTTTTATATTCTAAATAATTTAGTCCATAAATTTCAGCGATTTTACACATTCTTTCACCGTATGGACCATTATTGATAATAACAACCGTACCATTATCAATTACTGAACTTAAAATCGATTCCACTGCCGCCGTTCCAGATCCGCCGAATAATACCGTAGTATACTTTTCTGGATTCCCCACAAATTTTGTTAGTTCAGCAGAGATAAATTCCACCGTCTCTCCAAATTCTTTTTCTCTCGGGCAAATGTCTTCCACTATTTGAGCATATTTGACGGTATCTGTTGTAGTTGCCGGTCCGGGGTTTAGGAGTATACTTCTCTTAACTGTATGCGTAATACCTTCTCGAGCTTTAATAATCGGATAAACAATAGCAGTTGCTCTTGCCCAGTGATCTTCATTATCCACTTCACACCATGCCAAATTATCCAGTTTATGAACATACACATTTGCTTTTTCGGAAATTTTAACGAGGCCATATTCATAATCGATCGTTTGATTAAACTGGAACAGCGTATTTGCTTCATCACAAAGTCCCTGAAATGTAGCATAAGAGAGTTTGGTTAAACCAACTAGTTCTGCATAGATACTATTCAACTCTTCTTTTTGTTTTGACATATTCTTAAGGTTATTATTCTCATCAGCTTCAATATAAACTTCATCGCCAGCACCGTTCAATTTACTCGCTAGTATGACGTCTGATCTCAAATGGTTTACTAATGTTTCCAACGCATTCTTTTCATAAATTACATCTGATTCCAATAGTAAAAAATCTTCTTTAATATAATTTTTAAATTGATACAGCGTAAACAGGCTTCCCGTTGTTTCGTATCTAGAATTATAAACACATTTTATTTGAGGATATCTAACCATTAGCTTTTCATATTCTTCTTTCATATATCCTGTTCCAATAAAAATCGTCTTGACTCCTGCTTCTATTAACTTGGAAATGGAATGTTCAATAATCGATTTTTCATCAATCATCAAAAACCCTTTAGGGCGGTTTCCAGCTCTTTTACGAATCCTGCTCCCCATCCCTGCAGCTAGAATAACAGCTGTTTTAATCATCTAAAAACACCTGCAGTCTTTCTCTGACTTCATAAGGCTTCATTTCAGGACGCCCCAGGTTCTTTTTAGATCCTTTCGCTATTTTAAGATATAAAAACGTTAATTTTTTATCACTTTTCCACTGTTTGATATACGTCTCTAACTCATGTAAGTTATGAACATGAATGGAATTTTGATATCCACAGGAAGAAGCAATATCTACAAAATTAATGTTATGAGAGACCGTATGTTGCCCCCCTGTAGAATCATGGGTTTGATTGTCTAAAAGAATGTGTAATAAATTTGCTGGACAGTAGTATCCGTTGGTTGCTAGATTCCCCATGCGCATAAGCAACGCTCCGTCTCCATCAATTGTAATGATGTTCTTTTCATTTTTGCTCAAAGCTAAGCCTAAACCAATGGAACTAACGCACCCCATAGATCCAACCATATAAAAATTATTTCTTGCGTCTTCTATTTCGTAAAGCTCTCGTCCTGTTTTTCCTGTAGCGGCCAATTGAATAGTATCGTTGTCTTTTAATGAATTAACTACTCGTAATGCCTCATACCTTGAAGGTAACTCATCGGTTGTTATCTGTTCACTTTTCATTTTAGGAGTAACTTTTTTTATTGATTTTTCTAAGAGCTTAACTGGCTCAAACGTTCCTTTTTTTACAATAAAGAAGTAGCTTTCATTATTTTCAACAGTTTGATTAGCCCGCTGTAATTGTTTTTTAACTTCGGCAAAATCAGAAGATAAATATTCCCATTTTATTTTCATTGTATTTAGCAGGAAAGGAGTAATTTCTCCCATTAATTCATGCTGCGGTTCATCTGGAAATCCAGGTTCTCCGCGAAAACTGACAAATCCAAGGACAGGAATTTTAAACGGATGAATAAGAGAGGTTAAAGGGGAAACAGCATTTGCTAATCCGGAGTTCTGCATTAAAACAACTGCTTTGTTGCCAGCAATTGATGCCCCAGCAGCAATCGCTACCGCTTCTCCTTCGTTTGCTGCTGCAACATATTCACATTCGTTGATAGCGTAGTTAATAAGATGTTTAAGATAGGAACAAGGAACCCCGCTATAAAATTGAAAACCTAGTTTTTTTAATTGAGTTCCAAATACGGACGTACTAATCATTTCTCCCACCATCTTTTTGAATCTTTGTATACGTTTCGGTATCTATCCATGACCCCATCGTATATTTAACAGCAACCGGGTGAATTAGATTAATATAATTAAAGAAATCAGAAAACGTGAGCTGAGCAAAATCTTTTCTTTGTGCCAATTCTTCCAAAGCTTTTTTTACAACCTCAGTGCCTTTTCCAGAAACTTTCCAAAGACCAATGAATTCACCGTGAATGTTGTTAGAGTTTGGATTGCACGACATTTGAATCAAGTCTACTGCTTTGGAATACAGCTGCTTGGAATAGGGAAGTTTAGCAGTTACATAAGATGTTTGATTCCCTTTTAACTCATAATCAGCTCCTGCTACGATCGTGATATCACCGCTTTCATGAATTAACTCCTCAAAAACATGTGTTTTATATACGATGTTACTATCGCTTATTAAAGTAGCCGTTCCTAGCTTATCTCTTGCAGCATAGAGATGATATAATTCTCCTTTATTAGGAAACGCCTTATCTTCCATAGCTTTGTTGGAACCTACTTTTATACTATTTGTCACGCCGACTTTTTTTAACTGATTTATCTGCTCAGTTATCAAAGCTTCATTTGCTGATTCTTTTAACAGAATCATAGCGTTCGTGCTATGATTGGCAGAGCTTAAATAAAGTTTCTCTGCGATGTCGAGCTCTTCAGCTTTTTGAAGACGGAAAACTTCCTCAAGCGGAGAGACATTTTTTTCTACGTTAATCAAACTTTTATCGCAATAAATCTGAGCGGACGTTTTTTGCATAGCTGTAATGGAAGATCTTAAGTTATGGTTGGCCCAAATACTCAAGCTAATTCCTAAATCACTAAATTTATCAGTTGGAACCGAATAATATTTGGTTGGAACAATAATAACCGGAAGCCTGTTTCCCCACTCTTTCATAAAAGCTTCAATCTCTGTCATATCTGACCTTTTACTATGAATCAAAACGGCGTCGGTTCCCGCTTGGCGATAAGCTTCTGCACGCTTTAAAGCTTCCTTCAGCCCCCACCCTGCAATAAAAGCTTCTACACGCGATACCACTACAAAATCTTCGTCATTTTGGCTATCTTTCATTGCTTTAATTTTGCCGCAAAATTCATTAATATCTGCAAGCGGCTGTGCTTCACCTTTAATAAATGAGTTTGTTTTTGGAAACAATTTATCTTCAATACATACGCCTGGAATGTCTCGCTGCTCCAATTTCTTAACTAATCTTCTTGCATTATTAAAGTTCCCATAGCCTGTATCCCCATCAAGAAGAATTGGAACGGACGTTGCATCACTCATAAACTCTAAGATGTCTAATACCTGTGTCCATGAAGCCTCGTTATTATCTCTTACACCCAGTGCTGCAGATAATGACAGGCCGCTGGCCCATATCCCTTTGAACCCTGCTTCTTCTACAATCTTTGCAGATAGCGCACTGTGAGCCTCCATAATAAACTCTAGCTGTTTACTTTCTATCAACTCTCTTAGCTGTTTAGTCTTCTTCATGTCTATCCTCCTTTTACTCTTCGTTGGCTGGAATAAGTTTATTTCTTAATTCTTTAAAAGTAGGTTTTGTCATAACACGATGCGTTACTTTTAATAAAATTATTGTATTTTCATTTAAATATGGCGCTAGCACATTGTATACTTCATCACCAGTCTTGCAAAAATAGACTTTATTAGGGTCCATTCCACATTTTAAAGCTCCTGTCCCAATAGCTTTTGCTTCTTCTTCTACTACCACTAAAATATCAATCTTTGATTCCGCTGCTTTTTTTCCCATATCTTCATATTGTTTAATTGCATAAGGTCCTTCTCCTAGCTGAGGCATGTAACCTAATAAAGCAATAGATTGTTTCTCTTTTGACATATCACTAAGAACTCCGAGAGCTGTAGTCATCGATAAAGGTGAAGAGTTCCATGTATCATTAATTACCGTACATTCATTTATTCCTCTTTTAAATTCCAAATGTTCTTCTACTTGTTCAAATAAGCTAAGTCTTTGTATGGCAACGGAAATATCAACGCCCACATAAAATACTGCAGCAATGGCGGCCAGTGCATTATACACATTATGTTCACCATATCCAGGGAT
Organism: Priestia sp. YIM B13490; assembly: GCF_042787735.1. Lineage (NCBI taxonomy): Bacteria > Bacillati > Bacillota > Bacilli > Caryophanales > Bacillaceae > Priestia > Priestia sp. YIM B13490. The sequence continues at coordinate 750,184 of NZ_JBHZOT010000002.1, forward strand.
AAAGGCATCGTACTCTTTGTCTTGGTGCTTTAAAGTGAAAGCCATTCCTCCCTTGGCATATTTAATATTCTTTGCTTGAAATTGGGAACTATCATTTTTACCTATATATACAACATTTTGCAGATGACTAACATCAAGCACTCTCTTAATATTTTCATCATCTGCGTTTAAAATCAAAATGCCTCTATTTGGATCTAAACCTTCTACAATTTCGGCTTTTGCTTTCATATATTCTTCAGGTGTTTCACAATCAGCGAGATGGTGTACGCCTATATTTAATAGAATTCGTATTTGTGGCTGAAAGTAGTGACACGCAACTTTTAAATAGCCCGGATAAGCGACTGGCATTTCAAAAACAGCTACTTCTGTCGTATCATCAATACCTGTTAAATAACGTAGATTTACAGACATAGAATTCATACTCATCCACGTAGCTTTCACTTTATAATCTTCAATTAATATTTGTCGGATCATCTCTTTCGTGGTCGTTTTCCCACAAGTCCCTGTAACACCAATAACAGGAAGATCAAAGAGCCCTCGGTAGTATTCAATAAATTTCCAATAAGCCTCTTCTAATTGAGCTGTTTTAACAAGAATAATATTTCCCTCTAAGTTCGTGCACAGCTCAGGGTGATCTGTTATAACGACAATTGAATGATTTTCTTTCCAATACTTCCCTCTAATCGGTTCTCTATCTAAATGAAAGATGAGTGTATGATCCTCTATATCCTTTTTAGCGTAGTTTATAGCATGTTTAATAACAGGATTTCCTGATCCATAACAAAGGTCTCCTCCCGTTTGTTTAAGGATTTCATTTAATGTGAAGTGCTTCATGTTAAATCCTCCTTTTCTTCTTCGTAACCAGCCAGTGAAGACGCATAATTAAGCAGACGAATCCCCGCCAAAGTACGCAGCTTGTAGGCTCTAATTTGTGAGAATAGACTATCTGGTTTTGCATTTATTTCAAGTAACTTTATGGAACCGTACTGATCTATACATAAATCTACCGCCAGCTCCCCAAAAGGACCCACTTTCTCCTCTACTGTTGCAACAATATTTTTAGATACTTTAGCTAATTGGTTTATAATGAGCCTTCTGTCTGTTGGATCAGGATATAAACTGTTTAATATTTTACTGAGGCGCATATTCGTTTCAGAATCTTCCGTTAGCACATCTTCACCGGTGAGACGCGCAACCATACCCGTTCGAAGCCAAATTTGCTTTTCATTTTTTTGCATATAAACCCGTATTTCTAAATTTTTATCTTTATGCTGTTTTCTGCGAATTCCTTCCTGAACAAGATAAGGATTGTTTTTCATCAAAGGAGAGAGCAAAGTAAATAATTCTTCCATATTACTGAATTGATGCAGCTCTTTTTTATTAAGATCAAACCAAAAGATGCCTGTTGGTCGGCGAACGATACGCATGACTCCTTTACTTAAGGCTCCGCTAAGCGGTTTTAAATAGACTTCTCCGTAGTTATCAAGCATTTCTGCAATATCACCAGAATTTTGTACCAGACGTGACTCTGGAAGAAATTCTTCATATTCTTTCATAAGAAGTTCATATGTTGCCCACTTATCTCCCGTGAGCTGAAACAAATTTGAAGAATTAACAAAAGGAATTTTATAAACCGCCTGAAGTTTTGCCCTTACTTCATCTATTAAAATATTCTTTCTGCCATCTATGAAATAACGGTCATAAATAACAGCAGGAAAAGGATAAAGCCCTTCACCGTTAATAGTTGTTCCTTTAACCAATTTTTTCTCCCAATCAATATCTTCGGGTTCAAACACATATACAAGCATTCGCTTTTCAGTTGCTAAGCGACATAGATGATGGAAATAGGTTGTTTGTCTTTCAAAAGGACGGTTAGCAAGAATGCCAATGATAGGACCTAAAGTTATGATGCCTTCTGAAGCTGATAGCTTGGGGCACCAATCTTTCGGGAGAGATAGTTTATCACGGAGAGATTTAGAGAGTTGAACCATATTTGGATGGCGAAATGAAAAAGGATAAGAATGAACAGTTGCAGTTGATATTGCCTTTCCTGCACTAACAATCGTAGACTGCCCCTCTTTGAGGCCGTATTTTAAACGGAGCTTTTTGGGGATTTGAATAATATGTCCGCGGTCATAGATTTCTTTAGAAATCTTTACATTCCAATTCCGCCGAATATCATTTGATTCATCACAAGGAATTTCTTTTTCTATCATTTCAAATAGAAAAGATAGTTCATTTTGATAATGTGGATAGCTGGATGTTTTCATAAGATTGGCCTTGATATCTTTCCACATTCGTTTAAGAAAGATTTTATTCCCTTGATAGTAAGCACGTTGCGTAAGTGGATGAAATAAAAATTCGCTTTTTAATTCATGATGATGGGTAGCAACTAGCTGAGCAAGAGCTAAAGTGGAGAGAGTAATTCTAGGGTCGATAATCCAAGAGCTTAAAGTTAAATACTCAAATCCATACGGTTTCTCACGATAGCGTCCAAGACCTCCATGGTTCGTTTTCCGTCTGAGTTTAGCGGTCTTAGATTCTTCTATCAGCGCTATTGGAATAGCAAGGTAGTGGTCAAGGGCTCTTAATAAAGATAAAGAAAGCGGAATGCCAAAATGAATATGTCCTCCACATTGATACCCTGAAAACGGCATGCTGCCTGCCCGAAAATGAATATTTTCATATGGTGCCTGTGCAGATGCTTTTTCTATTAACTTTTGGATGTTCTCAAATAGTTCTGTTGATGAATTCGCTTTTTCAGGCCTAACTTCTACTAATGCATACTCACCGCTATCTTGCTCTATTTGTCTTTCATCACAGCCTACCGGACCTTCAACAGAAAAAAAAGTAGAAGCTGGTAGAAGCTCTCCGTCACAACTTAACATAAACTCAACGTCAGCACCCATGCTAAAAGGAACACTAGGGTTTAATGGATTTTCTATCCATTCACTTTCTGATGAGTTAATATCTGTGACGATGCACTCTCCATTTTCTAATAACCCCATTTTGACAAAGCCGCTTTTAGCTCCCGTTACGTAGAGCGCTCGAATGGCTACGTTCATCAGCATTTCCGGTACATCCATGCCGTGTACCTGTTCTAATTTCCAGCCGAAGGCTTGTGTTCGAATGGGTATTTCATTAAATACAACATGTTCACTGGTCACTACTTGTACTGTTTTTACGCTCAGTCCTTCTACTTCTAGACAATATTCTTTGTCTATTGCATATATTTTCGTAAAATAATCATACCCTTCATATATTGCTTGGTCCTTTGTATTTACGATAACAATATCTCTTCCGCTATGGTGACCATACTTCCTCCCTATCACTGGATATGAACAGGTTTTGGGGTCAACTAATTCAACAGACGGTATATTATTCAGATTAAGAGTTTGCAGCGTCATTTCTTTATCAGATAATATCCCTAACTCTTCTCTCATTGGATCCATTTTAAAGCCTCCTAATTAGAACTTTCTATCGTATTTTGCTACTTTAATGCCCTATAACAATAATCAGCTACTCATATAGTATGTAACTAGACAAAATAATCCTGTACATTTATCTATTTATTTCCACCATCTCTAAAAACTTTTTATGTATGTATTTAACACGTGTAATAATTCACCGATTTTATTTTTACTGCATTTATTATAGAAAGGATAGATTTCAAACGATATAAAAGGAGAAATAGTCAATGACATTAAAATTCATTCATGGAAACTACTTAAAATACAACAAAGGAACTGGTTTTATAAGCTGTCATGTGGATGCACTTCATGCAGAACCACCTGCTGCTGATTTATTTACGGATAAAGTTGTAGAAAATTTAGTCAAGAAAACAGGATGTGCAGGAATCGTTAGTACGGTTTCCAGAACCATAGCAGATTTAAATAGAAACCTAAATAAAACAAACCATGAGGGGATACATGAATATAGAAGAACAATCCAAGAAATTGTTAAATCTTTGAAGATAGTAGATGATAATAATTGCCTTTTAACACCCTATTTGCATTTATCTTTTCATGGAATGAAGGATACACATTATGGGCCTCATGCAATCGAAGTGGGGACTTTATATGGACAATCCTGCTCAAAGGAAGTTAAAGATTGGTTTCAACAGGCGCTGACTAAAAAATCTGAAGATTCGTTCCCGAAAATCCATGTAATATTTGATAATAAATTTGTTGGAAACGAATCAATTGCCTTTCACAGACAAGGTGACAATAGCGGCTATCTAGGTTACAGTCATAATTTTAATACGTTTCAAATTGAATTATCCCGGACTCTGCGCAGCAAACACAGAACTACTATAACAAAGATATTTTCCGAGATTATTGATGACTTTCAACAAACATTCGTCGCTACTTAGTTTTTAGGAATCTTTTCCGTCTACTATTTCTTTTATATATTTAGGTAAAACAAATGATGCATGGAAAATTTCAGGATCAATATATTGAGTATCTGTATGCTGTAGCTTCGTCAAATCGGCCTGAAGAGGATCCATTTTTTTAGAAGCAATCGTAAAACTCCAAATGCCGCAAGGGAAAAGAGGTATCGTCACTAAATATGTGCGGACAATTGGAAATAGCTCCTTTAAATTTTTAATTGTGCCTTGTAATGTAGAAGTATTGTAGTAAGGAGATCCCGATTGAAAAACAACCACGCCGTCATCCTTAAGACTGTTGTAGACATATTGATAAAAATCAGGTTGAAATAGTTTTTTTCCCGGTCCAACAGGATCAGGCCGATCAATTATGAGAACATCATAAACTCCCTTTTGTTCTTGAATCCAATCTATTCCATCGCGATGTATCATATTGAGCCTCGTTTCACCATCATAACAAGAAGCCGGAGTTAGCCATGTGCGGCAGATTTCTGTAACTTTTGGATCGATTTCGACTACATCAATTTGTTGAATTCCGGCATACTTCATGGCCTCCCGTGCAGGACCACAGTCTCCTCCGCCAATCATCGCAACTTTTTTGGGATTTGAATGCGTTATAATTGGCACATGGCTAATCATTTCATTATAAATAAACCCTTCTCCTGTTGAAATTTGTGGAGTACCATCTAGCACCAACATTTTTCCATACCATTTTGTATCCACAATACTGATTTGTTGATAGGAAGATTGCTCATAGTGAAGCAGACTTTTTACTTTATACCCCATTTTCACTCTAGCCTGTCCAACGTAACTCCATATCCAGAGAACCCCATTATCATCCTTTTTATAACCTGAAAGAGGATGCTTTTCTGTCACTTTTTCCACCTTCTATTTCAAAAATTTGTGTTCTATATAAAATATGAATTATTTTTTATTTCGCTATAATTCGATAGCACAAATTTATAGATGCTTACTCTATTAATCTCTTCTAATTTCAATTTTCCTTCCATTCTTTCGACAATATTTCTACTTACTGTTCTTTCAAAGCTTTTTAACCGTTTCTTCATCAGCACTTAGATAGAGTGTAAGTCTAAGTTATCTCTCCACTTTTATCTGGGTCCGTTCTTCAGTAAAAGTACGGAAGAAAACCTAACACAGAATGATACATAAGAAAGAAAGCGTAGTATCATAATTACCATATTGCAACAGCTTTACGCTGGATAAAAAAAAGGAGGTTTTTAAGTAATGTTTTCTAAACGGCCCTTATCTGTACTTCTCATCTCGACTTTATCTATGATTATTGCTTTTTCAGTATGGTCTGTCTTCGCACCTATCGCTGCAGATATTCAAGTAATGTATTCATTAACCAATGCTGAAAAAAGTATCTTAATTGCCACTCCCGTCTTATTAGGTTCCCTCATGCGAATTCCGATGGGGATTTTAACAGATCGCTTCGGGGGAAGAAAAGTCTATTCTTTGACTATGCTGGCTCTTTTACTCCCTACTATTTGTGCAGGCTTTACTCATTCTTATTCTATGCTGCTCTTTTGGGCATTTTTTATCGGCATGGCTGGAACAACATTTGCTATTTCCATTACATATGTCTCTAAATGGTATTCACCTCAAAAGCAAGGTTTTATTTTGGGAATTGCCGGGATGGGCAACTTAGGATCGGCGGTAGCAAGCTTTAGTATTCCACTTATCTTTTCTTCTTTTGGCTTGCCTTGGGTATTTTGGAGTTTAGCAATTGCGGTAGCCTTAATGGCTCTTTTATTATGGATAGGAACTTCAGACCACCCTTCTGCTGCTTCCCCCAAAACGCTGCAGGAATCTTTATCGGTATTAAAATTTAAAGAAACGTGGTTTTTATCCGTTTTCTATTTTTTAACATTTGGTGGATTTGTAACGTTCAGCATCTATCTTCCTACCATTTTGCATGATCAATTTAATGCTTCAACTGTAGACAGTGGGCTGAAAACAGCTGTATTTGTCGTACTAGCAACGTTTGTACGGCCTCTTGGAGGATATTTATCGGATGTCTTCGGAGCAAAAAAAGTACTCACCTTCGTCTTTACCGGAATGCTACTAATAGGGTTATTTATTGCATTTACCATCACTGCCTTCTCCCTATTTAGCGTAGGTTGTTTACTTGCAGCCATTACTCTTGGTATCGGAAATGGAGCTGTTTTTAAAATGGTTCCATCTGTTTCAACAGGAAATATTGGAGCTGTTACCGGAATCGTAGGAGCATTCGGAGGAGTAGGCGGCTTCTTTCCCCCTATTGTGCTAGGCTTTATAAAAGATACAAGCGGAGACTATGTTGTCGGTTTTTCCTTACTAGCGCTTTTTGCCCTATTCTGTCTCTTACTAAATTATTCTGGATTCAAAAACCAAAATGTACGTATTAACCAAAAGCACCTTGCCTGATTCCATGCAAAAAGCCTCTTTTTTCAAGAGGCTTTTTGCATCAGCATTTTTAATAGCTGCTTCTTTTTACAGAAGGGCTAATCTTCACAGCACTTACTTTAAACCCCGGCATCTTACAGGAGGGATCTAATTTCTCAGAAACAAGGTTATTAACATTTTGAGAATCCGCCCAGTGAAAGGGAACAAATACGGTATCTGGCCGAATGCCCTCTGAAAATTTGCTTCTTACCACAATCCTTCCATATGAAGATTCAATTTGTACTAATTCTTGATTCGAAATTTCATATTTTTTCGCTGTTGAAGGGTGGATTTCCATAAAAGATTCGAAATTTCTAGCAGATAAAGACGCACTTTTTCGCGTTTGTACACCCGTTAAATAGTGCGACATCACTCTCCCCGTTGTTAAATAGAGAGGGTATTTTTCCGTTATTTTTGCTTTAGGTACAATAGCTTGATTCGAGACAGCGACCATCATCGCTTTTCCATCACTATGAGCAAAACGCGTTTCAAACAGGCGCTCGGTTCCTTTATCTGTTAAGCTTCTGCATGGCCATAAAATTCCTTTTTCCTCTCGTAATCGTTCGTACGTAATACCAGAGTAATCCGCGATCCCTCCTTTACTTGCTATTCGCAGTTCATTAAATATTTCTTCAGCTGATGCAAACGAAAAATGTTCCTCTTTCCCTAAAACTTTAGCAATTTCACACAGTATTTCCCAGTCGTGTTTGATTTCGCCGCGGCATGGAAAGCTAGCTTCGCGTAATGTAACTCTTCCCTCTACATTTGTCATGGTTCCTTCATCTTCCAAGTAGGAAGATGCTGGTAAGATCAAGTTTGCTAATTTTGCTGTTTCTGATTCAAACATATCTGCTACTACTAGAAAATCAAGCTTTTCAAAAGCCTTCTTAACAAAATTAGCGTTTGGATTTGAAACTGTTGGATTTGAACACATCAAAAACAACCCTTTAATTTCACCGTCATGAATTTTTTCAATCATCTCATATGCAGAAACACCTTTTCTAGGAAGGTCTTTCTCCTCTATGTTCCACACATCCGCTATATACATCCGGTGCTCACGATTTTCGATTGAACGGTAGCCTGGAAGCTGATCCGCTTTTTGACCATGCTCCCGGGCTCCTTGCCCATTTCCTTGACCGGTAATGGCCCCATATCCGCAGCGAGGTTTACCAATTTTCCCAACAGAAAGTAGAATATTTAAAAAATTCCGCACCGCAGCACTTCCGTCTGTTTGCTGCTCTACCCCTCTAGCAGTAAAAATCATTCCCGTTTTTCTTTGACCAAACATACGGGCAGCTTGGTACATCTCTTCAAGTGGCACTCCCGTTATTTCTTCAATGATATTAAATTCTAGAGACGCCACATATTGAATTACTTCTTCAAATCCATTTACACGTTCTTGTAGAAATCGTTCATCTAGATAATTTTCTTCGATAAGGACCTTCAAGATTCCATTGGCTAATGCCGCGTCGCTTCCCGGCTTAAGTTTCAAGTGTAAATCAGCTATTTTAGTTGTAGCGGTTTCTCTTGGATCAATTGCAATAATAAATGCTCCATTTTCTTTTGCTTTCTCAAAATAAGGCATAATCGTTGGCTGACATTCCGCAATATTTGTTCCAGCTAACATAATACATTCAGTAAACGGAATCTCTTGCAAGCTATTCGTAAATCCTCTGTCCATGCCAAATGTTTTACTAGCAGCAGAAGCAGCAGCCGACATACATAAGCGTCCATTGTAATCAATATACTTTGTTTTTAACGCAACTCGAGCAAATTTCCCTAATAAATAAGCTTCTTCATTTGTAATAGAGGCACTTCCATAAACACCTAGCGCATCTGCTCCATTCTTCTCTTGAATCTCTGTAACGTTTTCTTTAATATAGTGAAGAGCTTCTTTCCAAGAAATCTTTACAAACTCTCCGTTTACTTTTAATAAAGGATATTGAATCCGATCTTTATGCAAAGGATGCTGATGCGCATTCATTCCTTTGATACATAACCTTCCTTGAGAAGTAGGGTTGTCTGTTCCAATTGTTTTATACGTTTTCCTTTTTACATGTGTTTGTTCAACTAACTGCATTTTGCACTGCATGCTGCAGTAAGGACACTGAGTATTATAGATATGCTCGGTTTCAACTTGCTTTTGCTGCTCACGAAAATATTTCAATAGCATCTCAGTCATCGTAGGTCACCCTTCTTTCCTATAATAAATATGTGATTGCACGAGAGCGCTCTGAACTGAGCTGCTTCATTAAATACTCTCGATTGTCTATCTCAAACAAAACTTCTCTGACATGAACAATTCCTACTCGTTCGATCCAGCTCCCGACAGTTTCTAAATAGTTTCCTGTTTCACGGTAATATTGAATCAAAGAACAGCTGATTTCTACTGCTTCTTCGTTCGTTTCGGCCACATAAAACAGCTCCCCGCTTCTGTCTTCTGCGCTGCTTCCGCCGACATATATTTCCCATCCTCTGTCTATTCTGCTTAATCCTATATCACTTGTTGTTACATTCTCTGCAATGTGAGAACACGAAGCAATACTGATTTTGATATCACATGGGGTCTTTACATATTCAAGCTGTTTATCTAATTCATTTGATAAAGCAAGAGCAGGTTCATGCTGACAAATACACGTTCCTTTTCCTATATAAACAGATACATTTTTAACTGTACGTTCATATAGCTGCTGAAGTCCTCTATCTATTTCCTCACTTATCAACGGAAGATATTCTTTTTTCACTCCAATAAGTTGAATGCGCTGATCACTTGTTAAACGAATATTAGAGATGTTGTACCTTTCAGCTACATTTGCTATGTTCCTTAATTCCTGTACATTTGTCAGACCACCGTGAATTTGCGGTACCACTGCATAAGTCCCATCGTGAAGCAAAACGGCCTGTTCATTCTCCGTAGTAAATAAAGAATGTCGATTGTTTTCATAATGAGGATGCATCATATCTAAATAGTAATGAAGACCGCCTTCACATAACGAACAGCCTTTCATGTCTTTAAACTTTAATATTTCTCTTACTTGCTGAACCGTCTCAAATTGATATTGCTGCATTTCTCTTACCAGCTCATCTTCTGATAAATGTGTACATGTACAAAAGGTTTTTTGTTCAATGATTTCATCAAACTCATCGCTTTGAATATATGTTAAAAGATCTGTTACAAGGGGTTTGCATCCTCCGCATGAACCAGAAGCTTTCGTGCAATTTTTTATTTCATCTACTGTCGTTAAATCATTTTTCTGTACTGCTTCAATAATGGCTCCCTTTGTTACACCATTACAGTTGCATACCATATCTGTAAGTGGCATAGAAGCTACTGCATTTTCTTTTTCATGTTGAGAAGGAAATAATTGTACTTTTTCCGCTTGCGACAAATCCTTTTTTTCATTAATCATTTGTGATAGCTTTATAGCCTCACTGGTATCTCCAAAAAGAACAGCTCCCACTATTTTCCCCTCGCGAAAAACGACTTTTTTGTATATACCATCTAACATATTCAAAATCGTAATGGCTTTTGCACCTTGATTTTCCTTGAACTCTCCGACTGAGTAAACGTCTATTCCTGATATTTTTAATTGAGTGGAAAGAACGGACCCGCGATAACCATCGTTTTTTATTTGGCAAAGATGTCGCGCTAAGACTTTTCCTTGTTCGTAAAGAGGAGCAACAAGGCCGTATGTCATCCCTCGATGTTCCGCGCATTCACCTACTGCATAGATATCCGGGATGCTCGTTTCTAAATAATCATTTACGATGATTGCTCTATTTGTTTCTATTCCGCTTTTTTTAGCTAGATTAACATTTGGCCTCACTCCTGTAGCCATTACAACTAAATCAGCTGCAATTTTGCTGCTATCGTTAAATCGGACGCCTTCTGCTCGATTTTCCCCTATAATCTCATCCGTATGCTTGTTTAATAGAAAACTCATGCCTTGCTTTTCCAATTCTTCTCTTAACATAGCAGATGCTGCTCTGTCTAACTGTCGCTCCATTAAGAAACCCGAATGATGAATGACTTGAACATCCATTCCCAAATTTAATAGTCCCCTAGCAGCTTCCAGCCCTAACAGACCCCCTCCAATAACCGCTGCTTTTTTATATTGTTTAGAAATTTTAATCATTTCCTGACAGTCTTCGATGGTACGAAAACCGAGGACACCTTCTTTGTCAGACCCTTTAACGGGGAGCATATACGGGCTCGAGCCAGTAGCAAGAATAAGCTTGTCGTACATCGTCTCTCTGTTTTTATCTGTTTTTATTATTTTTCTCTTAGTGTCTATGTGCGTAACGCTTTCTCCTTTAAATAAAGTGATATTATTTTCCTTATACCATGCCAAAGGATGAATATTGATATCTTCAAGCTTTGTACTGCCTTGTAAAACGGTTGATAATAAAATTCGATTATAGTTAACGTGAGGCTCACTTCCAAAAACAGTAATATCAAAACCATCTGGAGAATGAATAAGAATTTCTTCAATACAGCGCATTCCTGCCATTCCATTTCCGATTAATATCAGCTTTTGTTTCGTCATATAAAAACCTCCAACACATAGATTCAGACCGTAAAATATACAGTTTTTATTATTCCATAAACTTCTCTAAAAGAAATGAACCTTGTTATAACTTCTAACATTAAAATCTGTTTAAAGCGTATGAATACGCCGATACCATTCGTTGAAAGCAAGCTTTTATATAGAAGATTAATATGCTTTAAAAAGGGGTAGAAAAAAGGATGCTATGCTTATATCACCTTTCCCTACGCCTTATAAGTAATCTATATAAAATTTTGTTATCTTCTTTTTGCCTACTATTTATTTATTTTGAAATCAATTATGATAAAAGAAAGAGTCTGAATTGGAGGTTTAAAACATGTCAATAACCGTTCACGCCACTCAGTGGATTCATTTTCAAATTAAATTGTATAACCTTCATTCCAAAACGAGATCGCTTAAAGATCAAAAACTAGAATTACCTCTGCCAGAATTCCATCAAAATCTAATCATATTTACATCAGCAGCTCATCATGGCCTTACGTTTGGATATCAAGCCATTCAATGGGATACACCCTATACTTCCTGTCCGATTTACATAGAGCATCAGTCTATTCCATGGTCCACTTTAGAACAACGTTCCCATAAGCACATAACTGAACATATTACAGCTATTTTCTTAGAGACAATGTTTTATAGACAAAGTCAATTCAAACAATGTCAATTTTGTTTTGAATTTATCATTCCTGAGAGTCTTTTTGACCATACAACCTGTCAAAACTGCGCATCACGACATTTTGGAGTGGTGTATTAATTAACAAACAAAAGCATGAAGGAGTCAGAAAATCTCTGACTCCTTCAGGCTTTTGTTACATGACTAGCTGAACAAAAAGTGGAATAACGGCAACTGTGACGACGCCTACAATAACAACTGCAATACTCGCCATGGCTGCCTCTACTTCTCCCATTTCAATCCCTACGGCTACTCCCAGCGCATGTCCAGAAGTTCCAAGAGCTAATCCTTTTGAAATTGGATTCTTCACCTTGAATATTTTTAAAAATAAAGCGCCCAGCGCATATACGATGACTGCATTAAAAATAACAGCAAAGGAAGTAATAGCAGGAATCCCTCCAATATCTTGAGACAATGGCAGCGCAATCGCTGTTGTAGCTGCTTGTGGAAGCATTGATTTCATCACAACTTCATCCATATGAATACCTTTAGCAATCGCAAAAATAATCGCTACCGAACAAACTGACCCTACTGCAATAGAAGAAAGAATTTGCCACCAGTACTTTTTTAATTTATCGGCTTGCTTATATAAAGGGATGGCAAAAGCAATTGTTGCCGGTTCTAAAAAGAAGCTGATAATCTTCCCGCCGCTGCTATATTCCTCATAAGAAAAATGACCAATTTTCAAAAAAGCAATTCCTAGTACCATTGCCACAAATAAAGGAGTAAATAAGAAAAAACCTTTTGACTTTTTAAATAAATACGTTCCAATGCCGTACGCAGCTAAAGAAACCACGATTCCAAAATACGGATTCATCTTTCCAACCACCTTGTCTCTTTATAATTGATGTTAAGCAATACCTTGTTTTTTCGTTTTTTCACTCATATCTACATCTTTTATTTCTTCTTTTGCTTTATTATCTTTTGTCATGCCAAGTATAAGCTGTGAAAATAAGCCTGTAACGCCTAACAAAATAATCGTTGCCACGATGATAACTAAACAAATTTGAATGCCGTACTGCTGCATAATACCTAATGAATTCATAACAGAAATACCTGCTGGTACAAATAAAAATCCGATCAAAGAAGTTAAAGCCGTTCCCAGTGATTCAACTTGCTCTAGTTTAATAATCTTCAAGCAGAGTGCAAGAAATAACAGCACAAGTCCAATGACTGAAGCAGGCATTGGAAAAGGCAAATGCTCTGCAATAAAATCTGAAATCAACATAATTACGGAAAAAATAAATGCTTGTGTTAAGAAGCCATACACTTTTTTAGCACTCATTTCTTTCACCTCTCTCTGTTTGTTGACTTCATTATATAAAATGAAAATCAATAGGAAAGCGTTTTCAAATCAAAGAGTCAAATATTTGTGCTCACTTACAAAAATCGAGCCTTGAAATGCAAAAAACAGCTTGCCAAAATGCATACGCAAGCTGTTTTTTTCTTAAATTCCTAAACGTTTCTTTAATTCTTTAGCATATGTACGGCTGACAGGAACTCGCTCATCGTTTTTCATTACTAAATTATACGTAGAATTAAACCAAGGCTGTACTTCGGAAATATGATCTACGTTGACGATATATCCCCTGTGCACACGACTAAACGACTGAGAAGGGAGCTTTTTTTCTAGCATAGCAAGCGTATCAGCAGTATGGTAGGACTCTGTTATAGTCTGAATGGTGACTTCTCCTTCTATTAACCCTACAAACAAGATGTCCTTTATATTCACCAACACAATCGAATCGTCTACAGAAATCGCTAACTTTCCAGTTTGAGAAGAAGACTCTCCTATCGATTCTTCTTCTTTCACAGCGGAATGAGGAACACGCATTTTTTTATATTTATGAATGGCCTGCACCACTCTTTCTTCGTCAAAAGGCTTCAAAATGTAATCAATTGCATCTACTTCAAAGGCTTGTAAAGCGTACTGATCGTACGCGGTTGCAAATATAATAGCTGGCGGATTTTTCATTTTTTTAAGCCTTTTAGCAATATCAAAACCGCTGTCATCTGACAGTTGTATATCTAAAAATAATAAATCCGGCTTTTCATCCATCATTTTATCCAACGCCTCTTCGATACTTTCAGCTTCTTCAATGAAGTCTACTTCTTTCGTTCGATGTAATAAATATTTTAATTCATCTCGCGCTAACATTTCATCATCTACTATTAGTACTCGCAGCATATTATACACCCTCGCTTTTTAATTCAATTGGTATAACAAACGAAACCGCTGTTCCTTCTGTTATGTCAAACTCCAGCGTTGTTTCTTTTCCAAATAATCCGTGCAAACGTTGTTTAATATTGTAAAGAGCCGTCCCCGTTCCTTTTTCTGAAAAAACGGGCTGATTGCCAAGCTTTTGCAATCGTTTTGTGTCTATACCTTGTCCATTGTCTTTTACCTTTACGTATACATATTTATCTTTTGTCTCAATATGAACTTCTACGCGACAGTGCTTTTGTTTACGCGGAAAGGCGTGCCGAATGGCATTTTCCACAAGCACTTGAAGAATAAATGGTGGAAGCAAGACATCATCTAGCCCTTCTTCAATATACATGTCAATTTCGTATTTATTAGGGAACCTGGCTTGTTCCAGCGATAAGTACGCGTGAACATGATCAAGCTCTTTTGATAACGGAATCAACAGCTGCCTTGCACCTTGCAAATTGGAACGAAAATAAATGCTTAGCTGCAAAAGCAGCTTTCTGGCTTTTTCTACGTCCTGTCTGCACAGCGCCGATATCGTATTAATAGCATTAAATAAAAAATGAGGATTCACCTGAGCCTGTAAAGCTTTAATCTCCGCATCTTTTAGCAATTTACTTCGAAGCTCTGCTTCGCCGAGCTCTAGCTGAGTTGAAAAAAGTTTAGCTAATCCTTCTGCCAGCTCTTCCTCCACTCGGCTTAACCCGCTCGCATCTTTAAAGTACATTTTTAGTGTTCCAATGGTAGTACCGTGAGAAGTAAGCGGCATCACAATAGCGGCATGAAGCGGGCAGTCTTTATGCTGACAATCAATTTGTTCTCTCGATTTTGCTTTCATAATTTTTCCTGTCTTCAGCACTTCGTGAGACAGCCCGGTAATTAAACTATGCGAAGGAACGTGATGATCAATTCCTTCCCCTACATGAGCTAAAATTTTGTGCGTATCAGTTAGCGAAACAGCATCCGTACCTGTGAAGCGATGAATAATATTTGCAACATTTTCACATGATTCACTAGTAAGACCCTGACGAAAATGTGGAAGAGTTTGATCCGCAATTAATAATACTTTGTGTGTCTGAAGCGCTCTCATTTGTTCCTCTTGCCGTAAAATGGACTGAATAATAGATAAGAAAATATAGCTTCCCGTGCCATTTACAATAATCATTGGAATAGCAATAATACTCACTAGCGTCCATGCCGAATCAAACGGTTTAGCAAATAATAAAATAATCAGCATCTGAAGCGTTTCCATCGCTATGCCTACAAGTGCAGCAAAGCGCGGTGTAATCGTTCGATGTTTTTTCCGGTAGGCATAGCCGATATATCCAGTTAACACCCCTGCTAAAACGGATGAAACTGCACAGCTAAACGCCGTACTCCCTCCTAACATAAAGCGATGAACGCCAGCAAGTATTCCTACTCCTAAACCAACAAATGGACCGCCAAGCAGACCGCCCATTTCCACACCCATAATTCGTGTATTTGCAATCGAGCTTGATGGATCTACTTTTAATAATAAGTCTTCATTTCGAATAATTGTTCCTTGAATCTCAATTCCCGTGTAGTTACTAATAATGCTAAAAAGAGAAAAAATAAAAATAAGTACAGCTTTTCCTTTATATCCTTGCTGTTTGCGGAGAAATTGCCGAAAAACTTTTGTATGTGCCAGCAAAAAACCTAAGATGACAATAACTCCGACTCGTTCTACCATCATAATTAATAAATGAATCATTTCTAGCCACCCTTTGCTGTCCGTTTCTACTTTATATTGTTACATTGATGGTGGCAGAAATCTAGCTTTACAAATAGAAAAAAAGCTGTGCGAATACGTACTGTATTCGCACAGCTTGATTTTAAGCTTGAACCGTTTTAAAAAATTGAGGCAAGTAATCTTTATGAGCTTCTAGCATCTCGTCTACAATTTGCTTAGCTAGTTTATCAGAAGCCACAAGAGGATTAATGGTTAATGCTAAAATAGCTTTATCATAATCTCCGGTCACTGCTGCTTCAGCTGCAATACGCTCAAATGACTTAATTGTTTGAACAAGACCTCGCACAGGTACAGGAAGGTCGCCGACTGAAATTGGCTTCGGTCCATCTTTTGTAATGATACAGCTTACTTCTACGGCAGAATCAGCAGGAATACTTGCTATGGCACCATTATTGATAGTATTTACGGGCTGAATATCACCTTTATCCGTGTAAATGGATGTAATCAATCGAACGGCTGCATCACTATAATAGGCTCCGCCGCGCTGTTCTAATTGAGGCGGTTTAATGTCTAGATTAGGATCTTCATACAGTTCGAACAGCTCTTTTTCCAACTGTTTTACGACTTCTGCTCTCGTTTCACCTTTTTCATAATTAACGAGCTCTTTTTCTACCATTTCACGCGTTTTATAATAGTACATGTGATATGGACACGTTAACGCATTTAGGGCTTTTGTAAATTCTGGCTCCCATCCAAGTCCCGCTACATTTTTCACAAAGCTGCTGTTAGTTGGATCACTCAATAAATCAATAACTTGATCTTTAACGCTTACACCATCTACATATACATCTAATCCATAGACCATGTGATTTAAACCAGCAAAATCAATTCGAATGCGAGAGTGATCTACATCAAGCAGCTTAGCAATCCCCATTTCCATTCCGATTGGTACATTACAAAGTCCTACAATCTTTTTAATGTTACTATAGCGGAGCACAGCTTCTGTTACCATGCCTGCAGGATTTGTGAAGTTAATCAGCCAAGCTTCTGGACATAACTCTTCAATGTCACGGCAGATATCTAAAATAACGGGAATCGTGCGAAGTCCTTTAAATAATCCGCCCGGTCCATTTGTTTCTTGACCAAGCACCCCGTATTTTAGCGGTATTCTTTCATCTTTCGCTCGTGCATCTAACAAACCAACTCGGAATTGAGTCGTTACGAAATCCGCATCTTTTAGTGCTTCTCTTCGATCTAACGTTAAATGAACATTAATTGGCAAACCTGATTTTTTCACCATTCGTTTTGCCAAATTACCAACAATCTCTAGCTTTTCTTTTCCTTCTTCAACGTCTACTAGCCACAGTTCTCGAACTGGAAGTTCATCGTATCGTTTAATAAATCCTTCTATTAGTTCAGGCGTATAGCTTGAACCTCCGCCAATCGTTACAATCTTAATACCTTTTTTCATAGTGTAATCCCCCCGGAAATTTTGATTGCTTCATATAAATCTACAAATTCAGTAGCCATTTCTTTTACCGTCATCGCATTCATTAAATGATCTTGAGCATGAATCATGAGCAGAGAAATTTCTGTGCTTTCCCCTCTAATTTCACCTTGAATTAACGACGTTTGGATATGATGAGCAGCATTTAATTCTTCTGCAGCTTGTGTAAGCTTTTCACGTGCTTCCGAAAAATTTCCGCTTTTGGCAGCTGCTATCGCTTCCATTGCTGAACTTCTGCCGTTTCCACCGTGTAAGATTAATTTAAAAATATATTCTTGAATGCCTTCCATCCTTTATCCCTCCTCACACAATATCTTTCTTTGTATCACTTGGTACCCCTTCAGCTGCAGGCTGTATACCATTTTCTTCAGTGAATTTTTGTTTATCCCACATTCTAAAGAAAGGATAATAAATGCAAACAGAGATTCCGATATTAATAGCTTGCATAACTGCACCCGATAATTTCCCTCCTGTTGCCAAATAGCCAGAAATAATCGGAGGCATAGTCCAAGGAACCGCAATACCTGCTGGTTTTGCTACCAGTCCTGTCGACATCGCAATATAGGTTGCTACTACCGTCACAAGAGGGGTAATAATAAACGGAATAAGCATCATTGGATTCATCACCATCGGAAGTCCAAAGATGATTGGCTCATTGATGTTAAAAAGAGCTGGTCCTATTCCTAACTTACCAAGCTGCTTCATTTGTTGACTGCGTGCTTTTAAAATCATAGCTACAACTAGAGCTAACGTTGCTCCGCTGCCTCCGATATTAATCCAAATATCAAAGAACTGCTGTGTGAAAATATTTGGTAATGCTTCATGATTAGCAAATGCAATTCGGTTTTCATCCATAGCTCCATACCAAATGGGAGCCATAATTCCACCGACAATATTCGCTCCATGAAGTCCACATGACCACATGAGCATAATAACAAGTTCGGCAACTAGCGTACCGCCTAAACTGCCGCCTAACACACCTAAAGGCTTTCCAAGCAATTCTCCAACGATATTATGCAGACTTCCAAAATGCGTTTGTTCTACTAACAAACGTAAAATCCAAATAAATGCTATTACCGTAAAGCCAGGAATAAGAGCAGCAAACGATTTTCCAACAGCGGGAGGAACTCCATCAGGCATCTTGATGATAATGTCTTTTTGAATAAACCATCTGTAAATTTCCGTAGAGAGAATCGCGACAATCATTGCCACAAAGAGTCCTTTACTTCCCATTAAAGCGGTTGGAATTCCGCCGTCTACTAAAATAGCTTCTTTGGCTCCACTTGGGAGAAAGGACACTTTATACGGAGTAGCAAGTAAAAAAGCAGCAAGTGAAATAGCCCCTGCGGACAAAGCATCTACTCCGTATTTTTCAGCTAACCGATAGGCTATTCCGAAACAAGCAAGCAGCGCCATAATATCGAATGTAGCTCCAACTGGATAGGCCATTTTCGTTGCCCATTCTTTTCCGAAAATCCCTGCCATAAAGTCGTTATAACCTGGTATCGGTAAATTCGACAGTATTAAAAATACTGAACCGATAATAATGAGCGGCATTGTCAGAACAATACCGTCTCGAAGTGCTTGTAAATGGCGTTGACCCGCCATTTTTCCAGCGATAGGCATTACTTTGCTTTCAAGCATACTATTAAATTTGCTCATGTAGTCCACACTCCTATTTTGAAACTAGTTGAACTGCAAATTTTAACACTTGTTCTCCATTACACGTTCCGTAGTGAACAGGATTTATAACGTCAACTGGCACTCCTTTTTCTTCACCTAGCTTCTTAAGCTGCGGCAATAGGTAACGCACTTGAGGTCCTAATAAAAGTACATCCGCTTGATCAATATGGTTGCGAACAGAGTCACCAGGAACCGCCCAAATTTTATACTCCGTGCTTTGCTCCTGAGCGCTTTTTTCCATTTTTGTTACTAGTAAACTTGTAGACATTCCAGCTGCACAACATAATAGAATATTCATTTGTCATTCCCCCGTTTTTTATTTTGCTATCTGTTTTGTTGATAGTTTCATCTTAAAATAAAAGCGCTTACATTTATACACAACCTTTTTCCGTTACTAGCGGAAAAATTATGTTTGAACATTCAGATAAAAAAAGAAGCCCCTCTCTTAGACTTCTTTTTTTATCTAATATTTTTCATAAACACCTCTATAAATTCCTCATAATCCTTGCACTTTACTAAGCGCTGCACGACCTGCTTATCATCCACAACGCGGACTAACAAACTGTACATCTTTTGCAAATCGCCTTGATTATTCGCTTTTACACTTAAAAGGCAAATAAATTGTACGAGGTTTCCTTCCCACATAATCGGTTTTTTTAACGTGCAAATGGCCCAAAACGTCGTATCCGTTTGAGGAACCATAGGATGAGGAATCGCAACGAGATTGCCAAAACTTGTTGGTGATGCAGCTTCTCTTTCAAAAACAGATTCTATAAATTGAGAAGGAACTAGTCCTAGATGAGTTAATTTCTCTCCTAAAAAATGAAGCACTTCTTCTCTCGTTTGAAATTCTTGCTGTAAATATACTAATTCTTTTTTTGTGTATTCTAAGGAAGGCTGCTGTTTGTTCTTCATTAAACAATCAATTTTTTTAAAATCACTGTTTCCTAGAATCGTACTTACTTGTACTACAGGAACAGGAAGATGATCTGGAATTGGAATGGTACTAACAATAAAATCTAAAGAGTGCAGCGACATTTGGTGAAGCTTATAATACTGCGTTGTTCCTAAAATAGTCAGATTTAATCCAAAAGTAGCCTGCAGCTTATATGATAATAGCTTGGCACTCCCTACTCCCGATGCGCATACAATCAAACAGCGCTTAGGCTGATTGATAATTTTCCGACGTTCAATGGCCCCTCCAATATGTAAAGCTAAATAGCCAATTTCCGTTTCATGCATGTCGATTTCAAGGCGATTTTTCAAAACCTTCCCAGCTATAATCCCAGCTTCAAAAGCCAGAGGATAATGACTCTTAATTCCTTCAAGCATCGGGTTTCGCAGATTCATTCCATATTTATAGCGATTGATAGCCGGTTTCAAATGCAAGCTCATGCCAAGGATCAGCTCTGAATCTTCACTAATTCCTAAATGAAGCTCTTTTTCAATTGCTTCTAATATAGCTGCTGTTAATTCATAGATATTTGTGTCAATAAACTGCTTTACTTCTTTTTCTTCATGATTGCTATTGTTGAGCATTTTTGTACCTAACAAATGAATGGCGATATATGCCGTTTCTGACTTCGGAAAACGAATCTTGAATGCATTTTCAATCTCCCGCACAATTTCAGCTGCCACTTCATATTCTTTATGTTCCATAATCTCAAGCAGATCTTCTGAATACAAAGAAATAAAATTTTCTTCTTGTATTCGCTTACAAGCTATAGCTAAATGAATGATTAAATTATTTAATCCAATGTCTGAAACCATAATATTGTATCGTTTTATTTGATTTAAAATGTGGGCTTTAATCGTTAAGATTGATTCTTGGGGCAGAATAGATATTTTATTGTATACCATATCTATTTCTTTATCTTTTCGGTTGAATATGTACTCAGACATACAGAATCTCATTTTCATTTCGTCCCCTTTAGCTTTCAAGCCATAGTTAGGACGTTTTTCTAAAAGAATATCATACTTACACAGCTGTTTTTTAACATCTCTTAAATCGTTTTGAACCGTTGACTTGCTAATATACAACTCGTCTGCTAAATCTTCGAGCTTCAAATATTCGTCTGCTAGCAGCAATCTTTTGATTAAATAATGCACGCGGTCATCAGGAACGGTTGGAATAGAAGTTGCATCAAATAATTGATTAGCCGAAAGTTCTTTTAATAGGTGATGGAACTGTTTTTCATCTAAAACGCTAAGTTCATATCCTGTCCCACGAGCTGATTTAATTTTAGCTCCGTACTGAGACAAAATGTCATCTAGCTGTTTTATATCCGTTCGAATAGTTCGAGAAGATACTTGATTTACTGTTGCTAAATATTCACTCGTAACGGTTGATAATGTAGACTGTACGGACATTAGTTCTCTTAATATGACGATCATTCTTGAATTAAGCATGTTTGCTTCTCTCCATTCTCAGAAGATTTCTCCCTTATAAAACAAATGAAAAAGGGCTGGTTATTTTAAACAAAAACAAAAAATACCTAAACAGCAACAAACAGAAACTATCTTTTCTGTCCTTGCAGCTTAGGTTTTGCCTGCTTCGTCAGTAACAACCCTAAAACAATAGGAATAAATGTCTTTATTTGTAATCTATCATTCTTTCTCTTTTTTTTCAATTTCAACTAAAGCATTAGGCTTAGTGGCTTTAATGAAATTTATGTGGTCTGTTTATACCGGTGTAGGCCCAATGCAAACGTACGGATTAAAAAGTCTAGAGTCTCATCAGTGCTTAATGACATTCCAAATCCCCCTTTATGCTCCAAAGAAGAAAACCCATGTAAAATGCTGCGAAGACTTCTAACAGCATGAAGGGCTTCATTTTCCGGAAGCTGATACGGTTTCAACACATCCAGCACTAAAAACAAAATGTTATCAGATGCTTTTTGTACTTCTTCATCCTTTATCCTTGGTGCTACCGTTGCCGTTGCTTCGTATATTCCCGGAGACTTTCTTACAAATGAAACGTACGCTTTACTTAGATGATAAACAGCGTCTTCTGCGGAAGCATGTTCAACAGTACTTTTTAAAAGATGATATAGCTGCTGCAGTCCACTTAAAGCCAGTTCTTTGCGCAGCTCTTCTAATCCTTTTATATGGTTATATAAAGACGGTGGACGAACATTTAATTCTTTTGCTAATGAAGCAATTGTAACAGCATAAAACCCTTCCCGATTGGCCAAATTTTCACCTGTTTGAATCACCTTTTTGAAATCTAGTCCTTGTCGTGGCGACATCCCTTCATCTCCTTTTTTCTATTTTTACTTTCGCTTGTTGTATTGCTTTTTCCATCAATTTTAGCGGCTGAGAAAGAATTCTTCCGTGTCCAACAGCAAGAAGTGACGGGTTTAGCTCATGTAGCTTTTCTGCACTTTTAAGCGCTAGCTCTTTGCTCCACGTTCCAAAGGCAGGAAACGGAAACAGCGGTTTTAACTGACCTGATACCGCAATTCCTCCTCGCACTTGGAACGAATCTCCGGCAATTAATGCGTTCGTTCTCTGGTCTAAAAAAGACATAGATCCAGGTGTATGTCCAGGTGTAAAAATAGGAGCAAGTGAGCCTATATAAGAATCTTCTTCGATGAAATGATCAATTTTAGTTGAAACCTTTCCTAGTTTTGGTATTCCTCCACGGATTGGGTTTTGAGGTTCTTCAGAATCGAGTGTGAAATCTCCTGAAAATAATCGATAATCTCTTTGCGACATATAAACAGAAGCATTCGGTAACCTTTTTTTCAAATGATCAATCGCTCCGATGTGATCTTCATGAGTATGTGTAAAAACAATTCGAGTAATCGGTTTTCCAATTTGATCTGCAGCTTTCAAAATACCCGACGCGCTGTATGGAAGAGCCGCATCAATTAATGTAAGACTGTCTTTCTCTTCGACTAAATAACAATTCACTGGAAAAAAGCGAGGCAAAAACGTCAGTTGATACAACATTTTCTCACGAACTATTCTCATTTCCTCATCCCCTATTATCAAAATTAAAACTAATGGTATTAGTTTTAATTTTAACTAATACCATTAGTTTTATCAATCATATATTGGAAAAAACAAAAAAGTGTGAGACATAACGAAATCAATTAAATCTAAAGACGAACAAATGGGATAAAGAAGCTCGTATAGATCACTTGTTATACCGTCCCCACAAAAAAATCCGAACGCTTTTGATTCTCTATCAAGAATCAAAAGCGTTCGGATCTTCCTTTAACTAAACTACTTTTTTCATAGCCTCTATTAAACTTAAACGTCTTTTCTTTCTCCTGTAGCAGCCACTACAATCGCACTGCCTTTCTTTAACTCTTCTTCATATTTTTTTGTTTCGTCTTTTGATAAGCCTAGTGAAGCCATTTTTGTTCGAAGCTCATCTTCTCTGGTTAAAAATAAACTCGCTGCTGAATGTAAAGGACCTTCTTCAGACAGTCGAATAATATTTGTGTCCGTTACTTCTGTTAAATTTTTAGAATTTTCCTTGTCATACGTAAACACGTATACTTCATCTTTCTCAAAACCTTTGTCTGCAAATTGATTAACTGCTTCGTTAATGTTTGCTCCTTTTTCTACTACTTCAACATGTTTCATTATTTATAACCTCCTGTTTCTATCGCACATCTTTCTTTTATACTTAACAAAAGAATAAACTTCTTACTACTATATATACCCGTTTTCAGAAAGGAAAACCCGCATTTAGAGCTTTGCAGAGAGTTTGAATATCACTCCACATTATCCTTTAATAGAATGTATACCTCTTTTGATTAACTTATTTGAAACAATCATTCAGTTTATTTTCAGCTACATTGCTTATTATTAAAAAGGAAAAAGACGCTAATCAGGTACTTTATACGCATAATGAATATCTGTGTCAGAGTAAGCCGGATATGAATGCAACAATTCATATCCGCTTTTTGTATGAAAGAACCTCTAACAACATCCTGTCCATACGTCTTACAACATACTATAATTCTCCATATTAACTAAAAATTCAGTTTATATAGGAGGTTACAAATGAACAGCCATCCACAGCCACAGTTAAAAAAAGAGTTAAAGATCCGGCATATCACCATGATTTCTCTTGGAGGAATTATCGGTGCTGGATTATTTATCGGAAGCGGATCACTCATTAACACCGCTGGACCGGGATCTATTTTTTCGTACGCATTTGCTGGTTTGCTCGTTATTTTAGTCATGCGAATGCTTGGCGAAATGTCTACTGCCAATCCTTCCAGCGGTTCTTTTTCTACTTATGCAAAAGAGGCATTAGGCCCTTGGGCCGGCTACACGATTGGCTGGCTTTACTGGTTTTTCTGGGTTATCGTTATTGCTGTTGAAGCCATTGCAGGTGCAAATATTATTCAATACTGGTTCCCGTCTTTGCCGTCTTGGGGAGTAAGCCTGGCTCTTACTTTTTTATTAACGATGACCAATCTGTACTCGGTTAAATCTTTCGGAGAATTTGAATATTGGTTTTCCCTCATTAAAGTCGTCAGTATCGTTCTTTTTTTACTTTTAGGTATAGCTATTATTTGTGGATTCATTCCAGGCATTGATTCTCCCGGCACTTCCAACCTTTTGCACAAAGGCGGATTTTTACCAAATGGAATTAGCTCTGTGTTTTTAGGCATTGCTCTTGTCATGTTCTCTTTTATGGGAACAGAAATTGTCGCAACCGCAGCAGGTGAATCGTCTCAGCCTGAAAAAGCCATTACCATCGCGACCAATACCGTTATTTATCGCATTTTGTTTTTCTATTTAGGCTCTATTTTTATTTTAGTAACGGTTCTTCCCTGGAATTCATCAAGCCTAATGAAAAGCCCATTTGTATCTATTCTTGAATTAGTGAATGTACCGGCCGCAGCTCAAATTATGAACTTTATTATTTTAACAGCCGTTCTTTCCTGTCTGAATTCTGGTCTGTATACAAGTTCTCGCATGCTGTTTTCCATGTCTCAAAACGGCGATGCACCAAAAAATTTTTCAAAATTAAATAAAAAAGGCGTGCCGGTTAGCGCCATATTAGCTTGTACAGTTATCTCGTACATTAGCGTTATCTTTAACTACATTTCACCGGACAAAATCTTTTTGTTTTTAGTGAATGCATCAGGTGGCGTAGCGCTTCTTGTGTATCTAGTTATTGCATTTTCACAGATTAAAATGCGAAAAAAATATGAAAAAGAAAATCCTGAAGCATTAAAAATTAAAATGTGGTTATTTCCTTACTTAACTTACGCTACAATCCTTGCCATCACTAGTATTTTTATAGCCATGGCATTTATTGATTCATTACGTTCTCAGTTCTTCTTAACTCTTTTAATTGCTGTACTCGTCGTAGGTTCTTTTTTCTTTCAGCGTACCAAAATGACGAGCGGCTTAGCAGCAAAAGGAAATACATCAAAATAAAAGAGGTTGAGACATAACTAAATGAATTCAACCTAAAGATGAACAAATGAGATAGATGAGCTGGACTGCTTATTACACCGCAGTTGATTTCCATGCAAGGCTTCGCTTTCCGCGGGCGGGCGCTGAGCCTCCTCGTCCCTTGTACTCCTGCGGGGTCTCATCTGTTTCGCTGTTCCCGCAGGAGTCTTCGCATTGCCCTCCAATCACCTGCTAGAAGGAACGAAACAGATGAAACTATATTCACCATCAAAAAAACGAACCCCGAATCAAACATATTGATTAATGGTTCGTTTTTCACTTGGATTAAAATGCTTTTGTCCCAGCCTCTTTTTATTTAACGAGATAAATCTCCTACAATTTTTGTTCCGTGTAATTCAGCTGCTTTTGTTTCTTTTATAACCGCCTCTGCGTTGCTTTCATGAATTCCTCCGCCGGGCAAAATAATAATACGGTCGTTAGCATATGTGATCAATTCTCGGATCATATGAAGATTTTGCAAAGCAGATCCTTTCCCTCCTTTGGTCAAAATACGGTCTGCTCCCAATTCACTAAGTATATCAATGGCTTTGTATTTATCTTTAATCTCATCAAATGCCATATGAAACGTAACGCTTAAAGGATGAGCTTCTGCTATTAACTCTTTAGTGCGTCCGTAATCGATTTCAGCTTCTTCTGTTAAAATGCCAAATACTACTCCGTTTACTCCAAGGTCTTTACATGCTTTAACGTCTTTTTTCATAATTTGAAATTCTGCTTCAGAATATATAAAATCACCGCTTCTTGGGCGAATAATCACGTTGATATCTGTATCAAGATGTTCGCTTGCATATTCAATGGTGCCGTAACTTGGCGTGGTGCCTCCTTGACTGAGATTGTCACACAATTCAATGCGGTCTGCTCCTAGCTTTTCTGCTTTTTTTGACTGCTCATACCCTTCTGCACACGCTTCTTTTATGTACTTCATACTCTCAACTCCTTTATTGGCTCTATAAATAAAGCCCATCTTTAAAAAGATGGACTTCCTTCTGCTATTTAATCGCTTTATGAACTTTTAATTTCTTTCCTTTAATCGTTTTGTTTTTCATTGCTTGTAACACTTTTGGACCTTTTCCATTCAAAATCTCTACATAAGAGACATTTTCTTGGATCGTAATAATTCCAATATCGTCCGCGGTTACTCCGTCTAATTTCGCAATTGTTCCCACAAAATCAACCGCTCTAATTTTCTTTTTCTTTCCTCCGTTAAAATACAGCTTCATAATGTCTTTATTTAATGACTCGCTTTTATCCTTTTTAACTTCTGGACGCTCATTGATTTTTTCAGTAAAAGCGGATGCTGCCTGCTGTACTTCTTCTTTAGAAGGAGGAGTAGATGTTGGAATTGAAAAACCGATATATTCTTCAATTTCCGATAGCATTCTCTCTTCATAAGGCGTTACAAATGTGATAGCCTTCCCTTTTTTACCGGCACGTCCCGTTCTTCCTGTACGGTGAACGTAGCTTTCTTTTTCTAACGGAAGGTCATAGTTAATAACGTGTGTGATATTATCAATATCAATTCCTCTCGCAGCTACATCTGTCGCCACTAAATAGCGGAATTTACCTTTTTTGAAATCATTCATAACCTCAAAACGGTCTTCTTGCACCATTGCCCCGTGAATTTTATCACAAGGATACCCAAGATCATCTAAATCATCTAACAGCGTATTTACCTGCTCTTGCGTGCGGCAAAAAATGATGCAGCTGTCCGGGTTTTCTACTGTGGTTACGTCTTTCAGCAGTTCAAATTTACGTTCGTTCTCTACTGTTATAACAGAATGGTCAATCGTACTTGTCGTTAATCCATTCGCTTTGATTTCAACATCAACCGGCTTTTTCATATACTTGCGAGAAAGCTCTTCAATATCTTCAGGAAGCGTAGCGGAGAAAAGCATCGTTATACGCTCACTAGGAAGATGTTGAATAATTGCTTCTACTTGGTCAATAAAACCCATATTTAGCATTTCATCTGCTTCATCAATAACCAAATAACGAATTTTCTCTAATGCAAGCGTTTCTTTTTCTATATGATCAAGCACTCGTCCAGGCGTACCTACAACAATATGTGTTTTTTGCTTTAGTTCTACTTTTTGCTTGGCAAACGGTGATTTTCCGTAGACAGCTGCTGCTTTAATTCGCTTAAAACGGCCGATATTTGTAATATCTTCTTTTACCTGCGCGGCCAGCTCTCGTGTAGGTGTTAACACTAAGGCCTGGGGCTTATTTTCTTCCCAATTAACTAATTCACACAGTGGAATGCCAAAGGAAGCCGTTTTTCCACTTCCTGTTTGAGACTTCACGACAACATCTCTTTCTTCTAGCGCGATGGGAAGCACCTTGCTTTGTACTTCCGTGGGATGATTGTATTGCAGGCTAGAAAGCGCCTTAGCTACCTTGTCACTAAGACCATATTGACTAAAACTTCTTTGATTCATTTTGTACCCTCATTTATTTTAAATTAGTGATTATCTTTATCATGACCTGATGCACTATGTTTCATTATACTTTAATTCTTCTATATGCGCTCAAGATTTAATATAGCATTGATTTGTCAAACAAAAGAGAAAAGCCGCTCTCTTATTAATAAGAAAACGGCTTTGGTATGAGCGATGAGGGATTCGAACCCCCGACCCCATCCCTGTCAAGGATGTATTCTCCCACTGAACTAATCGCTCGTGATATGTATTGACTATATTATAGAAAGAGTTATCCAATTTTGTCAACTATTTTTCCGCAGTTCCCAAGTTGGAAGGATCGTCTTTACTTTTGATAAAATAAAAACATGCCATAAAGGAGCGTGACGGGATGAAAGTACCAACTTTAAAAATTGACAGCCTTGTACTTCAAGGATTCGCTTCCAAAGAGACAATCGAAAAAGCGCTGTTACATGAACGTTCTGCTAAAGACAGAGAGAAATGATTTACTAAGAGGTGCATTTGATGAATATTAATTATTATTTTAGTCGGTTTTTAGCTACGAAACCGGATAGCCCAACGTATGAAAGCTTAGCTGCTTTACAGAACAAACACATGCTTCATGTTCCTTTTGAGAACTTAGATGTTCTGTCTCAAACCCCTATCATAATTGATTTAGAACGAATTTTTCAAAAAGTAATCGTAAATTTGCGGGGAGGATTTTGCTACGAATTAAACGGTCTATTTGGCTGGCTGTTAAAAGAAAGCGGATATGAAGTCTCTTACGTTTCAGCTACCGTCAAAAAACCCGACGGCACATGGACCATTGAAGGAAGTCACGCTACAAACCTTGTGACGATTGAAAATCAGCCTTACATCGTAGACGTTGGATTTGGAGATTCTGTGCGCAAGCCAATGCCTTTAAATGGCGAAGTAGTAAGAGATGTAAGCGGCTCTTATCGTATGACAAACGTTGCTGAGCATATGTATGATTTGCAGCGATGGGAAGATGATGTATGGAAAACGCTGTACCGTGTGTCTACGCTTCCTAAGAAACTGACTGACTTTACTCCCATGTGTGAGTTCAATCAAACGTCAGCGGATTCTCCGTTTGTACACAAACGTCTTGTTACGATCGCAACCCCTACAGGGCGCATTACCCTCTCTGGCGAAACGGTAACTGTAACAGACGGCGAAAAAAAGACGAAAAGGAACGTTTCAGAAGAAGAAATACCTGATATTTTACAAAATCATTTTTATATTATTAAAGGATTTTATTAATATCTCCTTACACAGAAAACCGGCCTCTTATGGGGCCGGTTTTTGTACAGGAGTAATCATCCTGTTTTCTACAGGCGACTTTAAAATAATTGAGGTATTCACATTTCCATAAGGAATCAGTTCATCCACTAGCATTCTAAGTCCATCCATTCCAGACACGGCTGCTTTGATAAAGTAAGAAACCGGCCCCGTTACGCGATGACATTCAAGCACGTCTTCATTTTGCTCAATAAAGTCTTCAAATTCCTCCGGTTTTCTTTTTAATTCGCTTACTTGAATAAACAGCTGTGTATCTCTTCCTAAAGCTTTCGGAGACACCGTAGCGCTAAAACGCTGGATCACTCCTCGTTCCTGAAGACGCTGCAGTCTTTCTGATACGCTTGGACGGCTAAGAGCCAGCTTTTTTGATAAATCACTAATCGTCATACGTCCGTCCCTTTGCAAAATAGACAATAGTTGTGCATCGATTTGATCCATCCAAACCTTTCCTTTCAAAATGAATATAATAAATAAAATCTTTATTCAAGTTGATAAAAGAACAAGTATTATTTCCTTCATTTATACATGTGTTTTCTTTATTTAATATCCTATCATTAAAGTAGATAATTGAAAATGAAAATTCCGAAAAAACAAACAAAGGGGTTTATTTATGCGAAAAGTTTTATGGATTATTCTTGGATGTACGATTGCAAGTATTGGTGTTCTTATCTTGCGGCACTCTCACGTAGTGACGGGGGGAACAGCTGGTCTGTCCCTTAGCTTGTCATATGCCCTTCCCTTATCGTTTGCGGTAATCTTTTTTCTCATTAATATTCCTTTTTATCTCTTTTCCTTCTTTCAAATGGGATGGAAATTTACCGCCACAACTATAGGATCAGTGTCTTTGCTATCGCTTCTCACTTCACTCGATCACTTGCTTCCTTCTTTTACACTTCCCAGCCTGATGGGTGCTGTTACGGGCGGACTAATTGCCGGCCTTGGCTTATCCATTTTATTTATGAACGGAGCTTCTCTCGGCGGTGCTAATATTCTAGCGTTATTCGCACAGCGAAAATTTGGCTGGGATCCTGGAAAAGTGAATTTTTCATTTGATTTCCTTGTCGTGCTGTCGAGCATGTATTCAATTGGAATTTCAAAAGGAATTTTCTCTGTTATATCCATTGCGATTACAGGTTTTGTCATCAGCTACTTCAAGCAAAAAATTGCTTTACACAATCAACCGACATCCGCTTCTGTCACACAGCCTTTAGATAATGCGCTTTCTAAATAAAAACCACGATTTAGCTGTGGCTAAATCGTGGTTTTTATTTACATTTTTTCTACTTTTATAAAATCAAATTGGGCTTCATACCCTTCTCCTTGAGGACTACAAGCATAAATACCAACTTGAACAGGTTCTTTGGTTGAGTTCAATAAGTGAGCGAGTCGGAGCTGAGTCCAAGAATCTCCATCACTTGAATAACAAACGGTGTAATCATCGTTTTTGCGCTGAATTTTAAAATAAAGCGCTGATTTGTTTTGAGTGAAATTTTGACTGGACCAATCTGAGAAGCCCTGGTTGGTTACGACTGCTCCTAATTGGTTAGGACCATCGGGATTGTATTCAACTGACGTTTTGATCCACGTATCTTTTGATACACGAATCATGAGACCTGCTTGATCGTAGCGATTAACTGGATATGTATGCACCTTTGTCATGATTTCAAAGTCGCCTTCTACTTCACGGTAAAGAAAGTGTCCATTGTCCGCTTCAAAGCCATAATGAGTACGCTGCCAAAAATCCGTTTTAGCGTCTGTTTTAATCACTAATCGATTCGTTTCTGTATCAATTTGAAATTGAGCTGGTGGACAATACCAAGAAACGTCTGAATCTAATTTTCCTTCTGAAAAGTTTGTGAAAAATACTAGTTGATTACTCACTCTCTGTCATTCCCTTCTTAGAAGCTATTATTCTTCTATTTCCATTTTGCCATAATTTAACGAATAAATAAAATATTTTGATTATTTTTCTTGCAAATTCTTTTCTTTCATAAAAAAATAAGACTCTTTTACATAGAGTAAAAGAGTCTTATTTTTAAATTAATGCATTTAGAATAAGTGCTCCTGCAAAAGCAATAAAGGATAGAAGCGTTTCCAGAACGGTCCATGTTTTGAACGTTTCTTTCACTGTTAATCCTAAATACTCCTTCACCATCCAGAAGCCAGCATCATTAACGTGAGAGAACATTAGTGAACCCGCACCCGTAACGATAACAAGCAGTTCTAAGTTAACACCGGACATATGCTCAATGATTGGTGAGACAATACCAGCCGCTGTTGTTAATGCAACTGTTGCTGAACCTGTAGCAATACGGATTAATCCAGCAATTAAAAATGCAAGTACAAGTGGTGATAGAGATAGATGTTCAGACATTTGACCAATCGTTGTACCTACTCCGCTATCGATTAATACTTGTTTGAAGCCGCCCCCTGCACCAATAATTAAGACAATAGATCCTACAGGAAGCAAACATTCTTCCGTTAGTTTTTTAATCACATCTTTTGTCATACCTTGACGTTTTCCAAGCAGGTAAAACGCTGCAAAACAAGCAATTAAAAGTGCAATTAATGGACTTCCTATTAATTCTACAAACTTCACTACGCCGCTTGGCAATCCGTTAATAACAGGTGCTATAGCTGCTAAGACCATTAATAGAACGGGCAGTAAAATGACAAAAAATGAAACGCCTGTACCAGGAAGATCTTTTGATGTTGTCGTAATACGAATTAGATCAGGTTCTCCTTCTGGAATCACTCGTTTGTGAACCCATTTTGCAAAAACCGGTCCAGCGATAACTGCAGCTGGAATTGAAATGATTAATGCATATAAAAGCACTTTCCCCGTATTTGCTCCGTAAATACTAATAGCTGCCATCGCACCTGGATGAGGAGGAACGAGACCGTGAACAATTGATAATCCCGCAATAACCGGCAGAGCAATCAATAATATATTTTGTTTTGTTGTTTTATGAATGGAAATAACTAAAGGCAGTAGAATTAAAATTCCTACTTCGAAGAAAACAGGAATACCAATAATGAAACCTGCTACTAGCATCGCCCATGGCAGTCTTTTCACACCGAATATTCTTACGAAATAATCCGCTACCTGCATGCCGGCACCTGAATCGGCCATCAGCTTACCTAAAATTGTTCCCAGCGCTAAAATTCCTACTAAGTGGCCTAAAACACCGCCCACTCCCGTTTCGTAAGCGCCAACAATTTTATCCATTGATAACCCAGAAGCAATTGCCAAAAACAAACTCGCAACCGTTAAACTAATAAACGCATGCCATTTAAAAACTGAAACACCTACAATAACAATAACAATTGCGGCAACTGTAATAGCTAATAAGTATGCATCCATCTTGCTTTCCACCTTCCCTTTAAGTAAACGCTTTCTCTATGTAGCAAAAAAGCTCTACATCCTGTGAATTTTTTTAAAAATAAGTTTCAATTATCGAAATCGTTTACATTAATTATTTTAGAAAACGATTTCATTTTTTTATTACTTAAATTATATGAAAAAAAAATTCTTAAATCAACAAAAAAACTCAAAAAAATTTTATCAATTTTCTTCCATACAGTTTTAACACATAAAAAAATCCAATCATGTTAATGATTGGATTCATCTTATTTATTTGGTGATGGTTGGATCCGCCGTTTGACTGTCGATAATCGTTTTTTCGCTTGTTTTTAACGTTATTTCTTCATATTCCCCCGGCGCTAATACACTTTTATCTCCTCTCATGAGATACGTGTAAGCGATGATAGAAATGAATAGACCAAATGTCCAGGCATTATCCCATAAAAAGCGCAGTCCAGGAATCAGTAAGCCTAAAACGGGTATGGCCACGCCAATTACTAATGCATAAATGCCGTTTTTATTAAAACCTGTTGAATAACTGTAGCGACCGTTTACCTCATATAAATCCTTTAATGCCATCTGTCTCCTTCTTACAAGCCAGTAGTCAGCAATGGCGATGCCGTCTATAGGGCCAAGCAGCGCTCCGTATGTTCCAAGCCAGCCGAAAATATAGTTCCCGAAATTAGACATGATGTACCATGGCTGAAGTAGAATAGCAAAAATACCGGTCACTAGCGCCCCCATCGCAAACGTGATTTTCTTTGGATTCAGATTCTCAATTGCACGGGCTGGTGCGACGATATTTGCTCCCACATTAATCGTTAAAGAAGAAAGCACGATAACGATTGTTCCTAAGAAAATGATAAACGGAGGGAATTTAGCTACTAAGGCCACTGGATCCCAAATAGCTTCTCCAAATATAACGATTGTTGCTGAAGTAACGGCAATTCCAATAAATGAAAAAATACTCATCGTCAATGGCAAGGAAAAGGTTTGCGCAACCATTTGAGATTTCTGACTTCTAGCATATCGACAGAAATCTGGAATGTTCAAAGCGAGCGTCGCCCAAAAGGCAATAACCCCCGTTAAAGCTGGGAAAAATACGGCTAGAAATTCTCCTGTTGATGTAAATTTAGAAGGCGTAGATAAAATGGGGCCCCACCCTCCCGAGTTTGTATAAGCCCATATAAAAAGAATAATAGCCGAAATACCAATAACCGGAGCAGCAATCGCTCCTAATACTTTAATCGCTTGCGGACCTTTATATGCCACTCCTACATTTAAAAGCCAAAAAAGAGCAAATACAATAGCTGTATGACCAGTTAAACCATTCCAAGACGAAAACGAAGCGCTTAGAAGTGTATCAATTGCTTCCGTTCCAATCCATGTATTAATTCCAAACCACCCAGCAGCCACGATGGCCCTAGCCAGTGCTGGGATATGTGCTCCTTTATCTCCAAACCACAGGCGGGCAAATACTGGATAAGGAATGCCAAACTTGGTTCCAGCGTGAGAATTAAGCAAAATAGGAATAAGAACAATAACATTTCCTAAAAAGATTGTACCAATTGCTTGCCACCAGTTCATTCCAAGCGTCATCATTCCACTCGCCATTGTGTAAGCTGGAATACACAGACACATCCCAATCCAAAGCGTGGCAAAGTTAACTCCTTTCCAAGAATGCTCTTTCATCGTAGTCGGACGTAAATCCTCATTCCAAAGGTCACTGCCGCTCAGCTGATTGTGCGTCTCATCTGTGAGCGTCACAATTCCATCTTGCTCAATTTGTGTTTTCATCCATAAAACCCCTTTTCATAAAATAAGTTCATTTCAAAAAACAAATTTTATTTGAATTTTCTGAAATATAAAGGCGTTTGTGACGATTCCTTCTGGTATGTGATAAATACTAACGTTATCCCTTATTATATTTAATGAGAAACGGGGATACACTGGACAAATTGTAACATTATTTGAGGGAACTTTTATATATTGTGTAGTGTCAACTCTTTTGGTTGTTAGATAACCTAACACACAAAAAATCATCGCTTGAAAACTTCAAGCGATGATTTGTGAACTTAATGTACATATTTTTTTTGAAAAGCCGTAATGCTTTCGTATTCTTCTTTAAATAAGCGAGCCAAACGAATATAGATAGTCGTTAACTCTTTATATACTTCACTGTTTTCTTTGATTGGATAATGATGATTAGTCGCTCCAACCATATCAGAAACAACGTTCAATGAGTCAACTTCGCCAAGGCTATATAAGCCAAGGATAACTGCTCCTAGACATGAACTTTCAAAACTTTCCGGCACGGATACTTCTTGGTTAAAAATATCTGCCATCATTTGACGCCAAAGTGCGGAACGTGCAAATCCGCCTGTTGCCTGAATTTTTGTAGGCTCTCCAATTAACTCTTCAAGTGCCAATAATACCGTATACAAGTTAAAGATAACGCCTTCTAATACAGCACGAATCATATGTTCTTTTTTATGATGCAAACCTAGGCCAAAGAATGAACCTTTAGCATTTGCATCCCAAAGCGGCGCACGCTCTCCTGAAAGGTATGGGTGAAACAATAAGCCGTCCGCTCCCGGTTTCACTAAAGCTGCAATATCCGTTAATACTTCATACGGATCTTTTCCAAGGCGTTTAGCTGTTTCTACTTCCGACGCTCCAAACTGATCGCGAGCCCATCTGAAAATCATACCGCCGTTATTTACAGGGCCGCCAATTACCCAGTGGTCTTCTGTCAACGCATAACAGAAAATACGACCTTTCGGATCGACTACTGGCTTGTCAGTCACTGCTCGAATAGCTCCGCTTGTCCCGATTGTCACAGCCACAACGCCTGGTTCAATTGCATTTACGCCTAAATTTGATAATACACCGTCACTTGCACCTACAATAAAGGGCGTATCTGGAAGTAAGTGCATGTCAACTGCAAGCGCTGGGTTTAGCCCTTTTAACTGATGCATTGTTGAAACAGGAGTGGATAACTGATCGGTTGTAACACCTGCTACTTTAAGTGCTTCTTCATCCCACGCAAGATTTTTCAGATTAAACAAACCCGTTGCTGATGCAATCGAATAGTCGATAACATATTCGTTAAACAACTTAAAGAATACATATTCTTTAATCGAAATAAATTTATGTGTTCCCTTCACTAGTTCAGGCTGTTCATTAGATAGCCATGTTAGCTTGGAAAGCGGCGACATCGGATGAATAGGCGTACCCGTACGCAAATAAATCTCATGACCATTGTATTCATTTTTAATTTTTTCCGTCCATTCTGCACTTCTATTATCCGCCCACGTGATACATTTTGTCAGCGGCTTTCCCTGCTGATCAACGGCAATAACACTGTGCATAGCTGAGCTGAATGAAACGCATAAAATATCCTCAGGTTTTACATCACTCGTTTTTACAACCGTTTGAATTGTACGTACAACTGCTTGAAAAATTTCTTCAGGATCTTGCTCAGCCATCGCGGGCGTCGGCGAGTATAATGGATACTCAATCCCATGATTTGCAATGACTGTACCGTCTACTGAAAACAATACAGACTTTGTACTCGTTGTTCCGATATCTACACCTATTGCATATTTTTTGCTCATGCTGCTGTCCCCCTACTTTACTACTTTACTTATTTACAACACCGTGGCCGCCGAATTCGTTTCGAAGTGCTGCTACAACTTTTCCTGTAAATGTATCTTCCTCTAATGAACGATAGCGCATCATTAGCGATAAAGCAATAACAGGAGTTGCCGTTTGAAGATCAAGAGCAGTCTCTACGGTCCATTTCCCTTCGCCAGAAGACTGCATGACTCCTTTAATACTGTCTAGTTTAGGATCTTTTGAAAACGCATTTTCCGTTAGTTCCATCAACCAAGAACGAACAACAGATCCGTTATTCCAAACGCGTGCTACGGCTTCATAGTCGAAATCAAACTGACTTTTTTCCAGGACTTCAAATCCTTCAGCAATGGATTGCATCATTCCATATTCTACACCATTGTGAACCATTTTTAAAAAGTGACCGCTTCCGCTTTTACCTGCGTACATAAATCCATTTTCTACGCAAATATCATTAAAAATCGGTTCAATTGTACGGAATACTTCCGCATCTCCACCGATCATTGTACACGCTCCGTTTCTTGCCCCTTCCATTCCGCCGCTTGTCCCTACATCAAAGAAGTAAATACCTTTTTCCTGAAGATCCTGCGCACGTCGAACAGATTCTTTATAATTAGAGTTTCCTCCATCTATTATAATATCTCCTTCTGACAGAAGTTCTTTTAGTTCTGTAATAACATTTTCCGTTACTTCTCCAGCCGGAACCATAATCCATACAACTTTAGGTGAAGGAGGAAGTTCATTAACTAACTCTTCAACAGTAAAGGCGCCAGTTGCTCCTTCATTTGCAAGTTTTTCTACCGCTTCTTTATTTACATCATAAGCTACTACTTCATGATGGTTGTCCATTAAATTTAATGATAAATTATATCCCATTTTTCCTAAACCGATTAATCCAATTTTCATTTTACAAACTCCTTTTGAAAAAAAATTTCACATTACCTCCATTATACGAATTATTTTTCATTTTGCAATCGTTTACAAGAAAATTTTTTTCACTCATATTTTTATGCTATACTCTTTTTACTACTAAATTCGTGGAAAGGAACATCAGTTATGACGCAAAATTGCTTAGGAAAAATTCGTTCTCACTATGCTAGATTCAGTGAAAAAGAGAAAAAAATAGCAAATTATATTTTAGAACAGCCGGAACAAATTATTCACAGTACCATTAACGAAGTGGCAGACGATTTAAATGTAGCTGATGCAACAGTCTTTCGCTTTTGTAAACGAATTGGCTTCAAGGGCTATCAAGCGATGAAAATAGCGCTGGCTGCTGAAATTATGACGCCTATTCAGCAGATTCACGAGGAAATTGCTGAAACGGATAATGAAAAAACGATTGCTGAAAAAATCTTTCGCTCCAATGTACGAACGCTTGAAAATACATTACAAATACTAGAAAGCAACGCTATTGAAAAAGCCGTCAAACTTCTTATGAAGGCGGATAAAGTTCAGTTTTATGGCACGGGCGGTTCTTCCGTAGTGGCTATGGATGCTTTTCATAAATTTGTTCGAACAGGAATTAAAACGTTTGCATTTATTGATTCCCACTTCCAGCTTATGTCCGCTTCTCAATTAACAAAACAGGATGTAGCGGTAGTGATTTCTCATTCTGGAACAAATAAAGACACAATGAACATTTTAAATACAGCAAAAGCGAACGGTGCCAAAACGATCGGTATTACGGGTTTTCCAAAATCTCCATTAAGCCAAAATGTCGATGTTTCTCTTTATACGAGTTCAGAAGAAACAGAATATCGATCTGAAGCTCTTGCCTCGAGAATTGGACAGCTAAGCCTCATTGATGCTTTGTACGTTAATGTAATGATTGCGAATAAAGATGCCTCTAAACACTCGCTTGAAAAAGTACGCGATGCCATTGCTGAAACTAGAATTTAACGTTTCGCTCTTATATATTCTTCAACTATAACATCAAACAGAGCATAGAATATATGCTCTGTTTAGTGCAGTTCTTCGCTTAAAATTTTCAAGTTTTAATTCTCATTTAACATTTTTTAAGTTGCTACATATGATAAAGCACAACTTTTAAAAAGTAGGTGAAGTGTGTATGGAGATTATCTATCGCACTGCAAAACTCGATGATTATACAGAAGTAAATAAAATATTAGGGGAATCACTAGAACTCCACGCAAATGCGCTTCCTTCTATGTTTGATAATCAGATGGCTGTTTTATCTCCGGAACAATATCAAGCTACTCTTTATTATGCAACCATTGATATTCTTGTAGCTCAATATCGAAATCAAATTATTGGGGCGTCTGTTGTTGAATTAAAATATAACCCTCCCACTACATTAGCTCCTCTTTCCTACACAGCTTACATCCAATATTTTGGCGTTAAGAAAGGCTTTCAAAATTATGGCGTAGGAAAAAGTCTTTTTTCTGCTACGAAACAGTGGGCTGTACAAAAAGGAGCAAATGACCTCCAGCTTACCGTATGGGCATTTAACGAGAAAGCACGTGCTTTTTATGAAAGTCTTGGGCTGAAAAACTTAAGCTACCTTATGACTACTTCACTACAGCCATAAATCGTTCCATTAACGGAGACTAGACACGCAGGTGATACGTGCCTAGTCTCCGTTATTTAAATAAAAGACTAAATCATTTCGGCGTGTTAATTTACGCAGCTTATATACATACTAAAAGAAATTTATTACGTAGCCGGATTGCCTTCTTGCAGCTGTTCTTGTTCATCACGCTGACGGTGAGCTAAACGACTTGCCGCACTAGAAGCCACGCTCGCTACTAAATCATCTAAAAAGGTATTAACTCCTTTTTCTTTTTTACAGTCCAGCTTTTCAATAATGCCTACTTTTACTTTATCTAAATAGCCAAAGGTCGTAACAGCGATACTGCCATAGGTTAAAACGGCACCTAAAGCAATCGTTTCGTCAACACCAAACAACCCTTCGTCTTGTTCTACAATGCTTTGAAGAGGTTCTGATAATTTATTTTGCTCAGCTAACTTATCAAGTTCGATTCCAACTAGAAGCGCATGCTGAATTTCTCTCTTTTGCAGTACTCTCTCTACGCTCTCAGCGCATTCCTGAATGGTTAGAGCTGGATGATAAGGAAGCTGTAAATCATACACAATTTCAGCAATATCTAAAACTGTTACGCCACGCTCTTCTAGCAAACCAAATGTTGCCTTTGCTACTTCTTTGCTCGTTGGGATTTTTTTCGCTGTCATGTCTCTCTCTCCTTTTCAAGTTGTTGTCTCTCTTTATATTAAATTCGATGAGAGGCGCTAAAAACCTTTTTTGTTTCATCCACCTGAATTCATAAACTCGTCACATATCTCTTTAGGCGCTCATTACATTTACTTGCTATAATAAAATTATCTAATCAGGAGGTTTGTCTACTGTGGAAGAAAAACAAAGTAAATTTAGCAGAGGCTTATTATTATTTTTCATTGGCGCAACAGCCCTTTTCTTTATCGTCTTAATCGTTCTGTTTCTCATGTCTACTTTTGGAAAAAGCGAAAAAGAAGCCGTAGCTCTTCTAGCAGGGAATCACTACGCTATCGTTAAGGAAGAGAATTCATATACTCTTTATGATCAAAAAGAAAACAAGCCTATTTTAGAAGATGTAAACGGCTATTTCGGTGCTCGCAATATCCGAAGTTATGTAAAAAATGACACAGAATTGGTTTCGATTGATGAAAAAGAAGAAGAATATACGAAGAAGCCGCTAGAAAAAGCCAGCCAAGCAGAAAAAGCTATGTTTAAAAAAATGAAAAAATTAGATTAATCAAAAGCGCTTCAGTCGATTCTGAAGCGCTTTTTTAATGACGCATGCCTCTTTCTCGTCATTCGCTAAAAAATTCGTTACAATAAAATAAAGAACGGTTATTAGAAAATGTGTTACAATAAAGGTAACGCTTTCATTCAAATGCATAGGAGTCGATTATTCATGTCAGAAAGTAAGCGGAAGTTAGAAGAAATTTCTTTTTATAGTGACGCACTGCAAGAAGATGTCACGTTACTAGTCTATTTGCCGTCAAACTATTCTACGCTCTATAAGTATTCCTTACTTATTGCCCAAGACGGAAAAGATTATGTTATGTACGGACGGACACCTCGTTTAATTGATGATTTAATGAACGAGTCGGAAATCGATCGTACTATTTTTGTTGGAATTCCATATAAAAGCGTGGAAGACAGACGCGATAAGTATCATCCAGAAGGAAATCAAGTAGATGCTTACATTCGCTTTTTAGCACATGAACTTGTGCCATTTTTGGATAAAACATATCCTACATATCAAATGGGAAAATCACGTGTTCTAATTGGTGATTCGCTTGCTGCTACAGTTTCACTGCTGACGGCCATTGCTTATCCTCACACGTTCGGGAAAGTAATTATGCATTCTCCTTTCGTGAACGATGCTGTATTACAAACGGTCAACTCATTTGCTTCTCCTTCACTTCTGGATTTGTATCATGTTATTGGAACTGAAGAAACGGCTGTCAAAACAACGCAAGATGGTATATTGAATTTTATTGAACCTAACCGCCTGTTGCACGAACAAATGAAGCAGCGTGGATATTCTGTTTTCTACGAAGAATTTAATGGAAATCATACGTGGAAATACTGGCAAAAAGACGTAAAGCGGTCGCTTCAATACATGTTGAAGTAGAAAGATATCATATTTTTTGAAAATTTGTTATAATAAGCTCGCTTTATACATATTTTATGATCTTACTTTGGAGGGATTTTTTATGAAATTTGGCGTTGTACTTTTTCCATCTAAAAAATTGCAAGATGTAGCGAATTCTTATCGAAAGCGCTATGATTCTCACTATTCATTAATTCCGCCTCATCTTACATTAAAAGAAGTCTTTGAAGCTACAGAAGACCAAATTGATGAAATTGCGGCTAACTTGCGTAAAATTGCCGAAGAAACAAATCCATTTACATTAAATGTAACGAAAGTAAGCTCATTTTCACCAGCCAATAACGTTATTTACTTAAAAGTGGAACAAAAGCAAGAACTGACGTCACTTTACAATAAACTTCATGAAGGCAATCTCGAACAGCCAACTGAATATTCATTTATTCCACATATTACAATTGGTCAACGCCTTTCAGATGATGAGCACTTAGATGTGTATAGCCAGTTGAAGCTTGTAGATGTCGCTCATGAAGAAACAGTGGATCGCTTTCACTTAATGTACCAGCTTGAAAATGAAACATGGACTGTGTTTGAAACATTTCGTCTTGGAAAGGGATAAGATACGTGAACATCAAAGTACTAACGAACAAACAAGATCATTCTGATGCTTACTTCGTACGTCAAAAAGTATTTGTAGAAGAACAGCAGGTTGATGTAGAGCAAGAAATCGATGAATACGATACCGAAGCCCTGCATTTAGTTGTATACAAAGGAACTGCACCAATTGGGGCAGGACGTTTCCGTATGGTAGAGGACTATGGAAAAGCAGAACGAATCTGCGTTCTTTCTTCTTATCGAAAAGACGGTGTAGGAAAGCTTTTGATGGATAAGTTAGAAGAGGTCGCAGCAGAGCATGAGATTGAAAAGATTAAGCTGCATGCTCAAACGCATGCGGAAGGATTTTATAAAAAGCTAGGCTACGTAACGGTTTCAGGTGAATTTATGGATGCTGGAATTCCACATGTAGAGATGGTAAAGAAACTAAGTAAAAAACACTAGGAATTGAACCTGGTGTTTTTGCTTTTTTAAAGGATAAGAACCTTTGCTTTGCTTATACTAATACCTAATCATGTGAATTAGGTGAAAATATGGATGAACTTATCGGAATTGCATTAGAACTCTTTATCGGATTTATCTGCCTGTTTATTTTAACTAAATTTTTAGGCAGAGCGACGATCACTCAGCTTACCACTTTTGATTTTATCTCTGCTCTTGTATTAGGAGAGTTAGTAGGAAATGCGCTATATGACTCAGAAGTAGGAATAGGCAAAATTTTATTTGCTGTTATCTTTTGGGGAGCGCTTATTTATGTCACCGAAGTTATTACTCAAAAAAATATTCGCCTGCGTTTGTTTTTAGAAGGACGGCCATCTATTATTATTCGAAAAGGGAAAATTTCGTACAAAGAACTTAGCAAAAATCGATTGGATATCGACCAGCTTCTTCATATGCTTCGTTCAAAAGACATATTTTCCATTCGGGAAGTTGAATATGCGATTTTAGAAACAGATGGATCACTAAGCGTATTGCCAAAATCTGATTATGCTAAGCCGACAAGAAGCGATCTACAGCTGCCTCCTTCTGAACCCGTTTTATCTATCGCCTTCGTCAGTGATGGACGTTTGCTTTTGAAAAACTTGATTCAGTCAGGCTTTGATGAAGACTGGTTAAAGACACAGTTGAAAAAACAAGGATTTACCGATTATAAACAGGTGCTTTATGCTGAATGGCAGCAGGGCAGTACTCTTTTTATTGAATCTTACTAAGATGTTTTTACTTGTTCATTACTTTGTTAAAAAATCGTGAGCGCATTCATTCTGCTGCGCTCACGATTTTTTGTATTAGACACGTGTATTAATCACTAGGCCCTTATTTGTTAGCTTGCTGTATACACGTTCTGCTGCTTGAAGCTTTTTTCGCTTTTGTACTGAACTTGGCGTCAATTCCAGTAAGTGAGAACGCGATTCAAACTCTTCGTCAAAGCTTTTTTTCTCAATAGGCCAAATACGATTTGAAAAAGAAGCATTATTTTTTTGAAGGCGATTTGGATATTGAATAGATTGATAAGGCGTGACGGGCAGTATATATCCCATATGAACCCTCCTCTTTTTCAAGATACCTTCTACTCCCAGACCTCAGTATTTTTCTCAAGAAGTATCGACATTGAAACAGCTTACTTAAATCCTCTACTTTAGACTTGCTCAAAACAGATGGCACCTTGTATCTATACCGCCTTTTTTGAACATATGTGATGTCTTATTCAATATATACCCTTTTTTACATCCTATCCCTCCAAAAATATCCGTGCTCTTTTTAAAAAAAGGTGATTTTGATATGATAGACTTTGACTATAAAACAAAAACTGTGCGTATACACACATCTATATCGATGTAGAACGAGAGCGGCTTCTTGCTTTAACTCCCTCTTATTTACTATTGATTATTCATGTTTTAAAAAGGAGGCCATGTTTTTTGCAACGTGCACTTTATCAAAATCATATACTTAATCTTGCTATAACGGCTAGAGACCGATTTCAATATTTATATGAAGCTAGTCTCCGAGGAGAAATAACGTGTGCTCACTGCGGAGAACCAGTTAAATTATATCTGGGGATTGAGCATTCTCCTTACTTTTATCATGCTCAAGTTCCCCATGAAAGAGAAGAGTGTTCAGACATACTATCAGAAACAACAGCTGTGCAACAAATAAAAGAAACTCCGGCTGAATACAGAGAAACCAATGGATTTCGTATTCCTAAAGGACGAGCTATTGGCGAGAAAAGTTCAACTGTAAAAGAGAAAGCAACATGGAGGTCTTCCGCACCTTTTTCAAGTGTTCCTGCTTTTCGCTTAAAACCACCTGTCCCTAAACACTCTGACTCTCCTTATTTAAATGA
The DNA here is from genome assembly GCF_042787735.1 of Priestia sp. YIM B13490. Lineage (NCBI taxonomy): Bacteria > Bacillati > Bacillota > Bacilli > Caryophanales > Bacillaceae > Priestia > Priestia sp. YIM B13490. Next base: position 794,141 of record NZ_JBHZOT010000002.1, read on the forward strand.
ATTTAAAGAGAGCGGTATTGAATTAGATTCGAACCAATGGAAAGCTGTTACACATTCAGAAGGACCGCTCCTTATTCTAGCCGGTGCAGGCAGCGGAAAAACGCGTGTATTAACAGCTCGCACCGCATATATGATACAAGAAAAACAAATTGATCCAAAATCCATTATGCTGGTGACTTTCACGGCTAAATCAGCTAAAGAAATGAAAGAACGATTGGCTACATACCCAAAGATGTCCGGCTTACATCTTCGTCAAATGCTAGTTGGAACTTTTCACAGCATTTTCTTACGTATGATTGTTCATCATAATCCTCAAGCGTGGCAAATGGACCGCCTGCTAAAATGGGATTGGCAAAAAGAACAGATTGTGAAAGAAGCAGCAAGAGAGCTCCACGTGGATGAAAAAGATTTTCCGTTTGATCAGGCACTTCAGCAAATCGGCTATTGGAAAAACACGCTTGTTGGCGTGAAAGATATTCGCCCAAAGGACAAATGGGAACAAGATGTGCACTTTTTATATCGTCGTTATGAAGAAGTCAAAAAGCAAAAACAGCTATTCGATTTTGATGACATGCTGTATGGATGTTATGAAATGCTAAAACAAAATCCCGATTTACTAACCCGTTATCAAAAAAGGTTTCGCTATTTTTTAATTGACGAATTTCAAGATATCAATAAAGTTCAATATAAAATTATGAAAATGCTAAGTGAAGACTCTAAAAACTTGTGTGTCGTAGGAGATGATGATCAATCAATTTACGCTTTCCGCGGAAGCGACCCTTCGTTCATTTTAAACTTTGAAAAAGATTTTGCTAATACAACTGTTATTACGTTAAACCAAAATTATCGTTCAGCTCATGCCATCGTTTCTTCTGCGAATAAAGTCATTGCACGAAATACAGCGCGCCGACAAAAAGAAATGGCTGCCCAGTTTGATAATGAGTTGCGACCTACATTCTTCTTTCCATACGACGAAGAAGAAGAAGCAACAATGATTGTAACGGATATGAAAGAAAAAATTAAGCAAGGGGCTTCTCCAACTGAATTCGCGGTCTTGTACCGAACTCACGCTTCTTCACGCGCCATCTTTGAACGTTTATCGCAGTCAAACCTGCCATTTTCAATCGAACAAGATGCGGATTCTTTTTATAAAAGACGAATGGTTCGAAGTTTACTTTCATTTCTACGCTTGAGCGTGAATCCAAATGACGCAAGTTCGCTACAAGATTTAGTAAACGCACTCTTTTTAAAGAAAACAGCAGTCAATGACTTAAAAGCAGCAAGTATTCTTCATGATGGTACATTTATTGATGCACTTGAATATCTTCAAGATTTAAAACCGTTTCAGCAAAAAAAGCTCAAGAAAGTAATTCCTTTATTCAAGTCGCTAAAATCAATGTCTCCTTCTTTGGCACTTGAGACAATTTCTAAAGATATGGGATTCGATGATTTTGTCAAAAAACGCGGAAATGAAGGAAATATGATGGAAAAAGGTTCGGATGACGTGCGGGATTTAAAAGTTGTAGCACGTAAATTTAAAACCGTACCTGAACTGTTAGAGCATGTGGATCATATGATTGCCATGAACACAGAGATGAAAGCTTTAAGCAAGCAATTTAATGAAAGTATTCAACTAACCACAATTCATCGAGCAAAGGGTCTTGAATATAAGCATGTATACGTACTGAGCAGCGTAGATGGCGGATTGCCTCATGATTATGCACTCGAAGCTTATCGAGGCGGAGATGATGTGCCGCTTCAAGAAGAACGCCGCCTTTTATATGTAGCCATGACGCGTGCACAGAATTCACTTTACTTATCTGTTCCGCAAACTAGAAGAGGTAAAACCGCTTATCCTTCAAGATTCCTGAAGTCGTTTATAAAAAAAGTGTAAAGGAAAAACAGGCTGGGACAAAAGTAGTTTCATTAAATTGCAACACGAACTATCTATCATAAACAGATAAATAGTTCGTGTTTTTTATAATCGCGGTGAACGCAGGTGCTACTAGCTGTTGGTTGAAGGGCAAGGCGAAGACTCCTGCGAGGACAGATGAGCCCCCGCAGAAAGCAACAGCGGTCGAGGAAGCAGTCCAGATCATGTATCCAGATTGTTTGTCTTTAAATTGGATTCCTGTAGTTATGTTTCAACCTCTTTATCTTACTTCAAGCTAGCGTCCATAACTAATATTCTCACCATCTATTATTAACCAAATATTCCACTAAGAGGTAGATATTCATAAGTGGATGCGTTACACTACGTTATGTACTGTACTACTATATTTTAGGGGGCTCCATTATTGAACGCAAAGCTTATTCATGAAAATGAAAAGATTTTTTTTATTCTGTGTATTGTTATCAGCTTATTAACCTATTTCTTTTTAATTATTTCACTCGTTGGTATTATTTATCTTATAATCGGTTTTTTAATTACATTTATACTCCACGGTTTCTCTATTGCTCAAATTCGCAATAATGGAGTTAGATTGACAGAGAAGCAGTTCCCGCACACTTATCATCAGGCAAAACATTTATCTTCAGAGCTGGATTTAGAGCTGCCCGATATTTATATTGTTCAATCAGGCGGCTTGTTAAACGCGTTTGCTACACGTTTTTTTGGACGTCACTTTGTCGTTTTATACTCCGACATTGTTGAAATGATTGAAGATAATCAAGAAAAAGAACTTTCTTTTATTATTGCCCACGAATTAGTTCATATCAAACGTAAGCATACACTCTACCACTCACTTATTCTACCTGCTCTTTGGGTTCCTTTTTTAGGAAAAGCTTACTCTAGGGCCTGTGAATATATGTGTGATCGCATAGCTTCCGTTGCGATTGGGGATGCAAAAGCTGCCACTCAAGCACTCACTATACTTGCGGTTGGTCATTGTCTAAATAAAAAAGTAAATCAGGAGGAATTTGTTCATACGCACTCACAGGAAAAAGGTTTTTTTATGTGGTTGACTCAAGCTACTTCAACTCACCCCCCTCTCGCTCATCGTATTAAAGAAATTAATTACTTAGCACAGCATCCGGAACTGTTTGATCTTGATTCTAACGCATTTCAAACAAATGAAATTGCATAAATAGAAAAAAGCCCTGACACGTCAGGGCTTTATATAAAAACATTAAATTATTTTTTCTCATTTAGCATTTTAGCGATGGTCGCAAAATCAATGGATTGATTATTGTTTGCAATCGCCTTAACAATTTGTTCTTCTTTTTGTTTTGAAATTGGCTTATTCGCAATTTGTGCTACTCGCTTCACAATATTACGCACCGTTTGCTCATCTTTAAAATTAGCATTTTGTACAGAATTCGCAAGTTCAAAAATATCCTTCATATTAACGCCTGTTTTCTTTTCTATATTTTTAAACATATTATTATCCATTTTGCATGACCTCCTTTATTTATACTTCATCGTATGCACCATGTGCCTAGATGGTGCCCTTTACATTTAATAAAAAAATAAAGTGCGAGTGAAACTTCACCCGCACTTTTCGGTGCCTTATTCATAGAAGGGATTAATTGTAAAAGCAAACACAACCAACAATAATTAATAGAATGAATAATACAACGATTAACGCAAAACCACCGCCGTAGCCACCACCGTAACCACAACCACCGTAGCCAAATCCGCAGCCCATAATATTACACCCCCTCTGTTTTACTCTCTATACTGTATGTTCACTCAAATGATTTTGTATGGGCTTTTCAACTGTGTACATTAAATTTCATTGTCCAAAAGGATCTTCAGCATCTTGCTCATCAATTCTTTTTACATTTTGCTGCAGTTTCCCCTCCTGCTGTTCCATCTGCTTTTCTGCTTTTTCTACTTCGTTCATTCTCTTTCTATGTTCTCCCATCATATGCTGTTCAAAAAAACGTTCAAATTCATCGAAAAAATCCGGCATCTCTACACCTCTCTCCACTCTAATGTAAAAAAGCATTGTCCGAGTGACAATGCTTCTATTGCTTATCGCTTTGGTAACTTTGAACCACAGCCGCAACCACCTTGTTTTGGAGAAGGGTACTGGACTGGCTTAGGAATAGACTGCCCTTTCTTTACCGATTGTTTTGTCATTGGTTGTGGATGATAAGGCAGGGGCTGAGGGTATTGATTAGGATTATAATTATAATAATAATACATCATGTTTCCCTCCTTTTCACAGCATCCTATCTATAACATTATATTCAGGACTAAAGAAAGACGTTCTATCTTATTTGTCCATTTTGCGCTGCAGGGACAAAAATAAATCCGTGCTGTTTTTTGGTTTCCTTACTCTTGGCCTTTCTCCTCCCCTTTGCTCTGCCACTTCACGCAGCCGATTTTGCAGTTCTTGAACGGTGCCTTGAGCTTGATGATTGTACTGTACAATGGACTGTTCGGTTTTTGATTTTTGTTCATTAACGCATGCTTTCAGCCAATCTATTTTTTCCTCTAGTTTTCTTTTTTCGTCTTCATGCTTTTGCTGTAATTCCACTAACTCTTCCTTAATATCTTCATATTCAAATTCTTGGTGCTTGAATTTTTGATATTCTTCTTTATAAAAAGCCAACTCCGACTTCAATGAAGCAATATATTTTTTCGTTTTTTCCTCACTCATGCCCTTCACTCCTCCATTATAAATAACCCACAGCTTCTAAAAAATCAGTTAAAGATGAATAACACTTTTTATTAACATGAATATGCTGTAATTGAGTTTATTATTTCCTTCATTTTTTATGCTCGCTCCAACTAGAATTTATTCCGATAAATTCCGCTTTTACTAAGGAACATAAAAGCAGGTCATTCATACACTATAGTAGTCCGATACCTAGTAATAAAAAGCGTAAAGGAAGGACAATTACAATTAGGAGGTTTAAAAATGGCAGAACTTTTTGAATCATTATGTATCCGCGTGCCTAAAGTGTACGACTGGGTTAGACGTCAAGTTGTTTTACCACAAATCTTTACGAATGATACTTCATTATTTAAAGAAGAAGCACTTAAAGATTTGGGCCATGACGTAGAAGTGGAAATTGTTTTAACAGATAGTGAAGGTCACCCTGTAGATCCTTCAGATGAAGACGCACTTGATAACGTGATTGAGCTTGTGCCACACGGTGGTCGCAGACCTAAAAAAATTGTGTTACCAGATGGAGAAGTTGTTGTTCTTCATGAAGTAAAATTATCAATTAGCGGCTTTTACCGAGTTAAGTTAATTGAATTGAGTGGACATCACAAACACGATGAGGTTGAATCTAGCGTTATTCCTTGGAAAATACATCAGACATTCTATTTATGCGCTCCGGAAGGAACAGAGCCTGTTGTACACCTTGAATCTTTTGAAGGAACTGATGGTTCTCTCAGATTATCAGATTGTCACTTACAGCAACTAAGTTTTGATCTTGTATTGTGCCTAAGTGTCCAAATTGAAAAAGATGTAAAAGTTGAAGTAGAGGGAAGCTTCTGCTACCCTCGCCCTGAAATCATTTCCACAAGCAGCTGCTCACCTATTGAATATCCACCTCAATGTGATGCTATTTTTCCTGGAAAGCCACATCACGATGATTATGATGGAGACGACGTAGAGTCAGACTTCGACCTTCACGACTTTGATTAACGAGATAAAAAGCCAGAGGAGAATATTTCTCCTCTTTTTTCATCGTTTACAAGCTTTGTGCATACATATAAATAAAACTGCTGTGGGCAGCTCAGGTTTACAAACTTAATTCATAGCTCAGCAGGAAAGGAGACTACTAGATGAGTCGTAACTCCCCTTCCCCTAAAGATGATTTAACACAATTAAAACAAAAGCTCATTCACTATAAATCGGAAATTCGGCACGTACAAAACCAATTAAAAAGCTATGAACGAGCTTTAGAACGAGAAAAAGAAAATACATCGTTTTGGAAGAAAAAACACGCTGAGACGCTTTCTACATCTGAAAAAGAAGTAGAAATTGAAGGATTAGAAAAAGAGCTGGATTTACTAAGAAACGAGCTTTCTGAACAAAAAATTATTGCAGAAGCATTTCGGGAAAAAGCCTCGAGAAAACAGCCCGTTATTGAAGAAAAGATCGTGGAAAAAGTAATCGAAAAAATTGTGGAGAAACCTGTGGAAAGGTTCGAAAAGAGTGATATCCTCTGTTTCTTTCAACATTCTATACTGCTGCCAGAACAAGATGAAAGCGAGCTGACGATATTCGGCAACGTAATTATTCAAAATCAAACGAGCAGTACTTTACGCTCTCCGGTGCTTTGCTTAAAAATGAAACCCACTGCTTCGGCTATATTAAGCGGGAAGATCATTGATGAAAAAGACATTGAAGTTTCCAGTATCCCCTCTTCTTCTTTAGAATGGCGCTATGCTCATCCAAAATGGAACGAAAAAATTCAAAATGACGGTGAATATTGGATCAAACCTATTAAGCAAACCGTATTAAGGCCAAAAGACAAATTACTATTTGACTCTTTTCAAGTAGTCATTCCCCTGTCCTCTGATACGACTTCATTTATTCTAGAAGGCTTTTTTTATAGCGAAGAGTGGCAAGAAGGCATCCCTTTTTTTAATAAAGTAGTGCTAAATTTCCCTTAATTATTAAAAGACATATTGATGTTCAATATGTCTTTTAACTCGTCCATTTATTTCATAAATGATTCTATAATTCCTGCACATCCTGCAATAGCTAAGATTGTAATGATAGGAATAGCAATATGCGGGAACGCTACATAACTAAAATAAATCCCTACCGCACACCATATGCCCGTACACCAATAACAGCTGAGCAGCTCTCCAATCCACTTTTGCAGTCCCTTCCCTTTTATCTCTAGATAAGTTACCGTGTTTCCTTGTTCATCTTGATCTTCTACAATTTTATGAAACGGTTTACGAATAAACGCTGTGATTTTATCAAAAACAATTAGACGAGTAAGTCGAAATGTTGCAAAGACAAATAATGTTAGATAAATCCATGTCATTTTCATTCCTCCGTGCATTCACAAACTTATGAAAATAAAAGCTAACGTGCTTCTTCACTGTTAGCTTTTAGAGTTACTTAAATTTTAATGATAGATATGGTCTGAATATCATGAAATGTCAATACTGTTTTCTCTTTATTAGGAGGAACGCTCACGTATAAACTTCCTTCTTTTAATTCTAAAATTGTTCCTATATATTTTTGGTTTTGACACGTAATTTCACAAATTGGCTGAGACATATGAGGCGGGAAACTGCATAGAAAATCAACTTTTTCTTTAATCGTCATAGACTGAAACATTTTATTTGGCTTTTTAGTCTCTGATTGCGGTATATCCACGGGAACAATTGAACGCTCTTCCTCTTTTTCTTGCTTAATCGCTTCCACTTTTTCTACGTCAGGCTCTTTGACTTCTTGAATGGAAGAAAAGCTGGGCTCTTCTTTTAACACGTGCTCTTTATCTATTCCTTTATTGTCTTGCTGTTTTGAACTAAAATAATATTGCATAGAACGCTGATTTTGCGTAGCGTTTGGCTGGACAATGTACATTAGCGGCTCGTTTTCTTCTGACTTAGATTTTGAGTTAGTCATGAAGCATACCTCCAATTGCTTGTTATCGTTCTTTTAAAAATGTATGCTTGAACACGGAAAAACTTGTTTATTTTTTTGCGGTAGCCTTTTTAACACCAAAAGCAGCGCTGTCCTTTTATTTCCAGCATTTGAGAAAACACAATAAAAGAGGTTGAGACATAACGAAATTAATTCAATCTAAAGACGCACAAATGGGACACATGAGCTGAACCGCTTGTTACACCGCAGTTGATTTCCGTGCAAGACTTCGCTTTCCGCGGGCGGCCGATGAAACTTATTTTCAAAACAACAAAAAAAACGAACCACTAATCAAACATTTTGATCAGTGGTTCGTTTTTCACTTCAGCTAAAATAATTTTGTCCCAGCCTCTTTCTCTCATTCAATAACATAGAAAACTAAACCTACCTAGATACCTTTATCTAATTTTATACTCAAGAAGCATACGCAATTCATTCACATACGAACGAGACCCCGTTACAATCAAACGATCATCAAATTCAAGCTCTGTATCGCCATGAGGTACAATGGAATCTTTGCCTCTAAAGATTCGAACAAAAATCACATCTCCTGTAAATGGGAACTTACGAAGCTCTACCCCCTCGTATTTAGGGTTACGCATATTAATTTGATAAAGTGCTGTTTCTTGATTCGTTAAGATATTTAAAATATTTGGCGATTCGATTAAAGCTTTTAGCAATGCAGTCGTAGATAACAGCACAGAAAAAACTTCAATGTTATTTTCTTTCATCTTTTCATCTAATACAGGACTTTCTACGCGGGCAATAACCCGTTCTGCACCATATTTTTTTGCAAATAGAGCAATGTCGCTATTTCTTTCTTCTTCCCCTGTTGTTACAACTAATACATCCGCATCTAAAATCCCCATACGCATTAAAGTTTCCTTATTATATCCATCGATGTCGACGATATTAAAAATGGAATCCGACGTACGGTTTTCAATTTTGTCCTGAGTAGGATGATAAATCGTAACATCATATAAATCAAGGTCCATTTCTCGAATAACCGGGAGTGTAAATTGATTTGCACCGAGCATATTAACCTTCAGCTTTCTGTCACTGATTTCTGGCTTTGGAAACAGTTTTCTAAAGATAATAGGTGTAATAATACAGGTAATAATCGCCACCAAAATCAGCGCACCGGACATTTGCGAATCAATAACACCAATATTTTCACCCACCGTTGCTGCCGCAATAACGAGTGATAAAGTCGATGTTAAAAGAAAACCCGATGCCAAAACGGTTTTCATATCATACCATTTTCTTAAGATTAACGCTGGGACTAGCTTGGATATCAACAATGCAATAAATAATAAAGGCATTAATATCAGCACTTTTTTATCACTGAACAATGACCAAACATCAAGCTTCACTCCTACCATCACAAAAAAGATAGGAATTAAAAATCCATAGCCAAACGAATCTAATTTATGAACTAAGTTTTTGTTAGGAGCTAGAAGAGAAACGAGTGATCCCGCTAAAAACGCGCCTAAAATGTTTTCAACACCAATCGACTCCGAAAGGCCCACCAGAATGATAATGAGTGCAAATACGGCGCGCGTGTCGATTTGAATTGTACCTTTAGACATTGTTTCAAGAAACGATCGGTTTTTAAACTGCTTCCCTATGAAGTATAAAATCACTCCTACTCCAAATAAAATTAAAATCAACCATGTATTGCTATCTCCTGATTTATCATAGACGGAAGCAAATACGGCTAGTAAAATCATCGTGACTAAGTCCGCAATAACCGCAATCAATAAAATGGTTTGTCCAATCGGCTTTTTCATAATCTGTGCATCCTTTAATGTCGGCACTACTACTCCTAGTGAAATGGTAGAAATAATAAGCGTCATCAAAAAGGCATTATCAATAAAACCTGTCCATACAAAAACATAGGACAAAAATAGTGAAACCGCAAAGATAGCTGCAAACACTAGTATAGAAATGGAAAAAGCATTTGGCACCTTCGCTCCTGATGCCTTTTTGTCTTTTGAATTTCCTCCAGCAAAAGCAGAAAAATCAATTTCTAAACCACTTAAAAACATCAAAAAGATAAAGCCTAGAGTGGAAAGTGTTTCAAGCCACATATCCTGCTCCACAAGGTCAAAACCACTTTTCCCTATAATTAATCCCATAATAATTTCAGCTACGACTACAGGTATAATGTTGAGTTTAAACCGATGTAACAGTATAGGCGTTAAAAAGGCCAAACTAATGACGATAACAAGTGATGTAAAGGACGCGTGCTGTTCCATTAGATTCCCCTCCTTTTACCTTCGCTATTTATAAAACGAAGACGTTAGTATTCAAAATTAAAGGTTAATCATAAAAGCTTGAAGGTTCTCTGTCAACTATATGAACTGATAATGAAAATCCGACATGATTACTCATGCCGAATTCTAAAGTCCCTTCATTATTTTAAATAACTCATAAATGTTGTCGCTAGACCGAAGTAAATTAAAATACTGATAAGATCATTGATCGTTGTAATAAATGGTCCTGATGCGACTGCAGGGTCAATTTTGAACCTGTGCATGAGAAGCGGGATAAACGCTCCTGCAAGTGTAGCCACAATCAATGTTGAAAATACAGACACGCCTACCAAAGCGCCTAAAATAAGATCTCCTTGCCAAATATAAACAATTAATACAACTAAAAGTCCGCATGATGCGCCCGTAATCATTCCGGTAGCTGCTTCTCGCATTAACAGCTTAAATTTGCTTTCTTCTTCGATTTCTCCCGTCGCTAGTCCGCGAACCGCAACGGCTAGTGCCTGTGTTCCTGTATTACCAGCCATACCGCCGATCAAAGGTATAAATACAGCTAAAATAGCTACTTGATTCAAAGTATCTTCAAAACGTCCAATTAAACTCGCTGTCATCATTCCTAAAAACAGCAAAATGATAAGCCAAGGCAGCCTCTTTTTGGCCGCTACTAAAGGATTGTGGTCAATCGTATCATCTACATCACTAATACCGGCTAATTTAGAATAGTCATCCGATGCCTCTTCATCAAGAACATCCATCACATCATCAACCGTAATAATCCCGAGAAGATGCTGCTGAAAATCAACAACTGGAAGCGCAAGAAAGTTGTAATCGCGCATAATACGCGCAACTTCTTCTTGGTCTTCTGCTACTGATACGGATACGACTCGTTCATTCATAACTTCGCTTATCATCGTATCTTCATCTGCTATAATTAAATCACGAAGAGAAATAACACCTGCTAGATGCTTTTGTTCATCAATAACAAATACATAATAAATTGTTTCCGCTTCTGGAGCTTCCCTGCGTAGAATGTGCATGGCTGAATGTACGGTTTGATTTTCACGAATGGCCACAAATTCAGTCGTCATAATACTTCCAGCGGTATATTCCTCGTAATGAAGCAGCTCTTTAATTTCATCGGCTGCTTCTTCATCCATAATCGTTAAATAGCTCGCCACTTGTTCTTTATCCAATTCATTTAAGACGTCAACGGCATCATCCGCCGACATTTTCGACAGCATGTCTGCTGCAAAATTGGGATGCATCTCTGAGAGAATTTCTTGATAATCTTCTTCTCGTATCTCTACATTTTCAAAGATATCCGCCATTTCTTCCGGAGATAACATCTCGTACAGCGCAAATCTAGAAGGCTCATCTAATTCTTCAAAAAATTGAGCTTGGTCATACGTATGCATATGTAAAAATTCTTCACGAAATGCATCGATTTCATTTTTTTCTAAAAGTGATAATAAATGTTCGGCGAACCATGCCTTTTCTTCTTTTTCAATTGAATCTGTCATGTCTTCAACCTCCCTGTCGCACAAAACTCATTTAACTTTATGATGAATTTTGTTTTTTTTCAACTCACAGCTCTTTACTCTTTTCCCAATAATATATAAGTTCTACACATAGTTTGCTCCATATAAGGGTAATTTTATATCGTCAAAGGAAAAACCTTTTAAGGATGTGGATAAAAGATGAAAGTAGATATAATAGGCGATATCCATGGTTGCTATGATGAATTAAAAGCGTTAACAGAAAAACTTGGGTATGAATGGCAAGACGGGATTCCTGTCCACTCTGACGGACGGCGCCTTGGATTTGTAGGTGATTTAACAGACCGAGGACCTCATTCACTAAAAGTGATTGAGCTCGTATGGTCACTTGTAATAAAGCATCAGCAAGCTTACTACTGTCCAGGCAATCACTGCAATAAGCTATATCGCTTCTTTTGCGGTAACAAAGTGCAAATTACTCATGGATTAGAAACGACCGTTGCCGAGTACGAAGCTTTACCTTCAAGAGAACAGAAATTCATTAAAAAAAAGTTCATTGAGCTTTATGAACAATCACCTCTATATGTGCAGCTTGATCAAAACCAATTAATTATTGCTCACGCCGGTCTTAAAGCTGAATACATCGGCAGAACGGATAAAAAAGTAAAAACCTTTGTGCTATATGGAGACATTACGGGTGAAAAACATCTAAACGGCATGCCTGTCCGACGGGATTGGGCCAAACATTATAACGGAAAACCGTTTATCGTTTATGGGCATACACCCGTAGTAAAAGCCAGAAAAATTCATAATACCATTAATATTGATACAGGCGCAGTTTTTGGAGGGGCTTTAACGGCGTTTCAGTATCCTGAAAGGAATATTATATCGGTGCCTTCATCTATGCCTTACGTAGAGGAAAAATTTAATCACTTCGTGTAAAAAGAAAGTCGCTTTTCATTAAAAAAAGCGACTTTCTTTTACGATTTGAAGTTTCTGCATATCTGGCGGCAAAGGTGCTGTAAAAGACAAAGTTTTTTGTAAAAAAGGATGAAAAAAAGTGAGCTCATAGCTGTGAAGAGCTTGACGAGAAATAAGATGATTCGTTCCTCCATATAAGGTATCTCCAAGCAGTGGATATCCTTTATAAGCCATATGAACACGAATTTGGTGAGTTCTCCCCGTCTCAAGCGAAAGAGCAACTTCTGTAAAAGAAGAATACTGACGAAGCGCCGTATAGTGTGTAATAGCAAACTGCCCATCTTCTCTTACTTCCCGTTCGATGATACTTGACTCTTTTCGGCCAATCGGTGCCTCTATCGTTTCTTTGCCAACAAGCTTCCCATGAACAAAAGCTCGGTACACACGTTTAATTTCATGTTCTTTTTGTGCTTTAGAGAATAAGTAATGAACGTGCCTATGCTTAGCGACAATAAGCAGCCCAGATGTGTCTCGGTCCAACCTATTTACAAGATGAACAGTCGAGTTAATGTTATTTTTCTCATAATAATAAAGCACAGCATTACTTAGTGACCACGTTAGATGTTCTCGAGAAGGTATACTTGGCATGTTTGGCTGCTTATTCAACACTAATATATACTCATCTTCGTATACAATATCCAAAGGTATTGCTTTAGGAAGCAGACTTTCACTTGCTTTTTCTGGTGGAAACGCCACCTTAATTTCGTCACCTTTTTGCAGAATATATCGAACCGTTGCATGCTTTCCATTTACTTCAATTGCTCCTCCTCTGAACTTAATGTCCGTCAGAGAAGCTTTCGAAATATCATGTTCTTTTAAAAATTCACGAACCGCTACACCCTCGAAAGAATGATCTACGGTCCAACTCAACGTAAAAACTTGTTTCATTCTCTTCCCTGCCTTTAATCATCACATACAAAAGAGTCTCTGACACGCTGCCAGAAAGGAAACGCACGAAAGCGAGCAAATCGAATTTTTTCGCTTGCTACCCGAAATTGAATCGACTTTACATCTTTATGTAAAAGAGTTAAATGATCAATGGTAATTTGAAAGTCTGCGTCGTTGACAGGCTTTAACAGCGCTGTATGATGTCCAGGAAGAACCAATGGAGAACCTATCGTACGGAACACTCGATTGTTAATAGAAGCCATTTCAGCAATTTGAATAGCTTGAAGCGAAGGATGTAAAATCGCGCCTCCAAGGGATTTGTTGTAAGCTGTACTTCCCGAGGGAGTGGATACGCAAAGGCCGTCTCCTCGGAAGGTTTCAAATCGCTGCCCTTTAATTTCCACGTCCATTACTAAAGAACCTTCTACACTTTTTACCGTACATTCATTCAGAGCTAAGTATCGAGCTTCGCGTCCACCGTTGGTGTAGCGAATAATCACTTCGAGCAGTGGATACTCTACAGTCTGATAGGGTGTCTTTGCAATAGCAATCACCAGCTTCTCAATCTCATCAGGTGTCCAATCTGCGTAAAAGCCTAAATGGCCGGTATGAACCCCAATAAAAGCCGTCTTGTCAAGTCGGTTTCGATAGCGGTGAAACGCGTAGAGAAGCGTTCCATCCCCTCCTACTGACACTACAATATCAGGCTGGTTTTCATCATATTCTAAATGAAAATCTAATAAATACGTTTTCATTTTTTGCATAAGCGTATTTGATATTTGGTTGCCTTTTGATGTAATAGCAAATTTTATTTTCTCCACCTAATTCTCTCCCCCTATCCATCCAATGTACAAAGCTGTTGCTGAGTCATACCTAAGATTCTTCCGCCGATTCTTTTTTTCGTGAGAAAATAGCCTGAGCTTCTTGAATCTCACCTCGTATTTGAGACATTTCTTCATCGAGCTGAGTAGCCGCTTCAGAAGCACGCTGAAGTCGCTTTTTGATATTCTCAGGAAATTTCCCGCTGTACTTATAATTTAAAGAATGCTCAATTGTAGCCCAAAAATTCATAGCCAGTGTACGAATTTGAATTTCCACTAAAATTTTCTTTTCACCTTTAATTGTTTGAACAGGATAACATACGACCACATGATATGAACGATAGCCGCTTTCTTTTTTATGAAGAATATAATCTCTTTCTTCAATCAATTCAAAGTCTGTGCGCTGACGCAGGAGCTCTACGACCGCTTTAATATCGTCCGTAAATTGACACATCATACGGAGTCCCGCAATGTCCTGCATCTCTTCCTCTAAGCGATCGAGAGAAATTCCTTTTCGAGTCGCTTTATCCAAAATACTGGCGACAGGCTTTACTCGTCCCGTCACGAACTCAATAGGTGAATGCGTAGACTTCATATCATACTGTGAACGAATTCCTTTTAACTTCACCTTAAGTTCTTCAACGGCTTGTTTATACGGTGCTAAAAATAAATCCCAATGCCTGATCATTAATAACACCCCCCTCTTTTCTCTCTGTTACTTATTTTCTTTATCTAAAAAAACTTCCTCTACTCTTGCTACCATCTCGTCTCCATAATTCACATTTCCTTCGATGTTACTGATGAGATAAGATAGCTCTTCTTTAACGGCTGATAGCTCAATTACTTCCTTATTAATTTCTAAAAATACTTTCATATCTTTATGTAAGACGTGCTTTAAATTCGCCCAAATATTGTCACTAAGGCCAACATACATAAATTGATCATTAATATCTACAACATATACAAATGACATGTTATCTGAGTCAACAAGCATTTGTTTTGTATCTTCCAATTGTTCAATTTTTGTCTCAATAGGGTCTGCTTTTAAGTGTAATTCATTTGATTTCATCACACAGGTAGTGATGTCAATTCGATTGTGCATAAATAAACTCCTTCCAACTATACAATTCGTTACTATTTTAACACATTCCAGGAACGTTTAATAAAGGTAAAACCTAAACAATCCGTATTTCTTCATTTTCCAAGTTCCCCATATGGATATTCCTGTTAGGAAATGTAGTTTGACTGTCTCAAAAAGTGTGATAAATTAAGATGGAAAGTGCCTTACCAAAAGACCTAAATTAAAAGGATGATTTCATTGAAACAAGAAATTGAAATTGAATTTAAAAATATAGTAACGAAAGAAGAGTTTGATCGTCTCCGCTCACACTTTCAACTAACTGAAGATCAGTTTGTTTCTCAAGAAAACCACTATTTTGATACACCTGCTTTCTCATTAAAAGACTGCGGGGCTGCCCTGCGAATTCGAAACAAAAAAGATAAGTCCGTTCTCACGCTCAAACAGCCTCATCAAGAGGGTCTTTTAGAAACACATGAAGCATTAACAAATGAACAAGCTAAAGAATTGCGAGATGGCAGCGCCAAGATTCCGTCAACAATTCAACAGCTTATTACTGATTTACAAGTCGATAGCCATGCGCTAACTTATTTTGGCACTTTGCGTACAAGTCGAGCAGAAATTCCATATAAAAACGGGTTACTTGTACTCGATCATAGCTTTTATCTAGGTGCTGAAGATTATGAACTTGAATACGAAGTAACCGAGGCCAATGAAGGAGCAAAACATTTTGAGCAATTGCTTACGGAGCTTGATATTAAAAAGAAACCAACGGAAAACAAAATTCGACGGTTTTACAAGCGAAAGTATACGTTAATGGATGGAGAATAAATTTATGAGCATGAATATTAACAAGTACATGTCTTCCGTTCAATTTCCTGGAACGCAGCCATTTTCAGTTAACAACCAGCTGCCAACAGCTAACGTGATGCTTGGTACAACTTTACTCTCTGTATTTGCTCAGCTTTTTCAAGACTATGTCAATCAAGAGCCTCAAATGAGTACCAATCTTTACTTGAAAGCAGCGCAGTTGTTTCCATCTACGGCGGTTCAAATGCAGTCCGAGCCATCTGTTTTTTCTTCAGGTGAGGCAGCGGCTTCAAATGCTGCCTTACCGGCACAAAAAAACGAAGCGGCAAAGGCCAGTTCTCAGGATGTACAAACGATCATTACAGAAGCAGCTGCACGCTACCAGCTGGATCCTAAACTTATTCGTTCTGTTATTAAACAAGAATCAAACTTTAATCCATCTGCCAAAAGTTCTGTAGGAGCGGCTGGGCTTATGCAGCTAATGCCAGCAACCGCTAAAGCTCTTGGTGTAGAAGATCCGTACGACTCCAAGCAAAATGTATTTGGAGGAGCCAAATATCTTCGACAAATGTTAGATAAATACAATGGAAACGTGAAATTAGCGTTGGCGGCCTATAATGCTGGACCAGGTAATGTTGATAAATACGGCGGAGTACCTCCTTTTCAAGAAACGCAAAAATATGTAAATAAAATTATGTCTTCTTATCTTGTGTAAAAGAGCCAAATCATTCGCCACTTGAACATGGAATGGCTGTAGTTTGCCGAGGTTACACTATATAAATAGAAGGAAACGTTTGTGAAAGTATTCCTTTGTTTCTCATAATTAGTGATTCGCCACAGCATCATAGACTTTTCTTATGTAAAATTCCACTTTATCTCTTTTCCAGTAGAAGAAGTAAGCGGATAGTTTGAGTTAACGAAATGACACTGCTAAAATTAAGGAAAGTAAAAAACACCAAAGAGTTAAGACGTATATTTCTTATAACAAAGGAGTTATCAACATGAGAGAAAAAATCCACTCCCCTTACGAATTATTAGGCGGTGAACATACGATTTCAAAACTTGTTGATGCTTTTTATACACGCGTTGGAAAACATCCTGAGCTCGCGCCAATTTTTCCTGATGATTTAACAGAAACAGCACGAAAGCAAAAGCAATTTCTGACACAATATTTAGGAGGGCCTTCGTTATACACTGAAGAGCATGGTCACCCTATGCTGCGAGCTAGGCATCTTCCTTTTGAAATTACACCGTCAAGAGCCAAAGCCTGGCTGACGTGTATGCATGAAGCAATGGACGAAATTAATTTAGAAGGCCCTGAGAGAGATGCACTTTATCATCGTCTTATTTTAACTGCCCAACACATGATTAATTCACCGGAACAGACAGATGAGAAAGGATTTTCACATTGAGTAACCTAAATAGCCAATACCCATCCTTGCATCAGCTTTGTCAAGGTTCAAATAAAAAACCGCTTGAAATCTATGTATTTGTTGACCCTCTTTGCCCGGAATGCTGGGCACTCGAGCCTATTCTAAAGAAGTTACAAATAGAATATGGTCAGCTGTTATCCCTCAAGCATGTGCTTGGCGGAAACTTACAGCAATTAAATATTGGAGCACAGCAGAAATTTGAACATATTGCAAAATCGTGGGAGAAAACTGGAAGCCGATCAGGTATGTCATGTGACGGCAATCTGTGGCTTGAAAACCCAATCGATACTCCTTACGCTGCATCAATTGCGATTAAAGCGGCCGGTCTGCAAGGAAAGAAACAGGGCATTCGCTTTTTGAGAAGACTTCAAGAAGTAGTATTTTTAGAAAAACAAAATGTTACAGAAGAATCTGTCTTAATACAATGTGCAAAACATGTGGGGCTAGATGTTGATGAATTTGTAAAAGATTTGCATTCAGATTATGCTGCGAAGGCCTTTCAATGTGATTTAAAAATCACATCGGAAATGGATGTCGATGAGATTCCAACTCTTGTGTTCTTCAACGAAAAAGTTGAAGAAGAAGGCATTAAGATATCAGGATACTATTCGTACGAAACATATGTACACATCATTAAAGAGATGTTAGAAATTGACCCAGATCCAGCTTGTCTTCCGCCTCTTCGTTCATTTTTAAGCTATTTTCAATTTGTTGCTTCAAAAGAAGTTGCAGTTGTGTATGGTTTATCATTAGAAGAGGCTGAAAAGGAATTGAAAAAACTTCAGCTTCAGCAAGTGGTTGAGAGAGTTCCTGTCAAATACGGCACCTTTTGGAGAAGTACTGAAAAGAGCTGTTAATCATTAAATGTTGATGCTTATCCTAAGCATTAACTAAACAAAAAAGACTTGGCTTTCGCCAAGTCTTTTCGTTTGTCTTAAGACAACAAGGGGATGGGAGAAATTTTTCACGGTCAAACAAAGGGGTATATGTTTGTTTTGTGATAAACTTCACGATTAATACTATAGCAAATTATGTCGACTTTTGGCAACCCCTTTTTTTAATTTTATTCACTTTTTTATAAAAAAACTTCATAAACAGCCAGATTCACTCATATAGTACAACCAATTATGCTTTTAATAGAGGTGTTAACTATGAAAATTGCTGGAATTACTCTAGGGGTTGTTATTCTTTTGGTTTCTTTTTTATTCTATATTTTATCTCTTATGCAGCTTGTCCCTCTCATTATCGCAGGCCCTCTCTTATTTTTAGCTATCCTTATTATTTTTACATTGCTTAACAATCACAACAAATTTCGAGGATTTAAAAAATGAAGCAGGATACAGCTCCTGCTTCATTTTAATTTTATTGATTTAATAAACGTTCCATTTCCGTTAATTTCTCTTCAAATACAGCTAGCGCTTCTTCAATAGGCTGAGATGTTGTCATGTCAACTCCTGCTTTTTTCAACACTTCAATTGGATAATCAGAGCTTCCTGACTTTAAGAAACCTACATAGCGCTCAACAGCTGCATCTCCTTCTTCAAGGATTTGCTTGCTTAATGCCGCTGCTGCACTGAATCCTGTAGCATATTGATAAACGTAGTAATTGTAGTAGAAATGCGGAATACGAGCCCATTCTAATCCAATCTCTTCGTCAATCACTAAGTTGTCTCCAAAATACTTTTTATTTAAGTCATAATATAATTTTGTTAATAATTCAGGTGTAAGCGGCTCTCCGTTTTGAGCGCGCACGTGCACATCGTGCTCAAATTCAGCAAACATCGTTTGACGGAATACCGTACCGCGGAATCCTTCCAGATAATGATTAAGTAAGTACAAGCGCTGCTTTTCATCATCAATCGTTTTTAGTAAATAATCGTTTAGAAGCGCTTCATTACACGTTGAAGCTACTTCTGCCACAAAGATTGAATAATCTCCGTAAGGATATGGCTGCGTTTTTCTTGTGTAATAACTGTGTACAGAATGGCCAAATTCATGGGCTAGTGTAAACAAGTTATTTACATTATCCTGCCAGTTCATTAAGATATAAGGATTGGTGCCATACGTTCCTGAAGAATAAGCACCGCTTCGCTTGCCTTTGTTCTCATGAACGTCTACCCAACGGTTTTCAAATCCTTCTTTTAACACGTTAAGGTAGTCTTCACCTAGCGGTTTCAGGCCTTTTAAAATATAATCTTTTGCTTCTTCATAGGTTACTTCCATTTTTACGTCTTTTACTAAAGGCGTATAGAGATCATACATATGAAGCTCTTCAATTCCCAATACTTTCTTACGTAAATCAATATATCGATGCAATAAATGCAAATTATCGTTCACTGTTTTAACTAAGTTATCGTATACTTCTTCTGGAATGTTATTTGTGCTAAGAGCTGAGTGACGAGCTGAATTATAGTGACGAACGCGGGCACTAAAATTATCTTTCTTCACCGTACCGCTTAACGTACTTGCAAACGTATTTTTAAATTTACCGTACGTTTCGTACACCGCTTTAAACGCTTCTTCTCTTACGCGGCGATCGCTGCTTTCTAGGAAACGAATATAGCGCCCGTGCGTAATTTCTACTTCTTCTCCATTTTCATCTTTAATGGAAGGGAATTCTAAATCTGCGTTGTTTAGCATTCCAAACGTGTTGCTTGAAGATCCTAGCACTTCAGAAGCCTGAGCAAGAAGCGCTTCTTCGCTTTCTGATAAAATGTGCGGACGCTCGCGAGTAATTTCATCTAATGCATGAGCATATAACTTTAGCTCTTTATGTTCCGCCATGTATTGTTTAATTTTTGATTCTTCAATAGACAAAATTTCTGGTGTTACATACGATAGTGCACTTGCAATTTGGGTATAAAGTGTTTTGATACGATCATTTAACCCTTGATAAAAAGAGTTAGTGGTATCTTGATCGTAGCGCATATGAGCATATGTATAAAGTTTACTAACGCGCATTGTGAGCTCGTCTTGCTCTTGAAGAGCGTCGTATAAAGTTTGAGCGGACTCTCCAAGTTTCCCTTTGAATTTTTCCATTTGGGGAATAAGAGCTTTTACTTCTTCAAATTCTTTTTCCCATGCGTCATCTGAAGCAAAAATATCCTCTAGTTTCCACGTATCTTCTACTTTTATCTCGCTTCTACTTGGTAACTTTTTTACTTTTGATTGTTCACTCATGGTCATCCCTCCATCTTTTTCTACCTGTCTATAACTGTTCGCTTTTTCTAAGGCGAATCCTTTTTATTTCTTTCGTTATTGTATGTTGTTTTAAAAGAATTAATCAAAAGTCAGTACGCTTTTGAAAAAAGGATTCTTTCTTAAGCGTACTGATTTTCAGTGATTATGTCACTTCTTTTGCTTGATTTAACCACCTTTTCATCATTTGTCCATCTTCTAAAAAAGCATCAGATGTTTGCTTTGGAATCGTGTAGGGCCTTCTGATTTTGTATAACCCAGAAGTTATATACGTTAGCATCCCTAGCCGGCATAATACCTCTATATACTCAAACAGGGGCTGTTCCACAGCAACAGGGGCCATTGGCAAAGACCGAAATACAATATGCCTCTTATGAATTCTGTTGAGCCATAGCCGGCCTAACTCTTTTTCTGTAACTAAATCCCCTACTTGCTTGTGCTGCATTAAATCGAGAAGCAGCCACGTTTGCCATACAGTAGCAGACGTTTCAACCATGTATAAAGAAGGCAGCGGCATGCCTGCTTCTGCTGGAATATGGGAGGGAGGAATATTTTTTTCATAAAGAGCGTGTAAAAAAGGCTGAAGCTTCTGATTAGGATAAAGGATATAATGCGTTCTCCATGCCTTCTTTTTCTTTATCCACGAAGAGAAAAATTGAGGTTGTGTATGTGTAGAAAAAAGATCATGAAAGGTATGCTCGTAAGGAGAGAGCACGACAAGCTGTGCATAACAAATCTGAGATGAAAAAGGAATAAGATGTTCAAGTTTCAACAGTTGATTAGTAGAAGGTGAAAAATAAAGAAGTGTGGGCGTATAATCGGAAAGAGTAAGAAACTGCCACTCTTGAAAAGAAAGTTGATACATATAAGTGGATAAGCGCTTCATTCTTTTTGCCCCCATAATCCAAAGGGGCATATAATTTCCTTTCTCATAATGAATAGAACGTTTGGTTAGCGCTGAGGAAGATAAGGAAGCACATTGAAATTCGATTGCATATTTTTGCGAGGGCGTATCTACAAGAAGATCTGGACGCTGCATAATGTCAGGAAGATAACTTTCTAACTCGACTTCAAGATGAGAACTAAACCAGTGAAACAGCTTTCGTTTTCCGTCGAGATGATAATCTGTTTCACCTTCATGCTGAGCGACGCACGTTTTTTTCAGGTGCGCAAAATGAGGGATTTTTTTTGTACCTACCTTTAACTGTACAGGGGATTGACAAGAGGGACAGTAGAACTGCTTTTCTTTTTTCCACAGCTTAAGCTGTTCAAGCGAAAAGCGCTGAGCTAGTGAAATGAGGCCTTCTTCTGTTTGGGCAACTAACAATCGTACATTTCTCCTTCCTATAATAGCGAGCTATATTCTTGTATTCGACACCTTTCTACTAAACCCTTTTCTTTCAGAAAAAAACCACATTGCACCGTACGCAATGTGGTTTACAGCGATTATAATAGCGGTGAAAGCAAACGAGCTGTTGACTCAAATAGCCGCTGTATAAATGGCCGCTTTTCAAAGTCTTTAAAGTGAAGCTCACTCGTTTCTTCTAAATCTTGCATATATTCATATACGAGCTTTTGAGTACTAGCTGTGCGATATAAAAAAGCATTTACTTCAAAATTCAAATGAAAGCTTCTCATATCCATGTTAGCTGTTCCAATAGAGGCAATTTCTCTATCAACAATCACAATCTTGCTGTGCATAAATCCTTTTTTATACTCGTAAATTTTCACACCTGCTTCTAGCAGCTCCGGAAAATAAGAGCGTGATGCATGAAAAACAATTTTTTTATCGGGCTTCTGAGGTACAAGAAGCCTTACATCTATACCGCTTAGAGCAGCTACTTTGAGGGAAGTAAAAATATCTTCATCAGGTATGAAGTAGGGAGAAGCAATCCAAATGGACTCTTTCGCAGACGTAATCATCGAAAAAAATAAGTGTTTGATAATTTCCCACTCACGGTCTGGTCCGCCGGCAATCATTTGAACACCGCCGCACTTTTCCATATCAATGTCAATTAAATCCGGTGATAGATACGTTTGAGTAAGCATCGTCTGACCCGTCATATAATACCAGTCCTGCAAAAAAATAAGCTGCAATGAACGAACTGCCTCACCCTTCACCATCAAATGGGTATCTCTCCAAAAGCCAAAATGCCGACTTTTCCCGAGATATTCATCACCAATGTTCAAACCTCCTACAAATCCAATTGTTCCATCAATGACTACAATTTTACGATGATTACGGAAGTTGATTTTATTATTGAGAAATGGCAGTCTGACCGGCAAGAATGGAATCATTTCTACGCCCGCGTTTCTTAACTCGTGAATATAATGCGGTGAAAGCTGAAAACTGCCCACGGCATCGTACAAGAAACGTACATAAACTCCTTCTTGTACCTTCTGAATTAAAATATCTTTAATTTGTTCTCCTAAGTGATCATGTCGTACGATGTAATACTCTAAGTGGATATGATGCCTTGCATGCTTTAATGATTCCATAATTTCGTGAAACGTCTCTTTTCCATTCGTCAATGCGCGCGTATCTGATGAAAAAGAAATTGGACTCTTGCCAAGCCTGACGGCTAGCTTCAGCATTTGCTTTCTACTGGTACCCAACTGTTCAAAGTGATTTTCTAATATACCGGAATCTCTTTCCATCTTTAAAAGCACCTGTTCATCCAGCTTTGCTTTTTTAGCAAATAAACGCCGTTTTCGCGTATTGCGTCCAAATAATAAATAAAAAAAGAACCCTATTACCGGGAAACCGCCTAATACTACGAGCCACGTTAGCGTTTGAGTTGGATGACGGTTTTCTAATGAAATAACAAGACCGATGAAAACAACACTAATCGTAATTAAGATACTTAGCACGCCAATAAATTTACCGTCCCAATATCCTTTTGTAAAATAAAGCAAAGCAATAATACCAATAACAAAAATTAAAAGCTGTAATCTATTTTTCAACTTGTTTTCACCTATCCTAAAACCAATCTTTCATCATTAATAACAGGTCTCTATACCGTTATTATCCTCAAACTTGTTATTTTAACACTACACTTTCCCGTGTAGGAACCAGCCGCCTGCTTTTTCCACCTAAATTGTTCGATATGAGCGGAGGGCATTTCCAAAAAAGAGGGCAAAACAAAGACCGATTTCATATACATGAAATCGGCTGCTATTATCGTAAAGGAAAATACTGCTTTACTTGTTCAAGTGCATTTTCACTGATTAATTCTTTTCCATATTCCATTAAACGATGAACTGTTACATTTGATTCATTTGCATATTCTAAAATGATACTTAAAATGTTATCAATTTCAGCTACAAAGTCTTCATCATCTGTAAACTCAACGTATAAATAATATTTTCCTTCAAACACGTACATGCTGTTGATGATATCATCTAACTCTAAATGGTGACTTAAGGAAATTAAATGTTCTAAGTCTTGAAAGCGTGCGACGAACTGTAGCCCTTCGTCTTCTATAATTTCTTCTTCAAAATCAGCTTTTTTATTTTGATTCGCTTGATGATCAAGCAACGCTTCAATTTTTCCATCTACAGGGATATCGATTTTATCATTTTCACCAACAGGTACTTCGAACTTTTGACCGTCTTTTGAAACTTGTGCTCTTGTTACAATAACCTCTAGCCCCTTCTCAAGCGCATGTACTTGAATCCAAAGAGGACCTTCTGCTACAAACTCTTCTTCTTGATGAATTTCGTCCATCATCTCCCAGAATAGCTCTTCACTGCGCTCACGGCTAAACCAAATTTCATTGCGATCAAATCCACGTTCTTCAATATCTACGTAAGTGACAAAGAATTTTACTGTGTTTTCATTAATGCGTTCGATTTCCATTATCATCTCTCCCTTCGGAAAAATCAGTGAAGGTAATCCGGCCATTTCGAACATTACCCCTAAACGATGAAGGGACTATTTTACCCCCGTGTTAAAGCAATATTACATGTACTTTCTCACTTTGTAAAGCATTCTAACTTGGGATATACAAGCATACACTATTTGAGTGAACCTTGTATATCTATTTTATGACAAAATGCGAAAGAAAGGAAATAAAAAATACTCTGACAACTCATAGCCACCTTACACCTTACTTTGTTATATACATAATCTCTTTACCCTATGAACGCTTTTTGTTAAAAATGAACACAGATAAAGCAATATGAGCTACTTATCCTTACATATTGGGAGGGAAGACTATTGGATTTAGAATTAATAACCTCCATTCTTCTTATTATCGGTATCGATATTGTATTAGGTGGAGACAACGCTATTGTTATTGCCTTAGCAAGCCGCAACTTACCTGAATATCAGCGAAATAAAGCTATTTTTTTAGGGACTGGCTTAGCTGTGATCGTTCGGATTGTACTTACTATTTTAGCTGTTTATTTACTAACTATTCCTTACTTGCAGCTCATCGGCGGTTTTTTATTAGTGATCATTGCCTTTAAGCTTCTTGTATCAGAAGGTGATGATGCATCTTCAATCCGTGCAGGCGTGACATTAGGCGCCGCTGTAAGAACGATCGTATTTGCTGATATTGTAATGGGACTAGATAATGTAATAGCTGTAGCAGGCGCAGCTCATGGAAATATTATCTTGGTCGTTACCGGATTACTCGTATCCGTCCCCATTATTGTTTGGGGAAGCAAGCTTATTTTATATTTGATGGAACGATTTCCCCTGCTCGTTTATGGGGGAGCAGCTATTTTAGCTTATACTGCTGGAAATATGATTGGACATGAAAAGAACTTACATTCATTCTTTGCAGCCCATACATCTCTAGGAACATTTATTCCGTTTATAACAATTGCTGTTGTGCTGATAAGCGGCATGGTTGTTAATAGCTTTCGTTCAACTAAATGATAAAGAAAAGGCCATACTAAACATTTTTATTTAGTATGGCCTTTTCTTTAGTTTAATGAGCACAGCAGTCTTTTATTCATAAAACACTTTGTACACTTAAAAAATAATCTCTGTGAGTAAAAAAAGAATAGATGGTACGAGTAAGCAACCAAGACCTGTATAAAATGTAGCTGTCATGGCTCCGTAAGGTACAAGTTTTACATCTGTCGCGGCTAAACCAGCTGCTACACCGCTCGTCGTCCCCATAACCCCTCCATAGATCATTGCTGTACGAGGGTTGTTTAATTTGATTTTCTTAGCAAATATCGGTGTCAAAATCATAACTGAAATGGATTTAATTAATCCTACAGCTATACTTAACGCGATAATATCAGAAGAGGCTCCAATCGCAGTTCCAGAGACCGGCCCCACAATATAGGTTACGGCTCCTCCTCCGATTGTGGTCAAAGCAACGGGATCTCTATATCCAAAACAAAGAGCAATAATTACACCTATTACAAAAGAATAGAAAACCCCAAAAAACAAGGCCGTAATTCCGCTGATTCCCGTTTTTTTCATTTCACTAAAATTGGCGCCGAACGCAGTAGCAATAATGGCAAAATCTCGCAGCATCCCTCCGCCCATTAAACCAATTCCTGAAAATAACTGTATATCAGAAATTCCTTTCTCTCCTCCTGTGTTCACTCCACCGATATAAGCAAGGATTAACCCAAACATAATAGCAATAGCAGATCCGTGAACTCTTCCTTTTGTTAATTTATCTGATAAAAAATAAGCAATATACATGACAATCCCAATAATAGCAAATGCCGTAATCAGCCCGTTATTTTCTAATCCTTCTTTGATCATATTCATCATTTGATCTGCTCCTTAGGTAAAATAGAAAGCTCTATTTCTTGTTCTTTCACCTTCGCTTTCTCTCCTATTCTGCTGATAAATGGTATGGATAAAAAGCCTCCTACGACTACTACCACCCCTGCAAGAAGCGCCATGCCTCCTCCATCAAGAGCAGCTACAACATTTTGCTGTGCAGACATTGCTACCACGATAGGAATATAAATACCTCCCCAAAAAGCAATGCCTTCTTCGGATTTTACTTGGAGCTTATTTTTCTTCTTTAAATAATCCACCGCTAGTACAAGAAGAAGCATGGATACCCCTACTCCTCCAACGTTGGCTTCTACTCCCATCAGCCCTCCTAATGCGTCCCCTACAATTACCCCTATCAACATGCAAATAGATAGCAGCGCTACACCGAAGATTATCATATTACTTCCTCCCCAACCTATTTTCGAAAGCGTTTACTTTATGGTTTAAAAATAGTGTAAAGGAAAAAAGTTGAATAACCTATGCATTTTTAGTTATATACTTATATCAAAAGTGATATAATACAGTTTTTCTCTACTGTTAACTTTAGATTTATTCGAAAAAGAAATAAAAATCATGACATTTAGTCATGATTCTTATACGTATTCATGAGGCATACCGGAGCGTAAATGTTTAAAATAATCAATCACAAACTGCCTGAAGATTTGTTGTAAATCCGTCACATAGCCTCCATTGTTCCAAGCTAAAAAGATAGTACGTTCAAATGTTTCCTCTTCAATTTTCAGCAGTTTTACATCTTTTCCTGTAGAACCTCCCCAAGTTACTTCAGGAATAAAACCTATTCCTTGCTTCGCTCTAATCAAACCTCTTACTGTTGCTGGATCATCGCTTTCAAACGTAATTTGAGGTACAAAATTCTGTTCCTTACAAATTACATCCGTTATTTTCCTTAGCTCTTTCCCTTTCTTCAGCACAATGAATTTCTCATTTTTAAGTTCATTTAACTTTACACGTGATTGCTTGGCTAAAGGATGATCAAGAGGCACTGCAAGCAAAATCGATTCACGAAGCAAAGGAGTATGTTCGATCTGACGGGTTGTTAATGGAAAAGCTGAAATGCATAAATCGAAATCAGGCTGTGAATTGCTATTAGTCAAATGCTGCATCAGTCGAAAACGCACCTGAGGATATTGTTCACGAAACCTGCTTAATAGCTCTGGAAGCAAATGTGAACTAGCTAATACAACAAGGCGAATTTCTTCACATGGGTCGTTCGACATATCCTTTAGCTCGTGCTTTGCGTTTTCCAATGTTTTTAAAGCAAGTTCTACTTTGGCACAGAATGCTTTGCCATATCGATTTAATTTAATGTATTTACCGTTTCGATCAAACAAACGAATGCCTAGCTCTTTTTCTAACTGTGAAATCGTTTTGCTGAGCGCAGGCTGAGATACGTATAGCTCTTCGGCCGCTTTACTTATATGTTCTAGTCTAGCAACTACTTGGAAATATTTTAGCTGTAAAAGCTCCAATCCGTTCACCACCACTTTTATATGTTTAAATACTCTCTTTCTTTACTAATTACATATATACTTCATTTTCCCTGCTATTTCGACAAAAAATAAGCAGCAGAGGCCCTTTGGCTCCCTGCTGCTTATTTTTTATATACCAACTTCAAGCAAACGTTACTTGGTTGGTTTCTTATTTAAATCTTAAACAGACAAATATAAAAATTAACCATTCACAAGTCTTTGAGCTTCGCGAAGTTGGAAAGTACGCACTTTACGTGGTAAGAAACGACGGATCTCGTCTTCATTGTAACCAACTTGTAGACGTTTTTCATCAATGATAATCGGACGGCGCAATAAGCCAGGATTTTGCTGAATTAATTCATACAAATCTTGCAGAGGCATAGCGTCTACCTGAACGTCTAGTTTTTGGAAAGTTTTCGAACGTGTTGAAATGATTTCATCTGTTCCATCTTCTGTCATACGTAAAATTTCTTTAATCTCGTCGATTGATAACGGCTCTGAAAAGATATTACGCTCTGTATATCCAATATCATTTTCCTCTAACCAAGCTTTCGCTTTACGACAAGATGTACAACTTGGTGATGTATATAATGTAACCATTTACTCCTTCACTCCTTCTATCATAATCGGTCATAACATTTAAAACATGAACTGTAAATCATGTTGTTTTATACAAACTTCAACGAGTGTAAATATTTAATGACTGATAATGAAAATCGATACTACTTTATAATTACTTTTAAAAAATAATATCTATTTGCATTATACTATAAACTTCATCGGAATGATATACTTTTTGAAGTGAACTAGTACATTAGTTCGTTCCTTCACTGTCATTATTTTCATTGCCGATTTTCTTCATTATTTATTTACCACACTACTATTACGAATAAACCTGTAGATTAGTTTCATTTTTTTTATTATTTTTTTCTTTTACAAATTCCTCAAATTTTTCAGTCACTAAAAAAGCCTTGCAGAAGAACTGACATTCTGCAAAGCTTTTGAAATAACCTTTTATTTATTTAATAGCTGATGTGCTTTTTCCTCGTCTCATTAAGATAGGATACAGTAACAGCCCGATTACAAATAAGCCAATACCTAAGAAAAATGTTTTTAAATCAGCTGTCCCTGTCTTAATCACCCAAAGTGAATAAATAAGTGCTAACGAGGCAATGATTCCGTCTTTTACTCGCGACCCTTTAATCGTGTCGTACGTCTCACCCGTCACAATAAGCTTTAATTGATAAACTGTCGTCACGAAATAAGGAACTAAATAAGCGAGAGTAGCTACAACAATAGCGAAATTATAGGCTTGCGAAACTGTACCTGAAATAGTCGCAAACAAAAACAACTGTGTTAAGCCATTTGTTAATGTTAGTGAGCGGGCTGGACTATTGTTCTGATTTGTTTTAGCAAACCACTGTGGAAACAACCCTGATTTCGCTGCTTGATAAGGAACTTCTGCACTAACAACAATCCATCCAACAGTAGAGCCTAATAAAGAAATAAGTGCTAAAATGGCCATTACGTAAGCACCTTTATGTCCAATCACCATTTCTAACGTATCTACCAAAGGTTTTTGAGACTGCTGAAGCTGAGCTGTTGAAAGAATCCCCATAGCTAGAAGCGTAATCCCCACATAGATAACCATTGAGATCAATAATCCAAGCAGCGTTGCTTTCTTCACTACTTTTTGTGATTTTGCACGGTTAGATAACAGTACAGCCGATTCAATTCCGATAAACGCCCACAGTGTAGCAATAGCTGCCCCATTGACCTGACTTCCCAATCCTACATTTATACCCTTTGAATTAACAAATTCTGTACTAACGAGGTTGGATGCGCTAAATAGCGACAGCGCCACAACAATAAATAAACCGAATCCAATAATTTTAGCTGCTGTTGTGATGAAGTTAATATTACCGGCGCTGTTAATATCTCGCTGTAAAATAGCTTGAATTCCCCAAAGTACAATAGAACATACTAAAAACGTAATAAATTTTCCAGCTTCTAATTGAAAATCTCCGACTGAAAATAAAATATCCTTGCTCTCCATTACTGGAAAGAACGTTGTTAAATATCCAGCAAACGATATGATGACAGATGCTGTTGCAGCCCAGTTAGCTGCCCAATAGCCCCAAGCCATGCTATACCCTGCTACTTTACCTGCTTTAGGCGATGAAAAAAGATTCGCCGCATAACTTTGAGGCCCTCCTTTTAATTCGGGCTTTCGCATGACTAAGTTTCCAAATACAAGAGCAATCATGAACACGCCCAGACCTGTTGCAATCCAAGCAAGTGTTGAACCGACTGGACTTGATACGTTTGCTAAATTAGAAGGAAGCATAAATACTCCGCCGCCTACCATATTACCAACTACAAAGGCTGTTAAAAACCAAAGTCCCCATTTTTTATCTTTCATTTGCTGTGTCTCCTTTTGCTTTCTAAAAGCTTAAACTTTTGAGATAGAAAGCTCGATGCTAATCTATTAACACGTAAAAATTATTTGTTTCTTCATTCATCTCTTCATTTGTTTAACAATATAATATATTAGCACACTAAAGCGAAAAGTGAAATAATAAATCCTTCATTTTCTTTTGGAAAAAAATGCGGGTGGGACACAACTACATCAATCTAAAGATGAACAAATGGGATATATGAGTTCGTATGGATCCCGCTTGTTACATCGCTGTTGAGAGTCTCCCCCTTGCCCTCCAATTCAATAGCTAGAAGCCCTACATACAGTAAACCTATGTTCACCATAAAAAAATCCGAACGAGTTGAATTCTTAATCAAGAATTTAACTCGTTCGGATCTTCCTTCAATGAAACTACTTTTGTCCGAGCCTTATTTTTTATCTTTTATGAAAACCTTTTGAATAGTAGACAACAACCAATAAAACAAACCATACCGGACCTACAATAAGGGCTATTCTTGTATCAGAGGAAAAACCCATCACCACTACTACTCCCGCTAAGAAAGCAAGAGAGAGATATGACGTATACGGGAAAAACGGAAGCTTATATTTTAAATCACTTACTTGCTGATCGTTTAATCCCTTGCGGAAGCGAATTTGAGAAAGTAAAATAATTCCCCATGTCCAAATTGCTCCAATAGTGGCAATACTCGTCACCCATGTGAACACCTTATCAGGAACAACATAGTTTAAGCCAACTCCGATTAGCAGTACAACAGCTGAAGCAATAACTGCTGCACCAGGCACGCCGCCTTTTGTTAAGTTAGCATAGCGTTTTGGAGCTTCCCCGTGCTGAGCTAAATTAAATAACATACGGCCTGTACTAAAAATTCCACTGTTACAAGAAGATAAAGCCGCTGTTAACACTACAAAGTTTATAATCCCTGCTGCAGCGGGAATTCCAGCTTTATCAAATGTTAAAACAAATGGACTTCCTTGTGTTCCAATCTCTGGCCAAGGATAAATAGACATAATAACAAACAAAGCTCCGATGTAAAAAATCAAAATTCTCCACAGTACATTATCAATTGCTTTTGTTAGTGTTTTTTCCGGATTTTTCACCTCTCCTGCTGTTACCCCAATCATTTCAATACCAAGGTAAGCAAACATAACCATTTGAAGTGATAAAAGAACACCTTTCATGCCATTCGGGAAAAAGCCCCCGTGACTCCATAAATTACTGATTCCTGTTGCAATACCGCCATTTCCAATTCCAAAGATAATCATGCCTAGGCCCAGCACAATCATAAGGATAATCGTTACTACTTTAATAAGAGAAAACCAAAACTCTAGTTCGCCATATGCT
Organism: Priestia sp. YIM B13490; assembly: GCF_042787735.1. Classification (NCBI taxonomy): domain Bacteria; kingdom Bacillati; phylum Bacillota; class Bacilli; order Caryophanales; family Bacillaceae; genus Priestia; species Priestia sp. YIM B13490. The sequence goes on from NZ_JBHZOT010000002.1 coordinate 825,717, forward strand.
TTTACAGCTAAAAAGTTAACCCCTGTCATGATAACGAGTGCTGCAAGTGCCCATATCCACTGAGGTACACCTGGGAACCAAAACTCCATATATACTCCCACAGCTGTAATTTCAGCCATACATGTAATAATCCACATAAACCAGTAGTTCCAGCCTGTTAAATAACCAGCAAGTGGTCCTAAATAATCGTTAGCATACTTACTAAAAGAACCGGCTACTGGATTTTGTACTGCCATTTCACCTAGCGCTCTCATAATAAAAAACATAATAAGACCACTGATTCCATACATGATAAGAATACCAGGACCCGCTAACCGAATAGCGGATGCAGAACCTAAAAACAGTCCAACTCCGATAGCTGCACCTAAAGACATTAAGCTAATATGTCTTTCCTCAAGTCCACGGCTTAATTCTTTTTCTTGCGTGTTCCCTTGCATAATTCTCTCTCCTAACATATCCATTTCATTTAATAGCGATAGCGGCTACGTGTATAGTATTAACTTATTTTTCAGCTAAATAATTCTAAACAGTGTATGTACTAAAAATCTGATATTGCAAGTTTCACACCTACACTTTTACCGTTCTCACATCTATAAAATACAATATTAAAAAAACTTCACTTTGTTCATTTTATCAAAAATCACAAAAAATGCGATAGTTTTTTGTGATTTTCACAAATAAACTTACGATCTAAATATAATAAAAACCATTTTTTACATTATATGTTCTTATTTCACTATAGTTATCTAACTATTAAGAATAATCAATCTATTATTCTTCTATATTTTCAATTATAGATGCTTACTTTTCCCTAAAAAGGGTAAAGATAAGATAACTGTTTAAACACTATTATGAACATCATCATGAAAAGATCAGTAGGAGGGTGCTATGAATTGGTATGAAAAACTAAGTCAATATTTTCCCATTGAAGAAATGAAATCAAAGAAGCATATCGAAACGCTTTTACAAGAACGCAGCGATATTTATCATAAAAACGAAGGACCTCATCACGTATTAATGTACGTGGAAACAGACCAATTTATCTTTATTGATTACCTCTTTGTTTCAAAAGACGCTCGAGGTCAAGGGCTTGGCGGTAAATTAATTGATGAGTTAAAACAGCATAACAAACCAATTATCTTAGAAGTAGAGCCTGTAGACTATAAAGATTCAGACTCGGCAAAACGACTGCATTTTTATAAACGTGCAGACTTTAAGCATGCTCAAACAATTGGCTATAACCGCCGGTCATTAGCCACAAATGAAATTAACCAGATGGAAATTCTATATTGGTCTCCTACTTCTGAAACAGAGGAAAGCATTTTAAATAAAATGAAAAAAACGTACGAGTTAATTCATACGTACAAAGACAAAGAAATATATGGTGCGTCTTATCAGCCGGCAGATCAAGTATTAAAAATTGACAAAAATCGTAAAGACGGCGATATCTTAGCAGATTTATAAAAAGAAGGTAGACGCATGTCTACCTTCTTTTTATAAATCTTGAATTATTATTCAATAAAAAACATTATTAATCACTTATATTCCTTTAGTTATAAGGTTTAAGCATAGATATTTTGTCTTAAATATAAAATTCTGAAAATTTTCAATAGTATTTTTCAATCCTTTACTGTATAATACCTGTAAAGCGCTAATGTTACTTGTTCTTACATGTTTTTTGCAACTTGAAGCTTAGTGTTCTTTGATAACTAAATAAAAAACGACCTCGTTGTGAGATCGTTTTTGTTATGTTGTATATGTGGCAAATTCTGCTTGAGAACAAGACACGTAGTGACCGGGAGATACTTCTCTAAGCTCCGGTTCTTCACCGTTATAGTCATGGATACTTGGATCATAAATTTTGCGCTGACGCGTTTTTTCACTGTCAGGATCGGGAAGCGGAATAGCTGAAAGTAACGCTTTTGTATATGGATGCACAGGGTTTCGATAAAGTTCATCACTTGGTGCAAGCTCTACAATCTTACCTCTGTACATAACGCCGATACGGTCACTGATGTATTTTACCATTGACAAATCATGGGCGATAAATAAATATGTGAGTCCACGTTCACGCTGTAACTTCTTCATTAAGTTAACAACTTGAGCTTGTATAGACACGTCCAACGCTGAGATTGGTTCATCTGCGATGATAAAATCAGGTTCTACTGCCAGTGCTCTTGCGATACCGATACGCTGACGCTGGCCGCCACTAAACTCATGTGGATAGCGATTTGCATGTTCTTTGTTAAGCCCCACTGTTTCAAGAAGCTCGTGAACTTTTGCCATACGCTCCTTTCTCGTCTTAGCTAAACCGTGAATATCAATGCCTTCTGCTATGATATCTGCTACGGTCATACGAGGGTTAAGCGACGCATATGGATCCTGGAAAATCATTTGCATTTTACGATTAAATTTTTTAAGCTCTGAGCGAGATTTGCGACCATGTACATTTTCGCCATTAAATAGTACCTCACCGCTAGTAGCGTCATATAAACGAATAATCGTTCTCCCTGTCGTTGACTTTCCGCAACCGGATTCACCTACAAGCCCTAATGTTTCTCCGCGGAAGATGTCAAACGTCAGACCATCAACTGCTTTAATTGTTCCTTTACTTGTGAAAAAATGTTGTTTTAAGTCTTTAATCTCTAATAATTTATCTGTCATGTTATTCACCATCCTTCGCTACGAGTACAGGTGTACTGTATACATTGTCAACTTTACGCATGCGGCGCTGAACTGAAGCAGGCGGCTCTACTTTTGGTGCATCGGGATGTAACAGCCATGTTTTCGCATAGTGCGTATCAGATATTTTGAACATTGGAGGTTCTTGCTCAAAATCAATTTTCATTGCGTATGGATTTCGCGCTGCAAATGCATCTCCTTTTGGAGGATTCGTTAAATCTGGCGGCGTTCCAGGAATAGCAGCCAGCTCTTCTTCTGCCTCGTTATCTAAGCTTGGCATAGAAGCTAGCAGTCCCCACGTATACGGATGTTTTGGATCGTAAAACACTTCATCCACTGTGCCCATTTCAACAATTTGACCAGCGTACATAACGGCTACTCGATCTGCTACATTTGCTACTACACCAAGATCATGGGTAATAAAGATAATAGAGGTATCCGTTTTTTTCTGAATGTCTTTCATCAGCTCTAAAATTTGGGCTTGAATTGTTACATCAAGCGCCGTTGTTGGTTCATCAGCGATCAATAGCTTCGGATTAGAAGCAAGAGCCATCGCAATGACAACACGCTGTCTCATCCCGCCGCTGAATTCATGCGGATATTGATTCACACGCTGTTCTGGAAAAGGAATTCCTACAAGCGTTAATAACTCGACTGCCCGTTTTTTCGCTTCTGCTTTAGACACTTTGGAATGCTTAATTACGACTTCGCCAATTTGAGCCCCAACTTTCATCGTTGGATTCAAGGAAGTCATCGGATCTTGGAAGATCATACCGATATCTTTACCGCGAATAGCTTCCATTTCTTTATCCGTTTTCTTAGCTAAATCAATGCCGTCAAACAGCATTTCACCGCTTTTGATTCGGCCAGGAGGCATCGGAATAAGGCGCATGATCGTTTGTGAAGTTACACTTTTACCAGATCCTGACTCACCAACAATTGCTAAAGTTTCACCTTTATTTAAGTGGAAGTTAACGCCGCGAACAGCTTGAACTTCTCCGCCATATGTTTTAAATGATACAGCTAAATTTTTTACTTCTAATAAACGTGACATATGAGTCCACTTCCTTACTTACGTAGTTTTGGATCTAACGCATCTCGTAATCCATCACCAATTACGTTGAACGCTAAGATTGTTAAACAGATAAACAAACCTGGGAAAAATAAGCGCCAAGGATAGTATTCCAAAGCAGGTAAGCCTTCTGAAGCCATTGTTCCCCAACTTGCAAGCGGTGCCGGAACGCCTAGTCCCAAGTAGCTTAAAAATGCTTCTGTAAAGATTGCTGAAGGAATCGTTAGTGTCATTGTTACTAAAATTGGACCTGTTGCATTAGGAATAAGATGTTTAAATAAAATACGTTTTGTTGTTGCTCCTAATGTTTGTGAAGCCATTACGTACTCTTGGTTTTTTAACTGCAATACTTGTCCACGTACAATACGGGCCATGTTAATCCAGCCGGTAATAGTCATCGCCAAAATCATCGTGCCTAACCCTTGGCCAAGCATAACCATTAAAATAATAACGAGTAAAAGGTAAGGAACACCATATAAGATATCCGCAACACGCATCATTGTTTCATCCGTACGGCCACCGCGGTATCCAGAGATGCTTCCCCAAACTACGCCGATGAATAAATCAATTAAAGCTGCTGCTAACCCGATAAATAATGAAATACGAGCGCCTTCCCACGTACGAGCAAAAACATCACGCCCTAATTCATCTGTACCGAACCAGTGCTCAGAAGATGGAGCCTGATTAGCATTCAATAAATCATTGGTTGCATAATCATATTTCACCATCAATGGACCAAATATAGCCATAAAAACAAGGAGAACCATTAGTACTACCCCAAACATAGCAAGCTTGTTTTTGCGAAAACGAATAAAAACATCTTGCCAGAATGAAAGACTCGGTTTTTCAATCTTTTCTGCCTGAGCGCGGTCAATCCCTGCTGTTTCAAACATTTCTTTAGGAATTTTTGGAAGTTGCTGCATAGTTACTCTCCTTTCTTAGCACCTGTAAGTTTAATTCGAGGGTCAATGAATCCGTATGCAATATCTACAAGCAAGATACAAAAAAGTAGTAAAATACTGTAGAACACCGTTACGCCCATAATCGTTGTATAATCTCGGTTTGAGATACTGAGTACAAAGTGTGAACCTAATCCCGGGATACCAAATATTTTTTCAATAACAAAGCTACCTGTTAAAATCCCTGCTACTAAAGGTCCCATATAGGATACGACTGGAAGCATCGCATTTCGCATGGCGTGCTTAACTGTAATCACGCCTCTGCTTAAACCTTTTGCTTTCGCTGTACGAATATAATCATTGCTTAATACTTCAAGCATACTCGAACGAGTTAATCGTGCGATAAACGCCATAGGGGTTGAAGCAAGCGCGAGAGCTGGTAACACCGTGTGTGCCCAAGATTCCCAGCGTGCAACCGGAAAAATTTGTAGTTTCATAGCCAGAACGTATTGTAATACCGCTGCCATGATAAAACTCGGAACTGAGATTCCTAGAACTGCAATAACCATCGCCGTATAATCTTGCCACTTATTATGTTTTAAAGCAGCAATAACACCAAGTACTACACCAATAGCAATTGCTATTAAAATAGCTTCCATCCCTAGCATGAATGAAACAGGGAATCCGCCGTTAATCAAATCATTTACCGTTTGGCCTTTATATTTGAAAGATGGACCAAAATCCCACTTTAAAATTGATGTTAAATAATCAAAGTACTGATGGTACCAAGGCTGGTCTAAACCGTAATACTGATTTAGATTTTTTTGAATTTCAGGGGGAAGCTGCTTTTCTGATGTGAATGGACCTCCTGGAACAGCACGCATTAAGAAAAAGGTCGCTGTTACGATCAGCCATAATGATAGAAACATATAAATAAGTCGTTTTCCTATATATTTGAACACCCTGACACACCTCCATATTTTTACAAAATTCGCGCACAAGAAAGAAAAGTATATGGAGCACCAGGCCCCATATACCCTTTGTCACAATTGATGTTACTTACTCAAAATGAGCCCACTTAATCTGAATGTCTCCAAGTCCAGACATCACAACATCTTTCAGCTGCTTGTCTTGTACCCAAGCGTTTGTGTAGAAGTAGATTGGTGCCACTGGCATTTCATCCATAAAGATACCTTCTGCTTTTTTCAACATTTCCAGACGTTTTTTAGGGTCTGTTTCTTTTTGAGAGTCAATTAATAACTTTTTATATTCTGGGTTTTCCCAGTTTGTATCATTATTTCCGCCTTTTTTATCACGGAACAATTCTAAGAAGTTGATTGGGTCGTTAAAATCTCCTAACCAGCCCATACGTCCAACTTGATAATCTCCTTGGTGTAACTTTTCAATGTAAACAGCCCACTCAGAGTTGTCTAACTGTACTTTAATGCCAAGGTTTTTCTTCCACATATCTTGAACAGCTTGTGCAATTTTTGCATGTTTTTCATCCGTGTTGTATGAAACCTTAATTGCTGGTAGTTCTGAAGCATCTTTAAGGCCCATTTCTTTCAAGCCTTTTTCTAAATATTCTTTTGCTTTTTTCACATCATTGTCTTTGAAGTAACCTTTTTTGTTATCTTCAAACATTGTTGGTGGTACAGCCGCCATCGCTGGAACTGAACCGTCTTTTGTAATTTGTTCTGTAATACCTTTACGATCAATTGCATAAGCTAATGCTTTACGAATGTTCACGTTGTCTAAAGGTTTTTGTTCTGTATTAAACTTGTACCAGTAAGTACCTGCAATCTCTTGAATGTTTAATGAACCGTCTTTCTTTAATTCAGGAAGTGCATCAGCTGGTAATTGACCAGTAGGCATACCCGCCCAGTCTAATTCACCGTTTTTGAACATTGAAAGTTCAGTGTTGTTATCATTGATCATGTACATTTCAACTTTTTTAAGTTTTACAGCATCTTTATCCCAATAGTTTTCATTAGGAACTAACTCGATTTTGTCATTATGTTTCCAAGCTTTAAGCTTGAAAGGACCGTTTGACGTATAGTTTTCGCCTGCATTTGTGTACCATTTTTCATTTGATTCAGCAATTTTCGTATTCACTGGGAAGTACGTATAGAAAGCTGTTAATTCTAAGAAATATGGCGTTGGGTTTTCTAATGTTACTTCAAGCGTTTTATCATCTGTTGCTTTAACCGCAACATCATCTAATGAACCTTTTCCTTCATTAGCAGCTTGTGCATTTTTAACATAGTATAATTGATATGCATATTGAGATTCGTTTTTAGGATCTAACGCCCATTTCCATGCATATTCGAAATCTTTTGCTGTTACAGGGTCACCATTTGACCATTTTGCATCGTCGCGAATTGTAAACGTATATTTAGTTTGATCATCGCTGACCTTCACATCTTTCGCCATTGCATTTTCAGGTTTTCCATCTTTACCGATACGAGTTAAACCCTCAAATGTTTGTAATAATACGTTTGATGACGTTGAATCATTAGCTAAGCCTGGGTTTAATGAAAAAGGCTCAGTTTTAATGTTTACGCGAAGCTCTTGCTCTTTTTTCTTTTCGCCGCCATCACTGCTAGCATTTTCACTGCCACCAGATTCTTTGTTAAATCCACATGCAGCTAAAAACAAGCTCATTACAAGCAGCAAACTGAAAAGAATCGACAACCTTTTCTTCATTGCGTGTTACCCCCTATTAAATTTTGTTTGTGTGGCAACCATATTTTTTTGATATGTACTAATTTCTTAATCCTCTTTCAATACAAAATAATCAGTTATTTTTTCACGTAGTAGAGCATTAAAGACCTCACTGCAAAATTATTCTTCTACTCTATGAAACTGTCATCAATTGTTTACATGCTGTAAATCCAATGTATGCGCTTAATATGTAGAAGACTCATTCATTACAAAATTCGCTAATTGAAACAAAACATTGTCTATTTTGTGTTTTCTGAAAAATTAAGAAATTGTAATACCTTTGTAAAAAATATGTTTGTTACGCCTATTATAAATATTTTAAAAATTTATTGCAATACTATTATTTAATGGTATTTTTTTGTCATGAGGGAAAAAACCTTATCTTATAAGGATTGTGCCTACTTGTCAGACTTCTAAAATCTTTTTTGTAGTATAGGTATTACGATAGTATTACAAAGCCATTAGAAATATTAAATAAAAGATTTTTACCAAATCCTCCACCAAATTTTCATTAAGAAATGCTTTAATTAAAAGGTTCTTGTCTTTTTTTGCCGCTGAAAAATTCCAGTAAATTGTCTTATAAAACTTTTTAGCGATAAGATGTTTAAATTCCTGCTTTTTCGCGTTATAATAACGAATAACTATATAATTAAAGCTGTGAAAAAGAGTAGTATGCAGAATTTTCATTTTTAGAGAGTTTGTGGCTGGTGAGAACAAACATTGAAACCTGCAGAATGGACTTTGGAGCTTTCAAGTGCAAAGCTTGAACGTTGACCTCAACGTTACATGAATAAAGATAGTTCACAATTATGTGTGCTAATTAGGGTGGCAACGCGGTCCATTCGCCCCTAGCTTATGCTAGGAGCGGATGGGCCTTTTTATGTTGTATCCGTAAATTAGCATCATATATGTGCAGATGAAAGGAAGATTTGATGAAAACAATTTTTTCAGGTATTCAACCAAGCGGTACAATCACTTTAGGTAACTACATTGGAGCGATGAAGCAATTTGTTGAACTTCAACATGACTATAACTGTCATTTTTGTATTGTAGATCAGCATGCAATTACAACGCCTCAAGATCGTTTAGCACTTCGTAAAAACATTCGAGGCCTTGCTGCTCTGTATGTAGCGGTAGGAATTGATCCAGCAAAATCGACTTTATTTATTCAATCGGAAGTGCCTGCCCACACAGAAGCGGGATGGATGTTACAGTGCGTAGCGTATATCGGTGAACTTGAACGTATGACTCAGTTTAAAGATAAGTCCGCTGGAAAAGAAGCAGTATCAGCAGGATTACTAACTTATCCTCCATTAATGGCAGCGGATATTCTTTTATACAACACCGATTTGGTTCCAGTTGGTGAAGATCAAAAGCAGCATTTAGAATTAACGCGTGACTTAGCTGAGCGCTTTAACAAAAAATACAATGATATCTTCACTATCCCTGAAGTACGTATTCCAAAAGTGGGCGCACGCGTCATGTCTCTTCAAGATCCTACGAAAAAAATGAGCAAGTCCGATCCAAACCAAAAAGCTTTCATTACGCTTTTGGATGACGCTAAAACAATTGAAAAGAAAATCAAAAGTGCCGTAACGGATTCAGAAGGTATTGTTCGCTACGATAAAGAAAATAAGCCAGGTATTTCAAACTTATTAAGTATTTATTCAATCCTAGCCAATAAATCGATCGAAGACATTGAAGCGATGTACGAAGGCAAAGGTTATGGTGACTTTAAAGCTGACACAGCCAAAGTGGTAGCTGAAGCACTTGCTCCAATTCAAAAAAGATATTATGAATTAGTTGATTCTAGCGAGCTAGATGATATTTTAGATCAAGGTGCCGATAAAGCAAATGCAACGGCTAATAAAATGCTTCGCAAAATGCGAAACGCAATGGGAATTGGCCGTAAACGTTAAAAAAAACGACTGCTATGCAGTCGTTTTTTTTAATTAACTTTTGGCTCTTGTTCAATTTCCCAAAGTTTTTCAAAGAAAGGTTGTCCTTTTACTAAGCGCTCGCATAATAATTTATGCTTCGGTGACCACCCTGACTTCGTTTCATCGTATAGCTGACTCCACACGTCTTGAAACGGCATCTCTTGAATGTCTTCGTACTTCGTTGGATTCCACTCCGTGTACCAGTAGCGGATTTGAGCTGTATTTTTTGTTGTATGTAGCTGATCAAGTGCCATAAATAACAGCTGTTTTAGCTGACGTTCTTTACGTGTTAGTCCTCTCATCGTTTCAGGAGACGGTGAAAGAATATGATGCTCTTTTTTATTCAGCTCGTCTTCACTGAACTTATATTCTAGCTCTTCTTGATCCGCAATCATCTCATAGACTAACTGTTCCTGTCTTGGAATTAAGCGGCTTTTTCGAATTGGAATATGATATCCCATCGTATCAATTGCTAAAATATTCGTTCCATCTGTAACAATAAAACAATATTCAACCTGCGTGCGTTCATGATTTTTCCGAATGTATGCTTTCTGATAGACATCTTGTAGTAGTTGTTGAGGTAGCTCGGAAAGATCATTTTCAATGTAATGAAATAAAAGCGGATTTACTTTTAATAACGGTGCTTGATCGAGCAGTTCTACACAATCGTCTTTTCTCCACTCATGGAAATGACACACATTATAACCGTTTTCTTCGCCTTCAAACCAATTAACCCATACATCATGAAGATATAGCATAATTTACCCCTCACTTACTATCTGTTTGTTATCCATCAGTATAGGCAGAGAAAGGAATTTTTATTCCAAATGATGTTATTTTTCTAAAAATTAATTGTAAAATGCCTTCGTTTTTGGCTATTATTCAAATGCACTTGTTTCGAAGCTCAGATATAACGCCAGTGCTAATGATTGCTAAAGGCTTCATGAGCTATATCCACACCTATAAGCAAAAAAAATCCGAGTTTCTTCTATAGTAATAGGTTTGTCAGGAGGTCTGACAAACCTAAAAAAATCTATCACACTTTTGTGATAGATTTTTAACGAAGAGATTTGGGATTCAAAGCATCTTTTAATCCTTCACCAATGAAGTTGATAGCTAGGATCGTAAATGTAATAGCTAAACCTGGCGGAACCCACATCCAAGGCTTATTCTGCAGCACATCTGATTCCCTTGCTTCTGTCAGCATATTCCCCCAGCTTGGCGTATCAGCCGGCACGCCAAAACCGATAAAGCTAATCGCTGACTCAAACACAATAAGGATCGCCATCTGCAAACTGGCTTGAACCACAATTGTTGAAAACACATTTGGCAGCAAATGTTTAAAGATGATTTTAAACGGGCTGCACCCAATGGAAACGGCTGAAAGCACATATTCATTTTCTTTTTCAGCCAAGATTTTGCTTCGAACCAGCCGGGCCGTACTTCCCCAGCTTAAGAAACTAACAACTAGGATGAGCGTCCAAACGCCTGAGATCTTTCCAATTAGGATTGTATTTAACACTACAACGAAAACAATTAACGGAAAGTTTAATACAAAGTCTGTAAAACGCATTAAGAATTGATCCACTTTGCCTCCGTAATAACCCGCAATCGAACCAATAAAAGTTCCGATTAAAATAACGAGTGTTGTACAAGCAACTCCAATCAGTAACGAAGTTCTTCCTCCATACAATGTACGTGCAAATACGTCTCGTCCATTTGTATCCGTTCCAAACCAATGCTCACTAGAAGGCGCTGCATTCATCGCCATATAGTCGATACGTGTAATATCTGCTTTTGTAAGCAGCGGTGCAAAAATGGCAAGAAGCGTAATCACAATCATGAAAGCTAAACTTATCATGGCTAGTTTATTTTTAACAAACTTCTTTCGCGCAATCGCCCATGGAGAAAGGTTTTTAGGAGCTTTCATATTCACTTCTGGCTGTACATCTTTTTTCGTTACAATTTCCATACTTTCTCCTCCTAATCCAAACGAATACGCGGATCTGCTACGCCGTATAACAAATCAGCAACCAGATTCCCAACCAGTGTTAATATTGAAAACAACATTGTAAGCGACATCATAACTGAGTAGTCACGAGTTGCTACAGAGTCAACAAACAATTTTCCAATTCCTGGATACGTAAAGATCGTCTCTGTAATGATAGAACCGCTAATGATTGTTACAAGATCAAATCCTAAAAACGTAATAAGCGGAATCATTGAGTTGCGTAAGATATGAACATTATAAATTTTAGATTCTTTTGTCCCTTTTGCTCTAGCAGTGCGCACAAAATCTTTGCGACTGTTTTCAATAATATCATTGCGCAAAAACTGGGTATACTGCGCGGTCGACATCAAGCCAAGAATCAGCGCGGGTAATATAACGTGATGAATTCTACTTTGAATAAATTCCCATGATCCCTCTTTCAATCCTACTTCAACAGAACCGCTAAACGGAAACCAACCTAACTGAAAGGAAAATAAATAAATGCCTACGATCCCTGCGATAAACGATGGAACCGCTAATGCAAAGTAATTATATCCTGCAATAAAGTTATCTGCTAAGGTATACGGTTTTCTTCCTGCATACATACCTAAAATAAATGCAAACACATACGTAATCAAAAGCGAAGTCAAAGCTAAAAAGATAGTATTAGGCATACGCTCTAAAATAATATCTAATGTCGGTAACTTATGAGTTGTTGACTTTCCTAAATCTCCTTGTGCCACTCCCTTTACCCAGTTCCAATATTGAACGTAGATAGGATCGTTATATCCTAGCTTATCACGCATTTCCTCAATGTATTTTGGATCTGTATTACTAGGGTTGATTTCTCCCCCAAAAGGGTCCCCTGGCATCATTTTTGCCAGGGAAAACACAACAAAGGAGATCAGAATCAACATTGGAATCATCCCTAAAATACGTCTTAGTGAGTATTGCAGCATCGTTGACTCTCCTTTACATGTAAAATACTTATTCCGTTACAGACCATTTCTCCGGATCTACAACTACCGTTGATGGATCTAGAGTTACGTTTTTCACACGCTTATTCACAGCATAAATATTGATATTTTCCCATAAAGGAAGTGCTGGCAGCTGCTCATTAAAGAATTTTTGCCATTTTACATATACATCTTTACGGTATTTATCATCAAATGATTTTTCACTCAAACCGTCTTTAAGCATTTCATCAGATTCCTTATTTACCCAACGGCCATAGTTCCATTCAGCATCAGAGCTCCATAATCCTGTAGGATCTGGATCGGAACCAGTGTCCCAAGAACCAAAGAATGCTTCTAACGCCTTATCATCGTTATCTTTCATTTCATTGTACAAGTTAAATTCAACAAGTGAACCCGTTGCTAATTTTGTTTTAATACCAATATCATTCCATGCTTGCATAATAGCCTTCGCACGACCCTCGAAGTTGGCTGGACCAGCATAGTGACCGAATGAAATCGTAAATGGTTTTCCGTTTGGATCTTCTACAAAACCGTCATTATTCTTGTCTTTATAACCAGCTTCAGCTAATAATTTTTTAGCTTTTTCAGGACTATACTTGTACTTTGTTAAATCTTTTTGGTCAGCAGCAATCCAGAATACAGACGGAATAACTGTGTTAGAAACAACCGCTTTGTCGTTCATAAATGCTTTTACCATTGCTTTTCTATCTATTGCATAAAGCAATGCTTGACGAAGTTTTAGATCTTTGAACTTTTCGTAATCATCTACGTTTTTACCAGCTTTTTGATCACGATGTCCAAATCGTAGACCAATATACGAATAACTAGTTGATTTCCCTTCCAAAAAGTCTAAGTTTTCTGCTTTTTCAACTTGCCCTAGATCAGCTGGGCGAACATCCATAATGTCGACATCGCCTTTTTTCAATGCTCCGGCGGAAACAGATGGATCCAGTACTTTTACAACAACACCATCAAGGTGAGGTTTACCTTTCCAATAATCATCATTACGTTCCATTTGGACATATTCACTTGCTACTACTTTTTTCACTTTAAACGGTCCAACACCAATAGGCTCTTTACGAACTTGTTTGGACTCTGCAAGATCTTTTACAGCAATTCCTTCGTAATACTTTTTCGGCATTGGATACGGCCATAGATTGTCTAAGTTATTTACACGAACTTCTTTAAACGTTACTTTAAATGTTTGTGGATCTACTACTTCAACTCCGGAAATAGAATCCGCTTTGCCGTCGTGATATTCTTGAGCGCCTTTAATGTGCTCAACGTTTACATAGCGTGGACCTGTATAGTCTTTATCGGCAATCGTTTCATACGTATATTTAAAATCATCTGCAGTTAATGGATCTCCGTTATGCCACTTAATCCCCTTTTTTAATTTAAACGTGTAAGTTAGTTTATCACCACTCACGTCCCAAGTAGCTAAGTCAGATTTAATTTTTAATTTCTTATCATAAGTAAAGAGACCTCCATTGATAAATTCCAATATTTGGCTATCATATGCACTACCATACAATGCGTACTCAAAAAGCCCTTCCGGCGCTCCGTCAATCCCATACGTAATCGTTCCGCCATCTTTTGGCTTGTCTGTTTTTGCACCTTCAGTTTTTGTTTCTCCGCCTTCTTTATTACTAGAAGATGAAGAACTGCTTCCACCGCTGCATGCCGCTAGAAAAAGCGATAGCACAAGCAAAATGGAAACAAGTGATAAAAACGATTTCTTTTTCATCATGACGTTCCCCCTATTTAACTAATAATCTGTTCGTATGTAGCTTTTACGAGTTATATAAATGGCAAGCTACTTGATGGCCAGGTCTCACCTCCTTTAAGGCAGGTTTCGTTTGGCTGCACTCCGCCATTGCATGTATACAGCGAGGATGAAACGCACAGCCTTTTGGCGGATCAATTGGACTTGGTACATCTCCCTGTAAAATAATACGCTGTTTTTTCTTTCGCGGATCTGGTTCAGGTATAGCCGATACAAGCGCTTGCGTATAAGGGTGCAATGGCTCTGCGTACAGACTTTTCTTATCAGCAATTTCCACTAAACCGCCTAGGTACATAACACCGATACGGTCACTCATATGTTTAACAACACTCAAATCATGGGCAATAAATAAAAAGGTTAGGTCGAATTCTTGTTGAAGTTCTTTTAGAAGGTTTAAAACTTGTGATTGGACAGAAACGTCGAGTGCCGATACCGGTTCATCAGCAATAATAAGTTTTGGACGAAGTGCAAGTGCACGTGCAATTCCAATCCGCTGACGCTGTCCACCGGAAAATTCGTGAGGATATTTATAGTATGCATCTTCCGGTAACCCTACTTTTGTAAGTAGATTCATAACTTCTGATTTTAATTGATTGGTTGATTTTCCTGTAAAATTCCGAATTGGTTCAGAAATAACATCTCCAACCATTTGCATTGGATTGAGGGAAGCATAAGGATCTTGAAAAACCATTTGAAAATCTTGTCTAATTTTACGGAGAGAAGTTCCTTTTGCTTCTGTGATATCTTTACCATCGAAAATAATTTTTCCGCTAGTTGGTTCCAACAGTCTTAGAATTGTTCTTCCTGCCGTGGATTTTCCACAGCCAGATTCTCCTACTAGACCGAGCGTTTCTCCTTTTCGAATAGCAAAAGAAATACCGTCAACTGCTTTTACATCACCAATTTTCTTTCGGAAAAATCCGCCGTGAATAGGATAGTAGGTTTTTAAATGCTGAACTTCTAGCAATACATCTTTCACTGCTTTAGTCATTAGCTTGTCTTCACTCCTTTTGACGGATAGCTATTTTTATACAGCAGACATGCGACATCATGCCCCTGTGAATCCTGGCGAAGAACAGGCGTAACGGAACTGCAGTCTTCCATTGCATGAGGACATCGGTTAACGAAACGACAGCCTGTCCGCGGCATGTTTACAAGAGAAGGCACAATTCCTTTGATCGTATTTAATACTTCTACATCATCTTCCATGCGTGGAATTGAGTGAAGAAGCGCTTTCGTGTACGGATGTTTTGGCGCATAAAATAACGTATCAACATCTGTATGCTCCACAATTTTCCCGCCATACATGACAATCACTTCATCACACATCTCAGCAACTACTCCTAAATCATGTGTAATCATAATAATAGACATATCATTGCTTTCTTGAATTTCTTTTAGCAATTCTAAAATTTGAGCTTGAACCGTAACATCTAGGGCCGTTGTCGGCTCATCAGCAATTAAAAGTTTAGGCTGACAAGCTACCGCCATGGCAATCATGACACGCTGCCTCATTCCTCCTGACAGCTGATGCGGATATTCATCGATGAGCTTTTCGGATCTCGAAATACCAACGCTTTTTAAAAGCGCAATGCTTTTTTCACGCGCTTCCGCTTTCGATATATTCATATGGTTAAACAATACTTCCTGCAGCTGATACCCAATGGTTAACACAGGATTAAGGGATGTCATCGGTTCTTGGAAAATCATTGAGATGTCTTTCCCCCGAACGTCATTCATCTCATCTTCTGATAAGTGCGTAAGATTCTTTCCGTTAAATAAAACGCTTCCGCTTCTAATTTGACTATTTACTTTAGGTAATAGCCCAATGACGGATAAAGACAATACGCTTTTTCCACAGCCAGATTCTCCTACAACCCCTATAATTCGCTTTCGTCCGACTTGAAACGACACGTCGTCCACAGCATTATGCCAGGAATCATTAATGGAAAAAGCAGTTTGTAAATTTTTCACTTCTAGTAAAGGTGTTGATTCGACGGGCTTTTTATCCATTTATAATGCACACCTCATTTTTCTAAAAATTGTTATATTTGAATAAGATATTATTACAATTTCATTACAAAATCAATATATTTTGAAAATTAATTATATTTTTTATTTTTAAAATAATGATTTCTGAATATCTCTTCGGCACTTTAACGCATAAACCTCCTAATTTTTTGTTGAAAATAGGATAAAATTTACTATTTTTAACTTTAGGTATATAGAACTTGTTTTTTTACAGTTGGAACGCAGATTTTTTTAAGATAGTATTGGTGCTAAGAGGAAGCAGCTCGGTAGTAGTTAAAGTGTGAGGCTTCATACATGAAGTAACAAGGTGATAACCAATATTGTAGCCCATCATTTCTGGATACCAATTTTGGCCGAATAACAGTTGATCATATTTCTTTTCGTCGGCGCGGAGATTGTAATAAGGTTTAACATGCTTTTCCCACATTTTTTTAGCTTCTTCAATGGTATAATAATTTGTCCACGGAGCTAAATATTTTTTACCACAATACTCCTCTACAGCTCTTTCAGCTAACCCTTCCATCATCATAGCGTCTAACAAAGTAATCGTTTCATCAGATTTATTAATGGCTTTTAGCCTGCAAACGTGATGGTATTCATGGGTAAGCACCGCTAACATTTCTTCATCGGATGTATGACTTGTCATAAACACAAATAATTTATCGGTAAAAGCGACACCTGCTCTTCCATTAAATTCACGCTGCATTTTTCGATTTCTAGGATTGCTTGGAAGCACTAGCACCGCTACATCGGGCCCATTCCATGCTTTTTTAAGCTTCTCATAATGTGCTTTAACTTTCTTCCAAACCTGTCTTTTCTTCATTTCTTCTAATTCTTTTATAAACATTAAAGAAGGCGGACACATTCCATAGTTAAAAAGTAATTCCATATATTCTTTTTCTTTTAATTTCTTAAAATAGCGCGCAAGATAACGGCTTATTTCTTTCGGCTCCGTCCAAGTAGAAGTTGAAACAATCGGCATGTTTTCCCCTCACTTTCTTCTTCCTTTTGTTTCATGATATGTTCACAGCTACTCTTTTGGTTATTAAAAATAAAAAAAATTCTAGGCATCAGCCTAGAATTTTTCATTATGCTTCGTATTTTTTAAAGATGATTGTTGCATTGTGACCGCCAAATCCAAGTGAGTTGCTTAGCACCGCTTTTACTTCTTGCTTACGCGCTTTGTTTGGAATGTAGTCTAAATCACACTCTTCATCAGGTGTTTGATAGTTAATTGTTGGAGGAAGAATACCGTCTTGAATTGCCTTCACACTAAAAATAGCTTCTACTCCGCCAGCAGCTCCTAACAAGTGTCCAGTCATTGACTTTGTTGAACTAATTGCTACTTTTTGAGCGTGGTCGCCAAATACTTCTTTAATGGCCATTGTTTCAAATTTATCATTGTATCCTGTACTTGTACCGTGAGCATTGATGTAATCAATATCACTTGGCTGTAGGCCTGCATCTTCAATGGCATGACGCATTGCACGAACGCCGCCTTCTCCTCCTGGAGCTGGCGCTGTGATATGGTGAGCATCTCCTGTTGAACCATAACCCACAATTTCAGCATAAATACGTGCACCGCGCGCTAGTGCATGTTCAAGCTCTTCAAGCACAATAACACCCGCACCTTCTCCCATAACGAAGCCGTCGCGGTCTTTATCAAACGGACGAGATGCTGTTGCAGGATCTGGATTTGTAGAAAGTGCTTTATTCGCACAGAAACCAGCAATAGATAAACGCGTGATTGGCGCTTCCGTACCGCCCGTCACCATCACGTCTGCATCTCCGCGTTGAATGACTTTAAACGCATCACCAATAGAGTTTGTACCTGTTGCACATGCCGTTACCGTACAAGAGTTCACGCCTTTGGCCCCTAAAGCAATAGAAACTTGTCCTGTTGCCATATCAGGAATCATCATCGGAATGAAGAATGGACTTACGCGGCGGGCACCTTTTTCTAATAACGTTGAATATTGGTTTTCAAACGTTTCCATACCGCCAATTCCAGAACCAATCCAAACGCCGACGTTTGGAGCAATTTCTTCTGTAATAGTCAAATCCGCATCTTTAACAGCCGCCAATGCAGCTACCATTGCATATTGAGTAAAGCGATCCATCTTACGAGCCTCTTTGCGGTCAATAAAATCTTCCACGTTAAAATCTTTTACTTCAGCCGCTACTTTAGCCGGGAATTCATCTGCATCTAGTCTTGTTAAAGGACCAACGCCAGACACGCCTGCTACTGCGTTTTTCCAAGCTGTTTCTACGTCATTTCCAATTGGTGTAAGCCCACCAAGTCCTGTTACAACTACACGTTTTTTATTCATCGTACATTCATCTCCTTCAGTTGCTTTAAAAATGTAGTGTTATTTTCCCCATCTAATAGCAATAGCTCCCCATGTTAAGCCGCCTCCGAAGCCAACCATTACAATTAAATCATCATCTTGAATTTTCCCTGCTTCAAGCTCATGAACAATTGAAATTGGAATCGATGCTGCTGATGTATTGCCGTAGTACTGGATTGTTTTAGACATTTTTTCTTCAGGCAAGTCTAATCGCTGTCTTGCAGCTTCCATAATACGAATATTCGCTTGATGAGGTACGAGAAAATCAACATCCTCTTTTGTTAAACCTGCTTTTTCAATTACATTAACAGCAGATTCCCCCATTTGTCGAACAGCAAACTTAAATACTTCACGTCCGTTCATGACAATATGATCAAGCTCGTTTTGATACAAGTGCTTACCTCCCGTACCGTCGGACCCTAGTTCAAAGGATAAAATACCTCGTCCTTCTGATACAGGTCCCATTACAACTGCACCTGCTCCGTCTCCGAATAAAACAGCCGTGTTACGGTCGTCCCAATCTGTAATCTTAGAAAGCTTTTCTACACCGACCACTAATATATGCTTGTAAGCATTGGTTTCAATAAATTGCTTAGCTGTAATCATGCCGTACATAAACCCTGCACATGCGGCACTCACATCGTAAGAAGCTGCTTTTTTTGCTCCCAATTTTTCTTGTAGCATACATGATACTGTAGGAAACGGTTGATCTGGCGTTACCGTAGCAACAATGATCATGTCAATATCTTCTGCCTCGACGTTAGCTTTATGTAAAGCTTCAACTGCTGCTTTATAAGCTAAATCAGATGTGTCCTCGTTATCGGCTGCAATTCGGCGCTCTTGAATACCTGTGCGCGTACGAATCCACTCATCTGATGTATCCATTACTTTTTCAAGATCTAAATTTGTTACAACTTTCTCTGGTACATAACGTCCAATTCCTAGAACACCAGCGTTCATATCAACCTCTCCTTTAAATAAAAGGCTTATATTCCTATAAAACCTATATCCGTCATTTCATTTATCGATTATATAATCAATTATTATGAGTTGGTACTAATTTTACTTCATTTTTTATTTTTTGTCTATATAGGTGTTCGTCCTACTCAGGTATCTATCATGCTACATATAGTAATGATACGGGACCCTCTTACTCTAGTATGGGACATTAGGTAAGAACTTACCCACCATTAAAATAGTGAAAGGAATGAGTATCATGGCAAGAAGACAAAGAAATGAAGGTTTTTCTGATTTTATGTTTGGAGCTGGGCGCAGAAAATCAAAAGAAGAAAGAGAGCGAGAGGAGTGGGAACGATTATTTAAACAAATCGATGAAATTGTACTCGCCGTCGAAGAACTAGCTCCTCTTCTTAAACAGTTTGCCCCTTTAGTCGATTTATTTTCCAAACAAAAATAACAGCTCGGATTCTACCGAGCTGTTTTCTTTAGTTGTTTTCATTTTCAGCTAATGCATCTTGCTTGCCAAGCTCATAGGCATCGTTCATTACTTTTGTTAGTAATGTCAATACCGGCTGTACGTGTTCCATTGATAACTCAACGCCTGTTTCATCTAAGATCTGTTTTGCTTCTGGCAAGTACTTCATTGCAATTTGCATGAATTGCATATTTTGCTCTTCCATAGTGAAATCTCCTTTATTAAAAACATTTATTCCTCCTTATATTAGCGAATCTATTCTATAAGTACAACTTTCTCCTTTTAATGAAGAGGTAAAAAGAATGTTCTCATATGTTTTTTTTGCAGATAAATGCCTTCTTTAGCCGTTACTTTTGAAGAAAAATGCAGCAGTTCTTTCGCTTTCCTGCTGATTTCATATTTTTCTTGAGCCGCTTCTTCCTTCACCTCCATATGAGTAATGTTTGCTCCTGCGCTCCAAGGCTGTAACTTTTCTTCAACTAAATGAACGACTTCATATGAATATGCAGCAGTTTTACAGCGTCTAAGTGCACTGACGGCATCTTCAATATAAATAATAAAATCCGTGCCTTCCATAATGTCAAAAGCCTCTTCGTACCCGGCAATATTTTTGGAATAGCACATTGACAAAGGCTGCCAAGGTCCGTAAAGAGTCGGCGTTCTGACAATTATAATGGGCCATCCATCATCTTTATATTTCTCTATCATTCGCTCAAAATGAACGTATAGCCTTCCTTCACTACTGTCCGGTTCTGGAATCGTTGTTTCTTCAATTTTTCGCTGCTGGTCTCCAAATACGCGCATGGTAGAAACAAACACAAACCGAATGTTGAATTGACGGCATTTGTTAAGCGCTTGAATGAGCACTTGCTGTGCTTTTTGCATTTCTTGTCTTAAAAAATCAGGATGATAAAAATCTCCTCCATCGAAATACGTAAAGTAGACAACATCCGTTTCTGAGGTAATCATATCTAATGACTCTCCAACTTCAGTCGATGCATAATTAGCGTTTCTCCCTAAGAAAAATTTCATCTCTTCCTGCAAATCATCTTCTTCTTTATGAGCAGAATGCGTATACCCTTTTACTTCTGTACCTTCGTCTAAAAAAGCCATACATAAATGAAAACCAATAAAGCGGTTTGCCCCTATTACTACTACATTTCCCATATCGCTTCCTCCAATTCTTCATTCATCATTTATTCAACAAAAAGCTTAAATCCCTATAGTTATAGAGGGCACTCATTCCTTATTTCAAAGAGGTTCATCTGTAAAAGCATCATGAACTCTTTTTTCATTTTATCTCTTATACAAAAAGCCCCTATGATATGTATAATCATAGAAGCTTTGCTTATAACACTTTTTCATGCTGTTTATAAAATTGGAGAAGGGACCGTTCAAACAAATAGTTTTTTTCCGGTAAATAAAGTGAAAGCATAATCGGAGAGTGAAGTTCTTCACGATGTAGTTCATATTTTTTACTGTGTGCAATTGGATAATGAGTAGAGGCATTAGGCGCCGTCCATATCTTCACGGGCAGCGCTGATTTTAATTCTGTAACAGAAGGGTACTCCTTAATTAACTTTGATACTTGCTTCCGCTCCACTTTATAAGCTTGAGTCAAGTCCTTCGTGAATTGTTTATAAAAGAATTTATTGTTTTTTTCATGTTCTGCATGCGTATGAAGATCAATACATGGATTTAGTAAACCAGCTGATCGAACGAACGTATTCCCGTCATTTTCCATTAGCTGCAGCGCTAACAGAGCCCCCATTCCTTCAGCTAAAATATGAATTCGTTTATTTAAAATTTCTTGTTTCATTACTAAATGATAAAGTTGTTTTGCAAGGTGATATGCTTCAGGAGACCCCCAATGCCGCCCATATAAATTGGAATAAAATACTGTGTATCCTTCATCTTGTAAACATTGCAACAGCTGTGACCTTCCGCCATGCTGAATCCATAAGCTAGTTGAACTTTCAACAAAATGATCTTTATCACCCAATACTAACACACCGAAACCATTCGGTCGTTCAGGGACATGTACGACATTCCATTGCGTATCTAAGCTAAAAAAGCGTCGATGTATCATAGCTCTTCCTCCGTAACTTACTAGTTGTTCCATACAGTGTATGATAGAACCATCAAAAAGCGCACTAGAATAATGCCTATTTCTGACTTATTGCTCTTTTGTTTCTGCATGGGAACACGCCCCTTATTTATTCATAAAAAATTCAATTTCTTATTTGACTGCTATATGCTAAAATGAAATCAAACTGTACTGTAAACGAGGTGAATAGAATGCGTGTCGTAATGGCTTTTGTTTGGGGCTTTTTACTAATGAATATGGCAGTGTACGTAATCTCTGCAATGACGGGCGGTACTTACAGTTTCGCAACCGCTTCCATCCTTGGAGTAGTTTTCACGCTAGTTGTAATTTTGATTGGAGAACTGGGTGTACCGAATAAACCAGCAAATAATCATCACTAAAAAGTGTTGGCTGTAAAGCCAGCGCTTTTTTTATCTTTTGGCATAAGCTCTTCTCAGCAATTTCTTTCGTTAACTCGTATTCAAAACAAATGACTGAAGCTGTTTTTTACATTTATATACATTCATAATCATTGATTATCCCAACCTTTAACTATATAATTTTAGAATAATCAAACTATTAATTTTAGGAGTGAATACTGCTGTGACTAAAGAAAAAATTGGTTTTATCGGAACAGGCGTTATGGGTCAAAGCATGGCCGGGCATTTAATTGACGCAGGATATGAAGTCCTTGTTTATACGCGAACAAAAACTCGTGCTCAAGCACTACTTGAAAAAGGGGCCAACTGGAAAGAAACCGTTCAAGAAGTGGCAGAACAATCTGATGTTATTATCACCATGGTAGGCTACCCTCACGATGTAAAAGAGATTTATTTAGGAAAAGACGGCATTATACATAATGCAAAGAAAGGCTGCTATACAATTGATATGACGACATCAAGCCCTATACTTGCTCGTGAGATTTATCAAGCAGCAAAAGAGAAGCACATTCATGCGCTTGACGCTCCTGTTTCAGGAGGCGATATTGGGGCTCAGAAAGCAACATTAGCGATTATGGTAGGAGGCGATTCTGAAGCATTCTCTGCCGTTACGCCTATACTTGAAAAAATGGGGACAAATATCGTTCTTCAAGGAAGCGCTGGTGCTGGTCAACATACAAAAATGTGCAATCAAATTGCTATTGCCTCTAATATGATGGGCGTGTGTGAAGCGATACTCTATGCTGAAAGAGCTGGGTTAGATCCAAACACCGTTTTAAAAAGTATTGAAACAGGAGCAGCTGGAAGCTGGTCGTTAAGCAATTTAGCTCCTCGCATGATTAAAGGAGACTTCGAACCAGGTTTTTATATTAAACACTTTATTAAAGATATGAAAATTGCCATTGAGTCAGCTGAAGAAATGGAGTTGTATACACCAGGGCTAAAGTTAGCAAAATCGCTTTATGAACAGCTCGAAAAACAAGGCGATGATAGTAAAGGGACACAGGCTCTGTACACCCTTTTAAAACAGCATGCCCTAACTGTATAAAAACAGGCAGCTCATTACGAGCTGCCTGTTTTTATTAATGATTTACGCTTCATTTAACGAATTCATAAAACGACTGAATGCGAGCTGCCCTTCAGTGTTTTGTTTAAACACACCTGCATGTTCTAAAATAGTTGCAAAGACCAAACCGAGCTCTTGTTTGAGAATGCTTTGGACATTTTGCTCTTCAATATGTGGATATTTTTTCTTGATTTGTTCCGCCCACTTCACGTGTTTTTGCACTTGATCATGTCTGCTGGCTAACTCGCTCAGGTTATTCTGAACTAACCCTTCGGCCACTAGACTCATTTCGTCTTTCAAACGACCGGGTAAAACCGCAAGCCCCATTACTTCGATTAAACCTATGTTCTCTTTTTTGATATGATGAACTTCTGCATGGGGATGATAAATGCCATCTGGATGTTTGCCGTTTGTTCGATTGTTTCGCAGTACTAAATCTAATTCGTACAAATCCCCTCTTTTCCTAGCAATAGGCGTGACCGTGTTGTGAGGAGTTTGATCTGTAAAAGCTAAAATATCAGCACTTTGATCACTATACGATTTCCATTTCCTCAAAATGAAATCCGCTGCTTCTACTAATGGTGCAAGGTGCGAACTTTGAAGACGAACGACCGACATCGGCCAATGAACAATTCCAGCTTTCACGTTTGGATATGCTTTAAGAGAGAACAATTTATTTATTTTTGCTTTAGCCATAGGAAAATCATGATAGCCGCCTTGAAAGTGGTCATGAGTTAAAATAGATCCTCCTACGATGGGTAAATCTGCATTTGACCCTAAAAAATAATGTGGAAATTGTTCAACGAAGGCAAGCAGCCGCTTAAACGTTTGCTTTGAAATATGCATGGGTGTATGTTCACTCGCAAAAACAATGGCATGTTCATTATAATAGACATAAGGTGAAAACTGCATGTACCACAGCTCTTCCTGCAATTCCACAGGAATAATCCGGTGATTTTGACGAGCTGGGTGGTTAATACGACCTGCATAACCAGCATTTTCTTTACATAGAAGACACAGCGGATAGTTGCTTTCCTTCAATGATTTGCTTGCTGCAATTGCTTTTGGATCTTTTTCCGGCTTTGATAAGTTGATAGTAATTTCAAGTTCTCCAAAGTCAGTTTTTGTTACCCACCTTTCGTTTTTAGCAATTCGATCTCTGCGAATATAGTGAATGTCTTTTGACAGCTTATAATAATAGCTTGTGGCTTTTTGGGGGCTTTGCTGATAGTGATCATAAAATGTCCGATTAACCTCTGAAGGCATGCTTGCAAAGCATCCCATTATTTTGGTATCGAATAAATCTCTATACGTGATAGAATTCTCGGCGATTCGATTGTTTTCTGCAGCCCAATCAAGCATGTTGTCTAAAATAGCAGCTGGATGTTCTAGACGTTCTTCTTTGACTTCTACTATAATACATTCGTCGAGCTTTAACACTTCCAGCAGTTTATTTCTCACCACATCTATATCCCATTTTGTTAATAGATTCTTTTGTAAACCATATTGAATAAGTCGGGTGATTTCTTCATGAATGTTGACTGACATACACTCGTTCCTTTCTCTATCTGTTTTCTCTTATACTGCTTCTAATGTGAGTTCACGCGCTCCTTCTCCAACCGTAACCACATAAAATTCAGCTTCTAAACTTGTTTTCTTATAGTAGGCGTCTTTTACTTCCTCAATAAACCTATCAACCTGTGCTTTTTGTACGATACTGATTGTACAGCCGCCAAAGCCTGCACCTGTCATGCGTGATCCAATCACACCTTCTTGCAACCAAGCTGCTTCTACAAGAGCATCTAGTTCTTTCCCGCTTACTTCATAGTCATCTCGCAGTGAGCAGTGCGATTCATTCATCAATTGACCAAACCCTTCTAAATCACCGTTTTGCAATTTAGCAACCGCTTCTTTTGTGCGTTCATTTTCATATACCGCATGTTTAGCGCGCTTACAATCTACTTCGTTTTGTATCAAAAATTTATGCTTTTCAAATTGTTCTTTGGTTAAATCACCAAGCGAATTAATGGAAAGTGACGTTTGTAAATCTGCCAGCGCTCTTTCACACTCCATGCGGCGCTCATTATATTTTGAATCTGCCAGCCCTCTTCGCTTATTTGTGTTAGAAATAACGAGCACAGCATCTGTTAACTGCAGCGGGCTATACTGGTATTCAAGAGTTTGACAGTTTAACAATACGGCTTGATTTTCTTTTCCCATTCCAATTGCAAACTGATCCATAATCCCGCAGCTTACGCCGATAAATTCATTTTCAGCTTGCTGCGCCATTTTTACAAGGTCCATCATATCAATATTCAATTCAAGAATTTTATTTAAAAGTACGCATGTGACTAACTCAATTGATGCCGACGATGAAAGTCCTGCTCCATTAGGAATGTTGCCGAAAAACAAGATATCAAATCCAAAAGGAAGGTCATATCCGTGCTTTTTAAAGGTATCCATTACTCCTTTTGGATAATTAGCCCAATCATCTTCGGTTTTGTACGTTAATTGCTCTAAAGAGGATTCAATAACGCCTGCTTCAGAGAAGTTTTTTGAGTACATACGTATTTTTTGATCATGACGTTTTTGTACTACCGCATACGTTCCTATACTCAATGAACAAGGAAAAACATGCCCTCCATTATAATCAGTATGTTCTCCAATTAAATTGACACGCCCTGGCGCAAAAAAGCAGCGAATAGCTTCTGACGAATGAAATATTTGTTTGAACTCTTCGATTAATTTTCCCAGCATTTATTATCACCTATTTTAAGTAGTTTTTTGGAAACGGATTCATATGTACATTGTAAAGTCCAATTTTCCTTGCCTCAATGGTAAAATTACTATCGATAATCGGTACTTTTTTGCTTATCCCTTTAAAAATGATTCTTTTGAATTGACGATGAACTACTCTTGCGCCAAAAAGGTGTTATCTTTATATGAGCCTTGACTTGCAAATGATAAGAAAATAATAGATTTAGAGACATTCCCTAAAAATAATCACGATATTTTCAAAAAATTATAGAAAAATGAAAGCGATTACGTTAAAGTAAGAATTAAGTACTACTTTATTTCAAAAAGAAGGTGAAAATTTGCTCTCACATTTCCAAGCTCAAGAATATTCAACGTACGCATACAGGTTTTTAGAATCCCGCACAAATGAAGTTGCGCAGCTATGGTCTGTTGGGTGGGATGAAGTTTTCTCTCCCCTTTATAACTGGAGCGGAAATCAGCGAAAAGACGTAGGGAAATATATTTTTCAATACACGGTTTCTGGGTACGGAATGATTGAAATAGATGGACAAGAATATAAAGTGGATGCTGGGAAAGCATTCATCGTCAATATACCTGGAAATTATCGCTATTACTTACCAAAGGAAAGTGAAAACTGGGAGTTTATTTTTCTTACATTATACGGAGATGAAGTACAAAAATGCTGGGATTATATTCAGTCAACCCACTCTCCTGTAATACGGTTTCATCCTGAATCAGCACCTGTTCAGCTGCTTGCTCAAATATATAAGCGGGCAAGCGAAAAACATATAGCAGATCCATTTCATGCCTCAAGCTTATCTTACCGCTTTGTAATGGAGCTGTACCAATATATTAAAAGCATGGACAGTTTTACAGAAGATTGGCCTGAAAGTATCATTAGCTCTATTTTATTTGCCCGTAATCATTATCATGAAGAAATCGGTCCGGATGAAATGGCAGATGCAGCTCATTTATCTCGCTATCATTTTAGCCGGTTATTCAAACAAACAACTGGGATTACGCCGATTCAATATTTAACGAAGCTTCGCATTCAAAAAGCGGCCGAGCTATTGCATCAAACCAAGTACTCAATCGAAGAAATTGCTGAAAACGTCGGTTATGCAAATGCCAATTATTTAACAAAAGTATTTCGCAAAACAACCAATATGACACCCGGGCAGTATCGAAAAAGTGATGCATCCATTGATGAGCACTTTGCATTGCCAAAATAAAAACGACTTCCATAAAAGGAAGTCGTTTTTATTTTTTATCGGGAATTTCTACTACCACAGAACCTTTTTCGTAAATAAAAGTCAATTTTTTACCCGGGATAATCATATTTTCTAAAATATCTCGTGCAGCTTGAAGTGCAAACTCTGTCCGTTCTGCCTTTTCCTGCACTTCTTCATTTTCAGCTTGAAGATCATTTTTATCCAGCGCTCTTATTTTAGTTAATGCCTGATCTATAAAATCGTATGCTTCGTCATATATAAGCTCTATACGGTCCTTCATGTGCTCATTCATGCTCCTTTGCCCATTTTGTATTATCATAAATGAATTAGATATATTCTACAACCTAAAACTGAATAAGTTTTTACGCTTAGCTCTCACGTATTTTCTTTCATTTCTTTTTATTTATTTTAAAAGAAGAGCTGCTTTTAATAGCAAAAAAAGACCATTCAATTTATCATGAATGGTCTTTTTAGGAAACTTATACGCTGACAACAAACTTATCATCTTTTATATCAACTGTCACTTGACTATAATCTTCAATTTGCCCTGCAATTAATTCTCTGGCAATTTTTGTTTCAATATATTTTTGAATAAACCTTTTTAAAGGGCGAGCTCCGTATACCGGATCAAATCCGGAGGCTGCAATATAATTTTTTGCTTCTTCTGTTAACGTTAACGAAATATGACGATCGGATAAACGCTTTTCAAGCTGAACCAATAGCTTATCAATAATCCCTTTTACTTCATGAACAGTTAGCGGTTTGAATAAAATCGTGTCGTCTACTCGATTTAAGAATTCTGGACGAAAATGCTGTCTTAATTGAGCCATCACTTGCTCTCTGGCTTTTTCAGTAATCTCGCCTTCACTTGTTAAACCGTCTAATAAAAATTGAGAACCGATATTCGACGTCATAATAATAACTGTATTTTTAAAATCAATGACTTTTCCTTTTGAATCTGTTGCTCTTCCATCATCTAGTATTTGAAGGAGCACATTAAATACTTCGGGATGGGCTTTTTCAATTTCATCTAACAAAACGACTGAATAAGGCTTGCGTCTCACCGCTTCCGTTAGCTGGCCGCCTTCTTCGTATCCTACATAGCCAGGAGGCGCTCCTATAAGCCTAGAGACCGCATGCTTTTCCATGTACTCAGACATATCAATACGAACCATTTGTTCTTCACTGTCAAATAAAGAATGTGCCAGCGTTTTGGCTAGCTCCGTTTTTCCTACTCCGGTAGGTCCTAGGAAAATAAATGACCCAATCGGACGGTTCGGGTCTTTAATGCCTGCCCGTGCGCGAATCACAGCATCCGTCACTAAGGATACAGCTTCATCTTGCCCAATCACACGCTGCTGTAAAATTGACTCAAGCTTCAACAGCTTTTCTCTTTCCCCTTCAACTAGTTTTGATACCGGAATTCCCGTCCATCTTCCTACAATTTCAGCAATTTCTTCTTCTGTTACTTCTTCTCTTAACAAACGGTTTTCTTGTGCTTTTTCAGCAGCTGTTTCTTCCAGCTGTTTTAGTTCTTTTTCAAGAGCTGGAATGCGTCCGTGGCGAAGTTCAGCTGCTTTATTTAAATCATATTTCCCTTCAGCTTCTTCTAGGTCTCGCTTCGCTTTTTCAAGCTGCTCCCGGACATCTTGCACCGTTTGAATCGACTGCTTTTCTTTTTCCCACTGCAGCTTCATTATATCTGCACGTTCTCTTAAATCAGAGACTTCTTTTCGAATTGCCTCTAACCTTGTGATGCTTGCTTGATCTGTTTCTTTACTTAATGCCGCTTCTTCAATTTCAAGCTGCATGACACGTCGTGTAACTTCATCTAATTCTGATGGCATCGAATCAATTTCTGTTCGAATAGTTGCGCATGCTTCATCAATTAAATCAATTGCTTTATCAGGTAAAAAGCGGTCTGAGATATAACGATCAGACATAACCGCTGCTGAAACAATCGCTCGGTCGTGAATATTCACCCCGTGATGAATTTCAAATCGTTCTTTTAAACCACGTAAAATAGAGATTGTATCTTCTACTGAAGGTTCTTCAACCAGCACCTGTTGAAAGCGTCTTTCAAGCGCTGGATCTTTTTCAATATACTGACGATACTCATCAAGAGTTGTAGCTCCTATACAGTGAAGTTCTCCTCTAGCAAGCATTGGTTTTAAAATATTCCCTGCATCCATCGCTCCATCCGTACGGCCTGCTCCAACGATTGTATGAAGCTCGTCAATGAATAAAAGAATTTGACCGTTGCTTTTCTTAACTTCTTGAAGAACAGCTTTTAAACGCTCTTCAAATTCTCCCCTGAATTTCGCTCCTGCTACTAAAGCTCCCATATCTAATGAAAAGATGGTTTTATCTTTTAATCCTTCAGGCACATCTCGGCGAACAATACGCTGTGCTAGACCTTCAACAATCGCTGTTTTACCAACGCCAGGTTCTCCGATCAAAACTGGATTGTTTTTTGTTTTTCGCGATAAAATGCGGATAACGCGGCGAATTTCTCCGTCTCGTCCAATGACTGGATCAATGTTGCCTGCTCGTACTTCTGCTACTAAGTCTCTTCCATATTTAGCTAACGCTTCATATGTGACTTCGGGATTTTGACTTGTAATTCGCTGATTTCCTCGAAGGCTGGTAAGCACATCTTGTAGAGCTTTTTTTGTTATACCTTGACTTGAAAATAACTTGCCATATTCACTAGAAGACGGTTCCTGTGCTAATGCTAAAAAGATGTGCTCAACTGAAACGTAATCATCTTGCAAACGAGATGCTTCTTCTTGAGCTTTAACAAACAGCTGCTGAAGTTTATTCGTAATATAAACCTTCCCTGCTTCAGCACCACTTCCTGTAACGGCTGGTTTTTTCGCAAGCAATTGATTTACCTGCTGCTGAAAAGATTGATGATCGATATGTAAATGATCTAGTATGCGAGGAGCAATACCATCTTGCTGATGAATGAGCGTATAAAGCAAATGAACAATATCTACTTCCTGCTGATTTCGTTTAATAGCTTCGGACTGCGCTTCCATCACGCCTTCTTGCAATTTTTGGGTCATTTTATTTATATCCATTGAACATCCTCCTTCGATACATTTGACCTTTATTGACCTTTATTTCATTATACCCAGCAATAGGAAAACAAGTAAAGCCATTCAATTTAGAATGGCTTCTTTATTTTTTACTATTTAAGGCTTACGCATGTACGTCCAGTGGCGATCATCGTTGGCCGTCTCTGGAAAACGCTCTCCTGCTTTTAATTTAACCTTTTGAGGATTATTTACGTTACTTCCTGTTTCACCAATTTCAATATACACTCCGTTATTAGGAGCTTTTTGACCCGGTGTGAAATGACGATTTTGTCCCATTGTCCTGCCTCCTCATTCCTGAAATGAAATGTTCTCCTATACTATTCCCTTAAGATTTCTGTTTCATAATGGAGATGTTTTCATATTAGGCAGAGAAAAAGAGCAGACCTTTAGATCCGCCCTTTTATATTAATGAGTAAATTTGATAGCTTGTTCGATTTCAGTTTCTCCAGCTAGCATTTCAAACGTTTTTCCTATCGTAGCTTCTTCGTTTAGACATTCTACAAGTACGGCTGCTACATCTGCTCGGGGAATCGTCTGAGATTTATCTTCAATATCATTATTGATATCAATTTTCCCAGTAGCTTGATCATTCGATAAAGTTCCTGGTCGTACAATTGTATACTGTAGATTAGACTGTTTTAAGTATTCATCCGCTATCGCTTTTGCACGCAGGTAAAGCTGTAAGCCTTCTGGTCCTTGTTCAGGTGCGTCTGTTCCCATTGAACTTAACATAACAAAGCGCTTTACACCTTGATTTTTTGCTTCATCAATGATATTTTTAGCGCCGTTTTGATCCACAGCGATTGTTTTTTCGTCTCCCGTATGTCCTCCAGACCCTGCTGCAAATATGACAGCGTCCATACCTCTTAAAGCATCTGAAACATCTTGCTCCAAGTCACCAAGCACAACGTTGGCACCCAGCTTCTTTAACGCGTCTGCTTGCTTTTCGTCGCGAATCATCGCATAAGCTTCGTGCTGCTTGCTGTTTGCAACTTTTTCTACCACTTGTTTTCCTGTTGTTCCGTTTGCTCCAACAACTAATACTTTCATCATAAATCACCTTTCGTTCTGTTTAGTATACAGTTGGTGTTCCCACAATTAATTCCCTTTAAACAAAAAACCCCTTCTGATATTCTCAGAAAGGGTTTTTCTCTTAAGCTAAAATGGCTTGCAGCAAAGCTTTTTGTACATGCATACGATTTCCAGCCTGCTGAAAAACAACAGAATTTGGTCCGTCAATAATGCTTGCTGTTACTTCTTCTTCACGATGCGCAGGCAAACAGTGCAGAAATAAATAGTCTGACTTAGCATAGGCAGCTAGTTCTTCATTTACTTGATAAGGAGCAAATATTTTCAAACGCTGCTGTGCTTCTTCTTCCTGTCCCATACTTGTCCATACGTCTGCATAAATAGCATCGGCATTTTTCACAGCCTCTACAGGATCTTTTGTAATCGTAACCTTCGCACCTGTTGTAGCAGCTATTTCATGAACATAAGCTGTGACAAAGTCTTTTGGCTCATATCCATCAGGGCATCCAATTGAAATATCTATTCCCATTTTTGCACAGGCAATCATTAACGAATGCGCTACATTATTTCCGTCTCCAACATAAGCTACTTTTAGCCCTTCAAATGATTTCTTGTGCTCGTAAATCGTTAATAAATCAGCTAGAGCCTGACAAGGATGATAATCATCTGTCAAACCATTAATAACGGGAATGGATGCGTAATCTGCAAGCTCTTCGATCTTGCTGTGTTCAAACGTACGAATCATTATAGCATCGATGAATTCAGATAGTACGCGTGCTGTATCAGCAATCGTTTCTCCGCGCCCAATCTGTAAATCCTGGCTGCTTAAAAAGAGGGCGTTTCCTCCAAGCTGCATCATTCCCGCTTCAAATGAGACTCTTGTTCTTGTTGAAGATTTTTCAAAAATGAGCCCCAGCGTTTTTCCTTTTAACGATGTTACGATTTCACCATTTTTATGCTTTTCTTTCAGCTCAATGGCGCTTTCCAAAAGTGACATAATATCGTCTGATGATAAATCTTTAAGTGTAAGCAAATCTTTTCCTTTTAAATTCGTATTTACCGATACTGTACTCATGATACTGTCACTTCCTTTTTAGTTTTTTGAAACCATTCTTGCAGTGATGAAACGTGATATTCATCGACTTGGAACGATTGGAAAAATAGCGAAGCCGTTTCTGCCTCCGTCATAACCATTAAACCGTGTTTTAATGCTGACATACGGCTTTCTTTATCTTCAGGCTGTAAACTTACATATAATAAAGCTTCTTTCGTTTTCACCCATTCACTAACTTCTTTATCTTTAACAAGAGTTAAGCCCGCGCTTTGCACAAGTTCTTCAAGGCCCTGCGCTTCTCCGTTGATATACACTTCTGCAGCACCTTTTTTACTTAACACATACTGATGGAATACTTTTTTTGCTGCTTCTTCAATCGTTGAAGAAATCGCAATTCCTTCACCAGTTGACTTCATTTCCGGTCCAACAAGTGGATCAACTCCTGATAATTTACTTGTCGAAAACACTGGAAACTTGATAGTTGTGTAAGCTGGATCCGGCAATAAACCTAGCTTTTCACTAATTTCCGACAATGATTTCCCAAGCAATATTTGAGTTGATAGCGAAACAAGCGGCGTGTTGCACACTTTGCTTACTACAGGGACTGTACGGCTGGCACGCGGATTAACTTCCAGCATGTAGACTTCATCGTTGTAAATAACATATTGGATATTCATAATCCCTTTATATTGAAGTTTGTTTACAATTTTTTGAGCGTAGCTCACCATTTTTTCTTTATGTGCTGCTTCTACTGTTTTTGCTGGTAAAAGCGCATAGCTGTCTCCTGAATGAACGCCGGCTTTTTCAATATGTTCAACGATTGTCGGAATCAACACATCTTTTCCGTCTGCTACCACATCAACTTCTGCTTCTTTTCCAGGGAAGTAAGCATCAATAAGCATTGGGAAATGAGACGCTTTAATAGCCGGTAAACAAGACTGAAGCTCCGTTTCGTTTTGAATTGTCAGCATTCCTTTTCCGCCAATCACGTAAGAAGGACGAATGAGTAATGGGAATCCCGTATCTTTTGCTTTTTGTACAAGTTCTTTCGCGTCTTTCGCCATTTCACCTGGAATATGAGGAATATCGCAGTCGTCTAAGAGCTTATAAAACAGGTCACGATCTTCAAGCGCATCAATGACATCATTTGTAATACCTAATAAATTAACACCAGCTTCTTCTAGACCTTTAACAAGCGAAATAGCCGTTTGACCTCCGTATTGAACAATTACATCTGTCACATTTTCAGCATCAAGAACATTTAATACGTCTTCTACTGTTACAGGTTCGAAATATAAGCGATCTGCTACTTCAAAATCCGTACTTACCGTTTCTGGATTATTGTTAATTAAAATCGTTTCGTATCCTTCTTTTTCAAGAGCTAGCACACCGTGTACAGAGCTGTAGTCGAACTCTACTCCTTGCCCGATACGAATTGGTCCAGAACCGATAATCGCAACTTTTTTATTCGTTGATGGTTCAATCTCACTTTCCCCGTAGTAACTAGAGTAGAAATAAGCTGTTGAAGATTCAAATTCCGCTGCACATGTATCCACCATTTTATAGCTTGGCGTAATATGTAGTGCTTTACGTTTCGCTCTTACGTCAAGCTCCGGCACATTCCATACGTTTGCTAGATACGCATCTGTAAAACCATGCTCCTTTACTTGTTTAAAGTGTTCAGCTGTAATCGAATCAAAACGCACTTCTTTTAAAGAGGCTTCCATTTTAATCAGCTGTGCAAAGTGTGTTAAATAGAAATAATCAATTTGTGTTACTTCATGGATATACTCAGGCGTTGTGCCTCGGCGTAAAAGCTCAAGGATAACAAAAATACGCTCATCGCTTTGTTCGCCCAGCTTGCTTTTTAATTCATCTGTTGAAAGTTCTTGCAGTTCTTCTACTTCTAATCCTTGTAAGTCAATTTCTAAAGAAGATAATGCCTTTTGGAAGCTACGTGTAAAGTTACGGTCAATAGCCATTACTTCTCCAGTTGCTTTCATTTGGGTGCCAAGCGTTCTTTCAGCGTAGAAAAACTTGTCAAACGGCCATCTTGGAAATTTCACTACTACATAGTCAAGAGCAGGTTCAAAGCTTGCATACGTGTCTCCCGTCACAGGATTTAATAACTCATGAAGCGTGTAGCCTACCGATAGCTTTGCAGCAATTTTAGCAATCGGATAGCCAGTTGCTTTTGATGCAAGAGCAGACGAACGGCTCACACGCGGATTTACTTCAATTAAATAGTACTGCTTGCTTTTTGGATCAAGCGCAAACTGAATGTTGCAACCGCCAATAATGCCAAGCGATGAAATAATTTTAACTGAAGCAGAGCGAAGCATTTGATATTCCACGTCTGTTAACGTTTGAGAAGGAGCAACGACTACCGAATCTCCAGTATGAACGCCTACGGGATCAATGTTTTCCATATTACAAATGGTGATGCACGTATTGTTTACGTCGCGCATAACCTCGTACTCAACCTCTTTAAATCCAGCGATGCTTTTTTCAATTAAGCATTGAGTAATAGCACTTTCACGTAAACCTGACGCTGAAAGCTTTTCAAGCTCTTCCATAGAATGAGCAATTCCTCCGCCCGTTCCGCCTAACGTATAAGCAGGACGTACAATAACAGGAAAACCAATTTTCTTGGCAAAAGCTAACGCTTCTTCTACTTTTGTAACAACTTCACTTTCCGGCACCGGTTCATTCAGTTCATTCATCAATGCGCGGAACTCTTCACGGCTTTCACCTTTTTTAATTGATTCAATCGGCGTTCCTAAAAGTTTCACATCATATTTTGGCAAAATGTTTTGTTCATGAAGCTCAAGGGCTAAGTTTAAACCCGTCTGTCCGCCTAATGTGGCTAACAAACCATCGGGCTTTTCTTTTGCAATAATTTTCTCTACGCAGTCTACTGTTAATGGTTCAAAATAGATTCGATCTGCTACGTGAGTGTCCGTCATAATTGTAGCTGGATTATTATTGATTAAGATAACTTCATAACCTTCTTCTTTTAATGACAAGCATGCCTGAGTTCCTGAATAATCAAATTCTGCTGCTTGCCCGATTACGATTGGTCCTGATCCGATTACTAAAATCTTTTTTAACGTTTGGTCTTTAGGCATATACTTTTCCGCTCCCTACTTGCTGTACTTTCGTCATAAATTCATCAAAGATATACGTGCTGTCACTTGGTCCAGGGTGTGCTTCTGGATGATATTGAACCGACATAACAGGAAGGTCTTTATGCATTAAACCTTCAACCGATCCGTCATTCACATTTTTAAATCGAACGTTTAATGGCGTAGACGTAATCGTCTGTTCATCTACGACATAGCTGTGATTTTGAGAAGTCATACACACTTTGTTAGTCGTTAAATCAATTACAGGCTGATTAGCTCCTCGGTGACCGAACGCCAGCTTTTTGGTTTGCGCCCCAAAAGCGAGCCCAATTAACTGATGTCCAAAGCAAATTCCCAAAGTTGGATACGATGAAATAATTTCTTTTAATTCATCCAGCTGACTGCTCACTTGAGTTGGATCTCCAGGTCCGTTTGATAAGACAATGCCATCCGGCTGCAGCTCTTTTACTTTTGAAGAGCTTGTAGAATAAGGAACAACTGTTACTTTGCACTCTCGATTTAACAGCTCTTGTAAAATTGATTTTTTATACCCAAAGTCCATTAATACAACGTGTTTTTCACCGTTTCCGTAAGTAACAGGCTCTTTTGTTGATACTTCTTTTACTACATATCCATCGCATTCAGCAGTAAATGCTGGCGATTCAGCAGATGTCGAAAAGGCAGATTGCATCGTACCTTCTTTTCGAATTCGTTTTACGACCGCTCTCGTATCCACATGTGTAATAAGCGGAATGTTCCATTTCTTTAAATATTGTTTAAAGCTGTACATCGCTTCGTAATGGAACCCTTCATCTGAACATTCGTATACGACAACGCCTGCTACGTGAGGCTTTTTGCTTTCATAATCTTTTTCATTGATACCATAGTTCCCAATCAAAGGGTACGTAAAGACGATAATTTGATCTTTGTAAGATGGATCAGTCACAACTTCTTGATAACCAGTCATTCCAGTAAAGAAAACAATTTCTCCTTTTGCCTGGTGCGTTGCTGTATGTTCAATGTGTCCGGCGAACGAATCGCCGTTTGCTAAGTGTAAATATCCGTTCATTGTGCATCCCTCTTCGAATAATTATTTATAAAACAGAATTTTTATACAAACATATTCAAAAAAATTTGTATTATGAAGTAATTTTTGTTTGGCTAAACGCTTCTTCAATGATATGAATCGCTTGGTCCAACTCTTTTTTTGTTACAGTTAAAGGCGGCAGCAATCGTACTACATGCGGTCCTGCTCCCAGTGCTAGCAATCCTTTTTCACGCATAGCTGCAAGCAATGCTGACTGATGTTCCCCGCATTCAATTCCAATCATAAAACCTTTTCCGCGAACATCGGTTACAAATGAATAAGCTGCTAAGCTATTTTTCAAAGCATTGGTAAAATAAAGGCTTTTTTCTGTAACCTCTGCCAAAAATGCTTCATTAAAAATAATGTTTAAGGTTGCTTTGGCTGAAGCTAGTGCAATTGGGTTTCCTCCAAAGGTTGTTCCGTGAGTACCAGGTCCAAATGCTTCTTTGAGATATCCTTTTCCAATCATCGCACCAACCGGCATTCCGCTTCCTAATCCTTTAGCTGCTGTAATAATATCTGGTGAAACGTTAAAATGCTGATAAGCAAATGGTTTTCCTGTTCTGCCGATTCCAGTTTGCACTTCATCGACTATAAACAGTGCTTCGTGCTTTTTACACAGCTCTTGAATGGTTAATAAAAATGCTTCGGTTCCTGGAACCACTCCGCCTTCTCCTTGAATGACTTCAACCATAATGGCTGCTACGCTGTCGTCCACTTCTTGTTTTAATGCTTCTTCATCATTGTATGGCACGTAAACAAACTCATTAACAAGAGGACCGAAGCCATCATGAATTTTTGCCTGCCCTGTAGCTGTCATTGTAGCAAATGTACGTCCATGAAATGATTTTGTAAACGTAATAATTTTGTGTTTTTGTGTGTACTTGCGCGCTAATTTAATCGCCGCTTCGTTGGCTTCTGCACCGCTGTTACAGAAAAATACTGCATCACCGTTTGAGTGTTCCACAAGCTTACCTGCTACGTCTTCTTGAATCGATTGATGAAATAAATTTGACACGTGCCACACTTTATTTAACTGCTCTTCGACCGCTTTTTGAACATCAGGATGACGATGACCTACGTTACAAACAGCGATACCTGAAATAAAATCTAAATACTCATTTCCTTTGTTATCTATTAATTTTGTTCCTTGCGCCTCTTCCACATGGATATCAAACCGTTGATATGTTGGAAACAATGAACTCATCGCTATCTTCTCCACCTTTTCCACTATATTTAATTGCTGTACCAATCAGCTTCCCTTCCTTATCTAAAAATCCATCAGTTCCGCTAATAATATGAACTTCTTCAAGCAAAGGAGATAACGCATTTACCGCTGATGTTACTTTCGGAATCATTCCGCCATAAATTACTTTTTCTTCAATAAGTGCATCAATCTCTGACTTTGTAAGCTCAGGAAGCAATGCTCCATCCTTTAACACACCTTTTACATCCGTTACAAACATCAGCTTTTCAGCATTTACTGCTTGTGCAACGGCTCCGGCTGCCACGTCAGCATTAATATTATAGCTATTACCTTCTTCATCTGCTCCAATGGAAGAAACAACTGGAATATACTTACTGTCAGTTAGTTGTTTTAATAATGTATCGTTTACGCCTTTTACTTCTCCAACGTAACCTAGACGTTCCACATCAATTGCCTCTGCTTTAAGCAATAATCCATCAATTCCTGATAGTCCTACCGCTTTTAAGTTCGCTTTTTGTAGATCTTTTACAAGCTGCTTATTAACCTTGCCTGCTAATACCATCGTCACAACTTCTAATGCTTCTTTGGACGTTTTTCGAAGCCCATCTACAAATTCCGTTTCAATGTGAAGTTTGGTAAGCGTATCTTGAATATCAGGTCCGCCTCCGTGCACAACAATGATCTGATATCCATTTGCTTTTAGCTGCTGAATGCTTTCAAAAAAAGCGCTTGTTAACTGGTTGACAATGCTGCCTCCACATTTTACAACGACGATTTTTTCATTGCTCATTTCACTCTCTCCTTACGTTCGATAACTGGCATTGATTTTGACATAATCGTAAGTCAAATCGCAGCCCCACGCTTTGCCGATCCCACTTCCCTGCTGTAAGTCCACATAGACTTCGACCGTATCATTTTCTAAATAAGCCTTTGCTTCTTCTTCACTAAATGAAACAGGCTGACTGTTTTCTAACATCTGGATATTGCCTAACGAAACATTCACTGTTTCTGGATTAAGCGCTACTCCGCTGTATCCAACTGAACAAATAATTCGTCCCCAATTAGCATCGGCTCCATACATGGCCGTTTTCACTAGGTTCGAGCCCACAATTTGTTTAGCAATCACATTTGCTTCTTCGTTTGTATGAGCACCAGATACGTTTACTTCAATTAGTTTTGTTGCTCCTTCACCGTCGCGTGCAATTTGTTTGGCTAAATCTTCACACGTCAAGCGCAGTGCTTCATAAAACGAATTCCATTCAGGATGATCTGGTGTAAGCGACTGGTGATCAGCTTTTCCATTTGCTAAAACAACAACCATATCGTTGGTGGACGTATCACCATCCACTGTAATTTGATTAAAGCTTTTATTTGTAATAGAACTTAGCGCATCTTGTAGCACTGAAGCTTCAACCTTAGCATCTGTTGTGATAAAGCTAAGCATCGTAGCCATATTTGGGTGAATCATGCCTGATCCTTTCGCTGTGCCTCCAATGGTAACTACTTTGCCGTCAATTTTTGTTTCATAGCAAGCTGACTTCATCACTGTATCTGTTGTTAAAATAGCCGTTTGAAATTCTTCTGCTTTTTCTTTGTTCGATGAAGGACTTAATAACCCAATACCTTTAACAATTTTTTTCATATCTAGAAGCTCTCCAATTACGCCTGTAGAAGCTACCGCTACATGATGAGGTAGGATATTAAGCTTTTCTGCACATGTATTTCGCATTTGGTATGCATCTTTTAATCCTTGTTCTCCAGTACATGCATTTGCACATGCGCTGTTCACAACGATCGCTTGCAGCTTCTGCTCCACCGCTACACTTTCTTTTGTAACAGCTAAAGGCGCTGCTTGAAAGGCATTAAGCGTGTAAACAGCCGCGCAATTAGCTGGCACGTCGCTTACAATAACTCCTAAATCTTTTTTAGCATAACGTAAACCAGCGTGAACGCCATCTGCTGAAAACCCTAGCGGCGTTACAATTGTACCGTTCTCTATTTTCTTTATCTTTTCTTTCGTTTGTTTAACCGTAATCACTATACGTTCCCTCCTGCTTTTATCGTGATTAGTGATGCTGTGTCTTTATGGGAAGACAGGCAGTAGCCCGATACCCGCTTGCTGTTCAAACCCCATCATGATATTGGCATTTTGAATGGCCTGACCGGCTGCCCCTTTAACTAAGTTATCAATGACAGAAACAATCGTGACACGCTTTGTTCGTTCGTCAAATGCAACACCGATATCGCAATAATTTGATGCACTTACTTCTTTAGTAGACGGAAATTCACCAGCTTTTCGAACGCGAACGAACGGGGAGTTTTGATATGTATCTACATATAGCTGATGAAGCTCTTGTACTGAGCTTTCTTTAGAAAGTTCAGCGTATATTGTACTCATAATCCCTCGCGTCATTGGAACTAAGTGCGTATTGAACGTAACGTGGCCAATTTCTTCATCCCACTTTTCTAAAATAGATTCGATTTCTGGGATATGCTGATGTTGATTAACTTTGTATATTTTCATATTTTCATTGATTTCAGCATAATGAGCCATTTGCGAAAGACCGCGTCCTGCTCCTGAGATCCCGGACTTTGCATCAATGATAATAGAGTTTGATTT
Source organism: Priestia sp. YIM B13490 (assembly GCF_042787735.1). NCBI lineage: Bacteria > Bacillati > Bacillota > Bacilli > Caryophanales > Bacillaceae > Priestia > Priestia sp. YIM B13490. The sequence goes on from NZ_JBHZOT010000002.1 coordinate 866,405, forward strand.
TACCATTTGTTTACTAACGAGGGGAGCTAGCCCAAGCAGTGTAGCTGTTGGATAACACCCCGGGTTCGCAACGAACGTACTGCTTTCGACTTCGTCTGCAAACCATTCTGATAATCCATACACAGACTGCTGTAAAAATGCTTCAGCTGCAGCAGGCTTTTTGTACCATTTTTCATAAAGCGCTTCTGTTTTTAATCTAAAATCTCCAGATAGATCTACCACTTTTATTCCTTCTTCTATTAATTGAGGTACAAGTTTGCTAGAAACACCGGACGGAGTTGCTGTAAACACTAAATCTAATTCTTCAGCCATCTTCTTAGGGTTTATATCTTGCAGCGTATATACAGTATTAGAAAGGTGAGGATAAACTTCTGCTAGTTCCATCCCATCCTGAGAGGATGAATAAACTGCATAAACATAAAAATGTGGGTGATTCGCTAACAAACGAATCAGTTCTACTCCTCCATACCCTGTTGCTCCAACAATTCCTACCTTGTATTCTTTCATTTTAAAACTCCTTTTTCCACGTATCTATTTGAATTATTTATCATTATAATACCGTATAAAAATAAAATCAAATGAATATTTAAAAAATCCAACACTTTATTCTATATTTTTAAACATTTTTATTTATTCATAAGTTTTTATTTTTATAACTAACTTTCTATTTTTGTTTAGAAATTGTTCACAGATATTTTTGGAAAACACTGGTTGTTTTTGTGTATAATAAGAATATCGATAAAAATCATCCGTATGATATTTTTTATACGGCCAGTGGACGTACAGCATATACAGACTGTTCTAACTTAATAGATTAATAAGTAGCAGTCGCAAAAATTTTAATTAAAAGGTGATAACATGATAAACATCACAACGGATTCTTTTTCAAATGAGCTGCAGCAATTTTTTATGAACTTTGATCATAAACTTTCGTTTAAAAAAGGTGACTTTCTCTTTCAAGAAGGTTCACCTTCAACTCATTTATTTTTTATTACGTCAGGGGCCGTGCAAGTAGGTAAAGTGACGCCGGAAGGACGCGAGCTGACGCTTCAGCTGGCGAGTTCCGGAGACTTAATCGGGGAAGTCATGCTGTTTTGCGGATCTACTCCCCATATGCTTCAAGCAAAAGCTATTGAACCTTGTACGGCAATCAGTATTCAAAAACGGTTGTTAGAAAACGAACTAGCACAATACCCTGCTCTTTCTATGGAGTACATGAAGTGGATGGGACTACAAATTAAGCGAATGCAGACAAAATTTAGAGACTTAATTCTCAATGGAAAAAAAGGTGCTCTTTATTCTACTCTGATCCGCATGTCTAATAGCTTTGGAGTAATGAAGCCAAATGGTATTTTATTAAACGTAACGTTAACCAATCAAGAAATCGCCAATCTATGCGGGACATCTCGAGAAGTAGTCAATCGCATGCTCGCTGAGTTGCGAAAAAACGAAGTGATTTCAATGGCAGATGGAAAAATCATCATTCATAAGCTTTCTTTTTTAAAGAAAGAAATAGACTGTGAGGACTGCCCTGTGGAATTGTGCAGAATTGAATAAGAAAAAAAGCCATCGTTGATGGCTTTTTTCTTATTGAACACCTAATGCAATTTTAGCGTAGCGCGTCATGCGATCTTTATCCCATGGCGGATTAAATGTGATATTCACTTCTACATTTTCTACTTCTTCAAGCGAAATTAATTGTTTTTTCACTTGTTCGCCAATCACACCAGCCAGCGGGCAGCCGATAGAAGTTAACGTCATCGTCACGATAACAGTGTTGTTTTCTTCCATTTCTACACCGTACACTAAGCCTAAATTTACGATATCAACGCCAAGCTCTGGATCAATTACTTCTTCTAGTGATTCCATGATTTTATCTTCTAACTGTTTATCCATATTCATTCTCCTTTCTTTTACTTCCGTAATTATCTTCACGTATTAAATATACCCTTAAACAATTTATCGTAAGCAATCAATAACTATGTCTTACACCGTAACAAGACAGCTTTTGCATGTCAATCGTTCTGCTTTGCTCCTAAGGAAAAGTTGTGTAAAATATGGGAATACAAGCATGAGTATTAGTAGAATTCAATATAATCGTATAACTACTTCAATTTAAAAGGAGCCCTATATGAGAAACGATCAACACTTAATCGCCTTAGATCTGGATGGAACATTGTTAACGAATGAAAAAACCATTTCACCTACAACGAAACGGGTATTAGAAAAAGCAAAACAAGAAGGACATATTGTAATGATTGCAACTGGTAGACCTTATCGTTCCAGTGCTATGTATTACAGCGAATTAGATTTATCCACGCCTATCGTAAACTTTAACGGAGCGCTTGTCCATCACCCCCTTCAGCCTGATTTCGGCACGCATCACGAACCTTTAAACCGCCGCACTGTCCATGACATTGTGACAGCTATGCAAGACTATCGCATCAACAATATCATGGCAGAAGTACAAGATGATGTGTATCTTCATTTTGAAGATCGAAAATTAATGGATGTACTTAGCCTAGGGGATCCTAAATTACAAACGGGTGATTTGCGTCATACGCTGCAGCACGATCCAACGTCTATTTTAATTCACGCAGATGAAGAACATGTACAAGATATACGCTCTCACCTTTCAGATGTTCATGCAGAAGTACTAGAACATAGACGCTGGGGAGCACCTTGGCATGTCGTTGAAATTGTAAAAAAAGGACTTAATAAAGCTGTAGGTCTTGAGCGCGTAGCTAATCATTATCAAATTCCACGCGAACGAATTATTGCGTTTGGAGATGAAGACAATGATTTTGAAATGATTAAATTTGCAGGACACGGTATCGCTATGGAAAATGGCATTAACGAATTAAAACAGCTAGCGCGTGAAGTAACAAAATCGAATGAAAATGATGGTATTGCTTATTATTTGGAAAAAACGTTAAATTTATAACTTAGCTTTTTTTGAAAAGCAAGGTAAATTTTTATCGCTATCATTTTTTTTATTTAGCACACACTATAACCGACACTTCTTAAGGTGTCGGTTTTATTTATATTACGAGGAGGAATTTATGATGGGCAGAGGCAATCGATCAAAACGTTTTGTGAAACAAGGTGCAGACGCAGTTCAAAAACATGATGAACGAATTCCTTATCATATGACTATGGCAGAGGCAGAAGCATTTCAAGCTCAGCAGCGCCAAACTCCTCATGGAGGACAGTAACTTATGAAAAATTCACTTTTTGGTCAAGTAAAAGATGCGATTCGAAATGCAGTATCCGGCCATTCAGAAGATCAGCTTCACCGTCAAAAGCACAGCAATGGTGAGCTTGATATTTCAGAAGGCGTATTAAATAGTATTGCTTCTAACGCTTCTCCTGAGGAGCAAGAGCAGCTGAAGCAATTCCAAAACTCATTGCATCAAGCGTATGATACAGATGGAGAATCACATTCACAAGAGAAAAGCGCAGACATTACGTCTGATACGCTGTCTCATATCGTTCAGAATGCTTCTTCCGAAGAGAAGGCACAGCTTGAACAGCTTCAAAACACTTTAGAAGGCGGGCAGTCTCACGCTCACGGTAAAACTCACACGTCCAGTGAAAGCGTGGCAGCTGATATATTATCTCATGCACAGCAAAATGCTTCTCCTGAAGAAAAGAGCCAGCTTGAACAGCTTCAAAGCACTTTAGAGGGCGGGCAGTCTCACGCTCACGGTAAAACTCACACGTCTAGTGAAAACGTAGCAGCTGATATGCTGTCTCATGCACAGCAAAGCGCTTCTCCTGAAGAACAAGCTCAGCTTCAGCAGCTTCAGAATACATTGGGAGCTGCTGGTCAAAATCATCAAACGTCTCAGGCTCATACGTCTGCAGCTTCTGATGAAAACATTGCAGCTGATATGCTGTCTCATGCGCAGCAAAATGCTTCTCCTGAAGAACAAGCTCAGCTTCAAGAGCTTTCTAATGACTTAAAAGGCACACATTAATACAAAGGGTCCAGGTAATGAATACCTGGACCTTTTTTAATCCTTGCGAAACAAACCAAAGATTCCCGTTGTCTGAACGATATTGGTAAATGCTTTAGGATCTACCTCTTTAATCACTCGCTCCAAGTCAAATAATTCGTATCTAGTCAAAACAATCATCAGCATTTCTTTATCTTCGTTTGTAAAGCCGCCTTTAGCCGGTACCGCCGTAATCCCTCGCACAAGTTTGGCGTGAATCGCCTTTCTTAGCTCCACTCCTTTTTTCGTTACGATCATTGCTGTGAGTTTGACATGACGCGTATGAATAACATCAATGACGCGAGTAGTTGTATAAAGCGTCACAAGCGTATAGAGTGACTTCTCAGCACCATATAAAAGACCTGCTAGCACGATAATAATTGCGTTTAATATGAACATATAAGTGCCAATTGGTCGGTCCTTTACTCGAGATAAAATCAGGGCAATAATATCGAGCCCACCAGTTGAAGCTCCAAATTTCAACGTAATTCCTACCCCTACCGCTAAAATAACGCCTCCAAAAACTGCGTTAAGGATGATGTCTTTAGAAAGTGCTTGAATAGGAATAATTCCAAGAAACAAAGTTGTTGCAGCAACGCTGATAAAGCTGTAAACAGTAAATGACTTCCCAACTTTTTTCCACCCTAAAATAGTTACAGGAATATTTAACAACAACAGCAGCACTCCAGTGGAAATAGTAAAAGGGGTGTAATCTGTCACGATACTCGAAACAAGCTGCGCTACTCCTGTAAAGCCGCTCGAATATACATTAGCAGGTATCAAAAACAAGTTGAGCGCAAGCGCATTCAATAATGCTCCTACCAAGACGACTATCGCTTTTTTTGTTTCAAGCCACATATTCAAATGACCGACCTCCGCTTTTTTAAAACTTCTTACTCTCCTATACCCATTTATAAAATGAATAAAGTCAGCATCTTTAAAATAGTTAGTACATATAGTATGTACGATTTGGCAGAATTAAAAAAACTTATTCAAAAATTGTATTTTCCTCAAAGTGCTTATACACTAATACTATGTCGTATATAACGCTTCTCAATGTTTATACATCAAATTCATTTAATATTTTATAAATGCAATTAGGAAGGTGACATTTATGTCAATTAAACTTTTAACCGATAGTGCAAGCGATTTGCCTTTATCCTTTTTTCAAGAAAATAACGTTGGCTTTTTACCACTTCGCGTAAGCCTGGATAATCAAGAATTTTTAGATCTACAAACGATTGAGCCAGCTTCTGTCTACGAAGCCATCCGTAAAGGCAAGATGCCAAAAACATCTCAAGCGGCTCCAACTACTATGTATGAAGTCTTTGAAGACATAGCTAAATCAGGTGACTCATGCGTTTATTTAGCTTTTTCTTCAGAATTATCCGGTACATATCAAACAGCAATGATGATTCGAGAAGAACTCCTAGAAAAGTATCCCGATTTTCAATTAGAGATAATCGATACGAAATGTGCATCTCTTGGCCAGGGAGTAGTTACTTATTATGCAGCACAATTACTACAACAGAACCTCTCACTAGTAGAGATGACAGAAAAAATAAAGCAATACGCGCTGCATATGGAACATATTTTTACGGTCAATGACTTAGATTTTCTTGCTCAAGGAGGACGCGTGAGCAAAGCTTCTGCTTTTGTAGGAGGTCTGCTTAATATTAAGCCGCTGCTTCATGTGGAAGATGGAAAATTGATTCCAATCGAAAAAATCCGCGGCCGTAAAAAAGTATTTAAGCGCATGCTTGATGTAATGGAAGAGCGAGGAAAAAACCTCTCTTCTCAAACCATTGGAATTAGCCATGGAGATGATTTAGAAACAGCTCTTCAGCTGAAAGAGATGATTCAAGAACGTTTTGGAACCAAACATTTTATTATTAATATTATTGGTGCAGCCATAGGTTCTCACTCTGGCCCAGGGACGATTGCAGTCTTCTTTTTGAATGAAACCATCGAATAATTTAAAGAGGTCAGGGCATTCTAAAGATACGACCAAAAAGGGGTGTATCACAATGCCAAAAACGAGCGATAACGATAAAAAAGCAAAAGATAATAACGCAAAGCTTCACGAAAAGAATCTGCAAGCTAAGCATAACCGTGAGCTTGGAAAACATTCATTTTCTAAAAAAACTGATCACTTATAAAAAGAAGCCGCTGAATTTTCAGCGGCTTCTCCTTTTAGTTTTCTTCTTTTTTAAAATATGTCCATCCTTCTTCTTGATAAACTTTTCCTTCTTTCATCAGTTTACCAAGCGCACGTTTGAACGCAGCTTTACTCATATTAAAGCGCTCGCGAATATCTTCCGGATAGCTTTTATCCCAAAATGGCATAACGCCACCGCGGCTTTCCATGTAATCGTATAGTACTTGTGCATCTTCATCCATGCTTTCTTGCTTGCGCGGAAGAAGCGATACGTTTAGCGTTCCGTCTTCTTTTACATTAATTACGCGGCCTGTTACATACGTACCAAGCTTTGGTTCTTTGCGTCTCTCGCTTTCATGAATAAATCCAACATATCCTTCATCTGTCATAATAAATGAACCTACGCGCAGTACGCGATAGATGTATCCGCTCACTTCACGATTAAAAAGTTCGGGCGGAGCATCTAATGCCATTGCTTTCATCACATCGTCTGTAGCAATTTTTCCGTACATCTTACCGCGCTTTGAAATCTTCATTGTACAGTAAACTTTGTTTCCGACTTCTGGCCACAGATCTTCTAGGGCAGGTAAGTCTGTTGAACCAATTAACATATCTTTGTTCATGCCGATATTTACAAACACGCCCAAACCTGGATTAACATCTACGACCTCGACCCACTCATAAACACCTTCTTCAACAAGAGGTAAGTGCATCGTTGCCGTTAAACGGTCATGCTGATCAAGGTATAGAAAAACTTCCACTTCTTCTCCTTCAGCAAGTTCTCTTGTTGTTTCATTTTTATGTAGCAAAATTTCTTCTTCACCTTCTGCTAACATATAACCAATCGGCGTTTCCCGGTTTACTGTTAAATACGCTTTCATCCCAGCTTCTACATTCATCGTTCTATCCATCCTTTATATAAATTAGTAGTGATTATTCCGTCACCACATACCTTCTCACTTTGCATCGAACAGCATTTTAACTTTCAAATCAACTTAAATGCATGCATTGTTTAAAAAAGCTGCTTCTATAGCTTACAACAAAAAGCATAACTTGTATTGTATCAATTACCGGCTCTCTATTCAATATCAGTTGTATACAGTTTGTGTTTTATTTATAATAAAAGAACAAACTCTTTACATATGGAGGTTATTATGGCTAAAGATAGTTCATTTGACATTGTGTCACAAGTCGATTTATCAGAAGTAACAAACGGCATTACCATGGCAACAAAAGAAATTAAAACCCGCTACGATTTTAAAGGTAGTAAAAGCGAAATCTCGCTTGAAAACGAAGAGCTTGTTCTTATTTCTGATGATGAATTTAAGCTTGAACAGTTAAAAGACGTACTGATCTCCAAGCTTATTAAACGCGGCGTACCTACACGCAATATCTCATATGGAAAAATTGAGAACGCCTCTGGAGGAACGGTTAGACAACGCGCCAAGCTAATTCAAGGTATCGACAAAGACAACGCTAAAAAGCTAAATACAATTATTAAAAATACCGGTTTAAAAGTAAAAAGCCAGATTCAAGATGATCAGCTTCGCGTAAGCGGTAAAAATCGTGATGACCTGCAGCAAATTATTTCAGCTATTCGCAGCGCTGATTTACCTATTGACGTACAATTTATTAATTACCGCTAAAAAAATGGATGCTCCGGCATTCATTTTTTCTTTTAAAGCCTTTTTTTATTCGTTCAGGCTTATTCCTATGCATAGATACACTTTCTTAACAAATACTAGTATACGCTTACATACTCATATTAATTAAGGAGTGTATACCAATGAATCAAAATCAAAAACAAAACTTCCCTCCTCAGCATCAGCAAACTCAGCCAGGTATTGAGAAAGATATGCATCCAATCCCTACCTCTATCGCTCCAGACTATAAGGCAAGCGGAAAATTACAGAACAAAGTAGCTGTTATCACCGGAGGAGACAGCGGTATCGGACGTTCTGTCGCTTATCATTACGCTAAAGAAGGCGCAAATGTTGTCATAACCTACCTTAATGAACACGATGATGCAAATGAAACCAAAAAACAAGTTGAACGAATGGAAGCTTCTTGTTTATTGCTTGCTGGCGATATAGGAGATGAGCATTTTTGTCAAGAAGTCGTCTCAAAGGCGATTCAGACTTTCGGAAAAATAGACATCTTAGTCAATAATGCAGCTGAACAGCATCCTCAAAAAAGTATTACGGATATTACGACTGAACAGCTTACTCGTACGTTTCAAACGAATATTTTTTCAATTTTTCATCTGACCAAAGCTGCATTGCCTCATTTAAAACAAGGAAGCGCTATTATTAATACAACGTCTGTGACAGCTTACCATGGGCATGATCAGCTGATTGATTACTCTTCAACCAAAGGTGCTATCGTTGCTTTTACACGTTCTTTATCAGCTTCGCTCGCAACAAAAGGCATTCGCGTAAACGGCGTAGCTCCGGGACCCATTTGGACACCTCTTATTCCGTCTACGTTCGACGAACAGCAAGTTGCGACATTTGGGTCTAATACACCTATGAAACGGGCAGGACAGCCTTCTGAGCTCGGACCGGCCTATGTATACTTGGCAAGCTCTGATTCTTCTTATATGTCCGGGCAAGTTCTGCACATTAATGGGGGATCTATTGTAAACGGATAACATTTCTCTTCGGTCATTCATTTATTTTTATGTGGAAACACTATCAGAATTCAGCTATTTTTGTTTAAATAGAGATATGAACACCGCTAAAGGAGAGTATTTGAATGACCGATACATTAAGCACTCTTAAACATATATACGAAACCATTTTAAATAAAGTCGATGCCGGTATCCATGCGGTCGATGAAACAGGAAAAACTATTATTTATAATGAAAAGATGACAAAGATGGAGCTGATGGATGAACAAGACGTTTTACATAAAAACTTGTTAGATGTGTTTATGTTCAAAGAAAATCAGCAAAGCACGCTTGTACAGGCGCTGCAAAAAGGAAAAGAAACGGTTAACGTCAAGCAAACGTATTTCAACAATCAAGGACAAGAAATTACGACGATTAATAATACCTTCCCTATTTTAAAAGACGGGGTCATTCAAGGAGCGGTTGAAATTGCTCAGGACGTGACGAAACTAGAGCGTCTAATCCGGCAAAACATTAGGCAAAAAGGAAACACACGCTTTACGTTTGATAGCATCATTGGAAACAGTCAAGCGGTTCATGATGTGATTGAAGACGCCAAGCGCGCTACTAGAACTCCTTCTTATGTCTTAATCATTGGAGAAACAGGCACGGGAAAAGAACTGTTTGCTCAAAGCATACATAATGGCAGCAGCCGCTCTTCTGCTCCTTTTATTTCACAAAACTGTGCTGCGCTACCGGATAATTTAATTGAAAGTCTTTTGTTCGGTACGAAGCGCGGAGCTTTTACAGGTGCAATGGATAATCCTGGCCTTTTCGAACAAGCGCAAGGAGGCACATTACTGCTAGATGAAATCAACTCGTTAAACCCAAATCTTCAGGCTAAGCTTCTTCGAGTGCTGCAGGAAAAAACCGTACGAAGAATTGGGGATACAGTGGACAAACCGGTTAACGTTCGAGTGATCGCGAACATGAATGAAGATCCAATCGATGCAATTGCAGAAAACCGATTACGCAAAGACTTATATTATCGACTTGGCGTCGTGACGCTTTTTATTCCTCCTCTTCGTGAACGAAAAGAAGATATTATTGAATTAACAAAGTTTTTCATCAAAAAATACAATGATTTATTTCAGATGAATGTAAAAACCGTAGATCACCAAGTCATGTCTTCTTTTCTCTCTTATGACTGGCCAGGGAACGTACGGGAATTAGAACACATTATTGAAGGTGCAATGAACTTAGTAATGGACGAAGATGTTATTCACTATTCTCACCTTCCTTTCCAATACAGAACGAAGTTCCAGCTAAAGCAGCATGAACATTTTGAAAATAAAGCAAGCAGTGACGCACCTTCTTATCCAAGCGCTTTTCACCCTTCTCTTCCTTTAAAGGAACAGCTGTTAGCGTTCGAAGCAGAATGTATTAAACAAACGCTTGAACAACACAGCCACAACATCTCAAAAAGTGCTAAGATACTAGGGCTGACTAGACAAAGCTTGCAGTATCGTATGAAACGATTAAACATCCGCTCTAAATAAAAAAGAAGTGCACAGTGCACTTCTTTTTTATTTTGCTTTATAAACCGGTGAATCCGATTGTTTTTGATCAATATTTTTCTTGATTCCTACGTGATAATACACGTAGAGCACAATGATTAAAGGGACACCACAGTAAAGACCAATTCGTTGATCCGGAATAAAAATTAAGCTGATTAATACAAGTCCATACAAACAAAAACCTAGAATAGGAACGAACGGATAAAGCGGCGTTTTAAATTTCAATTCCTTTATGTCTCCTCCTTCCGCTAAAAAACGACGGCGGAACATAAATTGAGAGGCACAAATGGACATCCAAACAATAATGGTCACCATTCCTGAAATCGAAATAAACCAAAGATATACGGTTTCAGCAGCCACGACGCTTGTAATCAACGAGCACCCTGAAATAATCATTGTCACAATTAATGCGTTAATTGGAACACCTTTTGAAGATAATTTCTTCAAAGGTTTTGGCCCCATATTGCTGTTTGACAGTGACCAAAGCATACGAGAAGCAGCATAAACGCCGGAGTTCGCCACTGATAGAACGGCTGTTAAAATGACAAAGTTCATGATATCCGCTGCGTATGGAATGCCAATTTGATCTAATACGGCAACAAACGGACTTTCAATGACGCCTGCTGTTTTGTATGGCAGAATAGAGACTAAAACAAACATAGCTAACACAAAGAAAAACAGCGTTCTCCAAATGACGTTTCGAATAGATCTCGGCAACGTTTTCTCAGGACTTTCACTTTCTCCTGCTGCAATGCCGACAAGCTCCGTTCCTTGAAACGAAAAGTTAACCGTTACTAAAGTCAATAAAACTGCCAGTATTCCATTTGGAAAAAGACCTGCGCCTTGGGTGAAATGTGAAAGAAACGGTGCGGGTTCTCCTCCCTTGAAATCGATAAAACCAAAAACAGCAGCTCCTCCAATTAAAATAAATAGAATAATAGCCGTAACTTTAATACTCGAAAACCAAAACTCAGTTTCAGCATAGCTTCGAGCAGAAAGAGCGTTAATTAAAAATGTAATGACGCCAAAAATCAAGCACCATGACCATATAGGTACATCAGGAAACCACCTCTGCATTAAAATTCCTGCTGACGTAAATTCAAGCCCCGTCGTATTTGCCCAGCTGAACCAGTACAGCCATCCAATCATAAAGCCTGTAGAAGGCCCTAAAAACCTTGTAGCGTATTCTTGAAAGGAACCTGAAACCGGCATTGCTACCGCTAGCTCTCCTAAACAAAGCATAACTAAGTACATGAGGAAGCCGCCTATTACATATGCAAGAATGGCTCCTCCCGGCCCTGCCTGGCTAATAGTAAAACCCGAACCTAAAAATAGGCCTGTTCCAATCACGCCTCCTAACGCAATCATAAATAAATGTCTGCTTTTCATTGTTCTCTGTAATTGGTTTTGTTCTGTATGTCTATTCATCGGTACCTCCGTTCTTCATTTTCTTATATGTGGTTTGTACAAGCATGCCTACTTTTTAGCATCTGAACAGTTGTTTCTTGAATCAACTTAGGAAGAACTCCGAACGAATAAGGCTTATACACTCGCTCTGTCCACTTATGTCCGTCTTTCCCATATACTCCTATATTGATGGACGGAATATTTAACTCTCGAATTTCACGGAAAGGAATCGCCCCTGCAATCCCCCACCCCGGAAAGTTACGTGTAAAAGCATCGATTTCCTCATCTGTCTCATGAAGAGATAAAAAGCTGCCATCCGCTAGGTAGGGAAAAAATTTTTTAAACTGAAACGTCTCTCCCGTCTGTTTTCCAACCTTCTCCACAGCTGCTTGCAAGGGATAAAGAAGCTGCTGATCTCTGCTTTCGTCTTTCTTCAAGTGATTATGAGGCAAGTAAGGCGGTGCAAAAAAGACAATTACGCGCGGACTTTGATGCAGATCTAACTTTTGAAGTTCTTCAATTACTTTAAAGCACCTTGTTCTAAGTTCTAAATGCCCATACTGTTCGAAAGCTCGTTCAATACAAGCCTGAGCATTTATCCCTTTTTGATCCAATTCTTCCAGGTAATCTTCCAAACTCACAACATCCACTTTCCAAGACAAGTTTCGCTTTGGTAAATTCGTTCTCCAAACAAAAAGTTCGTAATAATCAGAAAGTTTTTTCTCCACTTTTTCACATGCTTCGATTGATAATCCAATTAATTGACTCATCACTTCTTTTGCCGTTCGTTCATAGATGAAATAGTTAAAATACAAATGACTGCTTACAGCAGTTTGCACATTATAAGCCTCTTTATTATCTCGTTGATACAGACAGGAAGGTGGCAGTACCAGCTCTCCTTCAATATTTTCAGCTAGATTAATATTGTTATGGATGCTTCCTGTAATCTCAGATGCAATCAAATTAGGATCTATACCAGCAAGCGTATCTCCTACGTGTACCTCCCTTCCGTAAATATAAAAACATGGAAGCAGTTTCCCAGCGGCTCCTGTATAAATATAGCGCGTGGAATCTCCATCGTAAAGAGGTGTAATAAAGTCGGTATTAATCGCTGCTACATATGAAAGATTTTTTTCTTTTTTCAAACGGTTCAGTTCAGAAACGGCAGAAATAATTCCAGCATGCTGACTTTCCTCATCTGGGTTGACCATAAAAAGGACGTTTCCTTCTAGTTTATTTAGATGCTTAGTAAAATGCAGCACATTGGCTAAATGTACAGCAATTCCACTTTGCATATCAACGGCTCCTCTTCCAAACATCCATTCACCTGAGCGAGCATCTCGCTGTACATCTTCATTAATGTTATGCGTAGAGAAATAGCGCTGAAGTTCTTCTGGATCTAATGCTATGTCTTTTAATGGACCAAAATCTTCAATGCCAACCGTATCTAAGTGAGCGTGATAAATCATTGTTTGAGCATTTTTTTTGCTGCCTTGAATAAAAGCAAATACATTTTTTCTACCTAGCGTATCGCCATTAATTTTCTGTTCCCAAACGTGGAGGGGATTTTCTTTGAAATAAGGAAAACTTTGAAGCGTGTTTTTAATGAAATCAGCAATCTTTACTTCGCCGCTTGTCCCATTGATACTTTTGATTTTCACTAACGCTTTTGTTAAACATTCAACTTGCTCTTCCATGCTTAGCTGTGAGAGTTGGATATACACTTCTATTCCTCCTGCCTATCAAATAAAAACGTTATTTAGCTGCATATGAATAAAAATAGTACGATATATACATATCGTACTATTTTTATTTATTTTAAACCGATTACTCAGCAAATACTTTTTCAATTCGTTCAATTGCCCAGTCTAACTCTTCTTTTGAAATCGTTAGCGGCGGAGCAAAACGAATAACCGTACTGTGCGTTTCTTTACAAAGCAAACCTTGGTCTTTTAATTTTTCACAATAAGGACGAGCTTCTTCGTGTAATTCTACCCCAATGAATAGACCTCGGCCGCGCACTTCTTTAATAACTGGATTGCTTAAGCTTTGGAGCTTCTGCTTGAAATAAGAACCTAATTCTAATGAACGCGCTGGAAGTTCTTCATCTTCAATTACTTCCAAAGCAGCTAATGATACGGCACAAGCAAGCGGGTTTCCTCCAAATGTTGAACCATGAGAGCCAGGGTTAAAGACACTTAAAATGTCTTCATTAGCGACTACGCAAGAAATAGGGAAAACTCCTCCTCCAAGCGCTTTACCTAAAATCAGCATATCTGGTTCTACGCCTTCCCAATCACAAGCAAACATTTTGCCTGTACGCGCTAAGCCAACTTGTATTTCATCAGCAATAAATAGCACATTATGTTCTTTACATAAATCAGCTGCAGCTTTTAAGAAGCCTTCTGGAGGTAAAACGATACCTGCTTCACCTTGAATTGGCTCAATTAAAAATGCGGCTGTATTTGGTGTAATAGCATCTTTTAACGCTTCTAAATCACCATAAGTAATGGTTTGAAGCCCTGGAAGCATCGGTCCAAAACCACGTTGATATTCTGCTTCAGACGATAAGGAAACAGCTGTCATTGTACGACCGTGGAAGTTGCCCACACATGCGATGATTTGTGCTTGATTTTCAGCAACGCCTTTCACATCGTAAGCCCAGCGGCGTGCAGCTTTAATGGCTGTTTCCACCGCTTCTGCTCCCGTATTCATTGGAAGAGCCATATTTTTATTTGTTAATTTACAAATCTTTTCATACCATGGACCAAGCTGATCATTATGAAAAGCTCGTGACGTTAACGTTACTTTATCAGCTTGACGTTTTAATGCTTCAATAATTTTTGGATGACGATGTCCTTGGTTAACAGCGGAATAAGCACTTAGCATATCCATATATTTATTATTTTCTGGATCGTGTACCCATACGCCTTCTGCCTTTTCAATTACAATCGGCAGCGGATGATAGTTGTGTGCCCCAAATTTTTCTGTTTGCTCAATGATTTTCACCGTTTTTTGTGTTTCAGTTGTCATATTTACTCCTCCTTATTTTCTAATTAGAATGTTTCAGATGTTGTTTTTGCTTGCATGTGAAGAACAAGATAATCCGGTCCGCCTGCTTTTGAATCCGTTCCTGACATATTAAATCCGCCAAAAGGCTGGTAACCCACAATCGCTCCTGTACATCCTCTGTTAAAATACAGATTTCCAACATGGAACTCTTCACGAGCGCGCTCAATATGCTCGCGGTTGTTTGATAATAAAGCGCCTGTTAATGCATATTCTGTATTGTTTGCAATCTCCATCATATGATCAAAATCTCGCGCTTTAGAGAATGCTACTACCGGACCAAAAATTTCTTCTTGCATGAGACGAGCTTTTTCATCTACATCCGCAAAAATAGTTGGCTGAATAAAGTATCCAGTTGAATTGTCTGCTTCTCCTCCCGCAACAAGCCGTCCTTCTTCTTTTCCAATTTCAATATACGATAATACTTTGTTATACGACGCCTCATGAATAACAGGTCCCATATAAGTTGAAACTTCTTCCGGGTTTCCAACGGTTAATGTTTTTGTTAGCGCAACTGCTTTTTCAAGCACTTCATCATACACATCTTGATGCACAACAGCACGAGAACCAGCGGAGCACTTTTGCCCTGCAAAACCAAATGCAGAGTATACAATTGAAGAAGCAGCTAAATCAAGATCCGCATCTTTGTCTACAACCACCGTATCTTTTCCGCCCATTTCAGCAATAACGCGTTTTAGCCATTTTTGGCCCGGCTGTACTTTTGCTGCTCTTTCGTAAATGCGGCAACCTACTGCGCGCGAGCCGGTAAATGAAACAAAACGTGTTTTTGGATGTTCAACTAAGTAGTCACCGATTTCAGGTGTAGCACCAGGAATAAAGTTTAATACGCCTTTCGGTAAACCTGCTTCTTCCATTACTTCTACAAATTTCGCTGCTACTACAGGAGTGGCATCAGCTGGCTTTAATAAAATCGTGTTGCCTGTTACGATAGCTGCTACTGCTGTTCCAGCCATGATAGCTAACGGGAAGTTAAAGGGTGAAATAATAATACCTACGCCAAGTGGAATATAATTGTACTGATTATACTCACCGTCTCGACTCTGTACTGGAGAACCATCTTTTAACGTCAGGACTTGACGTGCATAGTACTCTAAAAAATCAATTGCTTCTGCTGTATCAGCATCTGCTTCGTTCCAAGGCTTTCCTGCTTCTTTTACAAGATAACTAGAAAATTCATGCTTTCTGCGACGGATGATGGCCGCTGCACGGAAAAGAATATCCGCGCGATGTTCTACTTTCCATTTTTTCCACGTTTCAAAAGCTTTTAAAGCTGACTGCATCGCTTGCTCTGCTAAGTCTTTATTTACTGTAGAGACATATCCAATCACTTCTTTTATATTCGCTGGGTTAACAGACGTAATTTTCTCTTCAGTTTCCACTTTTTCACCGTCGATCACAAGCGGGTACGTTTTGCCAAGCTGTGTATTTACATATGTTAATGCTTCTTGAAATGCCTTTTTATTGTTTTCGTCCTTAAAATTTGTAAATGGTTCATGAGAATAAGAAACTACCATGATATATACCTCCTAGTATGCAAATCTTTGTTTACTTTATAGTTATGCAAATAGCGTGCCAACTTTTAATAAAACTTTACAGCCTATTTGTCATCAAGGTTTTCACCACTTATATCATTCTTTCTTTTTGATAAAGGAAAAAATAATTGGCACGTGTGTATTTTTTTTTGCACTTTAAACGCCAATATCTTTGGCACAGAAAATATATTGAGACATACCAAAATCAATCCAATCTAAAAACGAAAAAATCCGAACAAGTTTGATTCTCCATCAAGAATCAAACTCGTTCGGATCTTCCTTCAACTACAATACTTTTGTCCCAGCCTCTTTTCTCTTTGTATATAAAGTTATCTCTTCGTCATTTGAATGGTTTTACAGGATTGTCTTTCAATCATTTTGTGGGGAACGCGCACTTGTTCTGCAACAGCATATGGCGTTTCAATCTGCTTAATCAAGCAGCGTACAGCCTGATAACCAAGTTCAAAAATATTAATATCAATAGATGTGAGAGCAGGTCTAGCCATTTCGGCGATCAGAACATTATTAAAACTGACAATCGAAATGTCTTCAGGAACCGAAATCCCCATTTCATCCAATGTATTTAAAACGCCTAATGCCATTAGATCGTCTGCTACTACCAGAGCTGTTGGACGTTCTTTTAGAGATAAAAGTTCGCAAACAGCTTCTTTTCCTCCCTTTTGTAGAAATTCTTCATGAATTACATACTCGTCCCGGTAAGGAATGTTTGCTTTTTGAATCGCTTTATCATAGCCTGTTAAACGGTCAATGGTAACGACTAATTCAAGACTTCCGCCAATAAAAGCAATACGCTCATGTCCAGATTTAATTAAATATTCCGTCGCTTCTTTTCCAGCTTTAAAATTATCATTATCAACAAACGTGATGCTTTCACTATGTTTAAACGGCTTTCCAATAACTACAAACGGCACGCTCTGTTCTTGCAAATAAGAAAGTACTTGATCATCAACTTTGGAGTACAGCAAAATTAATCCATCCACTCGTCTTCCCTGTACCATTTGAACAACTTCTGCAAAAATCTCTTCTTCTGTTTCTCCAGTGGACATATAAATCGCTCTTTTGTTTTCGTGAGCTCCGGTGCTGATTCCTCTTAGCACTTCGGGAAAGAACGGATTTTGAAACACCTTGTCTGCTGAGCTCGGCATCACTAGGCCGACTGCCTCTGTCGTTTGATTTGCTAGACTTCGCGCAATAATATTTGGGTGATAACCAAGTTCTTTCATAGCCGATCGCACGCGCTGTTTTGTTTTTTCACTAATTCTTGAGCTGTCTGCAATGACGCGAGATACCGTCGAAGGGGCTACATTTGCTAAATTTGCCACATCTTTTATTGTTACACCCATAATTCCACCTCTTAATTATGTTTTCTTCATTAATACTTATAATACTTATCCAATATAATTTGACAACTACGACGCGCTGTCCTTTTTACGAGATTGAGAAATTTTCTTTTCTTTTCTTCTTTTTGAAGATGCTTTGTACAAAAAGATGCCAAATCCCGTATAAACAGCAGCAACCGCTGCGATATATCCAATATTAACCCCTGACTTTTTCACTACTTTATATACATTTGTGGTCTCAGGCTCCAATGAAATGTTGTATACATCGTCAACGGGTCGTATAATTCCTTCCGTTATTAACCCTCTTAGTTCATTTTCTTTTCCAACTTTTTTAAGCGGGACATTAATGGCCGACGTTTCCTTTGTATTATTAATCACAACAAACGTCGTTTCGTCCTTATACCTTCTCTTGTATACAGCCACACCTTGTTGCTCAGACACAAGGGTAAAGCTTCCTTTTCGAAGAGAAGGCGACTTTGCTCTAAGTTCAGCCAGTTTTTTTAAATGATCTATAATATCGGGATTAGCTAAAAAATTCATCATGCCATAATTTTCTGCTCCTTTTCCCCCATTCAGCGCAATTTCCGTTCCATAAAAAACGATTGGTACACTCGGCGAAGTATAAAGATACGAAAGCCCTTGCTTTGTTCGGGCTCCAGGATGATTTTCACTCTTTAATGCTTGTGCTGTAAAACGCGTGCTATGAACATCATCTAAAAAATTGGCTAAAGGCTGATTACTTCCTTTTCCCCACTTGTCATACAACATTTTCTGCGGACGATTAGTACCGCTAAACGTAGCAGCAGTGGCTTCGGCTAGCGTTCTATCTACAAGCAAATCTACTCCTAACGAATCAGCCTGCTCATTTTTTTTAAATGGTTCCCCGTTTATTTCTCCTATTAATAGAAAAGAAGGATCCATGCTTTTTAGCGTCTTAGAAAAGGATGAAATAAATGCAGAAGGGGCTTGATCGATATCTTTAACGTAATATCCGTCAATATCTGCTTGTTTGCCCCACCAAGCAGCATTTTTAATAAGGTATTTCTGCACAGCGCTTTCGTTTAAATTAAGGTGAGGCAATGCTTTAATTACTTCGTTATCTGTACCGGATTTATTACTTATCCATGTTTGTTTTTCTTTATCTGCTACCCAGGGATGATTGTTACTGATTGTCAAAGGAAATTCGACCATAATTTTTATATTGCGCTCATGTGCTTTCTTCACAAGATTTTGTAAGTCTTTTAACGTTCCAAAATGATCGTCTATTTTATAATGGTTGGTCACCGCATATCCATGATAGCCTGTCTCATCATTTTCCATAAAAGGAGTTAATAAAACAGCGGTAAATCCCATCTCTTGAATATAGTCTAACTTTTGTGCTATTCCCTGTAAATCGCCTCCATAATAGGCATCTGAACGTTCATAGTTAACATTTCGATCATTCTGTTCACTTCCGTTATAAAAACGGTTGATCATCAATGAGTATATTACCTCATCACGTATATCTTTATGATCTTGCGCTGAGGCACTGCTTCCAAAAAGCAATAGTAGTATAAGCAGCATACTTGTCCTTTTCCATTTCATCTATTCCCCTCCTATAGACGAACTGTTTCAAACTCACTTTTGTTTCCATTATAACGTTAACGCTTACATTATTGTTAAATAAGTTGATAAAAACAAAAAAAGTGATTAAAAGTTTTTACT
This sequence comes from Priestia sp. YIM B13490, assembly GCF_042787735.1. Taxonomy (NCBI): domain Bacteria; kingdom Bacillati; phylum Bacillota; class Bacilli; order Caryophanales; family Bacillaceae; genus Priestia; species Priestia sp. YIM B13490. The sequence goes on from NZ_JBHZOT010000002.1 coordinate 885,840, forward strand.
TTTAATCACTTTTTTCCATCTATATGCTGCTATACCGTCTCATTTACGTTCGAGATATGAGGTTTATCCGATACTTTACCAACTTTATTTAATCGATCAATCAATCCAACACCAAATTCAGGATGAAGGTTACCATCTGCTGTCGCTACGAAACTTTCACGAAATTCGTATGCGGATGAACCGTGTTCAGCAAAATCTAAACCAGCAATTTCTTCTTGGCTGAGACTTTTTTCTTATTTACATAATAGTTAACGCTTTCATATCTTTTCAAAAAAAAGTAACGCAAAGGAAAAGTAATTCCTTTGCGTTACCCCGTAGAAATAGATGTCATAATTTTCTTTTTCACTTGACTTGTGACAAAGTGCTTTTCTGTAAATACGTCATAATTTTCTTTTCGAATTTTATCAAGAATCGCTCGGTATAAATGCGCCGCTCCTGTGAGAGGCAAACGAGAAGCGACCGGATATTTATGAATCGACTGAAGTCCTTTTATATAATACATCTCCGCTTCTTTAGCCAGGTGCTCCCACATCTCTATAAATTCAGAAGTGACCCACCGGTTCTCTAATAGCATGCGCGTATATCCGTAAGAACTCATAAGGTCTTTCGGTAAATAAATGCGCCCTCGCTCTAAGTCTTCCCCAACGTCTCTTAAAATGTTGGTCAGCTGCATCGCAATGCCTAATGCAACTGCTTCTTCTTCTAATTCTTTATGAGTAGTTGGAGCTAAAATCGGTAAAAGCATTAACCCTACCGTACTCGCTACATGATAAGAATATGTTTTCACTTCATCAAGCGTATCGTATTCTTTTTTTACTAAATCCATTCTCTGGCCGGTAATCATATCATCAAACGCTTGAACATTCATCTCATATTGTTCAAATACATTGCGCAGAGCTACCCACATGGCGCTTTCGTTTAATAGTTCTCCATTTTTAAATCGAGCAAATTCTGATTCGAATTGCTGCAGCTCTATTTCAGGGTTGCATCCTTCATCTACAATATCATCGACTTGACGGCAAAATGCATATACTGCCCATACTGCCTTTCTTTGTTTTGACGGCAGCATGGAAAAAGCTTTGTAAAACGTTTTTGAGTTTTCTTTAATAATTTCTTCACACTGATTGTACGCTTTGTCTAACGAAATGTTCATCATATAGGACCCCTTTCTCTATTAAAGGATAAACCATCATTTCCTTATGGCTTACAAGATCTTAAGAAAGCTTTGCAACCGTTTGAACAGATGATTGTTCAATAAGATGATCAGCTAACATTTTTGCTCCTTGCATAACAATTGGCACGCCTCCGCCTGGATGAATAGATGCTCCGACTGCAAAAACATTTTTATATTCGTACGGCTGGTACTGGGGTCTGAATACGCCTGATTGAAACAGCTCAGGAGCAATACCAAAGCTTCCTCCTTCGTAAAGTCCAAATGCTTGAGCATCATTTGGCGTGCGTACTTTTACCCATTCTAGTTCTTTACGAAGCTCTTCAAACCCTTTTTCTTCTAAAGTTCGAATGATTCCATCAACAAAATCTTGCTGATTGCTCCAATCAATGTGGCCGCCTGATGGAACCGGTATAAGTGCATATAGCACACTTTTCCCTTCAGGGGTTAACGATGGATCAATAACAGAGGGATTAAATGTATAAATAGCGGGATCTTCAGGAATCGTTTTATGCTTAAACACTGCTTCCATATGTTTAGCTAAATCATTGCCCATAAAGTATTGATGCACATTGTGATGATCATATTTTCTCTTCAAACCAAGATAAAGCAGCAGACAGCTGGACGAAGGCACATACTTCTTTTCTTTTTTTTGAGCAATTTTCGCCATATTAGGAAAGTCGCCATTTAAAACAACTTGATCAAATGGATAAAGTTTTTCGTCAACAATAACCCCTTCCGTTTTGTCTCCTGATATAGAAAGCTCTTGAATCGCCTTATTCAAATGAATGTTTACACCTTGCTCTATCAGCGCCTTTTCAAGAAGTGGCACAAGACTTGCGTATCCGCCTTTTACGTAATAGATGCCATGAGCATGCTCACTGTAAGGAACAAGGGAATAAATAGCTGGCGCCGAATAAGGATTTCCTCCAATATAGAGAGATTGCAGGGAATAGGCATCTACTAGACGTTCATCATGGAAATACGTTGAAACAAATTTTCTCATTGATTTATTTGCATTCATTTTTTTTAATGCCTTGATGTTTTGCCATGTCCAAAAATCTCGTTTATTTACAAATGTTTTTTCCAAAAATGCCTTACTTCCTAATTCAAATCGCTTTTTTAATTCAGTCATAAAACGCCGGTAGTTTTGCTCTTCGCCTGGAAACAAACGGCTAATTTCCTCTAACTGATCTTTTTCAGTCGCTTTTTTTGTATAGGTCGTACCGTCTGGAAAATGAATATCATAAAGTGGATCACAGCGTATTAGTTCATATTGAGAAGCAGAAATGCCTGCTTCATCTAAAATACGTTCAAGCATTAAAGGCAGTAAGACAATCGTGGGACCTTCATCAATTTTATAACCATCTTTTTCTACAAACGCCAACCGGCCGCCCAGCTTGTTTTCTTTTTCGAAAATATCAACAGAAAATCCTCGTTTGCTTAATAACAAAGCGGTAATCAAACCGCCTATGCCGCCTCCAACAATTGCGGTTCTCATAATGCACTCTCCATTTCCTTCATGGTTTTAAACGGCTCATTCAGTAATTGTCCGTCTCTTTTTAAGATGAGCTTTGTCGTAATGCGAGATGATTCCAGAATAGTTGGTAGACCGCTTCCTGGATGAGTTCCTCCTCCAACTAGCCAGCAGTTTTCTAATTCTTCAAATTTATTATGCGGACGCAGCACCATCATTTGAGTGAGCTGATGTCCAAGATTAAATGTCGCTCCTTTATAGACCAGCACGTCTTCTTCCCACTGCTTTGGTGAAATGATTTTTTCAACTTCAATATGACTCTCTAAATCTTTGAAGCCCGTTTTCTTTTCTACAATTCTTAATACTGCATCCCGGAAATCTTTTTGTTTTTCATCCCAGTTTACGCCGCTGAAATTATTTGGAACCGGCGCTAAAATATAAAGAGCAGACTTTCCTTCTGGCGCTAAAGTTGGGTCCGTTACCACAGGGTTTTGAATGTAGATAGAAGGGTCTTCTGAAAGAGCTAGCGTTTTTGTGATCTCTTCTACATTTTTTTTATAATCTTCAGCGAACACAATCGTGTGATGAGGCAGATCTTTGTACTGTTTGTCTATGCCTAGATAAATCATGAAAGTAGAACAAGAGTATTTTTTCTTTTCAAGTTTTTTAACTGCATATTTTTTAAGGGTACCTTCATCTATTAAATTCGTCATCGCATGAGCAAAATCTCCATTGATAATGACGTCGTCTGCACCTATTCGCTCTCCATTTTCTAGAATAATTCCTTTTACTCTCTTATTTTCAACCCATAGTTTTTGGACACCTTGGTTTAAGTGGATGTGCCCTTGATGTTCTTCCACTACTTTTGCCATTGCTTGAGATAGTTGGTTTACTCCTCCTATTGGATGGAAGATACCGTAAGCATGTTCCATAAACGATAAAATAGAAAAGGCTCCTGGACATTCCCAAGGGGACATTCCCAAGTACTTCGACTGAAAAGTAAAAGCTAATTTCAATTTCTCATCAGTGAAATACTTGCCAAGTACATCATAGAGCGTTTTACCTAAGGATAAGTGCGGCAGTGCTCGAATTGCTTCAGGCTTTAAATAGTGATGAAAACGATCCATCTCGCCCTGCAATAAAGGCAGCAAAGCCGCCATCTTTGCTTCGGTGTCTTTCATAAAGCGCTCATAACCTTCTCCGTTTCCTGGGTATAAACGTTCGATTTCTTCTTTCATCTTTTTATGGTTATCCGTCATCTGAATCTGCGCATCATCGAAAATAAGCTCATACATGAGATTTAGACGTTTTAAGTCCATATAATCATGCGCATTGCGATTAGCAGCTTGAAATAATTCTTCAAAAATCTGTGGCATGCTCAAAAATGTAGGACCCATATCAAACGTATAACCCGACATTTTAATCGCTGAATTTCGCCCGCCCACGTATCCTTGCTTTTCATATACATCTACTTTATAGCCATGACTTGCTAACAGCATCGCTGCCGCTAGTCCTCCTGGACCTGCTCCAATCACGATTACGTTTTTTTGCATACATACACTCCTAATCCTATACAATAGTTATACAAACATTATACAAAGCTTTATTATTAAACACAACGATAAACTGCTTGTCTTTATTCGAATCATAAAATTACCAATAACTAAACCATTAAAATATGACGTTTGTACCATTTTTCCAGGGTTTCAGTACACTTTCCCTTTATTCGGTGCTTTCAAGCTTTTATTTTATATCTATGTAAAGTTATACAAAAATAGACTGCGGTCTTCTTCTCTAGTTAAACGTACAAAAAAGAGAAACAGATGACTTTATTTCATAAAAAAAACCCTCTGTACTGAGAGGGTCCTGTCATTCCACAATTTGAATATTATTGTGAGTAAACCAGACGTGAATTTGAGCTAGATGAGCTAGCAGCTGAGGTCCTGTCATTAATTGACCAAACCACGGTGCTTTAAATCCTTCTCCGCCTGTATCAATAATATGCTTTAACTGTTGCTTATCAAAAAATTCATGAAGAGGTGACTGTTTATCTTGTAAAAGAGATTGAAGCCATACAGTTACAGCTTTTGTATAAGCTGGGTTATGCGTTTTAGGATAAGGGCTTTTCTTGCGATAAAGAACGTCATGAGGCAAAATTCCTTCAAGCGCTTTTCGTAAAATCCCCTTCTCTTTATTGCCCGTCATTTTCATCTCCCACGGAATATTCCATGCATATTCCACAAGGCGATGATCTGCAAAAGGTACCCGTACTTCTAAGCTCGCGCCCATGCTCATACGATCTTTACGATCTAATAAAGTTGTCATAAACCAAATCTGATTTAAATAAAACAGCTTTCTCCGCTGCGCATCTTCTAACGATTCACCCTCTAATTCAGGCACTTCCTTTAATGTTTCTTCATATCTTGCACGCACATAATCTTCTAACTGTAATTTCTTTCTCCATGAACTTTGCAGCAAATCAATTCGAGCATCTAATGAACGCATCCACGGGAAGGTATCCGAAGACAAATCATGTTTTCGGTGAAACCACGGATATCCTCCAAAAATTTCATCCGCACATTCTCCTGATAAGCTCACGACAAAATCTTGTTTGATTTCACGGCAAAACCAAAGCAGCGATGAATCTACATCAGCCATTCCAGGAAGGTCTCTCACCTCTACAGCCTCTGTTAAATGCTGCACAAGGTCCTCCGTTGAAATAATGCAGCGGTGATGATTTGTTTGAAACGTATCCGACATGAGCTTGATATAAGTTCCATCAGAATTTGGCTGAAACTCATTTGCTTTAAAAAATTTATCATTGTCTTCATAATCGATAGAATACGTATGAAGAGAGCCCTTGCCGCTTTCTTTGAACGCATTTGCAGCAATTGCTGTAATGGCGCTTGAATCTACTCCACCTGATAAAAATGTACAAACCGGGACATCCGACACTAGCTGTCTTACAATCGCGTCTTGCACTAAAAATTTAACTTTTTCTGTAGTTTCACCTAAATCATCTGTATGCTGCTCACTTTTCACGTTCCAGTATCGCCAAATTTTCAACCCGTTACGAGTAAGCGTGAGCGCGTGAGCCGGGCGCAATTCATTTATTTCTTTAAATACGCCGTGGCCGGGAGAACGAGAAGGTCCTAAGCCAAACACTTCTGCTAATCCATCTAATCCTACTTCCGCTTTCACCTCAGGATGAGCTAATATCGCTTTTAATTCCGATGCAAATTGAATTCCACCTTCATAAGATCGATAGAATAAGGGCTTCACTCCCATTCTGTCGCGTGCTATAAATAACTTTTCATTGGCTTCATCCCAGATTGAAAAAGCAAAGATACCGTTAAAATGATCTACGCATGATTCTTTCCATTCTATATAAGATGTTAGAAGTACTTCCGTATCTGAATGTCCCTGAAATTGATAACCTCTTTTTAGTAATTCTTTCCGAATATCTTCCGTGTTGTAAAGCTCTCCATTATAGCAAAGCGTATAGAGCTGTTCATTTTTTTCTCTTGTCATGGGCTGTCTTCCGCCTTGAGGATCTACTACAACTAAGCGTTTGTGCCCAAAAGCAACATGCTGCTGTGTCCATACGTTGGTGTCATCAGGACCTCTTTTCGATAAAGTGTCAGCCATTTTTGTTATTGTTGCTGTTTCATTTAAAAGCGATCGCTTTAAGTCGACCCAACCCGTTATACCACACATCGTTTATCATCCTTTCTTTCACGCTCTTGTTTATGAATGAAATAATGCCATTGTATGCACGCAATAGTTACAGTTGAATTGTCCTTATATTTTATTTTCACTTTCGAGTTATAAAGAGAGCTTTTTTAGGCAATAAAAAAATATGGATAAATTTCACACGGAGGTTTGATTATGACTCATTATTCTAAACAACAAGCTCTGAACAATCAGCCGCGTTCCTTCGTGATTGGTACGGTTGAATGTGTTGATTCACAGTGGATTTTCTTTGAAGATGAAAGTGACGAAGCTTCCATGCTCCATGAAGTAATGGATGATACATTAGAACTTCTTATTGATACACGCTGGGAAAAAGCCATTATGGTTGATGACCGTCAAATAAAGCTTCACGATGGAACGTATTTATTGCGAAATGGGGATAAGCTAAGACTGACTAAAAAGCTACCTTATGCATACGAACAGCTTCTTCAATCGCTACCGAAAGAGACCTTTTTATCATTCACTCAGCACTTAAATTCATTAAAATTCTCTCTTTATGATTGTATTTACTGTCACAACACATTATGTTTTTTACCGACAGACGGTGATACAAAAGGTGCTAATTTTATCATTTATGACAATGAGGAGAAAATTTGTGCCGTTCAGCATTTATTCGAACGAGGCACGCATCACCTAGATCGATTTGAATATACCGTTAATGATGGAGAACGTTCAATGAATCTTTTTTTAGATTAAAGCAAAAGAAAAAAGCTATCTTATCCAAGATAGCTTTTTTCTTATCCTAGTACGACATATCCGTAATAGAATACTAAGATAAGCGCAATTACAAGAACTGCCCAAGCAACGCCTGTACGCTTTCTTTTTTCAGTACGAACAAGTACCATTTCCATTCCCACAAGCACTAACACTCCGGCAATTCCTTTAATGAGCGCTGCGCCTTGAAAATGGTACCAAGCTGCTAACATATGCAGACCTGATACTAATACTAATAAGTATAGGAGTCTCGCCACCATATGTAGAATTTTTTGACCTTTAGCTTTACCTGCTCGATGTAAAATCAACGAAACCACAAACGAGATAATTAATAATGTCCAAAGCGTTACATGAATATGTAGTGGAGCCATTCATCTCACGTCCTTTCTGAAAATATCATATCATGAAAACCTTTCCTTCACCAATAATATAAGGAAGAAAAAGGATTTTTAGCGACCGCGTCCATAAGTAGCATACCGAATGAGTTTTTCAAGGGGTCCATCTGAAAATAGGCTCATCCATATCCGGCTTCCCAGCAGTTGAATAAAAATGATAATCCCCGCAATAGCCAAACCTTCTACAATTGAAATATGTCCGTAGTATCCTAACCCATATGAGTAAAAAAGAAATGTGCATACAATGGACTGGACAATATAATTAGTTAAAATCATTCTCCCCAAAAAGGCAAATGGCTGCATGACTTTTTGAATAGATACACTTCGCATAGCTAATGTGACCAACGTTACAATAAAAATTGCTCCTGCCGTTCCTCCAATTGTATCGTGAATATACGATGTCGCTACATTGTGATCTAAAACATAGGGCAATACAGATGATGCTGCATACACGATGAATGAAATAAGACAAAGCCACTTTGTCTCCACTATATATTCTTCTATTTCTTCGAACCACTCGCTTTTTGCCATAAAACCGCCTAATAAAAACAGTGGAAATAGCGATAAAAACAGAAAAGGAACCGTATTTAAATTATACGCGTAGTACCAATCAAGCAAGCGCTGATGAAAGATTGACGCAAAACTTCCGTGTCCATATGCTTGAAGCGCTTGGTCAATAATAGGCTGGTGAATTCCCGCTGCTGTCTCTCCTTCGTTAACCAAAGCCGCTACTGTTAAAATAACAATCATAATCACAGCATAAATGCTAAATATTCCGGTTCCCCACGCTAATATCACTTCTTTCTTTGCTTCTTGAAAAAATAGCATGATCAAAGCAAAGAAGCTGTACATCACAATCATATCACCGTGCCAAATAAATAAAGTATGAATAGCCCCAACGAGAAGCAAAGCCGTGATTCTTCGTACATAAAAAGGAGTAAAGCTTACTTGCCTTTCGTATGTACGCTGGAACATTTTCATAAAACCAAATCCAAACAAAATAGCGAGCAGCGCGTAGCATGTCTGCCCTACAACTACATCAACTAATCCATTAGCAACATAGTTCATTCTTGAACCGTCCAACAAATTATGGTCGTAATAGGAAGCAGGTGAATAAAAATTCGGCATGTTTATGAGCAAAATACCAATAAGCGCGATTCCTTTTAATACATCTGCTGCCTCAATGCGCTGTTCTTTATCAGCTGCGTTCATTTTGAAACGTTTCATTCTTTCACACCTTACATTATTTCATTATTGCTTTCACATTATATCGAACGCAAAAGTTTTTCTTCAATGTTTACTATTTCCATTCCTCTCTTTAATGTTTTGCTTCCTCCCTGCATATAGATAAAGAAAAAGCATTAATCACCTTTTTGTCTAGGCTTCATATGCTGTTACTAGACTAAATTAAAAGGGTGTTTGCCTATGCCTGCCATTGTTGGTGTTGTTAATCTTAACAGTGTTGGTTCAGCCAGCGTCTTTCATATTGGAGATGTTTATACAATAGCCCCTATTTCCACTGCTAAAACATTTGCTGGCGCAGGTTCGTTTAATACAGGTGACGGATTATATGTTGTGAATCAGCAGAGCTCAACCAATACGTCAGACAATGATGTAAATGACCAAAATGTTGCTGGAAATCTATAATAGAAATGAAGCTCATACAGGAGGATGCTTATGAACTTTTACGTGAATCAAAGTATCTGTATTCAAAGTATGAAAATCAGTGCCGTAAGTAACTCTTCAGTACTTCAAATTGGAAGCGTAGGTGTTATTAAACCGAACTCAAATCTCTTTAATACAGGAGGGTTTACAGGCGCTGCACCTACTGAAACAAAAAAAGGCATTCTTGGATCTGTTTCTCCTTCTGCCTTTACTCCCGGAACCGGTGCGGGCACTGCCCCAGCTCCTTTCTCACAGTCGTTAACTCCCCCAGTTCGAGACAACGACTGACATGTTACAACCTTCATCGCCATATGTATATATATAACTATTTTCTTTATCAGAAGATAAGGGAATTGAGGTGATTGAAGGTGGATAACATGGACTATATTCAGCAGGTACATCAGTATGTTCAGCAAATGTCTTCGTATATTCAGCAGCAAGAAGGACGCATTGCTCAGCTTGAAAAAAACGTACAAGAACTTCAGAAAAAAATAAAAGAGTTAGGTGAACAGCCACCTATTAAAATTGATAAAATTGAATATAAATTTGAACAGTTAAAAATCGATTCTTTAGATGGAACATTAAATATTGGATTAAACCCTCTTACACCTGATAATTTAGAAGATATCATTATCAATGAGAAACCAGAAGTAACGTTTTCGCAAGGAGCTCAGCCACAGGGGCAACCGCCTCAAGGTGAGCAGCCGGGACAACCCGGAGGTCCTGGACCGCAAAATCCTAGCTTAAAACCGTTGAACCGCCAGCTAGAAAAACAGTGGGTCTCTGATATCCACGAAACGATTTTAGCTGAACTTAATCAATATGGATTTTCTATGGTTCAACATGTGCTTGATGAGCGCTCGATGATGATTGATGAATCGTACTACGAGTTTATTTTAGAAGATATTAAAAAGCAGCTGCAGCAGCGGATTACTTTTTATATACAGCAAGTTCAGCCGGAAGAAATGGAACGAAATTTTGAACAAATCAAACCTCAAATTATCGGTAAACTTTATGAAGATATGAAAAAAGGAATTGACGCATTTTTAACGTATTTACCTGAATCTTTAAAGAAAGGTGGACCTCCTTCATGAACTTTAACGTTGTAAACCGCGAATTGCTTGTTGGAGACGTTAGTATTACAGGCGTATCTTCTTCTTCTCTTTTTTTAATTGGTGATGCCAATTACATCTCTCTATCCTCAACATTTGATACGCCGGCTGAATCGTTGATTATCGGACCTTATGTGCCACTATCGTTATCATAAAGGAGCTTACGTATGCTTTCACGCACATCTTCTGTTAATTATATAGAAATTAATTCCTTGTCGGCGAGCTCCTTTTGCCAAATTGGAGATTCAACAGAAATTCATCTACTTAATAAAGCTTTAGCCGATCGGAGACAGTATCCGTTTTTCTACGGTCGAGAAGGAAACTTTGATGATTACGCTATCTTTAATGAGCCTATTCCTCATGGCGATTATGAACCTATTCCCGTTCAAACATGGAATGAAATACCTTTGATCCGCGTTAACAGAATTGATATAAAAGGGTGCTCATTCTCATCAGTTATTCATATTGGATCAACGTGCAATGTTTATGCAGAAGCCCGCATTAAGCATATTCGGGAACTGATCAACGATGAACCTTCAAAGGAAGCTGAAACAGGAACATCAAGTAGTGCTTCTTCACAAGCTAGCAGCAGTGAGTGAACCTTTTAAAAAGATGCTCATATACTAAATTAATATCATGAAAAAAGGGTGTGAATCTCATGCCAGCAATAATTGGACCCGTTAGTATCATGAGCGTCGGAGGCGGTGTCGTAACGTTTGGAGATACGTTTTATGTTTCTCCAAAAAGTGCCGCTAAAACAGCGTCAGGCTCTGGTTCTTTAAATACAGGTAACTTTGTTAATACTAATAACGGCATTTCAGGAACAAATACGTTAGATCCAGATTTATTCGATCAAAATATAGCAGCAAATGCTTAAAAAAACCCCTTATCTTTGCTATTAAAGCGGATAAGGGGTTTTTTATTCACCTGGATTTTCGGCTGTTTGATTTCTTGGTTTTAGGTAATTTAGAAGAAGGCTGTTTACGAATCCATTTAATAAAAGAGCTAATTTTAGAATCAGCTTGTAATAAAGAAATCGTATTAAGACGAATGGCTAATTCATCATTTGTGTATAACGCATGAATTTGTTTATGACACGGAATACATAAGTTTGCTGTTGGTTCAAATGCTCCGCCCATTTCCTTTGGCGTTAAATGATGTACGGTCGTCAAGACATCCTGCCTTCCGCATAATTCGCATGTTCCTATCCGCCTGTCTTTTTTCTTCATATAGATTTCCTTCCCTATAAAGTTTCTACTCTTACACTAGTTCCTTTGCCAGAAGGCTCGGACGGCTCAACAATCAAACGTTTTGGCAGGCGAGCACGAAGTTCTTGCACGTGACTGATGACTCCAATTGATAAATTATTGGACTGAAGTTTTTCAAGCGCTGTTACCACGGTATCAAGAAGCTCTCCATCAAGCGTTCCAAATCCTTCATCTAAAAAGAAAAACTGCAGCGGATACTCTCCTCTTAGCTGAATTTGTGCAGATAATGAAAGGGCCAAAGCCAGGGAAGTTAAAAACGTCTCTCCACCAGATAAAGTTGAAACCGGACGTTTTACGCCTCCATTTGCATCATCTCTCATAATAAAGCCGCCTTGGGAATCAACTTCAATCGCATAGCGCTGACGTGTTAATATACCCAGACGCTCTGAAGCATCTCGGCTAACGGACATCAGCTGTTCTTCAGCAATATATTCCACGAAAGCATTTCCTTTAAATACTGTTTGAAGCTTTTGATACTGTTCAAATAACGCTTGTTTTTCTTCACGGTCCTGTTCAAGCACTAAAAATCGCTCATGCCGTTCTTTGACGCTTTTTAACGTTTGCTCAGCTGCTCCCTTGAGCTGAACCGCTTCTTTCACAGCCGCTTTTATATCATGAAGCAGCTGCTGAGTTTCTTCAAATTGGTGCTCTTCTATGGACTGGTGATTCAGCTGAATATTTAACTGTTCAATTGATGACTTCATCTGTTTTATATTGTCCCAATAAGCCTGAACAGTTTCATCCAACAATTTCATCTCATCATGTGATAACAAAGCTTGCTGAACTTCTTTTCCTTCGCTGAATAAAGAATTCCCTACCGCTTCTTCCCATTTTTCAGCTGCCTTTTTATACTGGATATGAGCTGTTTCTAGGGACTCGCTCGCCGCTTTTTCATCCATTTGCAGCGTTTGATACGCTTTTTGAACAGTCTGCCAATGTTGATATGCCTGCTGTTCATTCGTCTCTAACTCCGCAAGTAAAAGAACTGTTTTTTGCAGCGTCTGTTCAATATCTTCTTGATCTGTAAGCGTACGCAAGCGTTCAATTTGCGAGTGAACAAGAGATTGTTTATGAGACAGCATTGCTTTTAATTCTGTAAATTCTTTTTCGCCCGCATATTTCTCTTCTTTTAGACGTTCGATTTTCTTTTGCTGATTTTCAAAAAATACGCTACTTTTTTCAATTCGAGCCTTTATTGTCTGCTCTTCTTTTTCTCTTTCAGTCAGCTTTTCATTAATTTTTTCCATCTCTTCAAATACAAAGGAAGGATAGTCTTGTTGAAAAGCTTCTTTTCCTGCTTGTAGCGCCTGTTTTTGCTGATTTATCTTTCCTTCTAATTCAGCTTGTTCTTTTTGATAATGAGCAAGCTCTAATTCAATCTTTTCAAGACTTTGCTGGACCTTTTGTATCTGCCCAAGAATTGCTTGCTGTTTTTCACTTACCTGCAAATAATCCTGCTCAAGAGATTTGATTTCAACTTCTATTTTCTTAGCATAATGCCCAAAGGCATCTGTATCCATTTCTCCTAAAGCAGGAACTTCGCCAGCTTCATTCATAAACTCAGCTAACTCAGGTATTTTTTCAACAAGAGGTTTAGCTAGCTGTTCAAGCTGCATTTTGAGCGACGAATAGCTAAATCGCTGTTCACGCAACTGATTAACTTGATCTTCGAACTGATCCGCTGATTCAGTTGTGACGTCACCTTCTTGTTGGTGTAACACGGGGTTAGGGTGATGCTCAGAGCCACAAACCGGACAAGGCTCTCCTTGGGTCAGCTGCTCGGCTAATTGATGAGCCAGACGGCGTGACCATTCTTTTTCTTTGCGTCTTTTTAGATCGCTCATTAAACGATCTGCTTGTTGAAAAAGCTGCTGAAACTCTTTTTCCCGCTCACATACAGTGTGATACAAGCCTTGAATATCTGAAAATAACCCTTTACTTTGTTCTATTGTTTGCTGATCTCTCTCTTTGTGTGTTTGTTTTTGTGTGTACAAATGCTTAAGCTGTTCGGCTTTTTCTTTATACGTTTTTTGACCTTCATCTAGGTTTTTTTTATCGTTATTCCATACTTGATAACGGTAAAATGCTTGCTGAACAGCCTGCCGATAATCAGGTTGAATCTCCACTTTTGTTAATGTTTCCTTTAACTCTTTTTGAAGAGTCAAACCTTGCTGATACCGCTGATCCGCTTCCATTAATTCATCATTTTTCGTTTGAATTGCCTGCTGCTTTTGCTGAAGAGAAACTTCCGCTTCTTTTATTTCTTGCTGACCTTCTTTAATTTGTTTTTGAAGATCAGAAGCTTGTTGAAGCTGTTCTTTTTGAACAACCAATTTGGGCTGCTGTTCATTTTTTTGTAAGCGAGCCTGCTCATATAAGTTATTTGAGCGCTTATATTCCTCACTTTTTTGAACAATTTGTGCTTTTAATTTTTCTACTTTATCTTCATAAAGCTTCTGCTGTTTTTCAGCTTGTTCAAATGTTTCTAAATAGGGAAAAAGACGTTCTGCCTGCTGAGCTTTCGTCAGCACATCTTGCTTTTGTTTAATCTCCTCTTCCTGCTTAGAAGCATGCACTAGTTTTTCTTCTAGCATTGTTTTTTCCTGCTGCGCTTTCCAAAGAGACGCCTGCTGATCGTATCTTTCCTGCAAATCAGACGCTTCTTTTTCTCGTTTTTCCAAAAGTACAATGCTATCACTTACAAGCTGCCGGGCTTCCGCTACTTTCTCTGTTGAAGCTTCACCTAATCCCGTTTGTTCTGCCGTAATCTTATCTAGGTCTGTTTTTAGCTGCTGAACTTGATAGCGTATTTTCTTACTAAGCTGATCTCCGTACTGCTCGAGATTAAAAAGACGCTGCAGCATTTGACGGCGCTCCGTCCCTTTTAATGATAAAAACTCTGCAAACTTTCCCTGTGGTAATACAACAGCTCTTGTAAAATCATCAATAGTTAAACCGAGAAGTTCCTGTACCTGCTGATTTACATCATTCGTTTTATCTGCTAATACGTACGTTTCATCTTCGATTTCAATCAATCGACTTGAAGCTGATTTCACACGCAGTTCATCCGTTCGTTTGAAGCTTCGTTCAACAGTATAGCGTTTTTTATGACTAGCGTTTTCCAGCTCGAACGTAAACGATACTTTCAGTTCATTTTCCCCGTGATTTAAAATTCCTTGTGTATTATTTGCTGCACGCTCTACTTTTCCGTATAAAGCTAGTGTAATGGCATCCAAAATGGAGGATTTCCCGCTTCCTGTAGGACCAAATATTCCGAAAACACCGCCTGAACACAGCGCTTCAAAGTCGACAGTTTGTTTTTCTCTAAAACTGTGAAGCCCCGAAACGGTCAAGTTAATAGGTTTCATTTTTCATCCTCCTTTCCCGATACTTCTTCATCGTTAATCAAGGTTAAAAACAGTTTGACTAATTCATCATCAGGTGCCCCTCCGCCGGTTTGCCTGCTGTAGAACTTTGTAAACAGTTCTTCGATCGGCACTTCTCGCTGTGAACGTGTTTCAAGTGCTAGTTCTTCTGCTTTGAATACTGGACGGATATGAATAAAGCCTGGATGAAGCTTGCGAAGACGATGGATTTCTTCTAATGAAAGTGCATCTTCTACGTGAACTTCTAAATCAACCCATGCCTGCGCATCTTTCTGTTCATCAAGCCACGTATATACTTCTAGCAGTCCGTTTTTTGCTTTCCAACGTGTCAAAGGCTTTCCGCTGGATAATGGAATTTCGGTCATTTCGACCTCTTTTCCTGGCTGAGCGTCTAAAATGGTAACAGACTTTGCATAGCCTGACTCTGAAAAGCTATAGGCAAGAGGTGACCCAGAATATCTTGCAAGGGTGCTGGCGCGATTGATCATTTGCGGGCGATGCAAATGTCCTAGAGCTACATATTGAGCATTAGCAGGTAAACTAGTTGCCGCCACCGTATAAGCTCCTCCTACTTCAATTGGACGTTCTGAGTCCGTTGAACTTCCCCCTGCTACGTAAATATGACTCATGGCAATATTAACGGTATCTGTTGTGAACTGCTCACTCATTTTATCAAAAATACCTTTTACTCTGGCATCATATGAGTTTCGAAGAGCCAGCTCATCATTTTCTTCTGCTAACAGTTCCTTTAACCTTGATTCAGATGGGTAAGGAAGAGCCGCAACCTTTAACACTTCATCTGATGTAGGAATGTGAATGCTTTCTACATCGGTAGTAGGCAAACCAAGAAGCGTAATATTTTGATGAACAGCTAATGGAGAAGCCGCCGACAGCCGATCTGGGTTGTCATGATTACCTGCAATAACAATAATCGGACGTTTTCCATTGTTGCTCAACCTAGACATACTTTCGTAAAAAAGCTGCTCTGCCGCTGCTGGAGGGTTAACCGTATCAAAGGCATCTCCCGCCATGAGAATAGCATCTATCTTTTCTTCTTCCACAATGTCTGCCAGTTCATCTAAAAACTGTGCTTGCTCAGCTAGACGGCTTCGACCTTCTAACGTTCGCCCCAAATGCCAATCCGCTGTATGTAATAAACGCATGTTACTCTCTCCTTATTGGTGAAAAAGAAGAAGACTATCGCCTTCTTCTTTTTTTATATTTCAACAGCATGTCCACCATCTAAAAAGTACAGATAGCGATGCTGCACAGGTTGTTTTACAATCCGCTCAATGGCCTTTGCGTAAAGCTCTAACTGAATGCGGTATCTGTCAATTAGAAATGGTTTTGCTCGTTCAAAATCCCCTTGAAAACGATCCGAAATGTTATCGGTTTTAAAATCAAGTAAAACGAGACCTTCTTCCGTTTCATACAAACAATCAATAATACCTTGCACTAAAATTGTTTCGTCTTCCTGCTCCCAATGATCATAGATTTCTTTAGCGGAGACACCTAAACTAAAAGGCATCTCTCTATAAAGCGTGCGAGCCGTTCGAATACCTTGTGCAATGTCACTGTCTAAAAAGTCTGCTACATCATTTGCATCAACAGCATCCGCTTGTTCTTGCGTCAATAATTCTTTGGTAACCATTGATTGAATAAAGTCTTGAACCATTTCAAGGGTATAAGCTTTATTTAATGGAAGCTGCTGCATAACGGCATGTGTAGCTGTTCCTCTTTCAGCTCCTGTGAGAGATTTCTCTTGAAGAAACAGCGGACGATTTTCAAGAGGTGCTTTAGATCCCCGAATGAGATCGTCGCTTCCACCTGCGTCCGTCAGCTGCTGCTGCCTTTTTAGTTCAGAAACAGATTGCTTCGAACGATGAACGGAAGCTACACGATAATCATAAGACCAATTTAAGCGTCTATACACTTCGTCTTTATAATCGCTCGATTCTGAAACTGGCTCATGCTTTTGAAGAGCGTTTAAAAGCTCTTCATGATGCTGCTGCTCTTCAAGAGGCTGCTCGGCTAAATCATCTGCTAATAACGTTGAAAGTTTCCAGCTTGAAGCATGCTGATGAATCACCTTGGCCGGCTGGACCTCTCCTTCAACCATATGACTAACATTTTGGTGACGGATTAAAGAAGGTCCAATCCAGTCTAAATAACATTTTGCATCTCTTCTCACGTGAGCTGGAAGCGTCCAATCTTCATGTGCCATAACGGAGCTCCATTGTCTGAGCTTTTCTGGTGCATCTTTTACTGTTCCGACTAAAATAAGTTTTTCTTTCGCACGCGTCAAAGCTACGTATAATACCCGCATTTCCTCTGCCATGCTTTCTTTTTTCATTTTTTTCTTCATGGTCTGCTGAAGAAGAGTAGGGTACGTAATACGCAGTTTTGGATCAATATATTTAGACCCAAAACCTAGTTCTTTATCGAGTAAATATGCTTTATTCAAGTCCATTAAGTTAAACTGACGAGCAAGACCAGCTACAAAAACAACCGGAAACTCAAGACCTTTACTGCTGTGGATCGTCATCAAACGCACCACATCTTCTTGTTCTCCCAGTGCTCGAGCAGCTCCTAAATCGTTCCCCCGGTCCTGCATGCGTTCAATAAAACGTAAAAATCGAAACAGACCTCTAAATGAAGTTGCCTCGTACTGGCGAGCGCGATCGTAAAGAGCACGTAAATTGGCTTGACGCTGTTTCCCGCCAGGAAGTCCGCCAACAAATTCAAAGAAACCCGTATCGCGGTAAATTTGCCATACCAGTTCTGACAAAGAGCTTTGTCTAGCTTGTGTTCTCCATGCTTTTAACTGCTCATAGAAATACTTTACTTTATCGCGAAGTTCTTCATCATCTGAAGCCGCTAAGTACGTTTTTAACGCATCGTAATACGTTCCTTTCTTTTGCTCTGCTCTCAGTGTAGCTAACTCTTCATCTGAAAGCCCTACTACCGGTGAGCGAAGAACAGAAGCTAACGGAATGTCTTGATGCGGGTTATCTACTACTTTTAATAAAGACATCATAATCATCACTTCAGTAGCATCAAAATAACCTGTCGATAAATCGGCATAAATGGGCACGCCTTCTTGCTTAAATTCATCCATAATCTGCGCAGCCCAAGGCATAGAACGAAGCAAAATAACAAAGTCACGATACGTCACATTTCTCATGATATCAAGCTTGCGATCATATATTTGAAAGCGGTTTTGAACGAGTTCTTTGATTTTACGCGCCATTGCTCTTGCCTCTAACTGAGCCGTTTCAAGCTCTGCTTCTGAAAAAGCGACGAGAGAAGAATCCGATTC
Source organism: Priestia sp. YIM B13490 (assembly GCF_042787735.1). Taxonomy (NCBI): domain Bacteria; kingdom Bacillati; phylum Bacillota; class Bacilli; order Caryophanales; family Bacillaceae; genus Priestia; species Priestia sp. YIM B13490. The sequence goes on from NZ_JBHZOT010000002.1 coordinate 904,100, forward strand.
TTCTTCCCCTCCTTCTTCTACATTTTCTTTTGCAATGAGCAGAAGCTCCGTTTCCATTCCTTCCGCTTTTGGATACGATGCTCCTAATTTTAAAGAAGCATCATCGTCATATGCAATTTCTCCTACTTCTTCATCCATCAGCTGATTAAAAATAAAGTTTGTAGCATCAAGCACTTGAGAACGACTGCGGAAGTTTTTATTCAAATCGATACGTTTTCCGAACTGGCGACCATCTTGTGTAAAGCGCTTGTACTTTGTTAAAAACAAAAATGGCTCCGCTAAACGAAAGCGGTAAATGGATTGTTTTACATCTCCAACCATAAATAAATTCCCTTGTTCTTCACTATCTCTCGTCACTAATTTAATCAGTGTTTCTTGAACCATATTTGTATCTTGATATTCGTCAACAAGCACCTCTTCAAACTGAGTACGATATTTTTGGGCAATGGACGAAGGCTTAAGCACTCCATCTTCTTTTACACTCAAGATTTGCAGGCAATAATGCTCTAAATCAGAAAAGTCCACTAACCCTTTCTCTTTTTTCATATGTTCATATCGTTCACCGAAGCGCTGAACTAAAAAGATTAGCGTTTCAATAACGGGTTTCATTTTCTCAAAATCAGCCATGTAGCCGTGCAAAGGCCTAGAAAACAAATCAGCATGAAGTTTTTCAAGACTTGTTTTAGCTTTTTTGCGAAGCTCTCCGAAATCATCTAAAAGCTGCGAGTCGTATGCTTCTCCTTTACATGGCTTTAAACGAGTAAAATTCAAATTCTGCATTTCCTCATGCAAATCAGCAAAAGAATGCTTAGAAGCACTGATCAGCCGATGAATTTGAGCCAGGTCTTCCTCTGCATTAACGGCGCGAGGAGCAGGCCCTCCTGGCAGCTTTGTTAACTCTAAGCCCTGTTTTAAAATCGACTCAATGCCCATCAGCTGCGTTGTTACTTCTTGTAAAAGAAAAGATAGAAACGGAAGTGAATCAATAGAAGAGTCTTCTGTCACATCATATTGACTCACGATCATTTCAAGCCAGCCGTTTGGGTCAGGGTTAGATCTTGCAAAGTCATACAGCTTTCTTACCATAAGCTGAATATCTAAGTCATTTCTGTCACTTGTATAACGATCAATTAAATCAAAGAATCGCTCGTTCTGTTCAATACTGTACTGTTCTTCAAACAATTCTTCTAATACTTCTTCACGCAGAAGATCGGCTTCCGTATCATCTGCAATCCGAAAACCAGGGTCTACATCAATCAAATAATAATACGTTCGAATGACTTCTAAACAAAAAGAATGGAGTGTAGAAATCGACGCACGGTTTAATAAATTAAGCTGTCTGCGCAAGTGCAAAGAAGATGGATTCTTTTTTAACTCTTTTTCCAATGCTTCTCCAATTCGATTTCGCATTTCGGCTGCAGAAGCATTTGTGAACGTAGCAACGAGTAATCTATCAACATCGATTGGCTCATCACCCATCGTAATCTTTTTAATAATACGTTCAACTAAAACCGCTGTTTTTCCTGAGCCAGCCGCCGCGGCTACTAATATATCTTGACCGGATGAAACAATGGCGTTCCACTGATCATCCGTCCACTGGGAGTCGGCCGGTTTTACGTGTATATCTTCACTCATCTCGTTTGGCCTCCTCTCGAATTTTATCTAAAATAACACTTTGACTCTCTGTACTAAGCTGACGATATTCGTTGTTTTCCATTGATTCATCGAACTGACAAATTGAGCGGTATTCACAAAACGCACATGGTGTTTTATCTTTTAGTTTATAAGGCGAAATATCAATTTTCCCATTTGTAATCTCTGTACCTGCCTCCACAAATTTACCTCGCACATACTGACGGAGATGTGTAAAATCTTCTTCGCTCGCAACCGAAGAATTGGAATAAAAGCCCCCTGTCTTTTTAATGCCAGCTGATATAACCTGTGAGTGCCCTGATTCTAACGTTTCGTCCATTAACCTTACTGCTTCCTCGTCTCCTACAAGCAGTCCCTTCATTTTAAACTTCTTGAAGATTTCAGCTTCAATTTGATCAGGCTGTAATGCTTTAGTACTGTTGATCATTGGATTATGAACGTGGAAATAAAGAACGCCAGCAGGCAATGCTCCTCTATTATCATGAAGAAGCTGTTCAGCATACGTCACGACTATGTCTAAATAAGCTAAAATTTGAAGAGATAAACCGTAGTACACTTCCACTAAGTTTAGTGCTTTATCGCTTGATTTATAGTCGACAATACGCAGTAAAAGTCCTTTTGAGCTTTCCGCTTTATCTACCCTGTCAATTCGGCCAACGAGTTCCATCGTATGGCCATTTGGCAGTGTGAACTGCATAGAAGGCAGCTCTGCACTAGGTCCAAATCCAAGCTCCAATCCAACGGGAACAAAGCCGCTCATCTTAGCGTGCTCACTTAACACAAGCGACGCACGTTCAATAATTTGCTGCAGCTTATGTGTTAAATAGTGGTGGCGATTCGAGCTCAATAAAATCTCATTTTGCAAGCGCGGAGCAAGCTCATGCACTGCAGCCGTAGAAAGCTGCTGACAGTCTTTTCTCGTTAAGTTCTTCCATTCTTTTTGACCGCCGCGAAGTTCGTCTGAAATCATTTTCAACGCCGCGTGAAATAACTCGCCTATGTCAGGAGCCGCCAATTTGAAAACTTTTCGTTCTTTAAGCTTGAGCCCGTGAGAAGCAAAATGCGCATATGGACAGGCTTCAAATTTTTCCATTCTCGATACGCTTGCTTGAATATGCCTTCCATAAAGACGCTGACTCGTTTTCTTTGTTAACCGTTTTGCTTCATTTTGATAAAATAAGCTGCTTAGTACTTTCTCACTGTATGAGTTCCAATCTGGATTTTCCACATAAAAATTATACACATCCCACCAAGCGGAACTCATCGGATAATGGTGTTTCCATCCTTGCAGCTGGCTGGCTAAATGCGCGATGCTCGTTAAAGGATTTGTAATATAATCAACTTGCTTTTCTTCTTCTAAATCTGTAGGTTCCGTCATTAACAGTTTTTCCTGCAGGAGCGGAAATAGCTCTTTTACTCGATTAATAACGAGGGAAGGCAGCAGGGTCTTCCCTTCCTCATTGGCAAGAGGATACGAAACATAAAGTTTTTCCGAAGAGCTGGAAAGTGCTAAATAAATGAGAAATTGTTCGTCAAACAGCTTTTGTCTTCCGGTTGGCGCAAGTAATAAACCTGATTCAAGCAGCTGCTCTCTCTCCTTCTCAGATAACAGGCCATCGCTTTTTGGTTTAGCTGGAATCACACCGTCATTTACACCTAACACAAAGCTTGCTTTGATATCGGATAAACGCGAACGCTCAAAACTTGCCACAACCACTTGATCCAGTGCAGGCGGAACAAGTGCAAACTGCATGCTGTCAAGCCCTGTCTCAAATAGATCTGCAAACAAAGAAATCGATACTTTCTCTTCTCCCATCATTTCAACAAACTGATCAAATAAGTGAAGAATTGCTTTCCATACCTGCTCGTGCTCTCTTGCTTCTTGAAGCTTTCCTTCTTCTTCACATCGATTGCGCAGCGCTTCTATCTTTTGTGGAATATCTAAATTCGTTAAAAAACGATAGAGCGCTTCTGCTTTTTCTTTTCCTATTTTCCCTTGTTTTAATTTTTGCTGAAGCGAATAAATAGGAGGAACAATCATATTTTTTAATTCATTTATTTTTTGCTCAAAAGCAAGCTCTTCGTCCGTTTTCCCAAGGTTCATGTCTTCAAGTGAACGATATTTTCTGTAGGTAAATGGTTCCTTACTCGTCCACTTAGATCCTTGAATACCGTAAGCAAGTACATAATTTTCTAATTCATCCATCTCTTCGCGAAGCTGGTGCACATCAGATGACAAAGGAAATAAAAGATCTGTTTTCACTGCTCGAAAGATGGTTTCATACCGCCATGACCCGCTTACCACCTCTAAGACTGAGCGAACAAATTCAACGAGTGGATGGTGAAACATCGCTCGCTTTTGGTCAATAAAGTACGGAATTTCATAATCTTGAAAAATGGTTTGAAGCAAGTCATGGTAGTCTTCTGCATTTCTAACAATCAAGGCAATATCACGATAGCGATAGCCGCGATCGCGCACAAGTGAAAGCACTTCTCTTGCAATCCCTTCAACTTCTGCTCTTCGGCTAACAGCCGGCAGCAGCTGAATGTGCTCGGGCTCTGACTGAAATTCCGGCGTTGGCCGTTCATCATAATATCGTTCTAAATAGGCAAGCTCTGGACTGTTTTGATGCCTTTTTTGTTCGTTAAATACGATTGGCTCTTGAATCTCTATACCGTTTTCAGCCGCCAGGCCCATTATTTCTTGGTACGTTTCGCTCGTTAATCGAAACAAGTGCAAGTCATTTGGAATAAAATCTTGATATGAATAATCAGAAGTCACCGCTATTTTTACTTCTCTACAAACTTTCATCAGCTCTACTAATACGGTTAATTCTTGAGGAGTATAGTGATGAAATCCATCTACATAAATCGTTGCTTGAGCAAGATAGCCAGAAGACGCTACTTTTTCACCCAGCAGCTTCAAATAGTCTTCTCCATCTACATATTTCGTCATCAGCTGTTTTTCTAATTCTCCGTAAATGAGATGTAAATCATGTAATTTATCAGCAAGGACTTTCTCATCTTCTGCTTGAAGCTTTTTCTTCATCTCTTCGAGAGACGGGGCATCTACTGTGTACTGTTTAAATTCTTTAACCATTTTTTCCAGTTCTTCAATAAACCCTGCTTGTTCTGAAGAATTCGCAAACAGTCGAAGCTCTTCTTTTTGATGTTCGATAATTTTTTTAAGCATCATATGAATACCTGTTTGATCCACATGATAGCGGCTAATACCTCCAACTTCTTGCAGGATACGCCATGCAAGACGTGTAAAACTATAAACTTGAGCACGCATCATGCCTTCTAACCCAGGTGTTTGAACAAGCGCATACTCCGACTGAAATGTCATCTGTTCAGGTACAATATAAATAAGTGGATGCCCAAGCGGAGCATTTAACAGCTCTTGGCGCATGCTATTTAAAAGATATTCCGTTTTCCCGCTTCCTGAACGTCCTAATAAAAACTGTAGCCCCACGTTTTCACCCCTTCATTTTTTTCTCTATGTTTTCATTTGTTTAAGTACAAAATGGATAAACGCCACGTAAACACGTGACGCAGTCGTCAAAATTTTATAGTGATAATCATCTAAATCTCTCTATCTCTCTCCTTATTATTTTACTGAACTTGCAGACAAAATTCCACTTTGCCGATATGTGAAATGCTGGATGCAACAAAAAAACTTTTCAGTAGTCAAAAGACCACTGAAAAGTTTTAGAAAAGCGAATTATTTTCTACTTTTACATCATGATTCCACCATCTACATGAAGTGTTGTACCGTTAATATAGTTGGACTCATCAGATGCTAAATACAGATAAGCATAACCAATGTCAGAAGGCTGACCTAGTCTTTGTAAAGGAATAGTGGATTTCATTTGATCAATGATTTTGTCTGGCATCGCCTTCACCATATCCGTCTCAATAAACCCGGGAGCTACAGCGTTTACATTAATTCCTTTTCGTCCCAGCTCTTTAGCCCATGTTTTTGTCATTCCTACTACGCCTGCCTTTGTCGCCGCATAGTTTGTTTGACCAACATTTCCATATACGCCAGATACCGAAGATGTGCTAATAATTTTCCCTTTACCTTGAGCAATCATATGCGGTACCACTGCTTGTGTACAGTGAAAAACGCCTGTAAGGTTTACGTTGATTACTGCTTGAAAATTTTCAACTGATAATTTGGTTAGCATTCCATCTCTGGTGATACCTGCATTGTTAATTAAAATATCTATTTTAGAGTAGCGTTTCACTACTTCTTCTACCATTGCATCTACACTGTCTCGATCCGCTACGTTCACTTGAAAAAATGCTACATCTCCGCCTTCTTCTTTTAGCTGAGCTGCTCGTTCTTCTCCCGTTTTTGCATCGTAGTCAACCATAGCGACCTTTGCACCCTCTTGTGCGAATATTCGAGAAGCTTCGAATCCTAATCCATTTGCTGCACCCGTAATAATTGCCACTTTATCTTTTAATCTCATGTCACCCGCGCTATAAGACGCTTACTAACAACGATTAATCAGCAAGTCGCTTGAATCTCAGTAGCGCATTCCCCTCCTCAAAACGACGCCAAGCACGTCTTAATGATCATTTGGTGCTTTTCTAGTAATGATCCCTCTACTTACATCTTAGTAGTCAAGCTCAAAAATCATTCATATAATTTTTAAGAAAACGTTTTGAAATACATGAGGTGATAATACATGTTGAGAAAAAACACGTATATCTCTAGAAAACAAAGGGTTCATTACTTAGGTGCAACTAGGAATAGACGTCTAATTTATTCCCAGTTTTTTCTTTTATTTTAGCATATTTCTCACAATTGATAAACAAAAAACTTGTTCATTACTGGACAGATACCCTGTATATGCATTGTTCTGCCAACCGAATAAACAGACAAATAACTTCTTTAAGAAAAATTTTAAGATCTTTTCAAAAATGCTGTTGTATCCCTATAAGAAAAGGCTTTTCTATAGTTTACAATACCCCTTTTGGCTGTATGTATAACAAAAGACTGCCTATTAAAAAGCAGTCTTTCATCACTATTTGTTATATATAAACAAACTATTTGTCATACTGTTTCACTTTAGATTTTTCATTTAATCTTCGTTCAATTTGTTTTCCAACAAGCCATAGAACAAAAATGATGACTAAAACAAGTACTGCTTTTAGAGGCTGTTTCACAAATGAAACAAAATCGGCCCCAATAAAGCTCATCATAAATATCATCACCATTTTACCGGCTAATACAGCAAGCATAAACTGAGCCATACTAACACGTGATAGTCCTGCTACTACATTAATTGCCGAAGACGGGGTAAAAGGGAAACAAAGCATAATAAACAGCGGTCCGAACCCGTGTCTTTCTACCCAAATCATAATCTTTCGAATTTGCGCATGCCGGCTGATGAAATGTAAAAACCTCGCCTGTCCATATTTTCTAAAAATCAAAAAGACAAGCAGTGATCCAACGCAGCTGCCAACCCATGAAATTAAAAAGCCTAACCATAAGCCAAAAGCGGCAGCATTGGCCATTACAAACGCAAAAAGCGGCAAGATAGGGATAAACGCTTCTAAAATAGGCAACAGCAGCCCTGGAATGATTCCAAATGATTGATATTGTTTTAATAACTCGAGGACGCCGTCTAACGTCAAATAATGCTTTAATGTTTCAAAATCCATCGAATGTTCTCCTTATTTAAACAACTGTGCTACTTTTCACTTATTGTACTACTTTCCTTTACCAAACAAAAGTTTTACAGCGTTTTACCTTTCCTGTCCTTTTACGCTTGCCATACAGCCTTTATTTACACATACATATTTGGTTGAACAGCCATGCACTTTTTACTGAGACTGTTTTAAATAACGTTTAAACCAGCTTGTTAAATATTTTAGTCTCGCCGTTCGTAAATTAGGCTTACCGCTTCTAGAAAGTTCATGATTAGACTGAGGAAAACGAATAAATTCTACTTCTTTATCTTTTCTTTTCAGGGCCACATAAAGCTGTTCAGCTTGTTCAATTGGACATCTGTAATCCTGTTCGCTATGCAAGATTAACAGCGGTGTTTTAACATTCTCCGCTAAACGAAGCGGCGAGTGGTTCCAAAGTTTTTCCGGATTTTCATAAATATCAGCTTTTAATTCCCATTCGGTAAAATAATAGCCAATATCACTAACGCCGTAAAAACTTGTCCAATTTGAAATAGACCGTTGCGTTACCGCTGCTTTAAACCGATTTGTACTTCCTACAATCCAGTTTGTCATAAACCCTCCGTAGCTTCCTCCTGTTACGCCAAGCTTATCTTCATTAATATAAGAGTAGCGCTTCACTGCTTCGTCGGTCACTGCCATCAAATCCGTATAATCCATGCCTCCGTAATCTCCTCGAACCGCATCTGTAAATGCTTGACCATATCCTCTGCTGCCTCTTGGATTAGAAAAGAGGATATTGAACCCTTTTGATGCAAGTACTTGGAATTCAAGCATAAATGTATGACCATACATAAGATGCGGACCTCCATGGATTTCTAAAATGGTTGGAGATACATCATTGGTAGCAGCAGCTTTTACTACCCAACTGTGGATATGTATACCGTCCGTAGAAGTGGCGTAAAAAGATTCTGCTTGTGTAAGCTGCACATGCTTTAAAAATGAGTCATTAACGTTTGTCAGCTTCACTAATTCCTCTGTTTTTAAATTTAGAGAATAAAGATCTCCGGGATGTGTAAATGTACTGATTGCCACGATAGCTTCCTCACAATTGGGAAGAACAGATACCTCATATACGTGAGCATTATCCATAAGTACAGAGTCTAACTTTCCATTCACATTTCCTTTATATATGCCTACAGAACCCTTTTCACTTACGACAAAATAAAATTCTTCATTACTGCCCCACATAATTCCCGCTGCGGTTCTTCCAAAGTGGAAATCTCCTGCTACCATATCTCCTATTTCTAAGTCTATACCAGCAGTGATACAAGCTGTTTTTTGGTTAGAGATCTGATAAATGTATATGTCATTCATTGAAGCCGATCCGTATGTACGTTCATTTCCAATGTATGCTATGTATGACCCATCCGGTGACCACGAAACTTGATGAAAATATCCTGTTTCTGCTGTAATAGATGTTACTTTTTTAGTCTCGCGATGCAAAATAAACACGTCCATAGTTAATGATAAATCCGGATTCTCTCCTCGGCTGCTGCAAAATACAATTGAGTTTGCATCAGGGGACCAGCACCCAACAGAGTGATGATAAGGTCCATCCGTTAAAAACGTCACTTCTTTGTTTTTAAGTTTAACGACGGCAACTTGAGCATATTCACCTTTTAAATAACCGCTAACATCGGATTTGTACAATAGACGCTCCACTTCGTAAGGCTGAGGATATTCATGATTTTGTTCAACTCTTACAGCTTTTTCTCCTACTTTTGTAGAAAACATAATTTCGTCACTATAAGGAGACCACACCGGATTACTAACGCCTTTTTCAAATTCTGTGAGTACTTCTGCTTCTCCTCCTGCCGCTGCTAATAGATAGAGCTGAACGGTCTGACTGCGATCGGATAAAAAAGCAATCCACTTGCCATCAGGAGACCATACTGGAGAATGATTGTTTCCTTTACAGTAGGTTAATTGCTTTGTTTTTTTCGTTTCAAGATCTAGCATAAATAGCTGCGTCTCATACGTGTTTTCTATTTTCTTCGTTTCTCGGACCGTATAAACTACACTTTTACCATCTGGGGAAATCTGAGGATTATACACAGACTTCAGTTCATACAAATCCTCTATCGTTACCGTACGCTTTTTTAAATGATTCAATTTCTTCGCCCCCAAGCACTCATTTTTAAACCAAATAGTCAATTGATAAAAACAAAAATAGCGTTTCCCTTTTACTTTATCATTTCTAAAAATAAAAATCTAAAAATTTAGAAAATTAGTTGTTTTTTCTCCTTTTAATCTATATAATAATAAAAAGGGTGCAGAGGTGATGAGGTATGAACAATGAAAAATCGTACACGGAAATGATGAAGTCCCTCGCTCGCAAGAAAAAAGTAATTGATACTGTGAGTATGTTGGATGTTTATATCGAAATGGTAATTGATGAATCGCTTTTTAAGCGTCAAAAAGAACTGTTAGAAACAAACATTAACACGGCATTAGATCAACGTGATGAAACTGCTTTTTATGAGCTATCAGCACAGTACCAATCCCTGCTTCAAACATCTACTTAATATTTCAGGAGCTTAATTCATATTAACGATTTATATGTACGTTTAACAGGCAGATCCTTTCTTCTCAGGAAGAACAGCTGTCTGTTAAATCGTGTTTACTACATAAAAAAAGATTCTTACACCTGTAAGAATCTTTTTTAGTAGAATCTTTCCTATGAGTGGACGTAACCGACCATTCCACTCATAGGTTTTTTTGTTATTTATGCGTCTGAAACTGCTCTTCTTCTGTGGAACCTTTTAAAGCTGTTGTAGAAGAAGTCCCACCAGAAACTACTTGTGCCACTTCATCAAAATAGCCCGTTCCTACTTCACGCTGATGTCTTGTAGCTGTATATCCATTTACTTCACTAGCAAACTCTCTTTCTTGTAACTCTGAATAAGCTGCCATTCCTCTTGTTTTATATCCTCGTGCCAGCTCAAACATGCTGTGGTTTAAAGCGTGGAAGCCAGCAAGCGTAACAAACTGGAACTTGTAGCCCATTTTTGCAATTTCTCTTTGGAATTTTTCAATCGTTTTCTTATCTAACTTTTTCTTCCAGTTGAAAGATGGTGAACAGTTATAAGCAAGCATTTTACCTGGGAATTTTTCATGAATAGCATCTGCAAATTTTTGTGCTTGTTCTAAGTTTGGTTCAGACGTCTCACACCATACTAGATCCGCATATGGCGCATATGCTAAGCCACGAGCAATAGCTTGATCGATTCCGGCTCTCGTGCGATAAAAACCTTCAGCGGTGCGTTCACCTGTAATAAACTGGCGATCTACAGGATCAACATCACTTGTAATTAAATCAGCGGCATCAGCATCGGTACGAGCAATCAGAAGTGTTGGAACCCCCATTACATCAGCAGCTAAACGAGCAGCAATCAAATTTTTCACAGCGGTTTGAGTTGGAAGCAATACCTTGCCGCCGAGATGACCACACTTTTTCTCAGAGGATAATTGATCTTCAAAGTGTACGGCAGATGCTCCCGACTCAATCATTCCTTTCATGAGTTCAAATACGTTTAACTGTCCTCCAAACCCTGCCTCTGCATCTGCTACAATTGGAGCAAAGTAATCGATATCCCCTTCTCCTTCTAAATGCTGAATTTGATCAGCACGCTGCAGCGCTTGATTGATTCGTTTCACAACATGGGGCACGCTGTTTGCCGGGTATAAACTTTGATCAGGATACATGTTTCCTGAAAGATTTGCATCTGCAGCTACTTGCCATCCGCTTAAGTAAATTGCTTTTAGCCCTGCTTTTACCTGTTGTACCGCTTGATTTCCTGTTAGAGCTCCTAAGGCATGAACGTATGGCTCTGTTTTTAATAAGTTCCAGAACTTTTCGGCTCCTCTTCTAGCAAGCGTATGTTCAATATCAATGGACCCTCTTAGCCCAATGACTTTTTCTGCAGAATATGGACGTTCAATTCCTTTCCAACGCTCATCGCTTTTCCAGTTCTCTTCAAGGTTTTTTACACGAATGTCTTTCATTCTTTATACCCCCTAATGAATTTAAAATTCTATATTCACAAAAATATAAAACGCAGCAGTTAGAATATGTCTGTTTCATGATGAAGTAAATTAGCAGCTTGCCATAATATTAGCAAGAACGTAGATGAAATAAGTAAGTAGTTGAAGGACATGTAGTAAGACTTAGCTGAGGTGAATATACGCTGAGAATTTTGACTGCTATCTTTTCAATCACAAATAACTATTCCTCCCTATTGTTATAAAACAGTTTTTATTTTACATACGTTATTATATAACAGTACTTTCGAAAATGAAACCTCCTTTTAGAATTTTTTTCCTACTCGCAAGGAGGCTTTTCTATTAATACCTACGTATAAAAGGCTTCATATATCCTTTACTTTTTCTTATATCACTTATTCATTTCTTTCATACTTCTCAACAAATGAAATTCTTTCCAGTATTGTTGGGTGACCATATCGGAAAATCTTCACTAAATACGGCGGATTTACCTGAGATAGTCCTGATTTCGTTAAGTCCTGAAACGTTTTAATAGCAGCTTGCTTATCTCCTGTTAGGTCCATAGCGTACGTGTCAGATTGAAGTTCATGATGACGCGACTGCATATTTGTTAACGGACTCACAGCAAATGTAAGAATAGAAAAAATAAGTAGAATAAGCGGTAAAGAATTTAAATCACTAAGAGAAGTAATTTTTAATGCTTTTCCCCATCTCTTAATCACAAAGCTGGCTAAATGTTTCGTTAGCCATAAGCCTACGATCGATAAAACTAATGCTGAAGCAATCCCCACATAAATATGTTTCTTTACATAATGACCCATTTCATGCGCCATGATAAACAAAATTTCACGTTCCGTTAATTTATTAAGAGTAGTATCCCATAACACAATTCTTGAATTAGAACCTATTCCCGTCACATATGCATTAAGGGAGTTCGTTTTTTCAGACATGTTTACTTCATATACATGCTTAGCAGGTATATGAGCTTCGTCTGCTAAATGCAAAATTTTCGTTTCCAGCTCTTTATTCTTTAATGGATAAAAATCGTTATATAACGGATCGATAACCACTGGTTGAATAAACGTCAAAAATAGCGTAAATGGAATAGATACTAGCCACGCATACAGCCACCATCTTTTTGAAAACTTACGAATGAATGCATATAACACAGCAATCACTAAAAACATGGTGGCATAGTTCACCCAAAAATCTGTAAAAAGATCCTTCATCCATCCCTGGAAAGGTTGCGTCGTAATATGATAAGCCTTTGAAAGCTTATAGCTAATCCAGTCCATAGGAAAAGAATAGATCAGCAGCAGAACGGATAACCAAAATACATAAATAGCAGTTTGGAGAAGACTGAAACGGCTGACATCTTTAGACCACTTATTAACTTTCTTAGACACACCTAACACTAAAATTAAAATAAACCCTAGCCACTCATATGGAATTCGGATAAAAAAGAGCGCATCTCTAATTTTTGAATATTTTTCGGTTAACATAAGTTCTCGTGTATTCATAAACGTAGCCGGGTCTACGCTGGTGCCTTTTAATGATTGTGGAATAGAGGTATCGCTTATATAGAATAAATACACCCAAATACACGCTCCATACACAAGAAAAACTCCGATGGACCACCAAACAATTTTTTTCACGCATTCCCCTCCTTTTGTACAAACAGTATGCCGTTATTACTATTGTAGGTTTTTTTTCGAAATTTAGAACAAGCGTTTATGGATGTGCTATAAGAAATGTAATTTGAGGCGAGGAAATCATAGAAAAATGAAAAATAGAGTTTAGACAAAAGAATAAACTCCGTTTACAAACAAAAAAAGCAGTTTGCATATGCAAACTGCTTTTAAGATGACCCGTACGGGATTCGAACCCGTGTTACCGCCGTGAAAGGGCGGTGTCTTAACCGCTTGACCAACGGGCCAGTATGGCTCCACAGGTAGGACTCGAACCTACGACCGATCGGTTAACAGCCGATAGCTCTACCACTGAGCTACTGTGGAATATGGTGGGCCTAAGTGGACTCGAACCACCGACCTCACGCTTATCAGGCGTGCGCTCTAACCAGCTGAGCTATAGGCCCATTTTTGGAGCGGGTGATGAGAATCGAACTCACGACATCAGCTTGGAAGGCTGAGGTTTTACCACTAAACTACACCCGCGTTACTTAAGATGGGGCGACTGATGGGAATCGAACCCACGAATGCCGGAACCACAATCCGGTGCGTTAACCACTTCGCCACAATCGC